>CAWGMP010000009.1:0-289637 GCA_963823755.1 uncultured Actinomycetota bacterium
TCGATGGACTGACAGGCGTTGGCATTCGGAGGATCCGATGTGGACCAGTTGGTGGCGAAGTACCAGTGTGATATTGATGGCTGTCAGCCTTATCGGGCTTGCGGGCTGCTCCAGCGGCGGCAACTGCCGACGCAGCCTGCCGCCCCATCGACGGCCGCAGCTCAGCCGGCGACGGCTGCTGAGGTAGCGACGGGTCTGCGGAACATCGACCAGATCGCCAAGCAGGTCGCTGAGTCTGCGGGTACCGACAAGGCCAAGGCAGCAAGCCTCGACGGTCAGATCGAGCCGGCATGGAAGCCGATCGAGGACACCGTCAAGCAGAACGACCAGAACACCTACCTCGCGATGGAGGACAGCTTCGCGGTGCTGGAGAAGGCAGCTGACGACGGTGATGCCCCGGCGGCGGCCAAGGGTTCTGCCGCGGTCTCGTCCGCGGTCCAGGGTTACTTGGCGAAGTACGCAGGATGATCGGACGCCGACTGCTCCGTGTGCTGCTGGCGCTGGCCCTCCTGGTGCCGGTCGTCACCTTGCTTGGCTCTGCCCGTGCCATCGCCGCACCGCAGGCCGCAGCCCAGTTGCACGTCGCTGCCTCGCAGCAGGCGATCTCGCGCGAGGAGGCCATCCGCCAGCTGGCCGTGGTGCGAGCGTCGATCGACCAGACCCTGGAGCTGGTCAAGCAGGGAAAGATCGATGAGGCCTATACGCAGGCCAAGACCGGTTATCTGGATCACTTCGAGTACGTGGAAGTGCCGTTACGAGTGGTGGCTCCGGACCTGACCGCCGACGCGGAGACGAAGTTCGCGGAGATTCGCGGTTTGATCAAGGATCGGGCGCCGGCTGATACCGTGCGGGCGAATATCGTCGAGTTGCGGCGGTTGATCGACGACACCGAGCGGCGGTTGACCGACACCGGCTTCGATGCGATCGCGGTGGTGGCCGGGCAGTCCTTTCTGATCATCTTTCGGGAGGGTCTCGAGGCGGTGCTGCTGCTGACCGCCTTGCTGGGATATCTGGAGGCCACGAAGTCAACTCGGTACCGTAAGCCGATCGCGTGGGGAGTGGTCCTCGGGCTGGCGGCTACGGCGCTGACCTACCTGATCCTCCGGTTCGTTCTTGAGGTGTTGCCGGTCGGGCGGGAGGTGCTGGAGGCAGTCGTCGCCACCGCTGCTGTTGCGGTGTTGCTGTACATCTCGTTCTGGCTGATCGCCCGGTTGGAGCATCGTCGCTGGATGGAGTTCCTGCGCAGCCGGCTGTTCAACGCCGTGTCGGTCGGGTCGACCACGGCGCTGGTGTTGGTCGGGTTCACCGCGATGTACCGGGAGGGATTGGAGACTGCCCTGCTTTACCAGGCGCTGGTCGAATTCGGTCAGGGGCTGGGCTGGTGGATCGTGGTCGGGCTGGCGGTCGGTCTGGTCGCGTTGGCTGTGGTGTCGTATCTGATCTTCAGGCTGGGTCGGCGGCTGCCGGTGAAGACGTTCTTGGTGGGCGCCGTTCTGCTGCTGATGGCCACCTCGGTGGCGTTCCTCGGTAACGCGGTACGAAGTCTGCAGACGGCTGATCTGGTCGGGCTCACCCCGCTCGCCGGATTGCCGCGCGCCCCGATCTTCCTGTCCCAGGCGCTGGGTTACTGGCCCAGCGTGCAGACCGTGGTCAGCCAGGCGGTATTGGTCGCCGTGTATGCGCTGGGGGCGATGTGGTTGTTGATGGTGCGTCCCCGCGCGCGGACGGGAAGCTGACATGGGTGTCCGGGTAGGTGCCGACGTCGGTGGCACGTTCACCAAGGCGGTGGCGATCGATTCGGTGACCGGTGAGCTCGCCGGTCGCGCCGTGGTGCCCACCACTCACGGCCACCGCGACGGGGTGTCCGCAGGTGTGGTCGACGTGGTCGCGAAGTTGGTCGCCGAGGTGGGCGCCGAGGCCATCGAACTGGTCACCCACTCCACCACCCAGGCGGTGAACGCGCTGCTGGAGGGAGACACGGTGCCGGTCGGTGTGCTCGGTATGGGCCGGGCTCCTTACCTGCGTAAGGCCCGCAAGCGGACCATGATCAGCAGAGTCGTCGCCCACGAGTTCCTTGATCTCACCAGCGGGTTCGATGCCAGCACGGCCCGGCAGGCGCTGGAGCGGCTGGCCGCCGCCGGTGCCCAAGCGGTGTGCGTGGCCGAGGCGTTCGCCCCCGACGACTCGGCATGCGAGGACGCGGTCGCCGTACTCGCCGCCGAGCTGGGTCTGCCGGTGACGACCTCATCGGGGCTCACCGGTCTGTACGGCCTCGAACTGCGCACGGTCACCGCCGCGCTCAACGCCTCGATCCTGCCGATCGCGCTGCGCACCGCAGAGGTGGTGCAGGCCGGGGTCGCCGCCGCGGGGGTGACCAGCCCCGTCATGGTGATGCGGGGTGACGGCGGCGCCACCGATCTGGCCGGGTTCCGCGCCGCGCCGGCTCGCACCCTGTACTCCGGGCCCGCGGCCTCGGTGGCAGGTGCGCTGCGCACGCTGCGCATCGGTGACGGTGTGATCGTCGAGGTCGGTGGCACCTCCACCAACGTCGCGGCGATCACCGCGGGCCGTCCTGCACTGTCCTACGTGCGGGTCGCCGGCCAGGCCACCGCGGTCCGAGCGTTGGACGTGCAGGTCGCCGGGGTCGCCGGAGGATCGATGCTGCGGGTGCGGCGGCGGCGGATCTACGGTGTCGGGCCGCGCAGCGCGCACATCGCCGGACTCACCTATTCCTGCTTCCTGGCGCCGGAGCGATTGGCCGGGGCGCGCCCTGAGACACTTGCGCCGCGGCCCGGGGACCCCGCCGACTACCTGGCGTTGCGGCTGGTTGACGGCACGGTGGCAGCGCTGACCAACACCTGTGCAGCCAACGCGCTCGGGCTGGTTCCGAATGGCGACTACGCCGCCGGTCACCCTCACTCGGCTACTGTCGCCCTGGACATCGCCGGCCAGATGCTGGGACTGCCCGGCACCGAGCTCGCCCGCCGGATGATGCAGGCCTCCACCGAAGCGCTGGCCGACCTCGTCACCGCGGTGGCCGGCCAGCACCGACTCACCCAGCCCACCCTGATCGCGGTCGGTGGCGGCGCCAGCGTGCTGGGTCGGCCGCTGGCCGGCACCCTCGGGCTGGACTGCCAGATACCGCCGGGCGCCGAGGTGATCTCGTCGATGGGTGATGCGCTGTCGTTGGTGCGCGCCGAGCGGGAACGCACCGTGTCCCGGCCCACCTCAGCCGACGTTGATGCCCTCATCGCGGAGGTGGAGGCCGAGGCACTCGCCGCCGGCGCGTCGCCGACGTCGCTGCAGGTCCAGGTCAGCCAGATCGGGGATCGCGGCGCGATCCGCGCGGTGGCCGTGGGCGCCCTCGTGCTCGGCTCCGGCGTGATACCCGGACGGCCGCCGTTGAGCCGGGAGGCGATCATCGACGTGGCCCGCGCCGCGTGCGGCTCGGAGCAGGTCGACCCGGTCGGACGGTTCTGGCTGAGCCATTGGAGGGCCGGGTGCTGCTGCTCGACCGGTTCGGCGACGTGGCCCTCGACGTGCGGGGCGAGGCGGTTCTGCTGGACGGATCGTCCGGTGAACGGTGGGAGGCGACGATCGAGTCGGTGGTTTCCCGGCATGTCCGCCATGTCGGGCCGATCACGGTGCAACCCACCACTTGGGTGGTTCAGGATGGTCGGATCCGCGAACTGGCCGACCCTGATGCGATCGCGGACACGGTCGGGGCCGGCGCCGCTGCGGTCATCGTCGGGCGGGTGTGATCATGGCCCTTTACACTCCGCAGGCCCAGCGGCGCCAGCGGTTGCTGATCCTCGCGGTCGCCGCGTTCCTGCTCGGGGGTGTGGTGGGCGGGCTTGCCGGCCGGTTCACCGCACCGACCCCGGCAGACCGGGTGGCCGATGTGCGCGAGCAGGCCCGGCAGACGTCCTCGCAACTCCGAGTGCTGTCGTTGCACGTCGACGCCGGGGCGGTGTCGTTGGGAACCAGCGGTGACGCGGGCGCCGGTCTCGCGTTGCAGCGCGCCGATGACGACCTCACCCGCGCCCTGGAGCAGGCCCCCTGGATCACCGCTGACCGCAGCAACGCACTCCGCACACACCTGCGCGAACTGGAACGTGCGGCGAAGACCGGAGCAGCAACGAAGCCCTTCGCCGCTGACGTCGACCGCCTGGCCAGCGAGGTCGACACCACATTCGGCCTCACCTCCGCTGCTCCCTAGCAGCGGCTGCTCGCCCGGGGGTCGGATATCGCCACAAGGTTCCACGCGGCGGCCCGCGGGCTCTCGCCGTGTGACCGGGTCGGCGAGCCGTGGGTACAGCGGCGGTCGGATGCAGGACAATGGCGGTTGTGGTGACACCGAGCGAGGGGCTGGCGCGGCTACGGGCCGCGGCGGGGTCCGGTGAGCTGCGCGCGCTGTGTCAGCGTCAGCACGTCACGCTGCTCACGGTCTTCGGCAGCGCCGGTCGGGGCGAGCCGGATCCGCGGGATCTCGATATCGGGGTTGTGACCGAGCATGGCGCTGACTTCGACCTGTTCGGATTTAAGGTCGACCACGGCAAAGTGTCTGCAGCCATCCTGCTCGCACTGGAGCAGTACGGCCAGTACGTGCGGCAGGTCGCGCGATGGCTCTGCGGTCACACCCCAGGCCCCCTGTGATCTCCAGCAGTCGATGGTGGCTAGCTGCATGTAACAGTCGTGATGGTGTCCCTCCCGCTGGGCCCCGGATGGATGGGGCTCTGCCATGAGCGCCAGCTGCTCGACAGGGTCGTGAACTAGAGGGCCGCTCCGCTGCCGGCGAGCGGGAATGTCCCGATCCGCGCCACCGGTTGAACGACAGTGGTGCCTGGGCCGGCCGTTGCCGTTAGCGTAGCTAAAAAAGTGGAGAGTGGGGTGCTGCCGTGGCCGCGGGGTCGCAACCGACGTCGACCACCGCCACACATCTCGCGCCGCGGCTGCCTCGCGAGGTGTGGGTGCTCGTCGGGGTCAGTTTCGTGATCGCACTGGGCTACGGCATCGTCGCGCCCGCATTGCCGACCTTTGCCCGCAGCTTCGATGTCAGTGTCACGGCGGCCTCGATCGTGGTCAGTGCGTTCGCGTTCATGCGGCTGGCGTTCGCACCGGTCAGCGGGAAGCTGGTGTCGGCATTCGGGGAACGGCCGGTCTACATCTGGGGCATCACTGTGGTCGGCCTCTCGACTGGCGCCTGCGCAATCGCCGCGAACTACTCGCAGTTGCTGGTGTTGCGGTCGCTGGGTGGTGTCGGATCGACCATGTTCACCGTCTCGGCGATCGGGCTGTTGATCCGAATCACCCCACCGGCGCTACGCGGGCGGTCCACCAGCCTGTGGTCCAGTAGTTTCCTGCTCGGCAGCGTCAGCGGTCCGTTGTTCGGCGGCGGGCTGATCGCGATCTCGCTGCGCGCGCCGTTCGTGGTCTATGCGGTGGCGCTGTTCGTCGCGGCCGTGGTCGCGTGGCTGTTCCTGCGACGCTCCACGGTGGTTGGGGTGGCATCGACCGGGGATATCCCCGCGGTGACGTTGCGCCAGGCATGGTGCCATTCGGCGTACCGGGCCGCGCTCGCCTCCAGCTTCGCCACTGGTTGGGCGATCTACGGTGTACGCGTCTCGCTGCTGCCGCTGTTCGTCGTCGAGGCGCTGCACCGCACGGCGTCGCTGGCCGGGGTGGCGCTGTCGGTGTTCGCCGCGGGCACCGTGGCGGTGTTGACCTTCTCCGGCAGGCTCGCGGACTCCCTCGGCCGCCGCCTACCGATGCTCGCCGGGCTGGTCGTCACCAGTGGCGCGACGATCTGGCTCGGCTTCACCAGTGGGGTGCTGGAATTCCTGGTTGCCGCGCTGATCGCCGGCGCCGGCGCCGGGCTGATCACGCCTGCGCAGGGCGCCACGGTGGCTGACGTGATCGGCTCGCAGACCAGGGGTGGGCCGGTACTGGCCGTGGTTCAGATGACCGCCGACATCGGTGCGATCCTCGGCCCGATCGCGACCGGTCTGCTCGCCGACCAGCTGTCCTACCCCGCGGCCTTCGTCCTGACCGGCGGTGTCTTGCTGCTCGCTGCGGTGGTCTGGCTGCGCTCGCCCGAGACGCTGCCGCCGAAAGACACTCAGCTCACGCCGACCCCGATCAGCGCGCCCACCAGGTATGTCGCTGCGGCGGCGATTGCGCCGAATCCCACCTGGCGAATCCCGCCCAGCCACCACGAGCGGGTGGTGAATCGAGACGCCAGTGCCCCGACCAGTAACAGCCCCGCCGCGCCGGTGAGAAGGCCCGTAGCCAGCGAGAGGAAGCCGAGGAGGTACGGGACCAGAGGGACCAGCGCGCCGATCGCGAAGCAGAGGAACGACGACCCGGCGGCCACCCAGGGAGAGGGTTGATCGTCGGGGTTCAGGCCGAGCTCCTGGTTGATGTGCACCCGGACTGCCAGCGACGGATTGGCGTGCACCTCCTCGGCGACCTGCTGGGCGGTCTTGCGAGTCAGGCCCATCTGCACGTAGGACAGGACCAGCTCGGCCTTCTCCGCTGCCGGATGCTTGATCAGCTCGTCACGTTCCACGGTGACCTCGGCGCGCACCGAGTCGTTTTGGGTCTCCACCGAGGCGTATTCCCCGAGCGCCATCGAGAAGGCGCCCGCCACCAACCCGGCCACGCCGGTCAGCACGATCAGGTGGGCGCCCGCACCGCTGCCGCCCACGCCCGCGATCAGCGCGATGTTGGTCACCAGGCCGTCCATCGCGCCGAACACGGCTGGTCGCAGCCATCCTCCGGATATGTCTCGGTGGATGTGCCCGACCTCGTTGCCCGGCTCGACAGTCATCACCGCACCTCCTCTGCACCAGAGTAAGAGCCGGGCCGGGTCACCCCCGTGCTCAGGTTCGCCTCGCCATGGGCAGCCTCACCTGCGCTCCGGGCAACTGGTTAGTCTGATCGAGTGCAGCCCCTGTCCCGCCCCGTCCTCGATGGGCTCGGGGCCGTGGCGCGCCTAGGGTTGGCGGCGGTGTTCCTGGTCTCCGGAGCACTCAAGGTCGTCGACCCGGCGCAGACCCAGATCGCGGTGCGCGCCTATGAGTTATTGCCGCCCGGTCTGGTAGGTCTGGTCGCCACCACGTTGCCACTGCTGGAGCTCGTGCTCGGAACTCTGCTGTTGGGGGGCGCGTTCACCCGGTGGGCGGCGCTCGCCTCGGCGGTGCTGCTGCTGGTGCTGATGACCGGGGTAGCCCAAGCCTGGGCGCGCGGATTGTCCATCGACTGCGGCTGCTTCGGCGGTGGCGGGCAGGTCGCCAGGGGCAGCACCCGCTACCCGCAGGAGCTGGCGCGTGACGTCGGCGCATTGGTGCTGGCGGTATGGCTGCTGCTGCGGCCCCGGACGGTGCTGAGCGTCGACGGCTGGCTGCGGCGCGCGGATTCAGACACACAGTCGGACACACAGTGGGGCCCAGCCGGGCACCCGGCCAAATGAGCAGGGGGAACGTGTAGTGGGTGGCGCCGAGCGGGCCGAGGACAAGCGCAAGCGGCAGGCTGGACAGGTGGTGACAGCGGCCCGCCGGGGCGACGGAGGCACCCGTGGGGTGATCGCGGGGGTGGCCATCGTCGTCGTGCTCGCCGTCGTCGTCGGGGTCGGGCTATGGCTGCAGAAGCACAACAAACCGGGTGACCTCCCGGTTGCGATCCCCGTCGCCGCCGCGGGTCCGGAGTATCAGGTGGCCGCGCAGGGGGACACGGTGGTGACCGGGAGCCCACAGGCGCCGGTGACCATCGATATCTACGAGGACTTCTTGTGCCCGATCTGCGGCCAGTTCGAGAAGCTCTACCATCCTCGGCTCGCGCAAGCCGCCGCGGACGGCAAGGCTCGGGTGGTGTACCACCCGGTCGCCATCCTCGATGACCGTTCGGAACCGGCCGGGTACTCAACCCTGGCCGCCGGCGCAACCTTCTGCGCCACCCAGGCCGGCATCTTCCCCCGTTTCCACGACAGCCTGTTTGCCACCCAGCCTGCTGAGGGCGGTCGCGGGTGGACCAGCGCCCAGCTCCAGCAGCTCGGCCGCACGCTGGGCGCCGGTGACGGTTTCGCAAGCTGCGTGCAGGCCGGTGCCGAGCGGCGCATCACCGCCGCCACCGAGGCCGCCAGCCGGTACATCAGCGGGCTGCGACCCGATCACCGGTTCGGCACTCCGAGTGTCGTCGTGAACGGAGCGGTCATCGACGTCGGTGACGAAGGCTGGCTGGACCAAGCTCTCAGCGGCGCCCGGCGCTGATCCGGGTCCTGTGCGGGGATCACCGCCGGTCTCGTGTACGGTTGCCTACGCCACGGCGAGGCCGGGGTGATCGCTTCGGGGCTGTAGCGCAGCTGGTAGCGCACCGCACTGGCAGTGCGGGGGTCACGGGTTCGAATCCCGTCAGCTCCACCATGTGAGTCTTACTAGAACCCCTGGCTAGCAGGGCTAGGGCTGGTGAGGCTGCGTGGTTTTGGGTAGCGCCGTGCCTGGTGTGGGGTGCGGCGCTGCTGTGTTGTGGGGCTGGTGTGGCGTGTAGGGCTGTGCGTGGCCCTGTGGCTCGGTTGGGGCGCGTGCCGGGGGTGGTGTCGGTCTCTTGGGGGTAGCCCTGCCAGACGCTGTATGCCTGGGCTAGGAGGTTGAACGGTTCGCGTAGTTCGTGTCCGACGATGGTGTCGCCGTCTACGTAGAGTTTGGTGAAGATCGAGCGGTTCATAATCGTGCGGACGGCTTCGCTTCCGGTGCGGTACATGGCGTGGGGGTCGGTCGTCAGCTCTAGGGCGAGGGTCAGGAACTGGATACCGTCGTCTAGCTGGTTTTCTGCCTGTTCAAGACTTCGGGTGATGGTGTGGCGTTCGGTGCGGATCGCTGAGATTTTGTCGCGGAGTTTGTCTTTGGGCCATCCTTCCTCGGCGGCTAGGTCGAGGAAGTAGTTTTCTTTGGTGTCGAGTTTGGTTAGCTGTTTGGTGAATCCTTCGCGCATGTCGTCGGACAGCTTGTGGTTATCGGTGGCGGCTTGGTCGATCACGGATCGTACGAGGGTGCGGAATTCGTCGGGGAGTCCTATGCGTGTGTAGTGGTTGATGACGGCTTGTTCCATGACTTCTACGGGGATGTAGGGGTGGTCACAGATGCGCTCTTGCCGCCCGACGCAAAAGAAGTAGAAGTAGATGCCGCCGCTTTTGCCCTTGGTACGTTGCACGAGGAACCGCTTTTTGCACCGGTTGCACCACAGCGTGCCTTTCAGGTAGTGTGGATGGGAGCGCAGACGCACGCCCGTGCCGCTATGCGTGTCTAATACTCTTTGCGCGCGGTCGAACAATTCTTCGGTAATGAGTGGCTCGTGTCGTCCCTTGTATTCGACGCCTTTGTAGGTGACGTATCCGCAGTAGTAGCGGTCCCGGAGCATCCGCCACATGGTTTGCATCGAGACTGGTTTACCGGTGCCGGGCATGGTGAGCCCGGCTGCGGTGACTTTGGCGTGTATCTGTTCCACGTTGGCGAATTTTCCGGTGGCGGCTAGCTCGAACGCCATGGCCACGAGCGGGGCGCGTTCGTCGTCTGTGCCGACGGTGTTGACTTTGTGGCCGTCGATATTGACCGTGACGTTGAGGTAGCCGACTTTCGCCCGCCCAACGGAGCCGCCGTTTTTGACCTTGTTGAGCATTTTAGTGGCGATGTCGGCGCCGTTGCGGCGAACCTCTAGCCAGTTGAAGATGTCGGTGATGGCTTCCATAGCCTCACCCATGTCACCGTCACCGAAGTTCTCTTTAGCCGAGATGATCCGCACCCCGAGCTTTTCTAGCGCGGTCTTGACGGCTACGGCTTCCTTGTAGTTGCGGAAGATGCGGGACCGCATGTAGATGATGACGTAATCCACGTCTCGCTGTTCCTTGATGCGCTTGAGTAGTTCCTTGAACACCGGGCGTTTCTCAATCGACTGACCCGAGTATCCCGGTTCGATGTATTCCCCGACCTTGATAGCGCGAAGCTCTTTACATTTCACGTCACAGCAACCGCGCTGCGTGGGTATCGAGTTGCCTTCGGGGTCGATGTCGGTAGCGGTGTGCATCTGCCGCGCGGACGACACCCGCAACAAATACACCGCCCGCAAAACCGGCACCCTATCGTTGCTTCGGTGTTGTGCTGGCATGACTTACCCTCCAATGCCCACGCCGGTGGTTAGTAGCCGAAATGAAATAAGTAATCCACTTGGAAGTATTGCTGAGCCTGCGACCTGCGACGATGCTTATTCCGGTGCATTTGTTGTTCTATTCCGTTTACTTAGGCTGCTTTTTGCTCCCGTTTCCTTTTCGCTCTCAGTTGCGCGTCACGCCGCGCGGCGACATCTAAGTCATTGAGTGCCTGCAAAATGCCGCGCAGAATGTCAGGCACGCTCTCTACGTTTTGGACTGAAATAACTTGGGCACCAGCGGCGTTTATCGCTGCCTCGATCAGTGTGCTTTCCTTATAGATACGGTGCGGCCGATCCGGGTAGATCAACACGTAATCGACACCCTGAGCAGAGATAAAGTCCAGCATGCTCCGAAACAGCAGGTCACCTACCCGATGAGACGGTTTCGGAATCACGAAATCCCCCACAATAGTGGCGTTCAACTCTGCGGCCTTCCGTTTAATCGCCTCCTGCTGACTAGACAGTGACAACGGTTCGACCGGAACGTCACGGTATCTCCGCTGCTCCCGAACGGGAACAGTCAGAAACATGATTGCTTTTTTCGTCATCGCGACACCTTTCCGTATAGTCGAAATATTGCAGGATTCTGTCGCGCGCCTTCCTCGATAAACTCGCTGACAGGTTCGCCGAACTTCGCCGCCATACGACTGAACTGTTTCTCGTTGTCCGGGGATACCCCGTCGAACTCGGTCCGGGGCTGATTTACGCGAAAGTAGTAGACCGCTTTTATGTCAGATTTACCCATCGCCTTTACCTTTCTGGATTGCGGTTACGAAGCTGTCGCAAATACGCCGGTACGGTTTGAGAAGGTTTACCGCTGCAACAATGTCGAGGTTGAGAGCCTCTACGAGGTCCATAAAGTAGTCCGGCGTAGGAACGGCTATGCGGCCATCCTCTACGCGGGAAATAGTCGCGGCGTGCTTTCCTAGTTGTTTAGCGAGTTGCCGCAACGAAGCACCTTGCCTTTCCCGTTCCATCATCACATATTCACCAAATGTTCTTGGTGGGCCCATCCTCTTGTCTTTCCTTTCTCATTATCTCAAAAGTGTAGCCTTAATGCAACGCCACGTTATGTGGTGGTTAGCTCTGTGATCGTGAATTGTGCCGCGCGTTCCTGGGTCACTGCGGTGATGGTGGTGTCTGTGTCGCTGAGTAGCTCAGTGATCATCTCGGCGCGTTGTGGGTCGGGCGCGGTGACCAGGACGCGCGGGGGTACGCCGTCGGGGCTGATGCCGCCGCTGGTGAAGTGGTCGCGGTAGGTGCGGATTTTGGCGCGGGGTCGGGGGGCTATTTCGGTGCGGTTGTCGTTTCCAGCCGCCAGCATTGCCCCCGTGATCCGGTCCGCAAGATGACATAGGCGTCGGGGCGGAGCGTCGCGCCGCCTCCGGTGGGGTGCCAACAGTGTGGCTCGGTGACAAAGGAATGCACCTCGAACGCGCCGCTCCCGGAGAATCTTATACATTTGTTGAATCGACACGGGCTTTCCTCTGGGCATCCGCAAACCAGCGGCGGTAATCTTGGCGCGGATGCTATCGATACTGGAGAACGTGCCGGTGGCGGCCAGCTCGAACGCTATCACGACATACGGTGAACGATTGGCGTCTACTTCAATGGTGTTCACGTCGTGGCCTTCGATTTTGACCGTCGTGTTGCGGTAGCCGAGTTTCGCGCGGCCAACGGTCCCGCCGTTTTGCGCCTTGTTCAACATTTTCGCGGCTATGTCTTTGCCGTTGCGGCACACCTCTAGCCAGTTGAAAATATCGGTGATAGCGGCCATAGCTTCGCCGTATTCGTCGTCACCGAAATTTTCTCGCGCGGAGATGACTTTAACACCGAGACTTTCCAGAGTCGCGGTGACCGCTACGGCTTCTTTGTAGTTGCGGAAGATGCGGGAACCCATGTAGATGATGACGTAATCAACGTCCCGCTGTTCGGTGATCCGCTGGATAAGCTCCTTAAACTCTGGGCGTTTCTCCCACGACTGACCAGACTTACCCGGCTCGATCGTCTCGCCGATCTTTATCGCGCGCAGCTCTTTACCCTTAATGTCGCAATGTTTGCGCTGTGCGGGAATCGAGTTACCTTCAGGGTCGATATCGGTAGCGGTGCGCATCTGCCGCTGAGTCGAAACCCACAACAAATACCACGCCCGCAAAACCGACTGTTTATCGCCACTATGGTGATGCGCTGCCATGTTTCTCCCCTCCCTGTCGCAGTAGTTGAACCGTCGCGGTAGCTATGCCGCTTTACGTCGCCGTTTCCACTCGGCCCGCATCCGCGCGTCCCGCCGATGAGAATTCCTTGCATCATGTAGCCGCGCCGCGATAGCCCTCAGTGTGTCTTCATCCGGCAGGTCATCGGCTATCTGGCCCGAGATAACATGACCATCACTTTTGTGATTCCTGGCCGTGGATTCACTCATTTCTGCTACGACTATGGGAATACGAGTGACTGTTCGTCGTGAGATCACGATGGCGTCCTTAATCTGTGTGCGTGATGCCGAGGATCAGGTCAGCGGCTTTTTGTGCTTGTGCGGCGGCCTGTGCCACTAGCTTGCTGTTGTTTTTCAGTACCGGTAGCCATGATGCGAGGTAACTAGCCGAGTTGGGCAGCGTGACCGCGGCGATACCGGTATGGCCGGATAGGAAGGCTGCGCCCATCTCCGCTACCAGCTCTTCGCGGCTGTAGCTTGGATCACCGAAGGCGTGGAACTCCAGCAGGTCTGGTCGCGCTAGGCGCTTGTGGTGGCCCGTGCTGTGCGTCGACTCGTGAAACAGTGCGCCGTAATAGGCTTCCGGGCTGTGGAACGATGAACGCTCCGGCATCATCACGACGTCAGTCGAGGGCACATAGCCCGCGCAACTACCGCCGTGCACCAAACTGGGGCCGGTAGCAAAATAACGTGCGATCGCTTCATCACATGCGGCGATAGGGTCGAACTGCGTTGTGCGTCGCGCGACCGGTGGCAACACCAGACCATCGGCCTGATCAGTGTTAAAAACCCGGTAGGTGCGCAACACATACGCCGTGTGATCTTCCTCATCAGGTGTGCGCGCCTTCCTCGTGTATTGCTTCCAAAACGTGATGAGCGTCGAGCGTTGGCCCCCGCGGACCTGACCACCGCGCTGTTGAATCTGATCGTAGGTTGCCCACCACGGTGATGAGTAACCCGCAGCGATAGCGGACACTTGCAACAAAAACGGGTTAATGCCTCGATATGGCTTACCCGTGGACAGCGAACGCGGTAGACCGGTCTCGGTGTTCCATGGCTGATGCCATGGCGCCGTACCAGCCTCCAACATTGCGATGACTTGATCTGTCACCCGTTGGTATGCGTCAGCCCGGCTACCCGGCGTGGCAACGGTGGGACGCTCTAGCGTTGCGGTTCCACTTCCCTTTCGCGTGTTCATGATGAAACCCCTTTTTATTTCCGTCTTAGTCGTTGATTCCGCATTCCCGTATTGCGGTAACAATTCTTTTGAACATGAGGGCGTTGAGTAGTTTCCGTTGGCTGTCTGTGATGGTCTTGTAGAGCCGCTGGTGGGCGGGCTAGCAGCGTGAGCGATGTCGTGACGATGTCGCGGGCTACTGTCAGGTTCTTTCGTCGCCTACCACGCTTCCGAACCCTAACCATTGTCATACCTCCTCACTCATAGGTTGTTCCTGGGGAACCCGAGCCTTTAGCTGGCTTGCTGGTTAGCTCTGTCGGTTTGGTTGGCGCGCCGGTGGTCGACGATCTCCAGTAAGGGGACTTTGTCGGTCCAGCTGTAGCCGGTGTTGACGCTGATGGTTTTCTGGTTGACGCGAACAACCGTTAGCCACTTTCCCCGGTACTTGATGAGGTCACCAGGACGGATTTTCTTCCGGTCGATTGGTGTCCACGTCCCGGTGGCTCGTGCTTGGTCGAGTACTGAATTCCAGTAACGGATTTGCTCGTCTAGGTATGCCGCTTGCGCGTCGAGCTGTATCCGGTGCTGTCCGCTAGCGGATGACAAAGTATTGCTGTACACAATCTCCCCGCAGCCGTTCAGGGAATTTCGGGTATAGCCGTCTAGGTAGCGTTGCACGCTTCGCCGTTCAGCCTCAAGGCGTTCAATGCGCCGCACGATCACCAGCGGGTTGTGTCGAAACTTCATGTGAACCTCGGCCGCGTCGGTGGCAGCTTGTGCGGTGTGAGCTTGCGCTCTCAACTCGCTAAAAGCATCGAGGTGTCGAGAGATTCGTTTGTGGTCAGCCCGCGCCCGTCCCGCTGAGTGGTGATCTACCAAGATAGGTTGACCACACGGGATGCCCTCTAAAATCTGGCGAGCAGCGTCGTAGTGGGCATCGGATTTAGCCAGTCGCCGCGCTGCCCGGTCGCTCAAACGCTCTACTCGTGCGTCTATCCGCTTGGCCCGCTCAGCCTCCGCGTCGTCCATCGACCGGGGTGCGGCGTCGATTTGCACTTCTACCGGGAAGCCTGCCTCGCGGAGCAGGTCCGCGCACCGCTCTATCAGCCCTAGAGTGGGTGCTTGGTCACGCGAATGAGGCACATACCATGCACCGGATAACCCTATATTCCGCGACCAGCGCCAGCCGACCCCAGCTCCTCGCAACACATCAGCGGCGCCATCGCCCTTAGTAGTGTTCAACAACACCGTGCCGCCAGCCGCTGAATGTTGAATAATTAAAGAATCCATTTTATTGCCTTCCGAGCCGTTCACGTTGCCATTTATTTTGGACTCATTCATTGTTTCCGTCTTTCTGGGTTGCGTTTAGAATGCTGTCGTAAATACGCCGGTACGGCTTAAGGAGATTTACGGCTGTGATAATGTCGAGGTTGAGCGCGTCCACGAGGTCCATAAAGTAATCCGGCGTTGGCACCGCGATAAATCCACTTTCCACCCTTCCCAGCGTCGTAGGATGTTTACCCAACCGCTTGGCTAGTTTCTTCGCTGAAATCCCTCGCTGTTCGCGTGCCATCGTGACGTATTCGCCAAACGTTGTCGGTGTTTCCAATTTACCGTCTTTCCTCTCTCATTATTCCAAAAGGGTCGCATTAATGCAACCCCTGGTTAGGTGGTGGTTAACTCTGTGACGATGAATTGTGCCGCGTGGTGGTGGGTGGTGACGATGAGCGCGGCGCCGTCGTCTGTCGGGTTGGTGATGGCGCGCATCACGGTGTGAGCGCGTTCGGTGTCGGGCGTGGTGATGAGCACACGGGGCGGGTAGCCGTGGGGGCCGACGCCGCCGGAGGTGAGAAAGTCGGTGTAGCGGCGTGCTTTGGCGCGGAGACGGCGGGGACTTTCGGTGGCTTGGTCGATTTCCAGCCACCAATAGTCCGCGTGTGTGGCGGTCTGTAGGACGGTGTAGGCGTCGGGGCGGAGATAGTCACCGTTTCCTGTGGGGTGCCAGCAGTGGGGCTCAGTGGAGAAGCTAGCCACCTGAGACCCGCTTGCTCGACTGTGGTCGATCAGGTCGACGTAGATGCCGCTGATGGTGAGCGTGTGGGACAGGAATAGCGGGCCGGGGGTGGCGGCATGCCGGATACGGCCGGGTGGCGGTTCACCACCGAGCAGGGCTAGGAATGCGTGCCCGGCGCTGGTGAGCGCATACACATGCCCGGCGGAACCGGCGCGGACCCCGCCGACACGCCGCCCGAGTATGGCGACCAGGCCCGCGCGGTGCAGCCGGGTCATGATGCGCCGCCGCACCCGTGCCGTGGTCTCAGGGGCTAGCTCGGGGGTGGCTAGGAGCCTGTCGAGCTGCGCGCCGGTGAGCAGTCGGACGCGGGCGAGGTGGGGTAGGGGAGTGGTGTAGCGGCCGGTCAGTTCGTCGGCTAAGAGTCGAAGACGAGCCACGGACACACGGGGCCGAGTCATAGGACACGACCTATCGGAAGGGGCTGCCCGGTTACAGGAGTAAGTCGGCGCCCTTTTCGGCCCGCGCGCCCGGTCTGGCCTGCGGTAATGCCGGTTGGGACTCGACGTGATCGGACAGCCGAGCGGACACTTCGCGCGGTCATGATTCACCGCCGAAAACCTCACGGTTTGACCGCTTCCCCACCGGCACGGCCAGCCGCTCTACCATCGCGGCTTCGACCTCATCGCGCGCCATTCCGTAGCGTTGACGGCTGGCTTCCGCGAGCGTCTCCCCGTCCCTAGACGGTTCCGGGAGTGGGTAGGTTTGACCGGTGACCGGGGTCAGCATGGCCCCACCTACCGATGGCCGTATGGCGACCTCGAACACCCCGAGGTGGTGGAGATCATCAGCGGTGAGCGGCGCGAAACTCTTGGTGAGCACTCCGGCGTCTTCTACACCCAATTGGAACACGACGTGAGACCTCGCGGTACCCAACACGGATGCTTGCATGTCGCGGTGCAGCTGCCGCAAAAACTGATGCGCCAACGTCAGGCCGAGTCCTAAGCCGCGGGCTTGGGCGAGCATGTCCCCAATGTCGATCGGCAACCGCACCATGTCCTGGAACTCGTCAATCAGCAACCAAAACGGCTTACGCTTCCCCTCAGGAATAGTGCTGCGACTAAGAGCTGCTTGCCACACACTGGCCGTGATCAGCGAGCCGATCAGGGCGGCGTTTTCCGCACCCAACAGGCCCTTCCGCAGCGGTACCAGGATAATCTTGTTAGCGGCTACCGCATCGGTGAAATCAATACCTGCCGACTGTCCCAACATAAGTCGCAACGGCGTCGACAGCGTGAACGCCCTGAGTTTGTTCAACACCGGGGCGGTTGCGTTCAACCGGGCGGGTTCGGACATCGATTCAAACCACCGCCAAAACGACCCCAGGTGCGGCGGCAACGCCCGCCCGGTGACCGAGCGACGGAAACCCGCGTTCGTCAACAGCTCCGGCATCTCCAACACGGTGAACCGCTGTCCACCACTGGCCCGCGTCAGGGCCAACGTCAGCAGCCCGGCGCGCAGTAAATCAGCGGTACGTGGTCCCCACGAGGTGGCATAGATCGAATGCATGGCATGATAGACGAATGCGGCTGCCTGCTCGGCAGGACCAACAGACAGCGGATTCAGACCCACCGCGTGATCGGTGCTAGCCGGGTCCATCACAATCACATCGTCGCCCCGCTCCTCCGGGACACGATCCAGAATACGCGACACGAGCGAACTGGAAGCATCGACCACCACAACACCATTTCCGGCCCGGATGTCGTACAGCGCCATATTCGCCAACAGTGTACTTTTCCCGACGCCGGTCGGCCCGCACACCCATACATGCCGCAACCGATCCCCCACCGATAGCGTCACGTCATTACCGGTGCCGGGGTAATTGCTCCGCGCGACCGGCAACCCCTTCGCGGGCATAGACGGCGGTGTGGGCAAAGTGCGAGACACTCCCCCGTCTACGCCGGGAAGCGCGGTAGCCCCGGCCGCGAGCCCCAACAGCCCGGCCAACTCGCCGGAGGTGACCACAATCGGCCACCGGCCACGCGGCACGGCGCGGAGGTGGAGACGACCGACGACGACGAAGCGGGGTATCCACCAGCGCCGCGCCATCCTCACACGCGGTGTGTTCATGCCCCGCAGGGACGCCCACACCCGCCCGAAGATCGCCCGCGCCCTGTGTTTGCCGAACCGGGAGGCGATCGCCACACGGCATACCGCGTTGAGCGCCGGGTCCTCCGAGCGCCACAACTCCGGCAAGTCTGCCGGTTCGGTGGTCGAGACGGTGGCCCAGCGCGGCGCACGCGCCCCGGTGATCAGCCACTGGACCCGCACCTCTTCCCCGGCTTCTAAGGGCTGCAAGACGGCCAGCACGCGGCGGGAGCTGTCCTCAGCTCTACTCAACGCCAGCAGGTCACCGCCGCCGCGTAGCCGGGCTTCCCCGGCCGCCTGATACCGCTGCCGCGCCCCGGTGGTGAGGTAATCAGGCAGGTCGACCAGCCGCGCGCCCGGCACCAACGCCCCCAGCGTCGAGATCACCTCCGACCGCAGCCGGGACGGCACCAGCAGCACCCGCCGCACTCCCGCCTGTGTCGCCGTGGTCTCCACCACCAGCGGCCAGCGCGGCAAGACCGACCACCACCGCCTAGCGCGCACCATCGCCCGCAGCGTTCCTACCCACCTGCCCACCTCACCCACGGTGGCCGTGCGCGGCAGGCGCAACTCAAACGCCACCAACGACGCCCGCCAGCAGACCACCTGAACCTCATGGATAACCACCCGCGCGCCGAACACCACCAACGCCGCACCCGCCAACCCGGCCACGACCGCCAGGGCCAACCACACAAGGTCATCCATCGTCGGTTACCGCTTCCGACTCCGGCCCGGTGCTGCTAGCGGCGGCTTGTTCGGAGAGGTGCTGGTCACGCAACTCGCGGGCAAGCATGAGCACGGCTTGCACGAACTGGTGAGCATCAATATTCTGTCGGGGTTTGCCATACACCCGAATCCGATATGCCCGCATCACAACCGCCCGGCTCAATAATCCAGGTTGATCGCGTGAGCCTCACGCCGCGCCTTGTCGGCTAATTGCAGCGCCTGCGCCGCGATGCTGGGGTCGGCGGCGGCCAGCAACTCAAAGGTTTCCGCCTTCACCAGCTGAAAATAGCTGCGCTGCTCCGCTGGCGCCCCTAATGACGGAACTGACGAAAGCCAGGTGCGGATCGCGTACGCCACCTCGTTATTAACCACCCTCGATACAGCCATGACCAACCTTCCTGTATTCATGCCGGTCGCGTATCGACCGGTGCCGCAATCAGCGTTACCTAGTGAGCTGGTATGACGGCTGACATCGTTTTCGGAATCTGAGGCGACACCCACAGCGGCAGGAATGCAGGCGTTAGCGTGGCAGGGAACCCGGCAGCGTAGTGGTATAAGCGCGCCAGGATAGGCGGTGCGATGGCCATGTTTGGGGATAGTTCAGGTGGGGCGTCACAGTGGCGCGGTGGAGAGCGCGCGCGAAACGCTAGCCGTGACTGTGTATTCCCTCAGTTTTCTGGGGTTGGTGTCTGTGGTGGATTTCATGGGCAAGATCGGCTAAAAGTGCTCGTTCGTTCCAGGAGCGGCGGAATGTATCTGCTTCCACGCCAAGGTGGCGGCCCGCAAGACGCCGACGATCAGTGAGGGTGCGTCCCATGGTCCCCGGTTGTAGACCCAGCACCGTAGCGAGGGCATCTGCTGCTGGGCCACCGATATCGACTATAGCTAAACGGATATCGTTTTCCACGTTCTGCGCGCGCTCGTGGCCACTGAGGTGAGGGTATTCGTCGGCTGGGTAAAGCATGTCGACGATGTCGGGCACGTGCCGCAGGAGCCGGGGTGCCCGCGCCCCGCGCCGAACGCAATCCCGTAGGTAGCGGTGGAGTTTCGCTATGTCGATATCGCGATGAGGGCACAGCATTCCATTCGCCTTTCTAGCCATACCAGGCACTTGCTCGCACACACGTTCGAGGAGAAAGGATCAGCCTAGCTCCACATCCCACGCGACTAAACAGTGTTTACTAAAGATTTTTTGCCCGATGTCTAGGGGGTTTGTCGCGTGCGGGGACGCTGGGCGCGTTCTGGTCGCGGAGTCGGCGGCGGCGCTGCCGGGCAGTGTCGCTATCATGAAATAACTTATCCAGTCAGACATTTCTGCGAGCCGCCGCCGACCTGCGACGATGTCAACTTCAGTGGGTATGTTGTTGCATTACGGCTCCAGTACGCTGATGGTGTCGCCGCGTTCGCTGGTTTTCCCGCAACCCATGACAGGTAGCAGGGCCCGGCGGCACGCCGCCCACCAAGCGGCCGCCGCCGCGCCCTCCCACCAGAACCGCTACCCGCGCACTGGGTGACTGGTGGTGGTTATCCCCACTCGACGCTTGCGTTGTCTGCGGCGAACCAGCACTCGAAGCCGTCACTGCCTGACCCGTAGTTCCATAGGCCGTCATGGTCTGACTGCGCCTGGCAGGCCACGTGCAGCCGCCACTTTTGATTGGGGTTTCCCGTGCACGATGTACCACCATAGGTGTTGTACCAGCTGCTGTGACACGTCAAGTTATTCCTCGATTGAGACGTATGGTGACCAGAAAGTGCTTTAGGCGCGCCCGGGTTTGCTGATGCCGCCGGTGCCGAGGCAATGACACCTGATGTGATCATCGTGGCGACTCCTGCTGCGATAAGTGCCCATCGAACATTCATCGTCAATCCTTCCGTTGTGTTTCAGGGGTTCACGGTTCGGCGTAGGTGAACCATGCACCCAGTTCTGTGGTCAGCCAGCGCGCAGACAACCATGTGTATGTCTGCTGGGTCTTCCGTTGTCCACCCAGGCGAGTGGGTCGACGGGCCACGCGTCGGGCGTTATCGAACCGCTCTACCCGACCGCGCGGTACCAATATCTGAGCATCCATCAACAGGCGATAGCGGCAGAAAACCTTATTGTGACCGCCATCAATGCTTTGCGTGGAGAGGTGGGGCACTTGCTGTCGGTGCTGGTCGCGTGTCGACCAGCGCATACACATCGTCACACCGGCCACCCCCGAGAAGTAAGACACACCCGGTGCGAATACCCACCCACACCACAGGTGCCATGCGGTGTAGCGTCTGCCCGCATAAACCACTACAGAAAACCCTCATATACGCCACGTAAGGCCAGGCAGGGCGCAGGTTACGTACACCTTGCGGCGAGAGCACAAAGGTGTGGGACCGGCAGTCTGGGAGGACAACCGCCCACACCCCACCGGCCGCAAAGGAACCGAGGGCGGTGCTAGCCGTTGGGTCCGATAGCGGAAAAGTAGACGACCGGATCGGGGTTGATGCGGTGAAGTCTCGGTCACACCCTGGATGAGCGGCGCCGCCTGGCAGCGGCGCATTTGGGGATACACCAGGACACATGAAACGTCCCACCGCCGCAACCGGCGACATAGCTCTCCGCTACACCATACGACCCTAACAGTCAAAACTGAGACCGTTAACGGGAAGGTCGGTGCTTGCGCGCGCATAGTTACGCGGTTCATACTCGCGGGATGACACATGACCAGTCCCACACGGTCGATGATTTCCTAGCCGTGCGCCACCAACTTGCCGAAGCCGAGAACACGTCTAAATTGGAAGAATTGGACGACCAGTTACACCACCTGATCACCACCAACCCCCACCAAGCCGCCGCGATCATGGCGGCGCTCAGTGTGAGTGGTGATCTCGGCGCGAAAAACGCCGCCGCTATCTACGTCAAATACCTGTTTCCCCCTCGACCAGACCGCGCACGCGAAATACTGCGCGCACTCCTCAACGACAGTGATACCGAAACGCGCAGCAAGGCACGCGACACCCTCGACAAGATAACCAGCGACCCAGCCCTCACCCCCACCCAAGCCGCACACCTCACGACACAAATGACCCCAAAAACAAACTAGCTGACAAGGGCGGAGCGGGCCGCGCAGCGACTGCTCAGCACCCACCCCCCACCCACCCACCCACCCACCCACCCACCCACCCACCCACCCACCCACACTAACAACACTCCCAGGTGATATTCGCCACCACTACCCGACTTCTCCTCACGACACAGAAAATCACAGTGCGCTCTATTTTCCGGTAGAATTCGCCCAGCAAGACCACGGGCGAGTTTTTCGCATAGGGCTTATCGTGTTTTGTGAGGAGGCAGAGAAATCCGCTCGCTACTCGGTTGTCCGGCCGCTCTGCGAGCGTCTTGGAATCGGCTTGGACCTGCCTCGAACTGTGCCTGAAGCGACACGTGGTACCTGCATATCCTGAAGTGCTGTTACGGGTGATCGGATTCGGGGTAGGAGAAGGGGTAGGAGAAGTAGCCCGCAGTGCGTTGCGGTAGCGGTTGCGGTGGCTGGACCGGGTTGGTTACTAGTTTGGCCCAAATGACTTTCCCGCCGCCGTCTGGCCGGTACCAATTCCATTGCTGACTGGTTTTCGCTACGATGGACAGATGGCCGTCGTAGCCGTCCGGTGGTGTTGGATCGCTGTCCCACACCTCCACGAGCAGGCTATTAATTTTAGGGCTCACGCGGATGCCGATAATGTGCAGTTCGCCTAGTTGGGACCAGTGCGGATAAGGATCTGGGTTACCGGTGATTTCCACAGCTCGGGTGATAAGCTCTGTCGCTACACGTTTGGCGGCGTCCGCCACATCGAGCGGCAGTCCCCAGCGCTGCGCGGTGTATTTGGCGAATAATCCGGCGATTCTTATCGCGGTGTGCAACGCTGTCAGCGTCAAGTCATCAGCAGGCGGACGAGGGCGCGGAGCCGGGACCATCGCATAGCGCGGGTGCTCATTGATGTGGGTGATGTTCACGACGCTTCCCGAGCGTTATCGGTGATGGCGGCGAGCACGAACTGGTCAGGCTGACGCAGGTGGAAACTCAACGCTGCATGCACCGTGCACCCTATGCGCTTTGGCCAGGGCCGCCACCACGCGCGAGGGGCTGCTCGGCAGGTTGAGCACCGGCCGTGGTCGTCTACCTGGTGACGCTGTTGCAACCACACCAGCGTCCCAACCACGCGCACCACCTGACGCTCTATGCTCGTGCGGTCGGTAACGAGATCACCGGCCACCACGTCATGGACAAGGCCAGTCAACTCGCGCCCGTACGCCTCATGCAACGTTTTGGGGTCAGGCAGACTCACCGCGCCACCCCATTAACGTGGAGGGCTGGCCCGGCGACGCCACCGGGCTGTGCCACCGAACCAGCCCAACTCAGAAGGCGGTCTGTAGTACAACCATGGCGTGCTGCCCCTGGCACCCACCCACGTGGCCACTCCGCAGCGATCGATGCCGTTGCGTGCCTATTCATAGGGGTACCTCCGAAGTTGCGAGTAGCCGGGTAGACCTGGTGTTAGTGGCGTGGAGCTGGTGCAAACGGGGCCTTGGCGCGCTGTCGTGCGTCTGCACCCAGGTCGCCTATGTGCAGTGACGATGCTAGGGCTGATCACCTGTCAAGCTCCAGAAGTTTGCTACAGTTTGCTTGATCAGCTTTGTGTGGAGGACTTCTGTTGACTGATCTAGGCAGGTAGAGCGAGTATGGAAGGTGTTAAGGAAATTCACGCAACCTAGTAGATGGAGGAGTGATGATGCGGCTACGGTTTCTCGGCAAGTCGACCCAAGGTGGTGGCTCACCCACGCTGTATGCGACAGACCGGAACACGTACCTGGTTCAGGGGTGGAAAGTGGAAGGACAAGACGAGAGTGTGGAGATCCCGCATCGGCTGTTGATGCATGTCGAGTCGGGTACCTACCTTGGCGCCCTGATGTCTGACACCGGGCGCGGTAGCTTCGTTCTGTCAGGTCAGGCAGTCACAGACGGTAAAGCGCTTTCGCAGATGGACATTCCTGGGCACGAAACGTGCGTGGAAGTTCCGAAAGAGAAGGAGGTGTGGTTCGGTGGAGTTGCTACAGGATGAGGCGTTCGACGCCTTGTTTCATTCGTTCGCCCACGCTGCTTTCCATCTGGAAGTACAAGACAGCTATCATACTCCAGATGAGGCCGGACCATTTGAACTTTTCCTGACGCGACAGGATGACGATCTCGCTTGGCACCAGCCGTGGCTGAATCTCGTTCGGAACGTCGCAGCAACAGGGAAGATTATCAGGCGCGCGCGGGTTGTCACTGTTCCTCATGGTGACTACACCCGTTGGGGCCTCACGGTGGCGCCACATAACATCGCTGCTGGCGAAGACATCCGGTGGCTTCCTCGGCACCTCATTGATGCTGAGGTATTGACGACGGATGACTATTGGCTGTTCGATGATAATCTTGTGGTATTCACGGTGTTTGAACCCAGCGGCCGGTTTGCTGGGGGCGCGGCTACAAGCGATCCGACGATAGTTTCTTATTGTTGCACGGTACGGGATCGGGTATGGGAAGCGGCGATCCCGCACGGTAAATACGTTGATAGCGAATACGTGTCGGTTTAGAGCCGAAAGTGACGAGCTCGGTCCACCAGGCGCGCGAAGCTCTCGGTCACCGTCTGCGAGACATTCGTAAAGACGCGGGGCTTACCGGTAGAGAATTGGCCGCTCTCGCCGGTTGGCACAGCTCCAAGGTGTCCAAAATCGAGTACGGCAAACAAACACCGTCCGAGGACGATATTCGCGTTTGGTGCCGCCACGCCGGTACAAACAACCAAGTAGCCGATCTGGTGGCGACCGTTCGAAACATCGAAGCGATGTATGTCGAATGGAGGCGCATGCTGGGGACCGGAACTCGGCGGCGTCAGCAAGCCTCACGCACCTTGGAGGCCAAAACCCGGCTTATGCGATGGTATGAGCCACTGCTAGTTCCCGGTATCCTCCACACTGTGGAGTATGCCGAGGCCGTCATGCGTAGAGTGATCGAGTTCTACGACATCCCCGACGACCTCGACGCTGGAGTAGCGGAGCGCATAGCACGCCAACAAATTCTCTACCGGGGAAATCATAGGTTCCACTTCATCATCACCCATCAGGCACTTCTCACCACTGTTGGCGACAATAATGTGATGATCGGACAACTCGACCGCCTTCTTGTCGTCATGTCACTACCCCGCATCACGCTAGGCATCATCCCGACGTTCGCAGAGTACCGTGTTCCCACTAATCAGTTCATCATGTTCGACAACCGTCTGGTTCATGTCGAAACAATCTCCGCAGAACTCACTATCAAACAACCCCGGGAAATCGCACTCTACAGCAAAGTATTCGAAGAACTTACCAAGCTCGCAGTAATAGGTAACCCTGCCCGCACCCTGATCACCTCTACACTAGATCATCGACGGAACGAAGTAACACACAACGAAACGGACTAGTCATTGCCGAGGGCAGGCTGTCCGCTTGGCTCTGTCTGGAGCGCTTCGGTCATCAGCTCGGCGAGCCACCTGACCTGGTCGCACCTGACCTGGTCGCACCTGACTACGACGATGAAGCGTTCGCCGAGGTGTTTGCAGCCTACGTGAAGTAGAACGGGCACCATCAACCGCTCTTTAACCCTGCCCTGAAAGTGGCCAAGCCTCGACGGCTGCCAGCTCTACACCCCGCCGAGCCGTCCCGACACGCGGCTTGCCGAAATCAACCCCATCACCGCCACTACCGGGCCAGGTAGATGAAAACCACTCTGACTTACGGACTCGTAGTCCCCTTCGGTTCGGACATAAGCGTCTTAATTCTCCGTGAGGAGCCGCAACTCCCTTCCACTTAGGGCAGGTTGGGCCACGGGAGTCCCCATGTCGA
Organism: uncultured Actinomycetota bacterium; assembly: GCA_963823755.1. Taxonomy (GTDB): domain Bacteria; phylum Actinomycetota; class Actinomycetes; order Mycobacteriales; family Pseudonocardiaceae. The sequence goes on from CAWGMP010000009.1 coordinate 25,370, forward strand.
TTCCCAGCCTTTAGCGAACTGCTTCACAGCCTTAGGATCTGTAATGGGACAACAAATCTAGCGAAGTTGACATCGTCGCAGGTCGCAAGCTCGGCAATGCCTCCAAGCGGATAACTTACTTTATTTCGGCTACTAGCGTGCTCTTTTGGCAGCGACTTATACTGGTCGAGCACTCGGGCACTGTCGCCATACGTAAGGTCGTGATTCACTACAGGTATCCGAATTTCTTCACCACGGCCTGCGCGAAAGCAAACCATGCCGGAAACGTCGTCGCTCACTACGGGCTGGACGACGTTCTCGGTGAAATCGCGCACTCAATCATGTAGACGCCCCTGTGCCGGCGGCCTCGGTCAGAGGCAAGTAAGAAGCTGTCGACTCCTAGACCGCACGGGCCAGAGTAACTGAATTGCGGGAGTGGAACGCTGGCATCTCAGCCACGCCCTTGCGTCGACCTAGACGGCACACCATCAAAGACCCGCCGTTTTTTGCTACGGTAGTAATCATTGACGGGGGCGTAGTCCGACGATGATGCAGGTTTCGTCCCAGCATTGCTGACAGGTGGGCCAAGGGTGTTCGGTGTTGTCATCGGGGCCGCGTTGGTGGGTAGCGCCGCACAGGCATTGTATGGATACGCCCAGGGGCACGGTGCGGTTCCTCCGGTCAATGGCGTGTAGTTGTCCCGCGATGGCGCACCAGATGAATGACCGCGGATATATATATGACGTGAACTCAGCTGGCATCTGTAACGCTCTCTTCCTGCATGAACCACACAGTCCCGGGAGCGTGAGCGGTAGGGCCGATTGTTTCCATACGCCTGGGAAAGGTTTGTGCCTGGTGTGATTGTCATGGGTTGTTGTTCGTGGGAGGCCACGAACAGGGTCAGCGGTGCCGGGTAGGTGGTGGTGGGTGCGTTTGGGTGGTGTGGGGGTGGTAGTCGCAGTATCGCGGCCACGGTTGGTTCTACAGCTCCCAGGTAATGCCAGACGGCCTGGTGGGGGGCGAAGATGTCCAGGCCGTCGCATCTGGGCAGCCGTGCTGCTGTGGCGTGGTGTCTGCCGCGAACGTTGATCACGTCAATGTGACTGCCCCAGGTATAGGTTGCGACAAGGGCATGGGGGGCGCGGCGATCTCCACAACAATAGCACCTAAACCCAGCACTCTTCATGGCTGCAAAGGTCTCATAGGTGTCCTGCGAGTACGGCCAACTCGTTGAGATCACGCGCTTTGATCCCCTGCGTATGGCAGCCAGACACGCGATCCGGCTAGGCCCATGGCATGTGCCGCTGGTACATGCCATGGGTGAAAGCGGGATCGGTGACGGCGTGGTTGTGCCCGTCGTGGGTACTGGCGGGTTTGCCGGTGAGCAGGCGCCAGGCCGCCGCTGGTGTTGCTGTGATGGGCATGCCGGGCCCCTATCTCTGCGGTGGTGGTTTCGTCGTGGTGGGCGGGATCGGTGGCCGTGGGGAGGGGCAGACAAGCCACTGGTCCCGCCGTGGTGATCGACGGTAGGCACGAGCGTGGTCATGTTCTGCCAAAGCAGTGACAAAGACACCCAACACCTCGCCCAGGCTGCGACAGATTCGGGCGTGGCATGGTGAGGTTGGTGCGTCCCCGACCTGATGAGGAGGCCTGTGGTGGACGAGACAAGTATCAGCGGTGTGGGCCAGCGTGTGGCCGAGGAGCGCAAGCTGTCTGGTTGGACCCAGGTCAAGCTAGCGCGGGAAGCCATGGTGTCGGTGAGCTTGGTGCGCGCCGTCGAGCAGGGCCGGGCACCGGCCTCCCCGGCGTTCGTGTCGGCGTGTGCCCGCGCCTTGAAGGTGGGAGTGGCTGAGCTGCTAGAACAGCCCTACCTGCGCAGGACCCGCGCCGAGCATGAGGTTCACGCCTCCATCCCACTGATCCGGCGGGAGCTGGCCGCCTACCGCATGCAACCCCTCGATGATATGCCGCTGCGGCCCTTGGATGATTTAGCGCGGGACGTGGTGCAAGCGTCCATGTTGCGCCACTCAGTCAACCTGGTCCAACTCGGCGCCGAACTACCAGGACTACTCGCTGAACTACGAGCTGCCATCTACACCCTCACCGGTACAGAACAGGAACGGGCTTTCGGGTTATTGGCAGAGGCGTATGCCGCCGCGGGGCAGGTTGCCTACAAACTCGGCTACATCGACCTGGCTTCTCTGACGACCGAACGCTATGAGTGGGCTGCTGCCCACTCCGGCGACGAGCTAGCCGTGCTTGTCGGGGACTACTTGCGTGCCGGAGAGCTGATCATGACGGCCGATTGGAATACTGCTCTGCCTTTTTTGGAAAAGAGTCGCAGCCGAATTGAGCCGGAGTTAGGCAAGAACAATCCGGTGGTGTTGTCGGTGTGGGGAAATCTGCATCTGAAATCCGGGCTCGCCGCAGCTCGCGCCGGAAACCGTGACCTCGCTGACACTCACCTCGGCGAAGCCAGACACACCGCTGCGCGTCTCGGGACCGACCGGGACGACTACCGGCTGTGTTTCGGTCCTACCAACGTCAACATCTGGTCCGTTGGACTCGCGGTAGAAATGCTCGATGGCACCGAAGCGGTCAAACGCGCCCAAAAGTTCACCATCCCGCCCACCACCCCACGGGAACGCATCGGCCACCACTGCATCGATCTGGCCCGCGGCTACCTCATCCACGGCGACAAAACCAAAGCTTTCGCTACCCTGCATGAAGCCAAGAAAATAGCCCCCACGCAAACCCGCTACCACCCCATGGTCCATGAAACCATCCGAGTCCTCGCCCGCGAAGAAACCCGCAGCTCAGACACTATCCGAGGATTCGCCACCTGGTGCGGAATCAGAAACTAAAAAAGTCAAGCCATGACTCGTTGATTTGAGCATCAGGAGTTTGCAGGCCCTGCGATTATGCGTATGTTGAGGTTTGGAGGGTTTGGGTTAGTTCGACTGCGTTGTGGTTACCGCGAGCGCCGCGGTGTTGGGTGAGTTCGTCGGTGAATTGGCGCAGGACGGTAGTACAGCGTGGTGAGTGAACTTTTTGTAGCAGTTCTAGGCACACTATTCCTGTTGCTACGGCCTGTTCTAGTTCATCACGCCAGACATAACTGCGCGCTAGCCACGCACCATAGTAAAGAGCGGTACGAGGAAACGCGGTGTTGCTTACCACGTGGGGGGCCACAATGGCGTCGGCTTGTTCTAGCACATGGCGAGCTCTTTGGGGATTTGCTTGAATTTTAGCTAGGTTGATGAGGCCTAAACTAAGTCGTGACTGTAGCCCTGCGCTGTCAAAGTAGTACAGCCAGTCTGGTCTATCCTCTAACGAACCAGGAGCATCGAGTTTGCTGTGGGCATTGTGGATAGCGGCATGACAGGCATAGGAATCACCGTTGACGGCTTGAGCGTTGGCGTACCAACAGGACGCTAATGCTTGGACCGCCGGATTAGCACCTTTAGATATCCGCATAGCCACCTGAGCTAATTCACTGGCGTCACGGCGTTGCCCTCGGAATATGGCCTGATGAATCATGCACCCTAACAGCTCTACACCGAGTTCGTGATTCCCCGTGACGTGGGTGATTTGCAGACCAGTGCGTAAATATCGTTGAGCCAACCCCTGCTCGCCAGCGTCAAAAGCCATCCAGCCAGCAAGCCAGGCGAGCTGCGCCCATACTTCTAGTAAACGCTGCCGGGTATGCTCATCGACAACATTCCCCGACCTGACATACCCCGCCACCGTTCGAAAATTGTTATGCATGATCCGCAAACTATTGTGATCACTTCCTTCGAGTTCGTCCAAATTTTGCAGCTGCCTAGCAGTTGTTTCTAGCACGCTCACTATGCCGGGGTTATTTTTATCGCGTCGGGCGTGTCGAGAGTGGCCTTTATCGTATCCCCGCGGGCGGGGGCATCAAGGTATGCCCAGGCGGGGGTGGTGAGCGCAGCGCCGGAGACGGCCATGAATTTACGCCGGTCGCTATCCATTGTCCTCCCCACATTGTCAATCCAGTCACCGGCGGTATGCAGCACACCGGAATAGTCAAATGTCATTTTGCGCTGACCGTGGTCTGCGGGCATCCATGATGCCGACTTCCTAGCCCCTGCACCCCACAGATCAGCAACAGTGATTTTTCTGCCTACGGCATCAGACAGCAGATGGGCCACCACGGTGGGCAGAGGTTCGCGCGGAATCCGACCATTACCCACCCACTCAAAAACCGTAGTACGGCCGATGTAATCCCTTCCCATAAACGCGTTAACCTCAGCAGCCAACCGAGAACGCGACCACCCCAACTCCGCCAACAATCCAAACAACACCGGATTCTTTCTAGCACTTCCAGTCTTTTTCCTACCCGTCATCAACCAAATATAACCCCACCAAACAAAAAAGGGCTTCCGTTTCAAAAATTGCCTTCGGGGTGCATTAATAATCCTGGTGAACCCGGTTTCCTTCAACGCTGCGAAAGCCTGATAGGTGTCCGGCGAGCACGACCAGGTAATGGGGATCACGCGCAGGCTCATGTGCGTAGCTGCCCAGCGTCGGCTCCTGCTGGCGGCTCGAATCCGCTCGACCCGGTGACGAGTGAAGTCAGACGGAGTCATGAGCGTCTGCTGGCAAGACTAGCTCGCTGTTGCCTAGCTTTGCAGTGGTGGTGATCGTGGTAGATCCGCCTGTGCTAGGCCACTACGGGGGGCGCTCCGGGACGGAGCGCCCCTTCTTTATGGGGTCGTAGAGGTGTGAGTTCGCGGTTGAGTAGCCAGGTGAACACGACGCCAGATCGGGGGAAGGTCCAGGCGTCGCCGAAGTCGAGGCTGATGCTCGGGTTGATTAGGCCGTGGGGGCTACGTTCGACGCGGGGCTGGGTTGGGCTTGCGATGTAGGGCAAGACGTTGACGTGCCGGATATCGCACTCGGGCGTGTAAGTGAAGTCCAAGCGGAGCCCTTTAGTGGTGGCGAAGTCGATGAATAGTTGGTGCCCGTGTTGGGATACCAGGCTGCGGTGCGTGTAGGTCACATCAATGTAACCGTTTGTCTCGACGGAGTTGGTTGCGACCGTGAATAGGCGGTTATTGCCGCCTTTCTGCCGTTCGATGATCTGCGGTCGTCCATTGATGGTGCATTGCAGTAGCTCGAAGTCGTCTTTACTGGGATGGAGCAGCCAGGTTTCAATAGAGGCGGGATCGGCGGTGAGTTGCTGATAGACCTGCGGATCGGTCACGGCGGAAAACCGCAACAGTGGCGGCAAGCTCGGCGTCCGGTACTGCCACCGGGTGGTCACTACGAACATCGATCCAAAGCCAGTACGAGGACCATGCCCAGACGGGGCCAGGCTCAAGGTGACGTGCGCGTCGTAGTGAGACGGTTTGGTGGCCTCGCTGATTTGCCATTCCAGATTGGCATAGAGATCGGCGGCGAGCTCAGGATCACTGAGTTGTGCGGTGATGCAGTTACGGATGACCGTGCTAAGCGTTTCAGGTGAAGCAATTGATGCCAGCCGTTCCGGCCTTGTGGCGAAACCGTCAACAACGGAATCACGCAGTACCGGCGCTTTGATGTCGATGACCGCCTTGAGTCGTTCATCAGCGTCTCGGGAGTCGAAATACTCAAATGCCAGCGCCAGTAGTCCCGTGGTGAGCAGTGCGGAGCCAACATCCCCCACCGGAATACTGCCCCAGACCTGCCACCACGCGACAACAAGAAATGCAATACCGGACGCGGTAAATACGGTCGCTATCAGCGCGAGCTTGGTCTTATAGAGACGCTGTAGCAGACTCGACATAAGGCCAACAATACGGAAATCGATATCCCCCCTGCACGCAAGGCTTCGCATGATTAGCGGATGCTCTTACCATGACAGTGCCCCGGACCTGATTCGCGCAGGTCCGGGGCACCGTCACCTGATCGGGCTAATAGGTTCCGCGGCTGCCGCCGCCCCCACCGCCCCCACCGCCCCCATTGCCGCCACTGCGGGCAAAGAGCCTGGTCATGAGCGCCTAACCTCCCTCCTGAACAGGGTCACGTGCTCCCAGCCGGACGACCGGGACGACCGATAGTAGGACACACAGGCATGAGACGTATAGTCATGGGACATATCGTCTCTGGATCTACAGGCATGAGACGTATGAGGTTGAGGCCGACATGGCGACTCAACCCCTCTCAGCAGCCACCGCCGCCTTTGGCGAACGCGTCCGCACGCAACGCCACGAGCTTGACCTCAGCCAAGAACGCCTAGCCGAACGCGCCGGACTGCACTGGTCCTTCGTAGGTCAGGTGGAACGAGGCCAACGCAACGTCAGCCTCCACAACATCCTCAAACTCGCCGCAGGGCTCGGCACCGACCCCGCCAGCCTCGTCCAAGGACTCCAACCACCCGACGCGGAGAGCAGCCACTAGGTCAGCCACAGCAACCAAGATCAACTCGCAACATCCGGTTGCGGGCGGGCTGTTTCGCTGGCCAAGACCATCGACGGTGTCCAGTTTCACTAAACCGGGCCGGGTGGTCGCAGTGCCGTGATGGTCGCATAACCGGCACCACCAGACCACGATGTCCACCCGACGCCATCGCATCGATGCTGATCACCTCAGTGGCGGACAGGCAGACGGTCATGGAGTGTTCCTGGGGCAGTGGTTGTGATGTTATGGAACCGACCGGCCGCCGGGAGCCCGGGGAGTACTCGGGGGCACACTCACTCGGGGGCGCACTCGCTCAAACCGGCGGCCGGGCCGGACTTACCTGGTCGTGCGCGCAAACAAAGGCGACCTGCACATGGCCTCCTGCGCCGACGATGGCCCGTGGACGGCGAGCACCCCTCTCGGCGCCACCACCATCATCGCCATGGACCAGCCCGCCTTCGCCTCCCACCAGGCCTGCCTGTACGTGACGTACCATCCGGGAGATCACCGTTGAGGAAGGAGTTGACTGGTGCGTGATATCCTTTTGCTCGGTCCCCACTACGGGACTGTTTTTCCCGAGACCGACACGTCACCAACTCACGACGAGCACACCGTTGCGGTCAGGCGCGGAATTCAGACGCTGACCCTAGCAGAGGGCATGCGTGATGCCTCGGCGTGGTTCTTCCACCACGATGAGTGGGCAGCGCACAACGGCATCGACGTGCACGCTCTGGTGCGAGTGTGGATGTCGAGCGTGAAAGCCCCAAGGTAACGACCATAAAAAGCGGCAGATTTAAGGACCTCCAGCAATCAATCTGAATACCGGCCCAGCGTGGCGGCGATGGCCCGGAACCCCGACCCGGCCGCCTTGGCAGCCAGCGCGTGCCCGATCACTTCGGTGGCATCGGCGCGTCGAGCGCACAGCGCACCGGGCAGCAGAATCTGCGTGGCCCCGCACCGGCCCGCCGATCAACCTCGACCCACCGACGCCGCCCTCGCTCGATCCACGTCGTCCTCGGCACGGTGACGGTGCCGACCAAGCGCACAGCTCCAGCCGAGCCATCGACATCGTCAACGACGAATCGCTCCCCGGGTGCTCGCCTTCCGCGATGACGTTCAACAGTCGTGTTGAACTTGGTAGCGATCTTCGCCAGCGACCACCCCGTGCGGCTGCGCAGTTGGTAGGTCATCTGGGTGAAGCCCGATGTGGTCCTGTCGAGGACCCTGTCTGTGCTATACGCACGGAGGTGCTGGCCCGAGTAACTGGTAGCAATGGTTGTTCGCCGGGGCTGGGCGATCCGGTACCGGTACAGGTCGACGCGACGGTAGGCATGCTAGAGCAGCAACCAAATCCGTGGCCACATTTTCTAGGTTTTCTGGCCGCGTAAGGCAGGGCTAACGGTTGTAGGTGTTGCCCGAGTTATTAATGTCATGACCGGCTACGATGCCGCCATTGATGGTGCCGCCCCTATTATCGACACCATTATTGACATGGTTGTAGGAGTCTTTGATGTTGGCGTCGTGGTCCTGGTTGGGAGGAACTCTCGATGGTGAGGCTGCCCTGGGCGTTAACACTTGTCGTGTGGGGCTTGTTGATGGTTGCTGTGGGGGTTCTGCTTGCGGCACCAGTGGTGGTGGACTCGCCGTCGTCTGCACCGGTAGGGGGGCCGCGCTATTCGACGGTGGGCTTATGGTGGCTTGTACCGGTGGAGAGACCGCACCGTTGGATGGTGTGGTGGTGAGCCCGGATGTGCCGCCGGGGGCAGAATTGGGGTTTCCGAATACACCGGTGGTCGTGACAGCGACGGCGCCGCCGGTCATAACGACCACGGCAGCGACTGCGCCAAGCACCCACCAGCGGCGGTCGCGTAGGCGTCTCGCGGCGGCGGCTGCATGGTCGGAGTCCTCTGCTGAGGTGTCGCGCGTGGCTAGATCGCTGTTGCCGTCGACTGTGATTGCTGCTGGTGGGTGTTCCTCGTGGGGCCCGATAGGGCCTTTCACGTCTTCTTGATCGCCGGTTTCGGGCTGTACATCGGCGTTGGATCGTGGTGTGGACGCCTGGGTGGAGTCTGTCTGCGGTGTTTGTGGGGGTGGGTCGTGGTGGGTGCGGTGGTGGTGGGCGTGTGTCCAGGCGGTGCGCCAGTGAGCTAGTTCGGCGTGGATGCGCTCAGGGTCGGTGAGCCGCTGGTGGGTCAGGCATGCGGTGACGAAGGCATGCACCCATTCCCAGCGCGGCCACCGCACCCCGCGTTGGTAGTCCGAGCTGGTGGACACCTTGAGGATGTCATGTCGGGCTTCCAGCATTTTGAGGGTCAGGCCTGACCACGTCCGTAGCTCTTGCAGGGCCTCCACGAACTCCAACCGGGTAGGCCTGACGGCTGGGCGGGTGGGGCTGTCTGGTGGTCGGCTGGTGGTTGTCATCGGGTCCCCTCCGCATCCGTGCGGTCACGGCAGGTTATCGAACCGCTCACGGCGACCACGACCGCTGTCTGTTCCCCGTGCCCCTTGGTCCCCTTGGCGCAACACGTGCCTGTCTCACTGATGTGACTGTATGTGCTGGTGGTGGGGGGTTCGGGGTTCCGGGAATTCCCGGATTCCGGCATCGGTGTGTCGCCCGCCACGATCATGGGACCACCCTGAGCGGTTTTCTGCCAGGAGCATGGGACCACCTGGTTGCCAGTGATGGGACCACCCGGCGTGTCGCGCCGTGGGGGTTGATCACTTCCGGTATCCGATCTGTCCATGTCATGCGACGTGGGGGTTCGGTAGATGGTGTTCCGGGAGGTTTCGGTGGTTGAGGTGCGTGAGGTTCTGCGGGGGTGGCTGGGTGGTGGGGGGTTACGCACGGTGGCCGGGCAGGCGGGGGTGGACCGTAAGACCGCCCGCCGGTATGTGGCTGCCGCTGAGGCGGTTGGGGTGTGTCGCGAGGGTGGTCTTGCTCAGTTGACGGACGAGGTGATCGGCCAGGTGGTGGCGGCTGTTAGGCCGGTCCGCGCCGGTGGCCACGGTCAGGCATGGGAGGTGTTGGAGGCTGAGCGGGAGCAGATCAGTGAGTGGGTCGGCAAGGATCTGTCGGTGGTCAAGATCGCTGATCTGCTCGCGCGGCGGGGTGTGCTGGCGCCGTATCGGACGCTGCACCGGTTTTGCACCCAGCGGTGCGGGTTCGGCCGCGGTGGGACCACCACGGTGCGGGTGGCCGATGGCGAGCCGGGGGTGGAGTGCCAGATCGACTTCGCCAAGATGGGCTTGGTCTATGACCCGGGTGCCGGTCGGCGGCGGGTGGTGCATGCGTTGATCTTCACCGCGGTCTACTCCCGGCACATGTTCGTGTGGTTGACCTTCTCCCAGACCCTGGCCGCGGTGATCGAGGGGTGCGAAGCGGCGTGGCGGTTCTTCGGTGGCGTGTTCAGGGTGCTGGTCCCGGACAACGCCGCAGCGATTGTCGCCGACGCCGATGCGGTCAACCCGCGGTTCACCGTCGGGTGGCTGGACTACACCCAGCACTGCGGGTTCTCCACCGACGCCGCGAGGGTCCGCAGCCCGAAAGACAAGCCCCGGGTGGAGCGCGCTGTCCAGTACGTGCGGGGCAACTTCTTCGCCGGTGAGGAGTTCGTCGACCTGGCTGATGCCCAGACCCGCGCGGAGAAATGGTGCCGCGACACTGCAGGAGGGCGCATCCACGGCAGCACCCAAGCCCGTCCCGTCGAGGTGTTCGCCGAACACGAAGCGGCCGCGCTGCTGCCCGTGCCCGACCCGTATGACGTGCCGATCTTCACCCGGGTCAAGGTCCACCGCGACTTCCACGTCGAGGTCGGCAAGGCGCTGTACTCGGCACCGAGGGCCTACCTCGGAGCCCACCCCGACGTCCGAGCCGACTCGGCCCTGGTCAAGCTATTCTGTCGTGGGCAACTGGTCAAGATCCATCCCCGGCAACGACCGGGTGGTCGGGTCACCGATCCCGAGGACCTGCCCGAGCACAAGGCCGGCTACGCCCTGCGTGACCTCGACGGGCTGGTGGCTGCCGCCGGCAAGCACGGGCCCGAGGTGGGGACCTACGCCCAGCGGCTGCTGGATGACCCACTGCCCTGGACCAGGATGCGGCAGGTCTACCGGCTGCTCGCGCTGGCCCGGCGCTACGGTGCGGGCCCGGTCAACACCGCCTGCGGCCGCGCTCTGGCCCTCGACGTCATCAACGTCACCAAGATCGCCTCGATGCTGGAGGCGGCCGTGGAGAACACCCCGACACCGCTACCGCCGCCGGTGGCCCTCGGCGCGGCCCGTTTCGCCCGCGACCCGGCCGAGTTTGCCCCACACCGCCCGGCGCTGACCCTCATCACCGGTGGTGAGACCCGGTGATGGCCAAGGCCAGACGTGGCCGACCCGGTCTCGGTCGACCTCAAGGCGCTGCTGCGCGCCCTGAAGCTCGGCAAGCTGCTCGACACCCTGCCCGAGCGGATCACCCTGGCCAAACAACAACACCTACCCCACGCCGACTTCCTGGAACTCGTGCTCGCTGACGAGGTCACCCGCCGTGACACCAACTCCGCCACGCTGCGCTCCCGCGCCGCCGGCCTCGACCCCGGGATGCGCCTGGATACCTGGGACACCACCGCGGCCCTGCGCTATGACCAGCAACTCTGGGCCGAGCTGACCACCCTACGGTTCCTCGACGGACCCCACGGGGCTCTGCTGCTGGGCCCGGTCGGGGTGGGCAAGACACACCTCGCGACCGCGCTCGGGCACATCGCCATCCGCCGACGGCACAGCGTCCACATGGCCCGCGCCGACAAACTGTTCAAACGCCTCAAAGCCGCCCGACTGGACAACAGCGTCGAAGCCGAGATGCGCCGACTCGCCCACGTACAGCTCCTGATCCTGGATGATTTCGCCCTCCAACCGCTGGATGCCACCGAAACCACCGACTTCTACGAGCTGATCGTCGAGCGGCACCGCAAGAAGGCAACCATCATCACCTCAAATCGAGAGCCCAGCGAGTGGCTGGCCATGATGGCCGACCCGCTCCTCGCCCAATCCGCCGTCGACCGGCTCGTCTCCACCGCCCACGAACTCATCATCGAAGGCGACTCCTACCGACGCCGCCAAAAACCCAGCAACCACACGAAAACCGACACCAACTGAAGGGAACCCGACCCGCGAGGGCCACGGCTGAGCAAAGACACATCCACCATATTCCTGAGAGAACTATTCGCCCGGTCGGCGCGGTGCGCGGCAAGACAGCGCGAACGAGGTGTCTGACCCGGACACGATCCGGGTCAGACACCGTCGGGGTCGCTGACCTGGTGACACGCCCATTCACCACCCACACCCCGAACCGGTGATGGGTGGCCGACCTCACCTCCGTGTCCACCGAGGCGGACACGGTGCACCGCGTCCGCCCCCGACATGTTCTCCCACCGGATCATCAGCTGGACAACGAGCATGTCGAAAGAAACAAATCTCGTCCTCGACGCGATCGACAGAGGACTGCATCAACGACCCTACAGTACCACCGGGAAGAGGGGAAAACAAACTCGCGCACCATTCCGATGCCGGCAGGCAGCACACGTCGTTCCGGTTCACCCCACACCTGCGCGAATCCGACATCGATGCCTCGATCGGCACCGTCGGCGACGCACTCGACAACACACTGGCGGAGTCCATGATAGTCTTGTGCAAGACCCAGTTGATTAAACCCTGTGGCCCGTGGCATACTATTCAAGAAGTCGACGTCACCACTGCGGAATACGTGGATTGGCACAACAACCGTCGACTGCACAGAGCCTGCGGAAGCAGACCACCGGTCGAGTACGAGACCCTCTACGAGCTGGGCAACTGACCAGTCCAATCACCTGACCCCAACAAACGAGTCTCTACCGAACCTGAGGCAGTTCACACACCGGCGTGTCAGTTGACCAACAGAACGGAGACCACCATGCTCACCGACCAGCCCCGGTGGTCCCTAGGTCGTGGCAAACCGCTGGTCCCATCACGCTGGCAGGCGACATCGGTGGACGCACCTGGTGCTCGGGTGGCTTCCTGGCTGCGCGCACCCGGGGGGCACCCCGAGTGCGGTCGTATCCGGCACGGGAAAGGGCACATGGTCATGATCGGTTTCGTGGTGGGGTTGTGGCGGGCACGCACGACACGGCCGTTGCTGTGGTGGGTGGTGGCGCTGCTGGCTTATGCGGTGTTCCCGCTGCCGCCGGAGTGGGTACTGCTGCTCATCGTCGGCCTGGGTGTCGCGTTGACGGTGACGGTGCGGCGGCTGCGCGAGAGCGGGCAGGTGGTTCAGCGACATTCCGAGCGGGCCTGGGACCTGGCCGACAGACTCAGCGCCGCTGTCGAGGACCGCATCCGGGGCACCGCACCCCCGCATGCGCAGCCCTACCCCGTGGGATACGCCCCACCAGTCCCAACCGCGTTGGGTCCGGTGGGGGTCGTTTATGGACCCTGGGGCGTTGTTGTCGGCGGTGGTGACGGTGCTGGCCGCTGAGGGCCTGGCCGCTCATGCAGGTCCGGCGTTGCCCGCGTGCGTGCAACTACTGTCCTGGTTGGGCATCGGTGTCCAGGCCGGAGTGCGGCCACCCAGCCGGAGGTGTCCGACTTGGAAGCGGTCGGCTCACTCTTGATCCGGCTGGCCAAAAAACAGGATCGCAGTCAGGCGGAGGACAACGCCTTCGGCGCTCTCATGGTGCTGATGGAGGAGCTGGCAGGGTTCCCCCAACCCAAGCTGGCGCACTCACCGGGAGAACGCGACCCTGGGGGATCAGCCGTTTTGGCCCGGTATTGACTTAGATCTCACCCAAGCCTATCTCCACACACTCGATCTGACCCACTGCCACCTCGGGACAGCCCTCTTCAACGGGGCGCGTTTCAGTGGGGATGCGATATTCAACTCCGCGCACTTCTATGGGGACGCACAGTTCAGGGGGGCGCGTTTCTGCGGGGATGCGCATTTCGACGGACGTGTGCAATTTGCCGGGAACGCACATTTCAAGGACGCGCGTCTCGTCGGGAGGTGGACAGTATTTAATGGGGCGCATTTCGACGGGGAAGCGGAGTTCACCGGAGCACGTTTCGGCACGGATGCTTTGTTCCAGGGGGCGCATTTCAGCAGATTGGGCGCGTGCTTCTCGAAGGCGCGGTTCGATAACGCCAAGTTCGACCGCGCGGAGTTCACCGGATACGCGTCGTTTGACGAGGCGGAATTCGCCGGATACACGCGGCTCGTCGAGGAGCAGTTCTCCGAGGGTGCGAGCTTCGACAGAGCACGAGTGCCCTCCGGCTCACGCACCCAATTGCCGGCCGGTTGGACCACCCGCGACGCACGCACCGCTGAAGGGCGAGAAAGAAGGCTGGATGTACATAACGCGCATCGAGGATGGGGACGAGCAGCCGGAAGGAGAGGATCGCAAGCGGTAGCGAGGCCGGAGCGTCTAGAACATGAGGGACGGGACCGCGCCCATGTCCACCCGCTTGGCCCCATGGTGGTGAGACGGGTCGCCACCGGGAGCTGATGCGGGAGGACGCTTCAACCGGTGCGGCCCCCGGCCCCGGTGCCTAGCTCGGTGTCAACCCCGGTCTGCTCAACGCGGCAGCCGACCGTGATAGGAGTCCCGTCCCCCTCGCGCCACGATTCGAGCACCGCTCTCGCCCGTCTGGTCACCGGGCGGTGCACACACTGTCCGGCACCCACAGCGCCGTGACCAGCTGCCGAGGTAACGCGCCCTGCTCGCTGGTAATCAAAATGTCGCGGTGGATGAACAGCGCGGCCGGTGCTAGTGGCGTCGGACTGGGAAGGCCGCGCCGACACTCCCTCGCGAGGTCGGCTAGCTCACTCTCCGTCGCACCGTCCAGCCACGCCCGCCGGAAGGTCAAATACGCATCGAGCCACGGGTCGCCGGTGCACACCGGTGGTTCACTCATTCCCGGCTACTTCCTGTTCCTGTGAAGATCGGCATGGTCGGCACCGGTGGGAGGTGAAACCGGCTGGACACCGGGAACCGGGTTCGACCGGTGTCTAGCCGGGGTCATGGGGGAAGTGGGATCGGGGGCCGACCGGCCGCTGGGAGCCGAGTCGGGGGTATCAAGGCTCGACCAGCGACCGATCGGGGATCTGGAGGCAGCGGTGGATCGGGGTGCCGCCCGCACGGCTAGCGCGCGCAGCCGGAACCGCAGCTGCTCATCGGTAAGCGCGGGTGCTTGATCGGCCAGCGTGATGACCTCCCGCAGCATCGAGCGGGCCGCCGCGAGTTCCACCGTCGCGGTGAGGTGATCTAAAAACGGGCGCGGGTTGACGACCGCGATGGCCCACTCTGTCCGGCACGCCGTGCACGACCACGCCCGGACCCCCGGGGATGCGCCGCTGTTCACCCGCACACCTTTTCCGGACTACGAACCGTCAGCTGGCGGTGCTGGCGCGGACGAGGTGGGTCGCCGTGTCGTTTCTCGGGTGAGACCGTCCGCGAAGGTCTCTCAGAGCTGGCCTGTGGAGGCAGTGGAGGTAGCAGGCGCGCTCCGCGCTTCTTCGTTGGCTTGGTGCGCAGGGCGGAGGCCGCCGCGGCCGACAATCCCGATGATGACCACGTGTCAACGATGGCCACGTGTCACACGAGGATGAGTTCTTTGGTTCCCTCGGGTGTGCGCACGAGGATGTCAGCCTTCTCTTGTTTGGCCATCCTGTATATGAAGTCTCCGTAGCCGATGAGTCGGCGAACCGCCTCGGTCAGCGTCACTCCCTCGTGTTGGATGACGTTGTCGAGAGCGGCGACCATCTCGGCGTTGACTGCCACGTTGATCCGCTTCGGGACCGGTGGGATTTCACCGCCGTGATCGGCTTGCCGAACCAGTCGTCCTCGAACACCGGGCGGTGCGTCCCGTCGGGCAGCGCGAAACTGGCTTCGCGGCAGATGTCCAGACCGGCGAACACCGACCGGCGCGGCCCGGAGGCGAGTGCGGTTGTCATCGAGTGGACTCCTCCGGGCGCAGGGGAAGTTCGTCATCACGGTCGCCGACCTCAGCGGCGGCGCGAGCCACGACGGCGGGGTCGAAGCGGTCCAGCACGTGGCCGATCCGCTGGGAGTAAGGGCCGAACACGGCCATGAACTGGGCGGCGGGCATCTGCCGCCACTGACGGGACAAGAACGCCTTGAGCCGCAACAGGTTCGCCGCGTGCCGGGGTGCGAACACTGCCAGCGGACAGAGCAGGCAGACCCGGGGGCGAGCCGGGCAGGGCTTTCCCTTCGGTCCGTGCAGGCCGGCGAGTTGGTCGGCGCAGGCCGCGGTGAACACGTCACGTTGTCCGCCGACGAGTTCGGCGATCACCGCGTCGTCCAAGGCGAGCGCGGCGACCAGCTGCGGGTAGTCCCGGGCGAGGGTGGCGGCGTCCTCGTCGGTCACGACCGTGGGTGGGTGGGCTTTGCGCAGCAGGTCGTGCTGGGCGTCCTCCACGATCGCCTCCACGGCTCGACGCTGGGAGGGGGTGGTGGCGGTCAGGTAGTGGTCGCCCTCCACCTCCGGACTGTGGTTGGGGTCGATGGTCGCCCGCCCGCGGCCGGCCCAGGTGCTCTTGTCCCGCAGTGACTGGAACGTGGTGCGGATCCGTCCGCGTTGCTGTTAGGGTGCGCTCTCACCAGACGCCTTGAGTAAACCAGTCCGCCACGTCAAAGAAGAGCAGAATTGTCGCCACAACCAAAATGGCCGATATGCCAAATGATGTCCAAACAAATACGTCGCTGAGGCCTCTCGTCACCAAAAGGCGAACATAAGCGTATGTGACGAAACTAATTGGCAGTATCATATGTATGCTGATTTGAATAAGAATGACTGTCGTCCGGCCTGCTCGGTTCACGGAGGTGCCTCGACCAAATATGAATCGACGACCAGTAAAGAAGGCTCCCGGGGGATGTAGCGCCACGTCCATGTTGTTCTCGTAAATACTTGTAAATCGTAGCCGCATGACATATTGGTGAATTAAGGCGTATAGGGTGATGTCACCAAGCAGCAATGCCATATTCAGTGTCAAGTATGCGACGATTACAGGCAGCACTGCTGTGATGAGCGGCGTGGCGTTTGTAACCTTCAGGATAAATACCGAAACCTCAGACACTACCCCTCGGGTTAATAGTTCAAACGCGGCACTCGCAAGTAGAATAAAGCCAATAGTGCGTCTGACTGCCAGTTCAGCTTGCCGCCAATTCGCAAGCAGCTCTGTTAAGTAATTTTTCAATCCGTCGGAATCGACCACATCCTCCTTAAACGCCTCCTTGATTCCCTCTCGAAAGTTCATGCCACTATCCCTTCCCCTTCTAACGACCCGTCGTCGTTGGGCATGCCGTGGCTGCTGGTGGTGCTGCGCTCGGTGGTGACAACTTGCACTTTCACCGCTGCGCAGCGCAGGGAGAACCGACCTCGTCTGCCCTCGCAAGGTGATGAAGTCGGCGCCGCTGATGGTGACACTGTGCCGCATCCCAGGGCGACTGGCGAAACGTTCTTCAAACCATAATGGGTGGTTCAATGCAGGCTGGCTTACCATCTGCCACCAGAGTTCGCTGGACAGCAGCACTATGGGCAGTGTCGCGTCCCAGGTAGCTGTAGCTGTCCCTTGTGGGTTGTTCGTAATCCCATGATCGACTGTCGGGCTCTCGTGTTCGGGGCGAGACGTACACCGGGAGAACGTCGTCGCAGTGATCATCCGCGCCCGGCAAACCCGGTAGCCGAGATGTCCGATTTATCGGCGGTGTTTCCCCAGGTCACGGAAACATGAGCGGGGGATTCCCACGGTGACGGGTGCGGTGTGGTGGGCGGGGACGATCGTACAAATTTTCACGAGTGCTCGGTTGTGTGGGTGGCAGACGTATCTGGGGAAGGTTCTCAGGAATGAGGATGGCAGTCCGGTGCGGGGGGTGTGGGAGCCGATCGTGACAGAGGAGGAACACAATGCCCTGATGGCGGCGATCCGCCCTGCGGAGTCACCGGCGTTGCCTCGCCGGGGTCGGGGGTCGGTGACCCGGCGATTGCTCTCGCCGTTCACGCGCTGCGGTAAGTGCAACGCCCGCATGTACGGGACGACGACTGAGTATGATAAACGGACCGGGGAGCCGATCGTGATTTATCGGTGCCCGGGGAAGGGTTTCGGTGGCTGCGGGGGTGTGAGCCGCGGGTGGAGGCGGCCACCGATTTGACGACTGAGTGGAACCGGCCGGATTTCACGCTGGAGCAGAAACAAGCCGCGATCGCGAAGAGTATCAGCCGCCATAGTCGTTCATCCGGCACCCCGTTTGGGTGCCAAGTTCTCCCCGGACCAACTCACCATTGTGTGGAAAACCGACGACGACTGACACGCCGTGACATCAGTGAAGGGCACCCCCAGACTTGGGGGTGCCCTTCACTGACCAGAGTACGTCGGCACGACTACGTCACCAACCACCGGTCGTGGGTAGACCTTGGGATTTCGGGCTACGACGTCGAGTCCAGCACCGAGCGTACAAAGGCCTCCAGCCCACTACCAGGCCGGAAGTGCACGTACTCTTGCGCCGCACGAATCTGCGCGATGTTGTAGGCATCCACCACGTCCTGCCCCGCAACAGTTGACCCGAGCTGTGACCGCAATACCGCCAGGTGGTAGGGCGTCACCGGGAGCACGATCTCATCAGCGTTGCCCATGCCCAGTTCCCCGTACGCCCGAATGCGATTTCCATCCCACCCGACCGCGAATGCAGGTACGTCACCGAACAGGAACTCGCCCACGGCAGTGGCAACAATCTGAACCTGGTACGCGGCAAACCATCGCTTATATCGAGTAAACCGATCCTCAAGAGTGACCCGCAAAAGCGCACCCTGTTTCTGTAGATCGGTCAGATCTTCGACCAGCTCATCCAAGAAGAGATCAAGCGCCTCCCAGCCACCGGCGTAATATCCCCGGTGCTGGTAGAACGCCTGCTCCAACACAGCACGGTGCGGTCGCCACAACTGATGCTGCCGCTGTCTGCTCGTGTCCCACGCCTCGCGGTGCAGCTTAAGTACCGGGATGCTCCGTACGCAGTGCAGGATGATCGCCTCACGCAGCACCGCCTCGTGAGGAGGATTGCCGATAGCCGTATCCTGCTGTACCGCGTCCAACGTGTTACGTAGCCGGTCTTCGGTCTGATTCCACACCGCTTCGATGGATCTGGAAGCGAACTTCACGAAGTCGGCGTATTTACCGAATTTCCTCGGGCTGCCGAGGGTCGGGCGGGCATGGCTGTACTTCAGGGGAAGGCGCGCCAGGAAGAACTCGCCCTTCCGGCCGCAGGGTTTGGTGAACCGTCGCTGGATAACCTGAGACACCATGTGCTGGTCAGCGATGTTGTCGGCCGCCTGGGGCAGAAGCTGTTGCATCTGCGCCATGACATCGCGTGGTACGGGGAGTGGCGGGATTGGTGGCGGCGTTGTCATCTGACTGGGTGTCCTTACCTGACGTGCACGGTGGAAAGTGGCCCCACGGTACTCGCCGACACTGGGCAGCGCGCTTCTAGCTGCTCCCTTTTGACCGGCTCTACTGACGTTACTGTGGGTAACTTTTCCGTCACTTTGGGTAGCTATTCATGGTCGTCCGGGGAGTGGTGGGCAGAGGCCGCCGCGGGTGAGGTTGGCCATGGCGATGGGTGAGTCGGGGCTGTGGTAGCCGTAGGCGCGTCGGGTCAGCAGTCGCAGGTGGGTGTTGGTGGCTTCGGATCGGGCGTTGGACAGGTGGTGTTCGACGGCGTTGAGGATCAGGTCCCGGTAGCGGGTGATGGTCTTGGCGAGTCGGGTGAAGGCGGGGATGCGGCTGCGTCTAGCCCAGGAGATCCACCCCGGCCAGCAGGGCTTTGGCCTGGGGTAGTTCGGCTTGGAAGATCATGCGGAGTTGTTCTTTGAGCAGGTAGGCCCGATAGAGCGCGCCGTTGTCGGTGGCGATGGCGGCCAGGGTGGTGCGCTGCTCCCCGATGAGGGCGTCTGTGACCAGCGATCAAGAAAGGAGGTGATCACCACGACGCGACTTTGACGATGGCCCTGACCCGCACATGGGTGTCGCAGGCTGAAATCCTGGCACATCTTGCTACGCAGGTCTCGTCAGGCCCGCTATGCGTCTACCCCCGCTACGGTGCTGGTCAGGGCAACCGTTTGCGGCCTAACGCACGGGATTAGGTCGCATGGGCAATGTCCAGGATGTGGAGTGCGTCCAGCAGGACGGGAGAGAGGCTGTGATTTCATGTAGCTGATCTTCGTGTTCGTCAGTTCGTCGTCGCCTGCCGGTGTGAGTCCGGTCCGGGTAGCTGCCAGGAGGCCCGGTAGCAGGCTGGGCGCGTCGGAGGGAAACGTCCGGTGTTGAAGCCCAGCGTCGAAAGCCCTGTAAGAGGGGGAGCGATGATGCGGTCCGTAGCATGACGCGAAGCCTGCGGCGTCGTTAATGTAGCCTGCCTTTGGGTGGGGATCAGGGAGTGCCGAGCCCCCTCCATCAGGGGGCGTTAACATCGAGCGATAACCGCGGAACATCCGTATAGCATGCGATTTCCAGCGCACCGCGTGATGGTAGCTGATTCTTCCATTCCTTGGCGTTCTCCCATCCCCAAGGGCCGGTATCACCTTTAGAACCTATGGGTGGAGGTTTTGATGCCCTAGTCATTGCCGTGCCTCAGGATAGCTGTTACCAGCAAGCGACTCGTCGGTTTGCCGAAGCCACATGAAGCCTAATGCAACCCGGCAGTGTCACCCATCATTTGGAGCCAGCGTATGTAGCGGGAGAGGTCCGTCGTATGCCTCTCTCACGGAGAATCTGCTTAACGCTGCTCTTGCTGATCTTGAAGTGTTCGGCCAGCTCCCGCACAGTCGTCCCGGCGCGGTAGCTAGAGACAATGCTATGTATGTCCCCCTCGGTCAGCCGATCGCTGATACGCCAGACGCGTGGAGCTTGCTCAGAGCGGACGCTACGGCCAGCATCTGCCGTCCGGGCATCCTTGACCTGTAGACGCTCCACTGCGCTGACCAGCTCAAACAAGAGGTCAGAGCGTTTCGAGTAAGCTCTCAGAAGGTCCACCGAGAATTCGATTTTTGCTGTCTGACCTGCGGTTCTGTAGGCAGATTAACCCTCTCTCTCACAACATGAGCGAGAGGGTTTTTGCTGGTCAGCGGCTGTTTTCGGGTTCTACTCCCGCAAGGTGTCGTGCTTGTTGGGGCTGGTGTTGTTTAGGTCAGAGGTGTTCCTGGCCACGGCTCGTGGCTGGTGATGCGGTTCTCGGCGAGGTAGAGCCGGCGGAAGAGTGAGTGGTTGCGTAGTCGGTGCTGGTCGTCGGTGTAGCCTCGGCGCTGCAGTGGCCGCCGGCGCGGACTGGGCCGCCCACCAGGTCCGAGATGGGCACCGCGAACTCGACCTCGACGCCATCCGGCACGCCGTCGACGAACTCCAGCTACACGCCGGACCCGCCCGCACCGTGGTGTCCATCGCCACCCTCAAGCCCGACCCCGTCGCGCACCAAGCCCGCCATGCTCTCGACTGGGTCGACCGCTTCGACGGCAACGACGCCTACACCAAGCGGCGCCCCAAGCCGCCCACCACCTGGACCGACCTGCAGACCGAGATCGAGAGCATCCCCGCCCAGCTCGGAGGCGCCGCCAACATCGTCATCACCGGAAGCCTGCGGCAAGCCACCGCCTTCGCCGTCGGCGCGGCACTGCGCATGGTCACCAACACTGACCTCGCCGTCGTTCAACGCGGCCAACTCTGGGCATCGGACACCCCGTATCGCACACCTGCCATACCGACGATCACGAGCCACCATCTGGGCTTCGGACGGGACTTCGGCGTGGTCATTGAGGCCGCAACGCCGATCACGAGTGACATCCTCTCCTTCGCGCACGACCATCAGCTCCCCGGCGGGCGCCTGGTCGTCATCGCCCCACCCAGCGGGCCCCGGGGTTCTCGGCACAGAGTGTAACCACCTGAGCGTGTTGTTCATGCTTCTGCCAGAGCAAGGGGCTGCGCCGTTTTGGCCTACGGTCGGATCGTGCCCTTGAACGCCCTGAGCGTCGCGGCGCTACCTCGCAGGAGGACTGCACAACCCCCGAACGCCGAACGGCGCACGACACCTCCCGCCCTGCCACACCCGTGGCTATCATGCCGGGTTGTGACTCCCCGCAAACGGTATGTGCCGGCTCTGGCGAAGCCGCCTGCTCAGAGCCATGCCTCGATGGCGCGCGATGTTCGCACCACCGTTGCCATGATGCGCCGGATGCGGACGGTGGTTGTGTCTCCCGCACCTTCCCTGCGGACGAGCCGGCACCGCACAAGGGCTGGTGTCAGCGCTGTGAGAGATACCCCTGTCGTGTTGTTCCGAGTGAGGAAGCAAGTCCTACAAGCTGATTGCCCATTTCTGAAGCGCGGCACGCGCGGGACGTCCGCGCGTGTGTCTGACCAGATCGGATCGGAGGCGCTGGTTATGCGTTTGTCCCCGCGAGACCGTGAAATGTTGCTGGTGCATGTTGCCGCCGAGCTTGCCCGCAAGCGTCGTTCCCAAGGGATTCGGCTCAACTATCCCGAGGCGATGGCGATCATTACTGCCTACGTTCTGGAAGAAGCCCGAGCCGGTCGTCAGGACGTTCCGCAACTCATGGACAGCGCCGCCAAGGTGGTGCGGCACAGCGAATGTATGGAAGGGGTGCCCGAGATGATGCGTGACCTCGCTGTCGAAGCGACATTTCCGGATGGCACCAAGATGGTGGTGCTGCAAAAGCCGATCGAGCAGGATGAGGTGGCGGTGTGAGCATAGTTCCCATGGTTCCCGGCCAAGTGATCCTCGGCGACGAGCCCGTTCCCCTCAACGAAGAGCCTCCTTCTAACGACAATTCCGCTAACGACAAGCCCACCCGACCGGGTAAGTGGAAGCGCTGGGTGCGGGTCAAGAACTGCGGGAACCGTGCTATTCAGGTAGGGTCGCATTTCCACTTCTACGAGGCCAACCGCGGGTACACAGACACCTCGGCGAGCGCCGGATCGGCGGGACCTGAGTCAAAGGGTCTCGTTGTCCTTGATGGCGAGGATGGGAATCCCGTCCCTGATTCTGATGATAAAGAAAAGACCGTCGGATACCGACTGGATATTCCGGCGGGGACAGCGGTGCGGTTCGAACCGGGATGCACCTACAAGGTGCGCCTGGTGGCGCTTGCCGGTGAGGGGACGGTCCCAGGGCTGAGCACGCGAGGAACACTCAAGAAGTGGGACTGGAGCCCAGCGCCGGAGGGCGGAGACCCTGGCACCGCCACGACCGACCAATCCGATCCGGCTGACCAATACGCCGCAGCTGGCTTAGACACTGGCGGGGAGACGCGTGATGAGTGAGGACACCGGGCGTGATTCGCAGGGGTTTGCGGCCTCCGTCGAGCGGCTTCATGAGACGTCTCCTGGACATGAATTCGTCGATGAGATCAAACGCGAGGACTACTGCCAGTACTTTGGTCCCACGAAGGGCGACCGGGTCCGGCTGGCCGATACCGAGATCTTCATCACGGTTGAGGAGGACTTCAGCCGGGGCCGGTACGGCAGCGGCAATGAGGTGGTGTTCGGGGGCGGCAAGGTCATCCGCGAGTCGATGGGCCAAGCCTCCTCTTCCCGTGACCAAGGTACTCCGGACACGGTTATTACCGGCGCGCTGATCCTGGACTGGTGGGGCATCGTCAAGGCGGACGTGGCGCTGCGGGACGGCAAGATTTACGCCATCGGTAAGGCGGGGAATCCCCAGTGCATGAGCGATGTGGGGGCTGCCAAGATCACGACCGACCTCAATCAAGAGATCGGGACCTTTACCAATAACTCGGTGACCGATCTCGTGATCGGCCCGGAGACTGAGATCATCGCCGGCAACGGCAAGATTCTCACGGCCGGGGCGATCGACACGCACGTGCACTTCCTGCTGCCCGACTTGGCCGCGCATGCGCTCAGCGGTGGTATCACCACCTGCGTCGGTGGGGGCACGGGAATGGCCACCGGCAGTCAGGCAACGACCGCAACCCCTGGCGCCTGGAACATCCAGCAGATGATCAAGGCAATGGACACCGTGCCGCTCAACATCGGCCTGCATGGCAAAGGCAGCCCATACAGCCTGGACGGGCCGGACCGACAGGCCGCGCTGCGAAGCCAAGCCGCGGCGGGTGCCTGCGGTCTGAAGATCCACGAGGACTGGGGGGCGACCCCGGCCGCCCTTAGAGACGCGCTCGCGGCGGCGAACGACTTCGGGCTGCAGGTGTCACTGCATTCCGACACCCTCAACGAGGCCGGGTTCTACGAAAGCACAGAGCGGGTCATCAGGAACAGTGGCCGCAGCATTCACAGCTTTCATACCGAGGGATCTGGTGGCGGACACGCCCCCGATATCCTGAAATTGGCGTCGGAGGCGCAAGTGCTTCCGGCATCGACGAATCCGACTCTCCCCTTGACGAGGAACACCGCCGCGGAGGCCAAGTGGATGGTGATGCTGGCGCACCATCTGAACCCGGAAGTCCCCAGCGACGTGGCCTTTGCTGAAAGCCGGGTCCGGCGGCACACCATCTTCGCGGAGAACGTGCTGCACGATTTCGGAGCGCTGTCCATCACCAGTTCCGACGCGCTGGCCATGGGGCGTATCGGGGAACTGGTGATGCGCACCTGGCAGACGGCTCACGTGATGAAGCAGCACTGGGCCACGATGCCGGAGCGCCCGAACTGGGGCAATCAGACTGGCGGCATGGACATGAGCGACGACAACAAGCGTGCCAAGCGCTATGTCGCCAAGTACACCATCAATCCGGCCATCGCCCAAGGCATGAACGAGTACATCGGGTCCATCGAGGTCGGCAAGTACGCGGACCTGGTACTGTGGGATCCGCGGTTTTTCGGAGTCCGCGCCGACATGGTGTTGCAGGCCGGAGTCCAGGTCTGGGCAGTGTGTGGTGACCCGAACGCGTCCGTGTCCCAGCCGGAGCCCTACTGGGGACGCGCCAACTGGGGCAGCTTAGGCAAGGCGGTGACCTCGTGCACGCGCGTGTTCGTGTGTAAGGCGGCGAAGGAATCCAACAACAAAGACAAGCTCAAAACCGAAAAGCCGTGGGAGACGATCAAACCCACCGGTCAACTGCGCAAGACGGACATGAAGAACAACGACACCCTGCCCACGATTGACGTCGGGGACAAGAAGAATCCCGAGGACTCCTACATCGTGAAAATCAACGGCCAAGAGTATCGGGCGCCGACATCACCGCCGGACCGTATTCCGATGACGCAGCGGTATTCCCTGTTCTAGGGGCGGCCCGCATGCCCATCCTGCACGCAGCAGCGCTCCTGTTGGCTGATGGTCGGCTACCCACCGGCGGCCACGCGCACTCGGGCGGAGCCGAGACGGCGGTCGCGACCGGGGCGGTGCGCACCATCGACGAACTGCGGGAGTTCTGCCGGGGCCGGCTGCACACCACCGGCCACACCGCGGCGGGACTGGCCGCAGCCGCCGCCAGCGGCGTTGACCTCGCGCACCTCGATGCCGAGGCTGATGCTCGCACACCCTCGCCCGTGCTGCGGTCCATCTCCCGGCGGCTTGGCCGGCAGGTGCTGCGCACCGCACGGCATCTGTGGTGGTCTGAGCGGCTGGCTGCGGCTGCGGAGACGCCCAACGGTCCGCACCATCCCGTGGTCCTGGGATGTTTGGCGGCTGCGGCCGGACTCACCCCACGCGAGGCAGGGCTACTGGCGGCAGTCGACTCCATCACCACTCCGGCCGCAGCCGCTCTGCGACTCCTGGGCCTGGACCCGTTCCAGGTCTCCGGAGTGCTGGCGGAACTGTCGAGCGCGGCGGATGCCGTCGCCGACGACGCGGCTAGGCAGGCCGCCACCGGGACGCTGCCGTCCAGGGCCGCACCCATGCTTGACGTCTACGCCGAACAACACGCCGCCATGGAGGTGCATCTCTTTGCATCGTGACGATAACCATGATCTGCACTTCGGTGGAATGGTCGGTGGCCCTGTCGCGGCCCCACCGGGTGACCCTGCCGAACGGGGCCTGTGGGTGGGCATCGGCGGCCCGGTCGGAGTCGGCAAGACCGCACTGGTGGCCGCGATCTGCGAACAGCTACGCGAACAGCTCCGACTGGGTGTTGTGACCAATGACATCTACACCACCGAGGACGCCGACTACCTCAAAAACCGGGGCGCTCTCCCACCCGACCGCATCGTCGCCGTGGAGACCGGGGCCTGTCCGCACAGCGCCGTCCGCGACGACATCTCCGCTAACCTGGAAGCCGCCGAGCAGTTGGCCAGGACGGTGCGCGCCCGCGACGGCGAGCCGCTGGACCTGCTGCTGATCGAAAGCGGCGGCGATAATCTCACCATGACCTTCAGCCGGGGTCTGGTCGATGCCTGGATCTTCGTACTCGATGTTGCCGGCGGCGACGACGTTCCCCGCAAGGGTGGTCTGGGCATCACCAGCGCAGACCTGCTTGTCATCAACAAAGTCGACCTGGCGCCCTATGTTGGTGCCGACCCCGACCGCATGATGCGGGACGGGCAAGCCAGAAGGCACGGCCGCCCCACGGTGATGAACTCCCTGCGGCAGGACCCGGCCGCCTCGCAGGTGGTCGATTGGATTCGGCATCTGCTGGACGTGCGGCAACCTTCCGGGCAATCATGACCCGCTCTGCTGCGCCCGCCGTGGGGCGAACCGGCATTCGTGCGCGGGCACGCCTGACCGTGCGGCAGGGAAAACGGGGCCTGACCGTGCCCACCCAGATGTTCGGAGAACCCCCTTACCACCTCCAGCGGGTCGGCCGGACCGACGCCGAGCCACTGCGGGTGCTCGTCAGCGGCTCCTGCGCCGGCCCGCTGGGCGGCGACCACTACACCGTCGACGTCGACGTGGGACGCGGTGCAGCCCTGGAAATCGGCACTACCGCAGCCGCCGTCGCGCTGCCCTCCTCCGACCAACACCCCTCCCATATCGCCACCCACATCCACGTCGATACCCACGGACGTCTCCTATGGGCACCGCAGCCCACCATCTACGGTGGAGGTAGCCGTCACCACACCACCACCAACATCGAACTCGCCGATGGCGCCAGCCTCATCTACCGGGAGACCCTGGCGCTGGGTCTGCACGGCAGACTCCCGGCCGAGGCTGTCTCCCACATCAGGGTCACACTCAACGGGAAACCGTTGTGGGACCAAGAAACCGCCCTGGGAGAAGATGTCCCCGGCGGCATCGGTCCCGCCATCACCGCCGGAGCCCCGGTCCTGCAACAAACCCTGCTCGTCCGCCCCGACCTGTGGTGGTACCGCGCCACGCACGACATACCAGCACAACTACTGACCCCAGGAAGTTGCCTATTCCCCTTGGCAGGGGGCCCAGCGCTACTGATCAGCGTGCTAGCCAAACACGTGGAGGAAGCAACCCGAATCTCGGCCATGGGATTGAACCTCGCTGGACTCACAGACACCCCATAGCCCCCGACCGAGCCCGCCGATGGGTGGACTGCTCATCGTGCGACAGCCGAGACGGCGCGGCGGCGTCATGCCAAGGCACTCCGGTCCCCACTGGCCTCACGCTGGTTAGAGGGCTCATCAGTATCGCTCATTCGTTCCCGTGTCTTCCAGGCAAGCGGCAGTCCGGTTGAGTCGCTGGGCGATGGCTTTCTTGTCTCGTAGTGGTTTGCGGGCGGCGAAGTAAACATTTATGTAACCCTCGTCAAGGTCGAGCTTTTGATGTTCTGGCCCTTTTTCGATGGCGACTTTTGGGATGTTGAACGATGCGCAACTACCGGGCTGAATCATCTTCGGCAAATCATCGCCAAAATGTATTTCTTTGAATCTGCCGTATTGCATGTGAACAAGTGTCGAATGTAAATGGAGATCATTAGGAAACATCACGCTCCAGCTCGTCACCTCCACCGGCACACGCCCAGTGGCCATAACGGTGATCTGCAACACCGGTTCCATCTCAGTGCTCATGGTGGTTAGAAGCCGCATCCCGCTCACACTGAGGCTGGCGCGTTGGCCGGTTAACAGGTAGTTCAATACATTCCAGCCCAGTGACGCGCCACTCACCACAAATGCCAACGCGGAGATCACAAACGAAGCCACTGTCATCCGCGCATCCTAGGGCGTCACCCAGAGCAGTGCGCTAAGCAGCAGGTGTTCGCCGGGTCCCTCGCTTGCGCAAGAGCCTTTTGACCGTGCTCTCGCTCATCGCGTACCGCTCTGCTAGTTCCCGCTTGGTCGCTCCCGCCTGGAACTCCGACGCCAACCGGCGCACCCCCGCTTCCCCGAGTCGGTCCATGACCCGTTGCTGAACCCGTGGCCCCTCAGAGCGCACACTCATCCACACAGGCTCTCCTGGGTCCCCGACTCTCAGCCGCTCCACCGCGCTGACCAGCTCAGACACTCGGTCCACCTGTTTCGAATAAGCTATAAGAAGGTCCACCGGCAGCGAGTGTCCCTGCTGGTCGGCGGCCGAGAAGAGCGCGTTGTCCTCGTCCGTGTTGTTGACGACACTGCTGACCCCATCACCGCTGTGGTCGAAACCATAAGTAGAGAAATCGTTGATGTAGGTGCCCGACGGAATGGCTAGAATCTTGTCGCCGACCCCCGGGGCCTGACCGGCGTTGAAACTGACGGCACGGTAGAGACAGAAGCTTCCATCAGGGCATGCCTCTTGTCCCTGACCGTAGATCAGCTGTGGTTTCTCGACGCTCACCATGTCTGCCGACACTGGCATGCCGGGTGGCCGGGCCGCTACCCCGGGTAAGACGCCCGAACTGGAGACCACCAATCAGGGGGCACCTGGTTCACCCGACGTCGCCATAAGCAGATCAGCCCGATGATCAAGGACGGGGCTGTGACGATAGACCGCCTGTTCCCACCGGTGACGGAGACAGAGCGGCGCAGCCCTCGGTTAGTCACCCGAAGATCAGTCAAGCCCTATCCCTACCACAGTGGACGGAGCCTGACCTGTGAGCCGCCTCAGGAACCGAACCCCGGACCTGCTCATTACGAGGGTAGGTCGTCACCGGGACGACCGCGACCCCATCGAACTACCCGGCGATGGCCCCTGGTCACAGATCTGGTTACGTACGCGCTACGAAACGGTCCCCGAGACACTGTCTCGGGGACCGTTTTCCCTGGTAGTCAGCTAAGTGCGACGACGCTGAGGATTTCGAGCAGCGGCTCCCGGCTCCCTCGTCCGTAATGAAATCTCTTTCGTCAGCCTGGCAGATCTCCCGCGTGCCGGTAGATTTCGTTTCCCGAGTTGACGTGCCAGACCGTGCCGTCAGCAGCGGCTCCGATGTCTATCCCGGCACCGCCAATCAGGACCCAGGGATTGGCGGGATAGGCGTCGTCCCCTGAGTACCGGTAGAATTTGCCGCCGGGGTCGATGCCCCACACGTTGGTCCTGGATCCGACCGAAATGCGGGAGAGGCTACCGGGGAGTTTCACCCAGTGGTTCGCATCCCAGGAGGCTTATTCACGCGTAGCTCCGGAAGTGGAGCGCGATAACGGCTGAGATCGTAGTGGAGAAGGTGCCGATCGGTCGCCGATAATCCGTGTGCAGGATTCGCCAGGTCTTGAAGTTGGCGATAAC
The DNA here is from genome assembly GCA_963823755.1 of uncultured Actinomycetota bacterium. Taxonomy (GTDB): domain Bacteria; phylum Actinomycetota; class Actinomycetes; order Mycobacteriales; family Pseudonocardiaceae. The sequence continues at coordinate 54,364 of CAWGMP010000009.1, forward strand.
CTGTTCGATTATCCATCGGATCTTGTTGATCTGGGTGTTGAACTCCTTCTCCCAGTCCAGTAGATCACGGTGGGGTGGTTTCTTGATTGGCGTCATCATGTTGTTGCCGACGTAGCCTTTGTCGCCCAGGCATTTCCCGGCGTCCACGCTGGTGAGCACAGCCGCCTCCGCCAGACAGTGACTGTCGTGCCTGCTGCCGTCAATGGGATCGGAGATCCACGCTAGCTGCCCGTCGAGAGTGGCCGCGACTTGGACATTCATACTGGTTGTCTTGTGTTTGCCGGAGTACAGTTGCGGGCGGGAAGCCCATGACCAGCACGGCAGCAGCGTTCCGTCGACCACGTAATGTGTGCCTTGTCGTGTAATTCGTCGGCGGTGGGGACGAACAGCTGGAGTGCTTTGTCCAGCAGTGGCGTAATCGCCGTGATCGCGGGGCTGATCGTGGACTGGGACACGCTGAACGCCTCTCCGATTTCCGCCTGAACCCGATTGCGGCGCAAGTGGGTCAACGTGACCACCACTGACTTGAACAATCCCAGAATCGGTGGCCAGGTAACCTTCTCGGGCTCGGCGGCGACCTCGTTCGCGGCGTGCACCTGAGCGCACAGCTCGACTACTTGGTCTCTCGTGAAGCCTGTTGTATGATACATGCTGGGCGGCTCGTTTCTGAGGATTGAGTGTGGTGACCCAATTCTTTCGAGACAACGAGCCGCCCGCCATGGAGGCGCGCCGAGAGAGAAGCAATTAGCTACTGCGTGAATAACCCTCCTTGTAGCCTAACCGGTCCGCACCATTCGGTTCTCTGAGTCGCGTTAGCGACCTCCGGTCAGTGGATTATCTCCTCGACTACGACCACAAGTGACGGACCATGACTGGTGAGGCCCTCAATGGGCGTTTCCGGAGTCCAGGTGTTTCCGTCCCTGCTGGTGCTGAAAAATATGCGAGCATCGTTGTCTACGCCTTTCCAGAGGCGATACAAAGTTGTCGACGTCCCCGCGAGTGCTGGAGTATTGCTCGTAAAGCCAGAAATCGGGACATCGGGCGTCCAGTCCGTTCCATTCGAAGTGGAACTGATAAACATCCGGGAGTCGCCCGGCGCACCCTTCCAAATCCGATGAATCCTGTCCCCTGGACCCCAAGCGATGGCAGGCCCGTGGCTGGTTTCGCCCGGTATCTGGCGCTCAGGTGTCCAGTTCTTACCGTCAGTCGTGCTACTCATGAACAGCCGATTATCGCCCTCTACACCTTTCCACGCCCGATAGAGTGTATTAGACCTGGTCGCTAGAGAGGGGCCGTGGCTAGTTCTACCAGGGACGGGCTGTTCGGGAGCCCAGTTCTTACCATCAGTCGTGGAACTGATGAACATCCGCTCGTCATCGTCCCTCCCTTTCCACGCTCGGTACAGAAACTCATTCGTGGAACCAAAGCCACCAGGCGGGCCGGGAACGTTGACTAAAGGCCCTTCTGCGAGCGCAGGCGTACCGCTCGTCAACCCGACGATCTCATGCTCAGGATCCCAGGACTCCCTGTCTCCACTAAACCCATTGATAGAGCTTAGAAAGATTCGGGCGTCGTCGCCCTCGCCCTTCCACGCGCGATATATGACTCCCTTGAACGACGTCAAAGCCGGTCCGTCGCTGGTCAAACCCGCGACATCGTGCTGGGGCGACCAGGTCTTCCCTTCGTCTTGGCTTAAGCTGAAGAAGATTCGGGCGTCGTCGCCCTCGCCCTTCCACGCGCGACACAGAGTCGTCTTTTCTGCCACTGTGAACCTCCAAGATCGATTGCGACGTTGTAGTTCCTGGTCGGGGCCCTACTACTCGGCCTCGACACCTTGCTCAACCTCAACTCCCCTTCGCCGACTGCTGCTCAAAATGTGTGTTCCGGTGGCCGAGCGGGCACGCGTAGTTGACTACGTGACTTTGCGTCTGCCAACGAACGTCTTGGTCGCCGGATCGGCGGACGGCGGCTCTCCTGGGTGACGGACAGCGGCTGTCCGTTGATCGGAATGTAGTCGTATGGCGTAGAAAGACATGAGGGTGCCTCACCTCGTCTAGTTGTCGGGGGCGGACCTTCGCCCGTTGAACCTGTAGGGGTCGAGGACGCTCACGCGACGGATAATCTCGACCGGTAGCCTAGCTCGCCGGGCGGCCTTACGTACTGCTTCGGGGCTGTCGGCCTCGTATAGGCAGAGCATGGTCTTGTTGTCGTCGGTGACGTAGCTGCGTAGCCAAGTGACCTCGGCGTACCGGTTCGCGGCTACGATCCGTGACACACCGTCGTCCCCGATTGCCACATCAAGTCCCGCCGGGAAGTGCCGCTCCACTAGGTAGCGAGGCATACATCTCGTCTCCCTCGCATCGGGGCCGCTCCCGGAGAACCCAATCATATATACTCCAACGCGCGGGCAGAAGCGCGAACCTCGGGTTCTCCGGATGGAGGCCACACTACTCAGCGCAGCTGCCCGAGCAACTGGGGTCGAGCTGATCGTGGCCCTCGGTCCGGGCGGTAGTGACTGCGGCGGCGGCCTCGCGCAGCACGGTGATGATGTGTGCGGCCCATTGCTGCTGGGTGGGGTGCAGTTCCAGGACGCCTTTGGCGTGGCGAATCAAAATGGGCTGCGCATTGCCCGACGCCGCGACCAACATCAAACAAGCCACCGAGAAAATGAGCCGCCGCCTCGACCACGTCCTCACACTCCTGGGCGTCTGACCAAGCGATCAAGGAAGGGGGTGATCACCACGACGCGACTTTGACGATGGCCCTGAGAGCGACCCCACGTACCTCACTGAACGCAGCCGAGTGAAATTGGAAATCGTGTTGGGGAGCGTGGCGAACAGGTCGGTGGCTGGTAGTAGAAGTAGTGTCGTGCGCACTCCGATGTTCGAGGACCCGTCGAGAAGCGGGTTCGGCGTGTCCTGCTAGCCGCTGGGTTCGATAGCGGGAAAGTAGGTGGCTGGATCGGGGTTGATGCGGTGAAGCCGGTAGATTTCCATCACCAGGTCATGAAAGAGGCGGTCTTCTCGCCAGCCCCGTTCCCATGTGTCTTGCTGTATCCCCAAATGTGCTGCTGCCAGGCGGCGGCGCTCATCCAGGGTGTGACCAAGGGTTCCCGGCAGCAGGCATAGCGTGATCGCCAGAGCGTGACCGGCGTCCCCGCCGATAGAATCAACAGCATCCCTGGTCAGTTTTTCTACAGCGATTGCCCGATCGTGCACACTGAGCCCAGGGTAGTGGGCGGCAGGGAACAGCAACTCAATCACGTGAGGCGTGTGATGCACGAGCCGCCAGACCCGCACACCCAACCGCCGCGCTTCTTTGAACGCTTCATGCAATGTCTTAATGTCGAGTAGTTGCGGGTGTGTCATGTTATCACCTCTATATACGCATACGGCGGCGTGAGTGTATATGTGCGAAGACTCCACAGTTATCATGAAATCTCGTTACGTGAGACGATTTTGGTTGATATCGCCGCAAAGGACGGTGCCACGTGGCGCAGTGAACTGCGCAACCGTGAAGATTTTGGTCATTGCGCTTGCCGCCTCCGGGTGCGGTGTCGCTGCCGCTGTATCCGGTGTTGGCGTCGTTGTTCGCGGCGTCTGCCTCGGGCTAGCCCGCGATTATGGCGGCGGGTTTTGCGGTTTTCTCGCAGAATGTAGGCACTCGTGGGGTTGAGTCTCACACCGATCAGCGGCACATGGACACCTCTGGCCAGCAGCACGACCGCCGAGGCGGACAGCCACGCCCACCACCAGCCCCCGGACTCCAACGCGCCCATCGCGATCGCGAACACCACCGCGCCGGTGAGCACGACCCGACTCTGGGCCCGCATCACCGGCCCCACTGCTGATAAGGGCCAGTCGGAGGTTCATACGGTGATGGTTGCGGGGCAGCGTCGATAATCTCGGCCATCACCGGCCATGCCGCCAACGGCCCAGCGGCATTATCAGCCACGATCCCGAGAGCTTCGAGCATGAGAGCGCTTCCGGTAATCAGTGCTTCAGCGTCATCGGTGGTGATCTGGGCGGGCAGCACGCCGTCTTCGGTGAGCACGGCACGGATCACCGCAGCCACCAGCCCAGCAGGCACCACCCGAGGGCGGCCAGGCGCACCCGGCAGCAACGCTGTCACAAGGCCGTGGGCAGTCGGCGCAGGCACTCCGGCCTGGACACCGATGCCCAGCCACGACAGCAGCTGCACACACGCGGGCAACGCCGGGCCCGCATGAGCGGCCAGGCCCTCAGCCGAAAGCACCGCCACCACCGCCGACAACAACGCCCCAGGGTCATACACCACCCCCACCGGACCCAACGCAGTAGGGCCGTGCTGCGCGTACCCCACGGGGTACGGCGGTACAGGCGGGGGTGCGGTGCCCCGGATGCGGTCCTCGACAGCGGCGCTGAGTCTGTCGGCCAGGTCCCAGGCCCGCTCGGAATGTCGCTGAACCACCTGCCCGCTCTCGCGCAGCCGCCGCACCGTCACCGTCAACGCCACCCCCAGGCCGACGATGAGCAGCAGTACCCACTCCGGCGGCAGCGGGAACACCGCATAAGCCAGCAGCGCCACCACCCACCACAGCAACGGCCGTGTCGTGCGTGCCCGCCACAACCCCACCACGAAACCGATCATGACCATGTGCCCTTTCCCGTGCCGGATACGACCGCACTCGGGGTGCCCCCCGGGTGCGCGCAGCCAGGAAGCCACCCGAGCACCAGGTGCGTCCACCGATGCCGGAATCCGGGAATTCCCGGAACCCCGAACCCCCCACCACCAGCACATACAGTCACATCAGTGAGACAGGCACGTGTTGCGCCAAGGGGACCAAGGGGCACGGGGAACAGACAGCGGTCGTGGTCGCCGTGAGCGGTTCGATAACCTGCCGTGACCGCACGGATGCGGAGGGGACCCGATGACAACCACCAGCCGACCACCAGACAGCCCCACCCGCCCAGCCGTCAGGCCTACCCGGTTGGAGTTCGTGGAGGCCCTGCAAGAGCTACGGACGTGGTCAGGCCTGACCCTCAAAATGCTGGAAGCCCGACATGACATCCTCAAGGTGTCCACCAGCTCGGACTACCAACGCGGGGTGCGGTGGCCGCGCTGGGAATGGGTGCATGCCTTCGTCACCGCATGCCTGACCCACCAGCGGCTCACCGAGGCTCTTCGCTGTTTTCAGTGGGTTACTCAGCGTGAGGTCATGTAGGCGGGTGTGGGGTTGGCGAGGGTGGGTAGGTGGAGTTTGGCTGCGGTGAGGTAGACGATGGTGATCATCTTGGTTTTGTTGCGGTAGCCCCGGGCGCGGGCTTTGGCGGCCTGGACCAGGGAGTTGATCCCTTCGAGCAGGCCGTTGCTCAGGTGGTTTTTATGCCAGGCGATGATGCCCTCCCAGTGTTTCTCGACCAGGGCCACAAAGTCCTTGATGGGTTGCAGGCGGGAGCGTTTCGCGCCGTAGCACCAGCGCCGGAGGTACTCGGGCGCGTAGCTGGGGTCCTGGTCGTAGAAGGTCTGGAAGTCCTCGCGCCAGCGCAGTGCCCGGGCGGTGGCCAGCTGCGCCGAAGGGCGCATCAGCCGGTGCAGCTCGCCCTGTTGCCTGGCCGAGAGGTTCGCCCAGTTCTTGAGCCACAGCCAGCGGGTGTGCTTGAGCTCCGGGCGGGTGGTGACCTCGGTGCGGCGCACGGTGTCGATGGCCTCGCTGAGCTTGGCGGCCAGGTGGTAACGGTCGAAGGTCATCCTCGCATTCGGCAGGTACTGGCTGATCCCGCTGATGAACGCGGTGCTCATGTCGGAGCTGGTGTCGGTGACCTTGGCCGGGTCGCCGCCGTGCGCGGCCAGGTCAGCGGCGAAGCGCCCGACGGTCTCGGCGCAGCGTCCCTCGGTGGCGAAGATCACCCGGCGGGCGTCGAGGTCGGCGAAGATGCTGATGTAGTCCTGGCCCTTGCGCGCGGAGGTCTCGTCCATCCCGACCCGCTGCACGCCCGATGCAGTCGAGCTGGTCGCGGGCAGCGTAGCACGTGATGTTCCACGATCCGCCAGATCCTGGTGTCGTGCTCCCGGGTCATCGCGGCGACCTTCGCGATCGGCATCGCCGTGGCGAAGCTGAGCACCAGCGCCTCGAACAGCAGCGTGAACCCCGAGCCCGGGCGCGCCCACGGCACACTCCACCTGCCGCACCCCGTGCTCGGGGCAGCGCACCCGCGGCAGCCGGGCATGCAACAACGCCTTGTGCTGGAAGAAGTCCAGATGCCGCCACGTCTTGTCCACGGTGTCATGCACCGGGCAGCCACCGTGCGCACAGTCCTTGGCCGGGCACGCGAACCGGGCACCACGATCGAAACCCAGATACAGATCCAGCTGGGTGGCCTCGGCGTCGAACTCGCTGCGGGTCACCCGCCACGGCCCGCTCAGCCCCAGCGCCGCCGTGAACAACCCCAGCTCATCCATACCCCTACGACCCCCTGCTACGCGACCATCACGGACAGTCACACAGCCAACGAAACGTTCACCCCCTCGTCAACCCGCCACGCCGGGTCCACACGCACTTGATCACCAAACCCACTTGATACAGCGAGGAACCCTCACCGACCCTGAGCGCATCCACGCCGAACTAGCTCACTGGCGCACCGCCTGGACACACGCCCACCACCACCGCACCCACCACGACCCACCCTCACAACCCAGCGCCGTCCAGACCGCAACCGGTGACCATCGGGAAGGTGGAGAAGACCCCACCGGGCTCCGCACTGTCCACGCTGAGCTGGCTCCACCTCGTGACGAACGGCCCCCAGCAGTGGCCACAGTGCGCGGAAACAGTGACTCAACGGTGGCTAACGCCCTAGCCAAGGACACCGCAGACACCCCCGCCGTGGGGCCAGGCGGCGCAGATCACCACACAGCCACGATCCGCCTACGTCATCCCCGTTGGTGGATGCTCGGCGCAGCTGCCGCCGTGGTCATCGTGACCGGCGCCGTCGTGATCACGACCACCGGTGTACTGGGAACCCCCGCCACCGCCGGGTCAGCCGATTCCGCTGAGAGTCCGCCGCCGCTGATACCAGGCAGGACATTCACAGAAACCGTGAACACACCTCAAGGGGCCAGGACCTACAGCAAACCGCATAACCTCGGTGGAATAGGGACGCGAGTCCCGAACAGGACGGACGTACAAGTCTCATGCGAAATCATCGCCCCCAGCGTGCCCAGCGTCGGCCTGTACTGGTACCGCATCGCCACCCCGCCATGGAACAACCAGTACTACTCCCCAGCCAACTCATTCCTCAACGGCGACCCACCAGATGGAACAGCCCCCACCCACGTCGTCGACCCAGCCGTCCCACAATGCCCACGCTAAAAATCCAATCCTCGGCACGTGCTACAACACTACTACGGGAATTCACCGACGAACTAAACCAACACCGTGGTGCGCGCGGTAACCCCCACATCGCCGAACTGACAGGAAGCCGAGATGGTGCATAACGTAGTACGGCTGGTCCGCGGCCTCAAACCCAAGCCTCAAGCTGTGACCACGTCGAACCGTCGGAACAGGTCTTCGAAAAATCGTTGGACCATCTCACTTGTCTGCTCTCGGTCCTGCAGGTCACGCCATCGGATGCCATCTGCTCCGATAGGCCGGTCATAGACGAGGACGCTCTCAGCGTTCTCGACAATCTCGATGTCGTTGTTGATGGCGTCGCGGAATCGAATGTCTGGCTTTGCCAGTGAAGCAAAAATAAGGTTCTTCGGGCGGCCGTTTTTCTTTGATCGGATTGAGACAACACTGAACACCGGATAGCCGCCGTCGGTACCAGTTTCGCGCAACTCAACTCCGACGGCGCAGAGATGGTGGTTCACCGCATTGACGAAGCTTCGCTGAGCCGGTTCATCAGGGACGACGTCAGCGGAGGCCAAGCCTTCGAGGAATAGCGCAAAACGCTTGTCGGACGCTTCGAAGGCGCCGAGGTATTCGAATAGCTCCTCGGTAGACCAATCTCCAGGATTGCAGAAAACGTGCTGATCGATGCGGGCGCCCAGACTCGCCGTTCTGTCAAACAAGGAGCCTCAAAGCTTTTGGAGACTCTTTCATTTTTCATGCCCTCGTCCGGTGGTGTCGGCAGGCCAAGAAGTTCACATGCGCCGCCGAGCATCTTGCGTGTGTGCAGGCCGCTGATGGTCGAAGTGATGGTCTCTAAGAAGCTCACGCAGTGCCACGAGGTCCGTATTGCCTACCACCGAGCAATTCTGGCAGACACACACGACGATCTCCATCGATCTCCAAACGATGGGGCCGATGCACTCGCTGGGGTCCAGGCCAGCAGTGGAACACTCCCGGGCTCGGTAGCCCGCGTCTGGAGTTGGCCGCTCCACCCTTACTGCGCTCTGGAGCCCCACGACGCCGAGGGTGACCATGCAGTAGCAGGCTGCGACGAACGACTCAGACTGCTTTGACCGCCTCCAGATCCGGCAGAGTGACAGCCCTGCGGGGTCAGCATCAGAGTCAAGCCGGGCAGACCTTCTCGATCTTGATTCTGCCGAAGGCTGCGCCGCTCCCCGCCTCCTACGAAGCCCCACGAGCATCGCCGCAAGGAAGTGAGCGACTACCCGTGGCCGTGCGCCCGCGCGTATCCACGCGATGTGCTTGGAGTACCGGCACCGAATCGAACGGCGAGTGGTAGCCCAAGCGCTCGGGCACTGTCGGCCGGTAACAGCCAGTTCACTGGCTTGCCGCTGTTCTTGGAGCATTGCACTAGTGTGGCAAGAAGAATTTTTGGGATGTCGGTCACGCTCAGGGTGATTGCACGTTAGCGATCTTTTTCGGTTGTTCGGAAACTGGAAAAATCAGGAGAAGGTCGGTTTGTTTTTGTAGCCGCGTGCTTGGATCTCGGCTTCTCGGGCTAGTTGGAATGCCGGGCAAGGCCAATGCTCGTCGCATGTTTGACATCGTCGTTTTGGGATGGTGTCGAGGATATGGGGACTGTGTTCAGTCATCGCTTGGAGGGCGAGTTCGTGGAGCAGTGAATCGTGTCGCTCGAGATGGTTTGGGTTGCTTTTTTTAAAGATACTCACTGATACCGCCTTTCTGACCACGCCGTCGTTCATTAGCGATGTCGGACATCTGCCCGAAGTTATGACGATAATCGAGTAGAGTGAGTTGTACTACTTTTTCTATGCATAAAAATTAACAGAGTTGCCTGTTGTAAAACTGGGCAAAATGAGTAGTCACAGTCGGAGAGGAAGACTGATTTCTATGATGCAGAGCATCAAGTTTGCTGAAGTTCTCAGACAGCTGGTAGCAGAAAAATATAGAAGAAATCGTGCTGCGCTGGCTAAAGAAGTTCATATCTCGCCATCGGCGATATCGCAGTACGTGCGTGGGCGAGCTACTCCAGGTCTTGAGGTGCTCGTGCATTTGGCCGAAATCCTCGACGTGAGCCTCGATTATCTTGTTCTTGGTCGCCAGCTTGACATCCAACCAGAGCTAGGCTATGTGACGGGACGTATGGAGGCGCACATTCGCAATGCCCATGTGCAGGCCGAGGCACTCTACAACCTGACCGCCCGGATAGGAAACCAGGCCGGGGCGCGACTGGGGGAGCAACTGGCCACCCTGGTGCGCTCGGTAGCGCAAGAATTAGTGGAAGATGGTATCAGCTTAGCGGGAACGTTAAGCCCAGACGATGTGGTCACTATCGAAAGCTGTGACACGCACGCAACAATTGTGTCGTCCGATCTGAGCAGTGAAATCCTTGTGTTAGAACAAGAAGGCGACCGGGAAGCCACCGCTATGGGCTTCTTTGCTCAAGTACTGATCGAAAATATTATGGCCGGCAGTCACTACGAGTACATCGTTCCCAACAGAGCCAGCTTGCGTCATGCGGGAAATCTGCTGCGCCAAGAGATCATTCGACTGAGCAATCTCGATCCGGCCACGGTAGATCGACGTCTCCAAATTACTTATGTGCCCAATGCGTGCGTGCCTGGTTTTGTGGTGCATCACGTGGTGATCGATAAGCTTCGCAGGCGGGCACCACATCTTCTTGAGCAGATCAGCGGTTTTATCTGCCCAGACCCGGGGAATAAGAAAATTGGGTACTTGGCCATAGTTACGCCAGCTAGCCCCAGTTACCACCGCTACTGCCTCATAGCTCAGGACGACATCCCCCATGTCATGAACGAGTTGCGCATTATTCGGCAGAAAGCTATCTAACAAGCGCTAGCATTGTCTAGTTAAGCTCAATTCTCAGGAGAGAATGTGAACGATGGAACTAACGGACCTCGAACAGTACCTACGGACGCTGTACCGAACATTCGGTCCACCGAAGTCCATGGGTGAGTCGGCGCCGAGCAAGGACCGCCCGCACTTTTTCCTACACCGCAACTTCCTCGGCGAGCAAGACCTGACGATTCTGTTCAACACTAAGCGTTGCCGTTATCAATGCAAATTCTGCGCTTTACCGTTTAAGTCTTCGCGAGAATGGATCGCCGAGGAAGACATCCTCACCCAATTCCGCTACGTCATTGACGAGGTCAAACATGGGCTTGGTGTCATCGAGCGCATCACCCTAGCCAACGAAGGCTCGGTACTGGATGAGACAACCTATCCCGCCACAGCACTCACCCAAATTACCGCAGCAACTCGGCTCCTGCCTCGGGTCCGCAAACTAGTCCTGGAGACACGCCTGGAGTTCGTCCGAGCCGAAAGACTCCGAGAAATCAGTGAGATCAGCGGCAAGCGACTCGACGTGCTCACCGGATTCGAAACCCACGATCCGGACATTAGAGAACGTGTGCTCGGCAAACGGGAACCATTAGAAGCCTTCGAGAAAGCCCTCGACGTGGTCTCGACTACCGGTGCTGAATTAACCTGCTACGTGTTGTTCAAACCAGACCCGGCCATGAACGATAATCAGGCGTGGGAAGAAGCAGAGGCATCTATCGGCTACCTCCAGCAAGCCTGCCGTGAACGTGCAATCCCACTAACTATCCGGCTAAATCCCATGTATGTTGCCAAAAGGACCTCCTGGGCGCGCCGAGCCAACACAATCGAGAACTACCAACCACCGCGTCTATCCGACGTTATCTCACTAGCTGAGAAAAAACGTGCCGAAGGTCTACCTATCTACTTAGGACTCACATCCGAAGGCTTATCAGACCAGCAAGACACCTACCGCGGCCGCGAAGACTTCACCACTACGCTACTCAAACAAGCCATCACCATAAACGGTGATCGAACGACCCACCACAGACAATGATCGTGTCACCTAGAAAGACCTGGAAAATCTACGGGGCGGGCGACACGTGTCCGAGGTTTGCGCATTACGCAAGCAGCTACGACCGGCACTCGTGGCGACCTAGATGACACGCCGTAAAGGAGCGGATGACATATCTTGATCGGCCCCGTTACTGGAAATAGTCCGCCGCTGGGGTAGTGCTTATTGGCGGGGGCGTAGTCCGACGAGGATGCAGGTTTCGTCCCAGCATTGTCGGCAGGTAGGCCAGGGGCGTTCGGTGTCGTCATCGGGGCCGCGTTGGTGGGTAGCACCGCAGAGGCATTGTATGGATGCACCCAAAGGCACGGTGCGGTTCCGCCGGTCGATGGCATGTAGGTGTCCCGCGATAGGGCACCAAATGAATGAGCGCGGATATATATACGACGTGAATTCAGCTGACATCTGTAGACCCTCCTTCCTGCACGACCAGACAGCCCCGAGCGTGAGCGGGAAGACCGATTTTTCCCCTATGTCAAACACGGGTGACCGCCCGCGGGGATTGGGAATCGCTGTGTTTGTAGCGTGGGTGTCGATCATCACGTCCGCCGAAGTCCGGGAACGTAGGGCCGGGGCATGTGGAAGGCGAACGCGGCGTGAACAGCGCACGCCGCGCGGCGGGGCCAGGGCCACCATCTACGAGGGCGCGGCCGACAGGGCGAACACCGGCCGTACTCGTCGACTTGGTGCTCTTCGTGGACTCGCGTGAGGACGCCGATCAGCGGCAGCAATAGCCGTTCTGTTGTGGTCGGTTCGGAGAACGCCTGGCCGGAGCAGACGAGTTCGAGCATGGCGGCGAGCTGCTGACCGTAGGCGTCGTGTAGCACGGTGGGAAGGGTTGGCCCGGCGGCAGTGCCGGGGCCACGTGTCACCGGACCAACCCAGCTCTGGGAGCGGCTCATAGCGCAGCCGCCAGGTTGTGTTCTGCCAGTACGGGGCGTTCGCAGGGCCAGGGGCACCGGCAGACCGTGCACAGGTCCGCGTCGTTGGCGTGCTCATTGAGGGCGGTCACGGTAAGTGACGACAACGCGTCACAGCCAGCTAGTACCTCCCGAGGTGGGAGGGCGGTGGTGTTGTCGCTGGTCATGGCAATGACACTAGGAGTGACCAGATGTTACCGGTTGTACAAAATGTGTGAGTCCCCGGAGTCACCCCGGTTGTAGCGAGATCGCTACTGTTGAACTGATCAGGCGTATCGCAGGGGCTACCCTGAGACACTCGGTAATCGAGGTCATGGAGAGAGCAGGCCGCATGGACGATCAGGCACGGGCGATCGGTCGCCGCGTTCGATACTGGCGGCTGCGACGTAACTTTGGCCGTCAGCGGTTTGCTGACATGGTGGGTCGTTCAACGTCGTGGCTGGACAAGATCGAAAAGGGCGAGCGCAACCTTCTACGCCTGCCTATGCTCGACCGTGTAGCCGAGGTACTAGGCGTCGATCCCGCCGCCCTGACGGACGGCTCAACAGCTCGTCGGGCGGCTCGGTGTGTTGATGCCGTCGAGGTGCAAACTATTCGCGAGGCGCTGAGCTGGTACCCGTCACTGTCGGTGCGAGGTAGTGAGCAAGAGCCGACGTCTGATCAGGTGACCAAGCAACTGAAATATGTTGATCAAGCCTGGCTCTCCTCGCATTTTACGGTGGTGGTTCGTCATCTTCCGAAGTTGCTGGGTGAGGCTCAGATGCTGGCTTTTACCGCGCAGCCTTCCTATCAGGTGGCAGCGTCCCGAACGCTTGTGATGGCGTATCGCCTAGCCTCCTCGGTGCTCCTTAAATTCGAGAGCAACGATGTGGCGTGGCTAGCGGCGGACCGGGCCATGCAGACAGCTCTAGCCGTAGACGATACGTTGGCCTTAGCGCGGGCAACGCGCAGTGTGGCTCGTTCACTGACCAGCGCTGGCCAACTAGTAAGCGCCATGAACGCCCTCACTGGTATGGCTGACCGGATGCGGCCTGAACTCGCCGTGCGAGCGGATGAATTGCTGTCGCTGTACGGCATGCTGTATTTGGCCGCCTCAATCGCGGCAGCTAAACAGGAAGACGCAGAGACGGCGCTCATCATGCACGAGCAAGCCCACACGGCCGCCGAGAATTTTGGACTCCATTACGAAACGCATCAAACATTCTTCGGGCTTACCAATGTAGCGCTTCACCGGGTGGCCGCGCTCGTTCGCCTGCATGAACCAGGGCAAGCGTTGGAGTACGCCAGGAACATCGACCCGCACTCGATTTCGGTTCTTCCGCCAGAGCGCAAAGTTAACTACATGCTCGATATCACTACCGCATACACCGAGACCGGCCGCTACGCAGAAGCAGCGCGTACGTTGGTTGAAGCTGAACGAGTCGCGCCAGAAGAAGTTCGTTGCCGCCCCTTGGCACACGGCCTGATCCGGGCAATGCTGAGAAACACCAGCGGGGACCTTGGGAACTCTATTCTTCAAATGGCGTCACGAGCGGGCGTCACCGTATGAGCAAGCGGGTCCTGTACTTGTTCATATGTGGGGCAGGTCCGGCCAGTCGCATAACCGACATGGTGACGTTGGCTCACGCTGAGGGCTGGTCGGTCTACTGTGTTGCCACCCCGGCAGCAGTCGAGCACTTTCTCGACATTCCAGCCCTGGAACGCGCAACCGGTCACCACGTGCGCACCACATACCGAAAACCAGGTGATGAGCCCCTGCCAAGAGCCGATGGTGTCATCGTGGCTCCAGCGACCTACAACACGATCAATAAATGGGCAGCAGGCATATCCGACACATACGCACTCAACCAGCTAGCAGAACTAACCGGCCTTGCAGTCAAGATTGTGGTCCTGCCGTTCGTCAATCAAGCGCTAGCAGCTAACCGGGTCTTCGTGCGAAGCGTAGAAGAACTACGACAGGCCGGAGTCCGCGTACTCTTCGGCCCCGGCGAATTCGAACCACACCCACCACGAACAGGCGGACAAGTGCTAGACACCTACCCCTGGGGCCTAGCCCTCAAAGCACTCAACGAATAACCAGCCCGCTGACGTAATGCTACACGCAAAGGGGTGTTAATGAGCACGGAGGGCATATAGTCGCTTACGCACCGCCTCATCTTTAGGCGGATCGCTGTCCTGTATTAGGTCCTACTCAAGCCGAGCCGGTCGCGGAGGAGGTTGCAGAGTTCGGGTAGGCGATGAACGATGTGGCAACTACTGCGTTCGTTAAGGCGTGCATCGATCGCAAGGTTGTAGGTCTTCTTGTCCGCTACGTAGTAATCGGCGAATGGCGCAACGGTTGCCATCGTCCAAAAATCGAGCCGATCAGACGGCAGTCCTTTCCAATCTTTCTTGAGATGCGTCTGTATACGTAGCTCTGTGAAGATGCCTTGAATCGGCATCGCCGTAATCAATTCATGCGAAACTGGTAGATCGAGAAGTATCGTATCGACAGGTAGCCCAAGCTGTTGAAGCGCTGGTATAAGGTACTTAAACGAGTCCTGGCACGACAGTATTTCGAGAATACCTCGGACCTTCTTCGGTGAACGGCCGGCGCTGTTGATGATGGCTCTAATTTTGGCCTCGAGGTCCAGAAACTTGTTTCCGTGGTCGTCGGGTATCGGAGCCAACGGCGGAATTTCAACAGACGGTAGGAGTGGAGTGCACAGAGCGAGCATCGCCAACTCCAATAGGTACGCCATCTTGTGCTCAAGGTTGGCTACTGCGCGTTGCAGGTCATTAGGTAATGCGCTCCAACGCGCTGGTTTACCGGTTCGCGTGTCCACGATGTAAGCTGGTCCCTCGTGTCCGCTCAGACAGTTCTTAAGGCCCCAACCGATGATGTTCGGAGTCGCGACCTTATGTGTGCATTTGGTGTACGCCGATACGCACTTTAGCGCTTCCCATGCCGCGAGATTTGAAACGCTGAGTGTGTGGAATCCGCTCAGCTCGCCCATCACGACCGCCGTGTCCCATCGGGCGTCCACGTTCTCACGTTTCCAGTTTTCCATGTAATGCGCCTGCGAAAGAGGGAAAATAACGGAGCCGTCAAGAGCTAGAGAACGCAGAAACTCATAACATCCAGCGTTCTCATCGTTCAGCTTCTTGGCGCGGTCCCACACGAAAATTCCAGCGTAGCACCACTGGTCCAAGTAAACCACCAGAGGGCGTGGGCGTTCTCCCGGACTCCACCTAGCAGGCCAGTCTGGGTCGTAGTCGAGAGGCCACACCTCAGTAAGCATCGCTCAAGCCTAGTCGGCGCTCCCGCCGAGACCGGTAACAGCACTGGGGACCCTGGTCAAGGATCGAACACAACCCACCAGGCATACCCGACCCAGCAATCAGCCTCCACTTTGAAGACGTTCTAGCAGGTCACAGCGGTTCGAATAAGCGCACGCCAGGTGCCCCAAAAATCCGGCGACCCCAGCACTCATGACTGTGCCCCGGCAGGCTGGCTGCCAGGGGCGCGGGTGAGGCCGTTATGTAGCGGGAGAGGTCCGTCGTATGCCTCTCTCACGGAGAATCTGCTTAACGCTGCTCTTGCTGATCTTGAAGTGTTCGGCCAGCTCCCGCACAGTCGTCCCGGCGCGGTAGCTAGAGACAATGCTATGTATGTCCGCCTTGGTCAGCCGATCGCTGATACGCCAGACGCGTGGAGCTTGCTCAGAGCGGACGCTACGGCCAGCATCTGCCGTCCGGGCATCCTTGACCTGTAGACGCTCCACTGCGCTGACTAGCTCAAACAAGAGGTCAGAGCGTTTCGAGTAAGCTCTCAGAAGGTCCACAGAGGTGGGAACAGGCGAACCCCTGTATAGCGGTTGACCTGTACTTTTGTTGGTTCTCGGGGGTTCAGGTGGGCGAGATACGGCATGTCTACCGCGGGCTTGGTTGGGGGTCGGTCTGCCGATGTAGGAGCCCGTATTCATTGCTGGTCTGACCAGGGGCGACGCTGAGTAGCGCGCGAGAAGCGAGTGCCGACGTCCTGTTGTAGTCCCGGCTTGTGGTCTGCTGCCGATGGGGCGGGGGTAGCCGTCCAGGACCGCGTGCCTGTCGCAGGTGAGAGTGCGGATGCCGCCGTCTACCTCGACCAGCGTTGCGTGGTGGGGCCCGGCCACAATCTCAAACTGCCCGCCAGAGGGGATCGCGCTCACCACAGGACCTCCGGTGACGCGGCGAGCCGGGCCGAGGTTTCCAACATCAGGGCGTGCACGAAAGCTTGAGGCAGGTTGCCGCGCAGCTGACGTTGGTTCACGTCGTATTCCTCGGAGAACAATCCCGGAGGACCGCAGGCCGCGCGGTTGCGTTCGAATCGGCGGGCCGCTGCGATGGCATCTCCCTGTTGGTGTGCGGCCAGCGCCATCAGGAAGCCACAAAGCAGGAAGGCTCCTTCGGCCTCCTGAAGTGCTCGGGGGTCTTGGCGGAACCGGTAGACGTAGCCGTCGTCGCTGAGCTCTTCCTGCACGGCGTGGTAGGTGGCCACCGAGCGTGGATCGCTGCCGGGCAGCGCGCCGCGCAGGGCGGGGAGCAGCAGTGCCGCGTCGATCCGGGGGTCGTCTGGGGCGCGTTGCCAGCAGCCCGTCGGATGCAGGCAGTCAGCGGTGGTGTCGGCGATGATGGTATCGGCTAACGCACTCCAGGTGGCGGCGTCGGTGGTGGAGGCGCCGCTGGTGGCCATGGTGCGCAGTCCGGCGGCGCAGATCAGCCGGGAATGCGCCCAGCGTTGGTTATTGAGCTCCCAGATTCCGGCGTCGGGTTGTTGCCAGCGGGTCTGGATCGCGGCGACGGCGGCCCGAACGGCCGGGTAGTGCTCGGAGGCCAGGTGATCGTGGCGGGCTGCTGTGGCGAAGAGCAGGAGAGCTTCGCCGAAGGTGTCTAGCTGGAATTGGGAGTTGACGTGGTTGCCGATGATGTCGGTGCCACCGGGGTAGCCGGGCAGCGTTAGTGACCGCTGGTTCCGGACGGGCTGCCCGGTGGTGGTGTAGGCGGGCATGAGCTGCGATCCGTCGTCGAGCAGGCGTTCGGCGACGAAGCGCACCGCGTCATCCAGCAGTGGGTGCGGGCCGTCGGCGCCCACTGCGAGGCCGGTGTAGCACTGGTCGCGGATCCAGACGTAGCGGTAGTCGTAGTTGCGACCTTGTGCGGCTCGTTCGGGCAGGCTGGTCGTGGCGGCCGCGACCATGCCGCCCTTGGCGCTGGTCAGGCCCCGCAGTACGGCGTAGGCATGCCGGGCGTCGTGCGGTGCGATGGTGTTCCCGAGGCGCGGCATGGCCTCGCGCCACGCGGTCTCGGTGGCCTGCCAGGCCAGGTCGGGATCGGGTGCGGCGTCAGTGAGTCGCGTCTCGGACATCTCGAGGAGCAGGTCGTGGTGATCACCCTCGGGCACCGTCAGGGTGGTGCTGAGCCGCCGGCACGCGCCGTCCACCTGTGCTGGCGTGGCAGTTGTCCAGCGCAGGGTCAGATCACTGATCCGGCCATGCCAAGTTCCGCCCTCATCGCAGCGCAGCTCTCGCAACCGCGCGCGGCCGAAACCGGCGGAAGGCTCCAGTAGTACCTGGACCCGGGCGTCGCCTTGCACGGCGATGATCCGACGGAGGATGACCGCCCGGTGCGGGTCACCGGGGAAGGCCAGCGCTTCGCGGCATTCGATGATCGCCGAGGTCGTAACCCATCGGGAGCGCCAGATCAGGCTGCCGTCTTCGTAGTAACCGCCCCAGACGTATCGCTCGACGGGGGTCACCGCGTAGGTCCCCCGGCCACCGATCAGTGAGGAGAACACCGCGTCGGAGTCCCACCGCGGAGCGCACATCCAGGCGAAATTTCCTTGCGGCCCGACGAGAACGCCGCGCTCGCCATCGGCCAGCAGCGCATACTCTCGCAGCACGTGCGGCCCGAATGCGGAAGCGGGCATGGTGGCGTCCACGGGTCTGGTCCTTAGATTCCGGCGGCGTTGGCGTAGTACTGCTGGTCTTCGCGGAACCCGCCCATGCCCATGCCGATATCGGCGGTGTCGGTGACGAATTCGATGGCTTTGATCCACTTGACCATCTTGAAACCGAGCTGGGTCTCGATCCGCAGCCGGATCGGGGCGCCGTGCTCGATCGGCAGCGGGGCACCGTTCATCTCCAATGCCAAGATGGTCTGCGGGGTGCTTGCCAGGGCAAGGGGGATCGAGCCGTAGTAGAACCCACAGCGGCCCTCCCCTTCGGTGAGGCCTTTGTCGTCCATCGCGTAGAACACGACGTGCTGGGTTTCGGGCTGGGGGCGCACCAGCGTGAGGATGTCGGTGAAGGGGACACCGCCCCACTGCGCGATCGCTGTCCAGCCCTGGATGCAGTGGTGCTTGACGATCTGGTCCTGCCAGCCGAGGTTGCGTAACTGCGCGAGGGTCAGGGACACCGGGTGGTCGACCAGACCGCCGATGTCCAGTCGGTAGTTCTGGAAGCCCTCGGCGGCCATCTGCTGGTAGTCCGCTCCGGCTGGCGGGTAGCCGTTGACTCGGTGGTAGGGCGAGATGTCGCTGTGCCGGAAATGCTGCCGGGACGTGGCCAAGCGGGAGATGACCCGCTCGAAGGGATCGACCATGAGCCCGAGCAGACGCTGGGTACAGCGCCGATAGCGCAGGGAGAACCAGCTGATGACGACGTGGAACAGCAGGATGAAGAAGATCCCGGTCAGCCCAAGGCCGAGGGCTAATCGCCGGCTGCCCTCCGGATCACCGAGGACGATCTTGGCGAACTCATCGGGCACGCCATGGATGATCACCATGAGTGTGTGCAGCGCGGTGAACGCCGCGAACGCGCACAGCCCGAGGAAGTGCAGGCTCCGCGCGCCCTGTTTGCCGCCGAAAAGCTTGCCGTAGCGGGGAAAGCGGGCCAGCACCGCTGGGGACATCGCCGCCCCTGTCGCGATCTGGAGCGGCGCCAGCACGAAGATCACCAGGAAGTAGGTCAGTTTCTGCGCTGGTTCGAAGGGCTGACCGGGGATCTCCTTGGGAAGCCGGAACTGCAGGTAGGTTCCCACTGCCTTGATGGCATCGGGGATCAGTGACCAGCGGGTGGGGATCAGGTAGTGCCAGTAGCCGGAGGCGAAGACCAGCGCGAGGTAGACCGCCCCAGTGAGGATCCAAAACTGCACGGTCATGAAGTGCCAGTGCCGGCCCAGGCCCAGGTTCTTCCGACCGGGCAGCGCAATGACCGGGTTCCACGCCTCTTCCTCGTCCAGCGAGGTCCACAGCCGGTGGGAGTCCGCACCATACATTTTCTTCGAAAACCGCGCCCATTCCCGACCGGGCGGGCAGTCATCGTTCCAGTACAGCTTGGGGAAAGCCGAGAGCACCTCCAACCCGGAACGGGCTAGTAACAGCAAGAAGAAAACGTTGAGAAAGTGGGTGATCACCACCCACAGCGGGAAGAATGGTGGCATCGGCTCAGCTCCCCTGCTGACAGTCCACGGTCATCGTCGACTCATCGCGGTGGGTCGGCTGCGGCCGGCGCGGGCTGCTGGGTCGTTGTCCATGGCGGCGCCGGTGGCCATTTGCTGGGCGAGTCGGGAGGACAGCGCCATGATGGTCAGTGCGGGGTTGGCGCTGCCTTGGGTGGGGCAGACGGAGCCGTCGGTGATGAACAGGTTCGGGACGGACCAGGCGCGCTGGTTGGCGTCGACCACGGAGGTTTCCGGGGAGTTGCCCATCCGGGCGCCGCCGATGAGGTGGGCGTAGCGCTGGATGGTGAGGACGTCTTGGGTGTCGGCGGCGTGCAGGATGTTGGTGAGCACCTTGGTGGAGTAGGCGATGTTGGCTTTGTCGTTGTCGCCCAGTGTGTAGTCCATCCGGGCGACGGGCTGGCCGTAGGGGTCGGTGTCGTCGGCTAGGGTGATCCGGTTGTCGGGGTGGGGGAGTAGCTCGTTGAGCACGCCGATGGTGGCCCAGTGGTTGTAGTCGCGCATGTACTCGCGCAGGGCCCGGCCCCAGTGCCCGTCGGCGAGCACGTGCTCGGCCCATCCGATCGGCAGCGGGGAGACGGTCTGGATGGAGAATCCGCGGGCGAAGCCGCGGGCGGGGTCGGTCTCGTAGAATTGCTCGCAAGAGATCTCCGGTGGGGGTGCTTTATACATGCGCAGTTCCTCGGGCCAGCGCCCGGCGGTTTGGGCGGCGCCTTGCACCATGATGTAGCGCCCGACCAGGTCCTCGTTGTTGCACAGGCCGTGGGGGTGCCGTTTGCTGGTCGAGGCCAGCAGCAGTCGGGGAGTTTCGATGGAGTAGCCGGCGATGGCGACGAAGCGGGCCCGCTGCAGCCGGTTGGTTTGCTCCCCTTCGGCGCGGTAGCAGATCCCGCGGGCCGCCCCGGTGGCATCATCGATCTCGACTTGTAGGGCCATGCAGTTCGCGCGGATTTCCACGCCGTGGGCCAGGGCATCGGGTAGGTGGGTGACGTATGGGCTGGCTTTGGCGTTGACTTTGCAGCCCTGGAGGCAGTAGCCGCGGTAGATGCAGTGCGGCCGGTTGCCGAAGGTGCCGTTGACGATCCCTACCGGGCCGACTCGCATCTCGATACCGCAGCGCAGCGCGCCCTCGCGTAGCTTCGCGGCCGCCCCGGAGACCGGGTGTGGGGAGAACGGGTAGCGGTGCGGGTAGCCCCAGGGCCAGTGCTGCCCGGCCACCGGTAGCTCGGCTTCGACCTGCTCGTAGTGCGGGCGCAGCTGTTCGTAGTCGATCGGCCAGTCGGCGCCGACGCCGTCGTCGGTGTAGGTGGACAGGTCACTGGGATGGAATCGGGGGGTGTAGCCGGCGTAGTGCACCATCGAGCCACCCACACCGCGCCCGGAGTTGTTCTTGCCCAGCTCGATGGGGTCGGCTCCGCCGATGATCCGTTTCTGGGTCCAGTACAGCGGGTGGCTGCCGGCCTCGTCGGAGACCCAATCCTCATCGGGGTGCCAGAACGGGCCGGCCTCGATGATCACCACTCGCCAGCCGCGGCGGGCCAGCCGCTGGGCTAGCACCGACCCACCCGCCCCGGCACCGACGATCACCAGGTCGACCTCGTCGGACTCGGTGTAGCGGCGCATGGTCGCCTCGCCGGGTAGGTCGCGGGAGTGCACGTCGAGCAGGTACCGGGAGTCGTTGTCGTGCGGGCCGATCGCGCCTTTGAGGATGCCCCGCCAGAACGTGCCCATCAGCGCTGCTCCCAGCCCTGCTGTTGCCAACCCTCGACGAGGTGAACCGGGTCCTCATCGGTGGCCCCGGGTTTCTCGAAGGGCTCCCGCACCCCGATGGCGTCACCTGGTCCGCCGAGCCGCATGAACCCGCGCGGGTAGGCCGGGCCACCGAAGCCGATCTCATTCCAGGCCCAGGGGTGGGAGTAGAACGCCGCCAGAGCGGACCGCATCACCACCATCCAGGCCCGGGTGACGTTGAGCTCATCCCACACCCCACCGACCAGGCGGCCGTGCGCGAACTCCGACACGATCGCCTCCCGCTGTGTCTCGGTGCAGCCGGCGAAGCTGGTCCGGTAGCCCATCGTCGCCGTGTGGTCGAGCCCGGCGAGCACCAGGTGCCAGGTATCCCGGTCATCGGGCATGTCGGCGTACTGATAGCCATCCAGCCGGCCGTCGGCGAGCTTGCTGTCGACCATCTCGGCGACCGGGACCCGGGGTTCGCGGTCTTGGGCGAGGACCGTGTCACAGAACGCGCGCAGCACCGGCTCCTCCTCGGCAGTGAAGAACCGCAGCGGCCCGGGCGGTTGGAGCCTGGCCAGCACTACTCGCTTGGTGGCCTCATCCCAGGTGTCGAGTGCGTCGAACACGTCGAAATCCGGGTAGCGTCCGATCATCTGGGGAGTGGTGCCGCGCCGCTGCCGGGGCAGCCAGGAGGGGTGTGGCGGCTGCTTGCCGGGCCGCCGGTTGGGTAAGTGGTCGGGGCGAAAGACGTCGGCCACGGAGCTCACCTCTCCCGGCGCAGCAGGGCGGCGAGCAGGCCCATCCCGCCGACCATGGCCATCAACCCGGGTGCGGAGATCGGCGGACCCATCGGCAGGTTGTAGGAAAACAGCTTCCAGCCACCGGGCTTGCGGGACACTCCGCGGGCATGGAAGTACTCCCCGAGCAACCCGTTCGCGGCGTAGGCCGCCGCGGTCACCGGCAGCGCTGTCTTTGCCCAGCGCTTGGAGAACACGCCCCCGATGCCGGCCGCGACCAGCGGTGGGGTCAGCGCGACTGGGCTCCACATCCATTTGTTCCCGAAACTGGCCTTGTAGTGCTCCAGGTACACCTCCGCGCCGGTGACCAGAGCGGACAGCGCGGTCAGCCCGGACAGGGAACGTTCGAACCGACCGTGTTCGATGTTGGACACCATCCGATCCAGCAGATGCTCGGCGCCGGCCACCGCACTGTGCGCGGTTGTGATCGGTCGAGTTCTCAATCCGGCCGCGAACGGGATGGTCAGCGCGGTCGCTGCAGCAGCAGCTAAGGAACCGAGCAGCAGCTTCAGGTGCTGTGAGGCCCATAGCTGGTAGCTATGTGAGGTTGCGCTGACATCGAAGATGCCGTGCGTACCGAAGTCCCGGCCGCCGGGGCCATCGGCCGGTTCCCACAGGTTCGCCGGCTGGTCGCAGTCGCGGGGCTGGTCCGTCTGCTGCAAGGAGTACCCGGTGCGGCCCAGGTAGCGGTCCAGCAGCCCAGCGGCGAATTTGTTGCCGATCAACGTACCCGCCGTGCTGCCGCCGACCCAGTATTCGCGGCGCTGGGGATGGTCCGCGGCGAAGACCACCGCCTTGGCGGCCACTTCTGGTTGGTAGATCGGCGGCACCGGCTGCGCTTGGTGCGGCAGCCGGGAGAGCACCCAGGAGAACTGCGGGGTGTTCACCGCGGGCATCTGCACCATCGTCACCCGCACATTGCTCTTGGTGTGCAACAATTCGCAGCGCAGCGAGTCGTGGAAACCCTGGATGGCGTGCTTGGCCCCGCAGTATGCTGACTGCAGCGGGATGCCCCGGTAGGCCAACGCCGAGCCGACCTGCACGATCACCCCGCGGTCCCGGGGAATCATCCGCTCCAGCGCCGCCCGGGTTCCGTAGACGTAACCGAGGTAGCTGACCTCGGTGACCCGTTTGTACTCCTCAGGTTCGATCTCCATGAATGGAGCGAACACCGAGGTGAAGGCGACGTTGACCCACACGTCGATCGGCCCCAGTTCCTGCTCCACCTGCTGCGCGGCGCTATCCAGGAGTTTGTGGTCGGCGGTGTCCACCGGGATCATCAACGCGGTCCCGCCCGCGGCCTCGACGTCCTTGGCCGCGCCCTGCAAACCGAGCTCACCCCGAGCCAGCAGCGCCATCTTCGCGCCGCGGGCGCCGAAGGCTTGCGCGACAGCTCGTCCGATCCCGCTGCTGGCGCCGGTCACCACCACTACCTGCTCGACTGCCCCCCTCATGGCGGGCACCTCCTCACCTTGGGTTCCGTTCGCGGCACTGAGTCGAGCCGACCTGATAGCGGCAAGCGACCTCGTGCCGCAGGTGCAGCCCATGGCCGGGTGCCGTGGGATGGGGGCACACGGCACCTTCTTGGGGCTCCAGTGCGCCGTCGAAGAACATGTGCTCAATCCGGACGTGGTCGTGGAACCACTCCAAGTGCCGCAGGTTGGGCGTGGCCATGGCCGCGTGCGCGTGCAGGTGCGGGGCGCAGTGCCCGGAGATCTCCAGGTGATGTGCGGCCGCGATGGCAGCGACCCGCAGCCATTCGGTGATGCCCCCGCAGCGGGACACGTCGGCCTGTAGGCAGTCGACCGCACCGGCCGCGCACATCCGGCGGAAGTAGGTCAGGTCGTAGCCGTACTCACCGGCGGCGACATCCGGCGCGACGGCGTCCCGCACCTCGCGCAGGCCCTCCAGATCATCGGAAGTGACTGGTTCCTCGAACCACCGGATATCCAGCTCAGCAGCGGCCCGGATCACCCGGATAGCCTGCTTACGGTCGTAACCACCGTTGGCATCGACGAACAACTCCACGTCGGGGCCGACCGCGTCGCGCGCCTGCGCCATCCGCTCCAAGTCTCGGCCGGCGTCAGTCCCCCACGACTCCCCAATTTTGATCTTCACCCGGGGGATCTGTTGCCCGTAGACCCACCCCGCGAGTTGCTTCCGGAGCTGATCCTCGTCATACGAGGTGAAGCCACCGCTGCCGTACACCGGCACCTTGTCGCGGACCGTGCCCAGCAGCCGATGCAGCGGCAACCCGAGCAACTGGGCTTTGAGGTCCCACAGCGCGACATCCACCGCCGAGATCGCATAGCCGACCGCCCCGGGACGTCCCGCGTTGCGCACTGCTTTGACCATCCCCTCGAACGCCCCACCCACGTCGAGGGCATCACCACCCAACACCACATCGGCCAGCTGATCGATGATCACCTGAGCGCACGCGGGTGGGCCATAGGTCCAGCCGGTCCCCCGGACTTCACCGCCGCGGACCTCGACGAGCACCATCGTGGTCGAGCCCCACGCCAGAGTCCCGTCAGCCTCAGGTGCATCGGTCGGGACGGTGTACACCGTGACCTCGATCGCGTCGATCCTCGTCGCCAGTGCCGTGCTCGACATCTCTCAGTCCTGCCGGTGGGGCAAGAATTCCTGGAGTTTGGTCTTGACGCCCTGTTTGATCACTCCCCAGCGGTCCTCATCGCCCGCCCACAAGGCCTTCGCGACATCAGTCATCTGCTCGAAGGTGGCGTGCGGCGGGATCGGAGGGACGTTCGGGTCACAGCGCACGTCCAGCAGCGTCGGCCGGTTCGCACCCAGCGCGTTCTCCCACGCCGAGGCGATGTCACCAGGCTTGTCGACCACGATGGCCTGCAATCCGAGGCTGGCGGCAAACCCCGCGTAATCGATGTCGGGCAGGGTTTGCGACTCCACGAATTTAGGGGCGCCGGCCATCGCGCGCATCTCCCAAGTGACCTGATTCAGGTCATCGTTGTGCAGCACGGCGATGATCAGCCTCGGATCCGGCCACTGCGTCCAATACCGCTTGACAGTGATCAACTCAGCGAGGCCGTTCATCTGCATCGCGCCGTCCCCGGCGAACACGATCACCGGGCGATCTGGGCAGCCGAACTTCGCGCCGATCCCATAAGGGACACCGGGTCCCATGGTAGCCAGGTTCCCCGACAGCGAGCCACGCATACCGGCGCGGAAACGCAACTGCCGCGCGTACCAATTGGCCGACGAACCCGAGTCAGCCGTGACAATCGCGTCATCGGGTAGCCGCGGACTCAGCTCGGCGAACAGCCGCATCGGGTTGATCGGATCGGCCTCCACGCTGGCTTCCATGGCCATGGTCTCCCACCAGCGGGCCACGTCGGACTCGATGCTCTCCTGCCAGGACCGGTCCTCCTTGCGGACCAGCAACGGGATCAGCGCGCGCAGGGTGCTCGCCGCGTCACCCACCAGGTTCACCTCATACGGGTAACGCATTCCGATCAGGCTCGGGTCCAGGTCGATCTGTACTGCCCGTGCCTGGCCGAACTCAGGCATGAACTGGGTATAGGGAAAGCTCGACCCGACAGTAAGCAAGGCGTCGGCCGCGCGCATCATCTCGTAACTCGGGCGGGTACCGAGCAACCCGATCGACCCGGTCACATACGGCAACTCATCGGACAGGACGTCCTTGCCGAGCAACGCCTTGGCCACCCCCGCGCCGAGTACGTCTGCCACCTGCTCCAGCTCGGCAGCGGCGCCGCGAGCTCCTGAGCCGACCAGAATCGCGACTTTGCTGCCGGCATTGAGGATCTCCGCCGCGGCGCGCAGCGCATCGGGGTCGGGGACGAGCCGGGGCCAGCGGATCCCCAGGCTCGAGGGCACCATCTTGAACTCATGCGTTGGTGGTGAGTAGTCGAGTTCCTGCACATCGGCCGGCAGGATGATCGCCGTCGGGGCCCGACGAGCCAGCGCCGTGCGAATCGCGCGGTCCAGCACATTGGGCAGTTGCTCGGGCACGGTGACCATCTGCAGGTAATCGCTGGCCACGTCCTTAAACAGGCTCAGCAAATCCACTTCCTGCTGGTAAGAGCCGCCCATGGCACTGCGATTAGTCTGCCCGACAATCGCCAGCACCGGCACGTGATCGAGCTTGGCGTCATACAGACCATTGAGCAGATGAATCGCACCAGGACCCGACGTCGCCGCACACACCCCCAACCGCCCGGTGAACTTCGCAAATCCCACCGCCTCGAACGCCGCCATCTCCTCATGACGAGCCTGCACGAACCGAGGCCGGTTATCAGCCCGACCCCACGCAGCGAGCAATCCATTGATCCCGTCACCGGGATAACCGAAGACTGTGTCAACCTCCCACTGCCGCAAACGGCTCAGCACATGATCAGCAACAGACGATGTAGACACGATCCCTCCCCTGAGTCGGCGGTTCGCGCTCGCAGGCTGGCTAGTCGGTCGGGGTAGTCCGCACCGAAATATGTCATAACATGATATTATCACTTCAGGAGGTAGATGGCATGGTGCCACCAGTCACACCCCTCACCGATCGCCAGTACGCCAGGCTGCTCGCCTTCCGCGTCGAGCTACGCCGGTTCCTCCACTGGAGTGAGGAGCAGGCAGCCACAGTGGGACTCACGCCTGCCCAGCATCAACTGATGCTGGGCATTCGAGGCCATCCCGACTCGCGTGGCCCCAGCATCAGGGAACTGGCCGACTACCTCAGCACTCGCCACCACAGCGCCGTACAGCTCATCGATCGCGCCGAGCAACTCGACCTCGTTACCCGCAGTCGTGACGACAGCAACGACCGCCGCATTGTGCGCCTCGCCTTGACCAAAGCAGGTGAAGACAAGCTCGCCCAACTCACCACCGCACACCTCGAGGAGCTCCAGCGGCTCGCCACCCTCATCCATGAGGTAGTCGATCCAGCAACCCCGGAACACACACTCTGAGCAACGATCGCGCTGCATTGAGGTGAAGAGCGTTCTTTCCGTGCGCCCAGCAGGGAGACGCGACCCTCAGGCATCCTGATCGGCTCCCGGCGAAGATGCGCTTGGTCGTGGCCTTGGATGCGACGGAGCGCAGCGCCTCCCTGAACTCCGGTACCCATTGCTACGGCTCCCTTTCAAGGGTGGACCGTTTAGCCGTCCCTTGTGGGGTTTGTCGCAGTCCCCTGTTCTCCTGTTGGACTTCTCTCGTTTACCTTTGGGGCGCAGCGTTCCCTGTTGTTACCCCAGACCTCGGTGACGTGATGCATCCGCGAGCAGCGCGGACGCCAGACGAACGAGCCGAGGTTTTTTTGCGTGGATGACTGAATCGGACGCAGACAGCCTCGACAGCTGGGGCGTGCGCTTTCTATCTGCGCTATTCCCTTCCCTCTGGCGCGCCGCGCCGTGCGGGGACCTCACCACCTATTGTGTTCCAGGAAAAGAAGACGTCATGCGACGCACCCGCACCACCATCCAGGCCCTGATCGGGGCCACCGTGATCGCCGGGGGCATGGCCGCCCTCACCCCCGCAGCGCAGGCCGCCACCATCGACGTGGCGTGCAGCGAGGACGCTCTCGTCGCGGCAGTCACCCAGGCCAACAACACCCCCGACCCGGACACCCTCACCCTGGCACCAGGCTGTACCTACAGCATCACCGCCAGCCACGGCAGCGCCGCCAACGGCCAAGAAGCGCTGCCGGTCATCACCACCGACATCGAAATGACCAGCCCCGCGACCAGCCCCGCGACCATCACACGCGCCACCACGGCGCCGCCTTTCCGGATCGCCGAGGTCAGCCCCACCGGCAAGCTCACCCTCACCAGAGTCGCACTGACCAACGGCAACGCCGCCAGCCTCGGTTACGGTGGCGCCATCCTGAACTTCGGCGCGGTGACCCTCACCGACAGCAGCCTCAGTGGCAACACCGCCACGGCGGGCGGTGGTGGCCTGGCCAACGCCGATACCTCCTCTGGCACCGCGCCCACCGCGACGTTCACTAGGAGTCCGGTGTCCAACAACACCGCAGTCGTCGGTGGCGGCATCTTCAACGGCCGCAGAGCCACGCTGACGACCACCGGCGTCTCCCTCACCGGCAACAGGGCGAGCTTCACAGGCGGCGGTATCGCCGCGATCGACTCCACGAGCTCCGCCAAGACCACCACGACCACCCTCACCGACACCACCGTGACCACCAATAGCGCGGGACTGTTCCCCGGCGGCGTCTACCGCCAAGGCGGCACCATGACCACCACCAACTCACCCATCACAGGCAACACCCCGAACAACTGCGTCGGCAGCAACCCGGCAGTACCCAACTGCACCGGCTGACATCTCTCAGCACCCGCTGAGAAACCACGCAGACACGACGAATGGCCCGGCCCATCTTCACTAAGAGACCGGGCCATTTCGTCGCCGAAAAGCGGATCATCCCCCGGCTCCGTTCGTTACCACGATCCAGCGCACCTGCCAAGACCGGCTGCGCGGGTACTCATCCCGGTCCGTGAGCTCGTGCGCGAGGTGTGCGGAGATCGCCAGCTGAAAAAATCATGAAGGCATGCCCCGATACGACTACCCTAGGTGATCTTTTGGTTACGGTTAGGTAGCCGGACCGCCTCGAAACTAGGTAGTCACGCCCGAGGAGTCTACGTACGATCCCCTGGATCGATCCTGCTCCGATGCGCATGTGCTGGTCAGGTACCTACTGCGACGGGGTCGGCCCACTCACTGCGCCGGGGACAGCATCCCAGCCCTGAGCGCATCTCACAGGTCTTCTACCAGCAGCAACGTGGCCCTGATGGCATCTCAGACAAGCCTCGTCAAACGTTCGACCTAAGCACTCGATCTCTGAAATGCCCGAAATTCCTCGAGCTGCCAAGGCAGCCGGAAATCGGCTTCACAGCATCAGTAATGGTGTCAAAAATTTAGGGGACGAATACAGGGTCTCAGACGGTCTTCTCCTGGCATGGTAAAAGCCAAGTCGACAATTGTGTCGATGAGGTGTTCTGTTCCAGGCCCAATGGGGGCCTCGATGAGGAGGATTGGGATGTCTGACGCATTGAGCTTTGCTGAGATCGACGGTCAGCACGTGGAGCTGCTGCCTGCCCGCACCGTCTTGTCCCTGTTCAGCGCCGGCGGCTGCGGCTGCGGTGGCCACGGCGGAGGCGGGGGCGATGGTGGGACGGGTGGTAACGGTGGCAGCGCCCAGGGCGGCCTTGGCATCAATCTTCTCAGCGGCATCGGCATCCTGGGTACCGGGGTCGCCAGTGCCGGTGACGCCGCCGGCGGCAACGGTGGCAGCGCCAACGGCGGCCGTGGCTAAGCCAACCGGCTGAACCGAACTCTTGATCACATACTGGTGCCGTTGACTGGGGGAACGGCACCAGGATGGTCGGCGGCGCTGAGGCAGCCTAACTGAGTTGAGCAGTGCCGCCGCGCGATCACATGAGGTGCAATACCACCCGGATGGCAGCACCTCACCTTGTGCGTCACTATCGTGGGTAAGGAGTGCCTAATGACCGTGAAAACCGTTCATCGAAGCCTGCTGATCACCGCCGTCGCCGGTGGACTGATGCTGGCCAGCCAGCCACTGGCCAGCGCGGCGATACAACCCGCAACCATTCCCACTCCCGCCGGCATCGCCAAAACCGCTCCCCCCGCCGTCCCCGCTCCTGTCGCCGGCGGTCAGGTCGACTCTGTCGTGGGCATCGGGGGCGGCGCTGCCCGCGGCATCCTCCCCGTCGCCGGCCTCCCCGGCCTTCCCTAAAAACCCCTAAAAACCTTAGAACCCGACCGGCACGACCCAACCGTGGTCTGATCACCACCCGGCTTCCCCTGCTGGCGCTGCCTGCCCCGCGCGAGCAGCGACTGTGGGTGGCACTGCTCGAGCGCGGCTGGGCGGATGTCGGTCTGCTGCTGGTGGTGACCGATCTGGACGCCTCGGCCCTGGACGGCACGCGACCGCGCGGCGAGACCGGAGCACACGATCCGGTCTCGCCGCCGGGCAGCTCCATCGTGACCGCATCCTGGATACAGCTCTGGAACTGACCGGCCGCCGGGAACATCTGGCTATGTCGCTGGAACCGGCCGGCCGCCGGGAGCCCGGGGAGTGCTCGGGGTCGCACTCAACCGGCGGTCGGCCGGGATCTATTGGTGCAACGTGACGCCTCCGGGGTCCTGACCGATGAGGGTAAGGGGGCGCTGAACCAGCCTGGCCCGGTCGGCCAACGCCAGCAGCCGGCCCCGCAACTCCTCATCCGGGAGCGTGGCCGCCTCGTCGCCCAGCGTGATCACCTGCCGCAGGACCGACCGTGTCGCGCCGAGCTGCTCGATGGTCGCGGCGAGCAGCTCGAAGTAGGCGGGCCACTGGCCGTGGTTGACCAGCGAGATCGCCCAGGACATTCCGCAGGTGTTACACTTCCACGCGGCCACCCGGGGCGTGCAGCTGGTCTGCTCGACACCCTCGATCTCGCCACCCCCGGGGCAGCTCGTCAGCTGCGCGCTCACCGTGGATGGGCCGCTGTGCTCGCTCACCGGGCGGCCGCCAGGATCGCGTGCGCTACCTCGACGGCCTGGGCGAGGGTGAGCACGGTCGCGGTGGTCATCGTGGCGTCCACGTGATCACCACCTGGCGCACCACGGTGCCGCCGATCAGATCGACCTCACGCCAGAGAATGATCGTTCGGTTGCGGCCTTCGGGATCCTTACCAGTGAGGACGAACCGGCACGACTTGTCGGCGTCGTCGGTCACCGGACACCCCGCGTGCACACCGGACACCGTGACCGCTGCGGCGCGGTCAAACTCGCCGCGAGAACCTGCGCACCGCACACCGCCAGATACCGGCCCGCGTGGCGATGCGCCACCACGGACTCGTCAGTGATCAGGTGCTCCATGTTGGTCCGGGCGTCCACGATCCGGATCGGTCGATGCCGGTGCGCGCTGGGTATCGGGGGGTGCGCGGCGCCGCGCCGGTGCTTGCCTGCTGCCCGGTGACGGCGCACATGCCGACTCACCGGGCACGCCCCAGGATCGCCTCGGCCAGGGTGACCATCACGTCGCGGGTCAGCCGCACACCGGGTGCGCCTAGAGCGTGGATCACCCACGAGCCGTCCGTTTCGTTGATGATCAGGAGCGTGTGGTGGGTGTTGTCGTCGGTGCGGTGGCCCGGCGCCTGTAGCCGACCTCGTTCACGGTGCGAGTGCAGCTCGGGTAGCTCGATCATGGGGTCCTGCCTTCGCTCATCGTCCTCAGCAGCGAGGAGTCATCATGTGTTTGTTGCTGGTCCGGTGGTGGGACAGGCCGGGCCGACGGGGAGCGCCGCACGGGGGAGTCGGGCTCAACCTCGCGGATCCGGCCGGGGTCTTCATGGGGCGAGGACGCGCACCAGAGCATGTCCCAGGGGTGATCACCTGCGGGTAGCAGCAGGTGCGCCTGGCCGTCCATTGGTGACAACACCCACCGGGCCGGGCTGCTCATCGCCGGGATCTCTGAAATTGAGAGCGGGGCGCATAAGCGGCAGTACCGGGCTTCGCGGGCGACCAGCGCCGCGGGCAGTACTTCCTCACCGCAGAGGGCGACGTACTGGTCTCGCGGGAACCCGTCGGCAGCGGCGTCGACGGTCAGGAAGTGTGCGGTGCTGGTGCGGGCGTCCACCATTTCGACGGCGTGGTGACCAGCGTGACACCGCTGTTGCGCTAGGTAGCTCGGGCTGTGCTTGCCCATCGCAGCTCCCCTTGAAGTCGGTGTAGGTGCCGCCCGGCCCGGCCCCCAGTGGGCAGCAGGCCGGGCGGCTGGACGCCGACCCTCTGCCGACGTCCCTGGCAAGTGACTACAGTCACCTGCCTCAACCAAAGTAGGTTGTCAAGTGACTCAAGTCAAGTGACTGAGATGAGGACGTTTGGTGCGGCAGACTTGGCAGGTACAGACTGGAGGCCAGTACGTGATCACGGAGGCGACGGTGGCGGACAACAGTCCAACGATGCGGATGCGCCAACTCGGCATGGAACTGCGACGCCTACGCGACCACGCTGGCAAAAGTCAACAAGAGGCTGCCCGGTGGATCGATGTCACCGACACCGCGCTGAGCAAGATGGAACGCGGCGTCCGGCGCGTCAGGGTGGCCTACGTCAGGTCCCTCTGCCAGCTCTACGACGTCGGCTCCCCACACACCGAGTTTCTCGAACGCCTCGCCCGGGAATCAGGTGAGCGCGGCTGGTGGACCGACTACGGCAACACCGTGCCACCCTGGTTCGCCGACTTCCTCGGCATGGAAACCGTCGCCAAAGAAGTATGGACCTACGAGTCCTCGATCTTCCCCGGCCTCCTCCAGGCACCGGGATACATGGAAGCCATCGTTTCCACCCGCAGCGACGCTGAACGGTTCACCAGGCTGCGCGCAACTCGACAGAAGCGACTCATTGACGACGACCCGCTGATACTCCGAGCAGTGCTTGACGAAGCCGTGATGTGCCGCGTCGTGGGCGACCCCGACGTGATGCGCAAGCAGGTACGTCACATCATCGACACAGCCAGACTACCGAACGTCACAGTTCAGGTTCTGCCGTTCTCGGTCGGATTTCATCCCGCGCTGGCGACGGGGTCCTTCACAGCGTTGCGGTTCCCAGAGACGCCGATGAACACCGTCTACGTAGAAATCAAGGGCGGTGCCGTTTACATGGAGAAACTGCCTGACGTCGAACGGCACGCAGCTACCTTCGAACGCCTGACGGAACTCGCACTCAGCGAAGGGGAAACAATTTCGTTCCTCGAACAAATCGAGAGGAGATATTCAGAATGAACGAAGGACTGGTTTGGAGAAAGAGTTGCCACAGCGGTGATGAGGGGAACTGCGTCGAAGTGGCCAACCTCAGCGCCGGCCGTGCCGTGCGGGACTCCAAGGACCCGACCGGCCCAGCCCTGACGTTCACCGCGACCGAGTGGGCCACGTTCACCACCGGGGTCCGTGCCGGCGAGTTCGACTGATCGAGGACACCGGACCGGCCCCCCTGCTACCCCGGGCGGGGCCGGTCGTCTACGCCCGGTGGACACCGTGCGGCGTGGATCGCGAAGGCATGATCAAGCTTCTCGGCGCGATCGTTCGCGGCGCCCCATCGCTACCTGAAGGCTCGCCTGCCACGGCCGGTATGGCTGGCTGGGATGGCAATTCAGCGTTAACTGGGTACGCCCACCGCTAGTATCCCGCAACAGCTCGGCGTGGAAGAACTTCTGTGCTGCATGGTGACCGCTAGATAGGCGTGGAGCGGGCGACGCGGAACCCCACGTCGTCGATCCGGAAGGTCGGGTGGCTACGGCGCCGCACCGATGCGCGGCAGCTCCAATGCTCGTCCGACCATCCACCGCCACGAAGTACCCGATACGGGCCGTAAACCTTGGCGTCGTAGATATCCCAGCACCAATCCCACACGTTACCCAGCATGTCGTACAGGCCCCACTCGTTGGGCCGTTTACCGCCCACAGCATGGATTCGGCCGTTCGAGTTGCCCCGATACCAAGCGATCTCATCGAGCCGGCCGTACCGAGGGCCGAGCATACCAGCGCGACATGCGTGTTCCCATTCACCTTCGGTCGGTAGCCGATACCCGTTAGCTGAGGCGTCCCACTCGGCCACCTCACAGTCCCCCACTAGGCGATACGCGGGCCCCAGCCCCTCATGTTCGGACGCGGCGTTGCAGAACCGGACCGCGTCCCACCAGGACACGCCCTCGACGGGTAACCGGCCGCCTTGAGCGGCACTCGGCCGCTGGCCGGTGATCCGCGCATACCACTCCTGGGTGACGGGGAAGGTCGACATGTGGAACAGCTCAACATTGATCGGCCATGTGCGCTGGGTTCGCCGATCCGACAGCACCACTCGCCCTGGCGGGATACTGACCATTTCGTTCCCCACGACAGGCCACCCTACCCACGCCACGATCATGGTAAGCAGCTCCTTTAGGTGGTCTTCTTTCTCAGCTGTCGATTGTGCTTGGGTTCCCGCATCGTCTTCTGGTCCTCGATCTGTCGGATCAGCTCGCGCTTCGCTTCGGCGAGCGCGCGGTCCAGGTTCCGGTCGGCGGCGACAGCCACCAGCGGCGAGTAGCCGGGGAGGTCCGCCCGCAGGGTGACGTGCTGCTCTTTGCCGTCACGGTCTTTCACCGAGATCTCTATGTCGACATCGTTGGGATCCCAGCGCGCCAGGTGCGGCACGAGCGCCGACAACGCCTCCAGCACCCAGCGCCGTTCCCCGTCTCTGACCCCGGCGCCGAAGCGCAGCACCTCGTCGAGGACGTCGTGTCGCTGGTTGTCCGTCTCGCTCACCGCAGCCTCGTCTCTCCGAAGTCTCATGTCGACGGTAGACCCTCCGGCGGTCGGCGGCGTCCGCAGCCAAGGCCCGTGGGGTCATGAGCTCCGGAGCAGGCGGCGTCCGCGCTAACTCGTTCACCGGTACGCCTATCCGTGCCTTCCGCCTGCCCTTCATGGCGAGCATCAGTGGCCTTTCACGGCTTATCATGGACAACCGAAACCGCTGCTCAAGGGGCTCTATCCTGCCCGAGTCAAGTTGTTCCCAAGCCCTAGACACGGGCTGAGCCTGCGGTGAGGTCGTTGGTCGGTTCGGTTCACGGTGGCGAGGAAAGCACGCCTTCACGGACCACCGCGGCCGGATCGTGTCCGGACCAGGCTCCGGGCGCACGCGATCACCGCAATGTACTCATCTGCTTGAGGAGCGGATGCCGAGCCTGGGCGTGAGTACGCGCCTGCGAGGGACACGGCGGCGGGCTCACGGCTTCGAGGGTCATGGGGATCTCATCGGGAAGGCTGGAGTTATCCCGCCTCCCGTGTTACCTCCGCGCCCTGAGTTGTGCAGACACCGACCCGGGAGGCAGGCCCCAGCGTCCGAAAGGTTCCGTGAAACCCCCGATTCCGAGGGGAAACGCTGAGGGACTGGTCGGCATACTGATGACCAGTCCCTCAGCGACCACCCGTCGATTGGTTCACGGTTGGATGCAATCTCCGGGCCCGGCCTTCACACCGCTTGCTTTATCGTTCCAGTTTCCCATATGCGCGGACTCACCAGGAGGAAGGGAAATTCTTCGGCCCCCTGGCGGCCAGTTCCAGGACAAGCAGGCGTAACGCCCGAGATGGTTCTTCCAGGATGACGTTTTATCATTGGATCCGAAGCTGCTGAGCTGTTGCCAATGGTTGTCCTGGAACTTCAGCATGCGCCCCCGGAAATCAGCGTCTTGATACAGGCAGAGCCACCCTGATGGACAATCAGTACTGGCTAGAGCAGAGCTGTATTCGCTGCTCCGGTTCACCTGTGTATCGGGAGCAGCAGCAGCCTGGGCGATGCCTGCTGGTAGAACGAGGGTAATTGCCATCGCAGTGGTAGCGACACCACGCGTGAACCAATGCATAGTGCTTCCTTTCGCCAGTGTCCGCCGCTCAGACGGGCGGTGCGGGAGAGCCCGCGACAGCCTAATCGCAGTCAGTAGCCAGATGGTTACACTGAATGGTCATACCCACAGATGACCTTTCCGTTACCATAGATGATGTAATCCGGGAATTTTCCTACATCAGGTGATGTAGCCCGAGTGGTTGCTTCGCCTGCGCTCGCAGAGACGTTCGCTGATCAAGGTTCACTCGTGGATCGACGAAATAATGGCCCGAGGAGCGCGCTGATGTGAATCGACCCGTGCGAACTGATCGCACCGTTTCGGTCAACGGCTCCCGCGTTGATTACTAGCGCTGAGCGCAGCCTGTGGGGCTCGGAAACTCGATGCAGCTTCTTGACCTGCGCTCCTCGTGTGTTGGTCGGTCATGGCGAAGGTTGCCGGAAGCCTCGATCAATGGTCGCCAAAGGAGTCTTCGAGGACCAGGCGGGCGCGCGCTGGTACTTCCTCGTCAGGGAACACCTCCGCGCACAGTGCCAGCACGTCTTCGACGGCAGACAGGCCCAGGTGTTTGACGAGGAAGCGGATATCATCAGGATCGATATCGCGAGTCGCCCGACGGGCGTCATAAGCCAGCGCCATCGCCGCGCCACCGAAAACGTAAAGATCCCCGACAATGCCGCGACGGGCCAACCGGGCGCCGAGCCGACGGAAGGCATCCTCGATGGCGGCTCGATCGAGTAGTGGGTCATCGGCGCTCACGCGACCCCCAACTCCTGGGCCGCCACATATACTCCACGCCGCCGGAACGCAGCAGGCGCGTGGACCAACGCGTCTACCCGCGCGGCCCGCGTATTGAACGGGAACCACAACCGCCGTAGTGACCTCGACTCGACCCACGAGGGCGCTCCTTGCCCATCGCGAGCCGCAAGATACTCCGCCAGCGCAGCCAGGAACACATCCCAGTGTTCGTCGCCGGTGCCGGATGGTTCCGCCGCCAACAGGCCCCACCGCGCATCGACCGGTTCCCAGCGATACTCCTCCAGGAACTCCGCGATCAACCGCCATCGTCGCGACTCGTCGGCTCCTTCCCGAAATCGCCCGAGCTGCGGACGTCGCCGCCCCGTCCTCGCCAACCTGACACCTGCTGTGGCGTCGGCGCTCGACACCGGGGCGTTCATCGTTCTCCCCCCGACCGCAGTACGCGTTCGACACCTGCCGGGATGCTCCAAGATGATGGACAGACGGACGAGTTTTTCTACTTACGCACAGTAAGCGAAGTGCATGATTTTCGACCTTTCCTGAACTTCTCGATCTCGTCCACATTTATCGCTCAACAGATCTTTTTCCCATGTTCTCCCCACGGGTCTGAGCCCTCGGCGCCCGGACTACACGCAATACCCCCAGCAGCTTGACCTAACCCGCAGCGCAACACCATGGGAGCAACTCGCACGCACAGAGGAAAGCTCGCCAGTGATACTATCCAGTTGATTCCCGAGCCAGAGGTGGACAGTAAGGGTAGGACACAATATCAATTCTTGGTCGCAGGCATCCGCCCACCAAATCAAAAGACGAACACCAGTAGAATTCAATTCTGTCCGAGCGGTCTTCACGGTTCGCGAAAGATCTCATGAGTACCGATCCGGCGCCACCTGATGCCAGATGTGCCGTCAATCTCGACCCACTCGAACGTGGCATGACCGTCGGGTCCGAAGAACGACCAAGTCATCTCCTGAATTCGGGGGGCTCTCACAACTCGCTTGATCCGCAGACTCCCCAGCCAATGTATCCGCGAGTCCGCGACGACGCGCTCCGCAGCAATGTGAAAATGCTTGGTCGCAGATCGGAATAGCTCGCGTTCGGCATCGGACA
Organism: uncultured Actinomycetota bacterium; assembly: GCA_963823755.1. GTDB lineage: Bacteria > Actinomycetota > Actinomycetes > Mycobacteriales > Pseudonocardiaceae. Next base: position 91,807 of record CAWGMP010000009.1, read on the forward strand.
GCCGCCGCCAGTCCGACTTGAAGCTGTCTGTCCGCTCGAACTTCACGCCGTCGCGTCGAGTTCCTCGAGGAACTCGTCAGGCCCATCGGTAACCACAACCCGCCCGGCGGCGACGTCCACCTCCGCCTCTCGCTCCATCAGCTGCCAATACTCACTCCAGAACCAGGTCTGGTCAGCAGGCACCGCAACGAGTGGATGCAGCTCGATAACACCGTCGTCCCGATCAACGAGCCGCACCTGGGCTCCCGGCTCGTCAAGCCGGTGACGCCGACGGATCTCAGTCGGCAGGGCGAGGGTTCCCGCCCTTGAACGGTCAGATGAAACTCGGCGGCAGCCGTCGCACGCGCGGCCCACGATGGTGTCCGGTCACCTCCGGATCCGCTCGAGGAACAGGCGCCGCCACGGCCATTATCGCCTCGCGAGGCATTCAAAGCGCGTTGAGAACTCCACCATTGAGTCGAGTTCGGTCCGCCGAGCCGCGATCAGTTCAGGCTTACGCGCCGAGGCCGTCGGTTGACGGGGCGTTCGACTGCTCGTCGAGTGGTGTCCCACCGGCGATCTTGAGGTACTCGTTGATCTCGTCGTGGGAGGGGTCGATGCTCACCGACTCGGCGTAGGCCTCAGCTGCTTCTGGGTCGTGCTCGCTGCCCGGTTCAGCCATGCCGGTGGCCGGCAGCTGCCCATCATCGGCTGTCGTCATGCTCGCCTCCCCGCTGGCCGCTCGTCGAGCCGGCCGCCGTATGGACGTGCCCGAGGCTACTACTCCAGTACCGGCGCATCCGCCAGGCGGTGCATGACAGCGCCGATGACACTGTCGACGATCCTCCTGGTGATCCCTCTGCGCCGTGCGCCAACCGAGTGGTCGCAGAAACTCCCTTCTGATCCGGCGAACCGGGTTTACTGGGAGTGAGATGGGGTAACCGACTGCTACCACGGTCTCGCTTCCGCGGACTGTGTCGTCAGGATCGAACCGGCGTCCCACCGGGGCGTCGCCCGTAGCTGGAGAGGGGAGTGGGAGCTGTGGGAGCGCTAGCGCTAGCACACAAGGTGGACTTGCCCGCACGAGTCAAGGACAAGGTGGACCACACCAAGGAAACCGTGCAGGCCAAGGTCGACGCGGTCAGGCAGCACCTGCATGTGGGTACCGAGACATTGCAGGACAAGGCCGACGGGGCGACTCGCGAGGCGAAAAGTCTGACCAACCAGGCACTGGCAAAGGTCGTACCGTCGGCAGCCGGGCGAGTCACACAACTGACGGAGACTGCACGGCAACGACCGGTACCGGCCGCAGTGGTCGTGCTGAGTGTGCTCCTGGTGCTACGACGTCTCCTCCGCCGGAACAGGTGATCACCGCTGGCGTATAGGGCACGTTGTCGGTCGAGCAAAAGCCGTACATCCACGAAAGCCGTACATCCACGAAAGCCGTACATCCACGAAAGCCGTACATCCACGAAGGAGTATGTGATGGGTATCGGAAGCAAGATCTCGAACCTGGCTGAGGAACTGACGGGCAAGGTCAAGGCGGCCACCGGCAAGGCTACCGACGATGAGCAGCTCGAGGCAGAGGGCGAGGTCGACCAGGTAAAAGGCAATGTCAAGCAGGCTGGTGAGAACGTCAAGGACGCCGTCCAGGACTGAAATCCCACCACAGCTGCCCGGCCGGGCGCACCCCAACCCCCCACCGCCCGGCCGGGCGCCCTTCGCGGATGAGGCCTGTCCTTGAGGGATCTGGCGCTGGGCAAGAACCGAGCGCTGGGTAAGAATCGCTGGGTAAGAATCTGGGAAAGATGGCGGGGGCAGCGCATTAGGCTGGATCGGTGTTCCCCGACGAGATGCTCGATGATCCGGCGCGGCTAGCGGCTGTGGCCAGGGTGTTACCGGTGGCGCGGGCCAGCCGGCGGGCACTGGACCGGCTGGCGGAGCTGGCCGCGATCGTGATGGACACCTCGATCGGCGTCGTGGATCTGGTCGACACTCAGCAGCATCTGGTGGGCCTGGTCGGGCTCGGTGAGCCGTTCGCGACGTCTCGGCTGGCGTCGATCGACACCGGATTCTGTCCGATCATGTTGTTGACGGGCAATCCCTTGTACATCGAGGATGCCGCCGAAGAACCGGCGTTCGTCGACCACCCCGCCCATACCGACCTGGGGTTCTCCGCCTATGCCGGCTGCCCGCTGCGCGACGCCGACGGGCACCTGATCGGCACGCTGTGCGTGGTCGACACCCGGCCGCACCGGTGGCGGCGGGTGGACCGCCGGGCGCTGGAGGCGCTGGCGACCTCGGTGGTCAACGAGATGGCGTTGCACCGCGACATCGACCGCCGCCAACGGCTACTGGAGGCCTTCGCCGCCGCCCCGGCCGGGATCGCGGTCACCCGCGGCCCGTTGCATATCGTGGAATACCACAATCCGGCTTACCGAGCGCTGTTCGGGGATCTGCCGCTGGAGGTGCCCGTCAAGGAGGCACTACCGGAACTGCCGAGCGAGTTCTTCACGATGATGGATCAGGTATTGGCCGGCGGCGAGGTATTCCGCACCACCGAGTCCCCTCTGACATTGGTCTGGCCGGGGGAACAGTGCCTCCGTGAACGGTTTTTCGACTTCTCCTACTCCGCGATCCGCCGCACCGGCGGTGACGGCGACGGCATGGACCATCGGGGCCTGCTCGTGGTGGCGGTGGAAACCACCGACCAGGTCCAGACCCGTCGCGAGCTGGAACGTCGCGCTTGCCGTCAGGAGCTGCTCGCGCGGGCCAGTGCTGCGTTGAACCGCAGCCTCGACCCGGCGGCGGAACTCCAGGAGCTCGCCCGCGTGGTGATTCCCGAGCTTGCCGATCTGTCCACGGTGCACCTGCTGGCTCGACCAGTGGCCCCCGGTACCGATCCGCCGCTGCCGGTGATCACCGACCGGGTGGCCGTTGCCGGCGCGCCCGGCGTCACGCTGCCTCCGACGTTGACGAGGCTGAGCTGGGACGGCAAGGGTGACCCGATCACTGCGGCGATCCGCCGGGGTGAGCTGCTACGCCAACCCATTCCCGCAGCCGAGCCACCATCGTGGGCGCACAGCACCGGATCGGTGGCCACCTTCCGCGCTGGGATGGGCCAGGTTCTGGTCGCTCCGGTGATCGTGAATGGTCTGGTGGTCGCGGTGGTGTCTTTCCTGCTGCGTCCGGAGCGGCCGCCGTGGAGCGACGATGACCTGCGCACGCTGGGTCAGATCGCCCGCTACGCCGGGATCGCTCTGGAACACGGCATGTCCTATCAAGCCACCCGAGAGTCGGCCCTGGTGCTGCAACGCAGCCTGCTCACCGACCCTCCCACCGTGCCCGGTCTGCAGATCTGCGCCCGTTACCGTCCGGCTGGGCGCGACGAAGTCGGCGGTGACTGGTATGACGCGTTCCTGCGCCGTCCCGGTCAGCTTGCGCTGGTCATCGGTGATGTCGTCGGCCACGACATCACCGCCGCCGCGGCGATGGGACATTTGAGGGCGACCCTGCGCGGGTTGGCGCTGGACCGCGACGAGGGGCCGGCCACGATCCTCGACCGCCTTGCCGTGGTCAACACCGGGCTGGCCATCACCCCGTTCGCTACCCTGCTCTACGCCAACCTCACCCGGACAGACGACCGCTGGACGATGCGCTGGGCCAGTGCCGGGCATCCACCCCCGTTGCTCGTGACACCCACCGGTGCCCGACTACTGGAACGGGTTCACGGTGCTGCCCTGGTCTGCACCCAGACTCCGGCGCGCGCTGAAGCGGAGATCACTCTGCCGACCGGATTCCACCCTATTGCTCTACACCGACGGCCTGATCGAACGTCGAGGCAGCGCCCTGACCGACGATCTCGATGCTCTGGTCGTCCGCGCTGCCAACGCCACGTACCAGCTCATCGAGCCGCTGTGTGATGACCTGCTGGCCGGTGCGCCCACCGATGACGACATAGCAGTATTGGCTATCCGCATCGGCGCCTGAGCGCTTAGCTGAGCTCGTCGAACTCGCCGGCCTTCACGCCGTTGATCCAGGCGTTCATCTCGGTGTGAGTGAACAGAACCACCCCTTCGTCAGGATGGTTGCTGTTGCGCACTGCGATATGACCATTGGGTAACGCGGCGACCTCGACACAGGTTCCGGCATTGCCGCTGAAGCTGCTCGTGCGCCACCGGGCGGTGGCAATGTCTGGGTCGGCCACGGGGTGCCTCCGACGTTCAGGACGTGATCATCGACTGGATGAAGGAAATGGACCGCTCGGCGCACAGGGCAACCCGCTGCAGATCCTGAGCCACCATGGTATACGTCCCCACCTGGCCGGGCTCCTGCAAGTAGAGCGCGCCATCGTGCAGCTCGACGTACCCGATGGAGCGCACGTTCTCGAATCCCAGCACCACGAACTGGCCGGTCAAAGCGGTGTGTAGCCCATCCTCGGGGCGAATGACCTGGATGGTCACCGTGGGTTGCTCGGCCATCGCCAGGAGATGCCGGAGCTGGGCCTGATGCATCTGCGGGTCGCCCACCGAGAGCCGCAGCGCTCCCTCGGTGATGATGGCGTGCAATTGAAGCGGGCGTTCGTGGTTGATGAGGCGCCGGGTGCGGGCCATTCGGAGCCCGACGAACCGCTCACCGTAGTCGGCGCGCAGCCGGGGCGTGTTGGCTGTGACCGCGGCGGCGTACTCCTCGGTCTGTAACAGGCCCGGAATGATGATCGGTTCGAAGACGAACTCGCTCTCAGCGAGACCTTCCAGACCGACGAACGTCTTCAACCAATCCGGCACCACTTGCGCCCAGGGGGCCCACCAGGTGGCCTCATCGGCCCGCTTGGTCAGCGAGGTGAGCCGATCGACGTCCCGCTGGTCGGAACCGTAAGAGGCCAGCAGCCGGGCGATGTCGTCCGGGTTCTGCTGTTGCCGCCCGGTCTCCAGATGGCCGAGCTTAGCCCGGCTGATCCCGCTGAGATCGCTGGCCTCGGTCAGTGACAGCTTGGCCATATTGCGGTAACGGGCCAACTCCACGCCGATCAGCCAGCGCAGTGGCGCTGGATCTCTCCTCGGCGCCATTCATGCCGCCGGTTTCGTCATAAGACAACTCATGCACAGTCCCCGAACTGGTACACGTCCCACCGCCCGATATGCACGAACGGACCCGACCGACGGAGCGCAGCAAGAGCGAGCCAGTTCCCCTGTGGGCGATGAATCGGACTCCGCCACGCTCGTGACCGGGATTGGTCGCCGGTGAGGCTACCGGGCTGCGCGCAGAAAAACTGGCAGGCGCGCTGTGGGATGCCAGCCCGAGCCCGATCCCGGGTGAGCGCGGTATGCGGGCACCCTCGTCCTCACCTGGCGCAGCAGCGCTAACGACGGTGACGATCGGTTCCCGTGCCGCGAGGAGGAGGTCTGCGCCGACGGATGCGTTGTCTGCTTGTTGACCGGCGGAGCTGGTGTGACCGGTCGGTGGAGGTCGTGGCGGTGGTTATCAGGCTGGTGAGGGCGTGTTGGGCGGTGGTGGGGTTGGGGCACAGCGCGGCCAGGAGAGCGCCGAAATGGACCTCGTTATCGGCGTCGATGAGGCGGGTGATCTCGGACAGGGTGGTGGGAAGGACCGGTGTATCGGGATTGTCGGTGTGGCTGCGGAGCTCGTCGGTGAGAATTCCGAGTGCCATGGTGAGCTCGCTGGTGTTGCCGGTGAGGTGGTGGAGAAGCATTGCGGTGAGGCGGTGGGCGCGTTGCTCAGCGGGGTTTGTGGCGGTGCGGGAGAGGTAGTCGGCGAGGTGGTGGTGAGCTGTGGCGATGGTGTGGGGGTCGGGGTGGAGGTAGCGGAGGCGTAACGCGGTGCGTTGGAGGTCGAGGGCGTCGGTGGGGTGGTTGCGGGTGTTTTCCAGGTTGGCGCGGGCGCTGTAGACCTCGGCGAGTTGTGTGGTGTCACCGGCGGTGTTGAAGACGTTCTGGCAGCTGCGCAGGAGCTGATCGGCATCGGTGAGTCGGCCGAGATGGAGCAGGGGAAGGTAGTCGTTGAACTGGGCGCGGGCGGTATGGGTGGGGTCGGCGCCGCTCTGTTGCTGGATGGTGGTGATCTCGTGGTTGAGCTCGAGCGCGTCGTCCCAGCGTTGTAGGGCCATTGCGGATAGGCGGCCGATGTCGAGAATGCCCTGCCGGACGTTGCCGGGGTCGACGCGGTCGTTGTCGACGTCGTGGTCGCGCAACTCGGCCATTCGGGCGCGCAGGGTGGGCAGGTCGATGAGGACTTGTTTGTGGTGGCCGAGCAGGTTGAGTATCTGGAGTCGTCGACCTTGGTCGCTGAGTCGGGTCCAGGATCCGAATCGGGCGTAGTTGGTGTGTTCGATTTTCTGGTTGGCCAGGGCGAGAGCTTCGTGGAGTCTGTTCTGATCACGGAGCAGTGTGATGAGATCACCGGCGGTGGTGGAGGCGAGTGGGTATTCGCCGTTGGTGATGGCGTGGTCGTAGGCGCGGCGGAGCAGGGTTTCGGCTTCGCTGGGATCTACTTTCCGGTGGGCGGCAGCGAGTACGACGAGGTCTTTGAGTTCGCCGGTGGCTTCGGCGATACGCCGCAGCAGGGGAATGGCGGCTAGTGAGGTGGTCGGGGAGTAGTTGTCCTGGATCATGGTGCGTTCGAGCAGGCAGCTGGCGGTGTTCCAGTCGTGTCGGCGTAGGAGGTAGCGGGCGGCGGCCAGGCCGGCGTGCACGATGAATTTGGGACCGTTCCAGTCGTGTTGGTGGAGGAGGTAGCGGGCCGCGGTCAGGCCGGCTTGCGCGGTGAATTGGTTGGTGTGGCGCTGTTCGATCCCCCAGCCTCCGACGAGGGTCCACCAGGCGGCGAGTTGTGCGTCGACTGCGGCGATGACCGGTTGGGGGGTCGCGGTGTGGATGGCGTCGGCGATGCAGGGGTGGATTCGGTAATGCACGGAGTAGTTCGGGTTGGTGGGGTCGTCGATCGGGTCGGTGGTGATCAGTGCGGCGGTGACCAGCGTGGTGACCCAGGGCGTCAGGGGTGGTGGCTGACCGGGTTGGTTCAGGCGCCGCCACAGGGCAGGCCAGTTCACGTCGACGACGGTGGTGTTGCGGTCGGTTTCCTCGATTCGGCACAGGGCTTGGAGCAGCAGCCGGGCCGGGGCGGGCAGCGTCGCGGCGACGGTGCGGGTCCACGTGGTGAAGGTCTGCAGTAGTCGGTGGGTGTCGAGTGTGGTGTGGCCTTCGGTGAGAAACGCCGCTAGCGGCGCGTTGCCGACCGTTTCGGTGATCTCAGCGAGTTGGAAGGCCAGCCGCGGCGGGTGGGCGGCGGCTGCGTCGGCGAGTTCCAGCAGGGTGGGATGGCCCTGAGTCAGGGTGATCGCACCGCGGACCAGGGCTGAGTCTGCGGTGCCGGGCTCTGCGAGGCCGGGTTGGGTCGCGGTGTGCAGTAAGGCGTGCAGGTTGGGCAGCTCGTGGGCCAGCAGCAGGGACTCGTCTCGGGACAGTGCGGCTACCGGTTGGATCAGCACCGTGTCAGGGTCCAGCCCGGCCGGCACGATTCGGCTGGTCAGGATCACTCGGGAGGGCCCGTGGTGGCGGGTGAGCGCGGTGATCAGCGGTGCCCAGCGGTGATCGCGCCACTGGCCCTGAGGGGTGAGCAGGGTGTGGAGGTTGTCCAAGACCAGCAGCAGTTTGGTGTCGGTGAGGACGGTGGTGAGGGTGGGTAGGGAACTCTCCAGACGTTCCAGGGTGGTGATCTCTTCGACCATCGTGACCCCGTAATCCCCCAGTTGTGCCTCCCACGCCACCGCCAGCAGGCGCAGCGCGTCACCGAAGTGGTCTGGATCGGTGGGTGCGGACCAGAACGCTGCCGCGACGAAGGTGTGCTGGTGGCGGTAGGCGAGTTCCACCGCGCAGGTGGTCTTGCCCGTACCGGCCAATCCCTGGAACACCACCGCGGTACGCCCCGAGGCCGGGGCCAACGCGGTTCCGGCCGCAGCCATCACCTCGACACGCCCGACGAACCGCGCCGGCTCGGCCGGAAACCAGGCCATCGCCTCACCCGTGGGGTCGGGGATCGGTTGCCCGACTGGCGGGGTCAGGGACAGCTCGACGGCCGAGGCACCGAAGATCACCGGAGTGGCCACCGACATCGCCGGTCGGGCCGGACAGGGCGCAGGTCCCGCTGCGTCGGGTACCGCGGCCGCGACCGCCCGGTCCAGGGGCTGGGTATTGCGAAACACCCGGTTATAGAGCGCTTCAGTGAAACCGACCGTGAACTCCTCGCCCACCGGGTAGCGCATCGTGAGCACTGCGCAGTCCAGCTGCGTCACCAGTGCTTGCGCCACTTCCATCGGGCTCACCGCGGCTGCCGGCGCTCGGGTCTCCAGCTCAGCAGCCGGGTCGTCCAACCCCAACCGGCGCAGTGTCTGCGCGGTGGTGACCGTCGCGGACTGGCACGCCGAGATCATCACCAGTTTGAGCCGCCACCGCGCCGGGCGCAGCAACCCGATGAGCTCTGCGGTGGACACCGGATCCGCCGACCCGTCCGGGTTTTCCAGCAGGAATCCCCCAGCCTCACCGTGCCCGGACAGATGCACCACATCCCAACCCTCACCAGAGCAGGCCAGCTCCGCCAACGCCGTCCGGGTCAGCCCATACTGCGCGACCTCCAACTCCACCCGCTGCCGACCCCGGGCCGCGACGCGACGCACCGATCGGGCCAGCTCATAACGCTCCCGGCGCAACGCCGACATCGAGCCCACCGGGGACGCGCTGAACACCGCCAGCATCCGCAGCGCCTCACCTACCGGCGCCTTCACCAACCCGGACGAGCCGGGGAAGTCATAGACCAGGGCCACATGACCCCGCGCGGCCAGCGGTACTCCGTCGATATGGGCCAGCTCCAAAGGCCGGAATGCCACAAACTCCGCCCCGGCCGGCACCACCACCCGCACCGTCACCGGCGCCGCTGTCGCGATGATCCGTCCGATCCGTTCGCCCAGCACCACCGACCCGATCCACGCCCCGACCCGACGCACCAACTCCGTCTCGCTACTCACCCGACGGTCCGGATTCGCCCGCAACCGAACGAACCGGTACAAATCCCCGAATGCTTCCGTCTCGACCGTCCCCGGATCGAGCTCCACCCAGTGGTCGGCCAGCGACACCCCCGAACGCTCGTCGACCAGCAGCCACCGCCACCGGTAAGGCCCGTCCACATCAACCGCCCGCAACACCAACCTCACCGCGACCTCCACCTACGGGGATACGTCAAATATGGCGAATCGCCCAGTTCACCCAGATGAGGTGTCCCCGCCCCGTTCGAGCATCACCCCGGTCACGTTCCACACCGAAGGTGAGGCTCTTCTCCACTTCCGCCACGGTGATCTGTCGGCGCTACTGTACAAGCCCAAGAGAGTACCTCGAGAAAGGGTCGCAAAGGTGCAGTATCCCCGAAACGCACTAGTAGAACGGCGAGTAGCGATAGCACGGAGAGAGACGGTCCTGTATCGGATGAGCGCCGGCTACCCGATGCCTGTCTCCGACCGAGCGGCGTTGACACCGACTACCGAGCGCTATGAACGTGCGATTCAGTGACGGTACCCGGTATGGTGGTAGCCTTCCGTGCTTTTTGACTACGAAGCGTTCTGGCGCTGAACTCCGTTCCAATGTTCTTTAGGGGCCGGGCCATCCCGGTGGCTATCCACGGCGACATCCGGAGGACGAGTCGACGCTGGGCGGCGGTCCGTGAGCCACTGTCTCGTCCAGCTCGTCGTTCACAGTCCGTATGCACCGGTCTCGGTCCGGCCGCGACTGCCTGTGCGCCGTTGCTTCGAGAGCGAATGCACGTGCATTGACACCTGCAGGGGACCCTGCCATCATTCGCCTCAATGATCGTGTGAGGTGTACTTGTGATCAACTAGGTGGTCGTCATCAACTCCAGCCGTGGAGACACCCGTGAGCAGTCCCGAAAGCGGAGGCATCGCGTTCGTGGGCTGGGTCGCCTACCAGGCGTGGGGCTGGTCGGTGAGCCAGCACCGTGACCAAGTACAGCTGAGCCTGCACCGCGACACGTCGGCTATCGCGATCCCGATCCCGCTCAGCGCCGAAGTGACACGCATCCTCACCGCCCAACGCTGCGTCCCGGCGGTGCTGGCCAACCCCGACACCCCCGAGCACCACATCCTGCTCACCGGGGAGAAGTTCGGAGTCATGCTGCCATGGCCCACTGGTGTACATCAGGTTATCGACGCCCTGATGCTGCCACCCACCATGACCTCACGAGGGCCGATCTCCTGGGTACAACCTCCATGCAAGGACTCCTTGCGGTTATCCCGGGAAATCGACGTGTTCGGGGCGCTGCGCACCGCACTCCGCAACTCCTCACCCGGTGACGACCCGTTGCCTGGCCGCGAGGTGTCCATCTGAGGAGTTCTTTTGCGCGCTACCGGCACCCCTGTCCCAGTAAGGGCAGCGACTGGACTTGTCCATTATTTTTCCGTTGTTTGCGGTGTGGCCGATGTACCGAGCCTAGGCACTGGGTAAGGAGTGTGTGAGGTGATCCGATGCCGTTGACTCCAGCTGATGTTCATAATGTGGTGTTCAGCAAGTCGTCGATCGGCAAGCGGGGCTACCACGAGGACGAGGTGGATGCCTTCCTCGACCTCGTTGAGGCCGAACTGACCCGATTGATTCAAGTGAGCAACGATCTCCGCAAGAAGGTCGAGCAGCTCGACCAGCCGCAGCGCGCTGCGCCGGTCGACACTGAAGGGGGCCTTCATCCGCTGGCGCCGACTGGACCGGTGATGGCCTCAGTGCCGCCGCCGATGAGGGAACAGACCTCGCCCGGTGGTGACCACAACATCCACGCTGCCAAGGTGCTGAGTCTGGCCCAGGAGATGGCCGATCGGTTGACCAGTGAGGCCAAGGCCGAAGCAGACGCAATGGTGGGCAAAGCCCGAACAACCTCCGAGCAGTTGCTCTTCACCGCGAGGGCGAAAGCCGATGCCATGGCCACCGAGGTCAGAACCCGAGCCGAGACCATGCTCGAGGGCGCCCGCACCAAAGCCGAGGCTCTGGACCGGCAGTCCCGAGAAAAGGCCGCGGCGCTGGAACGCGATGCGGCGCGCAGACACAGCGAGATCATCGCCGCCCTCAACCAGGAGAAGAGCACCCTGGAGAAGAAGATCGACGAACTACGCGTCTTCGAGCGCGGGTACCGCACTCGCCTCAAGACCTACCTGAACTCACAGCTCCGAGAGCTGGACGAGCACGGATCCGTCGCACCAACAGACCCGACGCGCACCCAACAGTGCCTGGCCCCCTTCGGGTCCGGCGCGCGCGCCGACACTCCGGCCTGATTGAACCGTCGACTCGCCGAGCAACATCGTGCGGGTGCTCAGCGGGGAAGGGTGGTGCTGCTGGCGTCGCCGATTCCAGAGCTGGTGGTGGAGCCGGATTCAGACGGGTAGTAGCTGCCGAAGAGCGCCCACATGGTGGTGCCGGGAATGCTTGCGCCATTGGAGCCGTGATCACCCTGTTCACCTGGAGCACTGGCGATGCCGTCGGTACCGGCCTGCAACAGCGACAGGACAGTGCGGGCCGGCAGAAGCTCTACGTACTGTCCGGCGAGCTCGGCAGAACTCATCGCGTCAGGCATCGAATCCCCCTAGGAAGGCAGGCCCGGTCGCCCGGGCACGAAGACATCTCACCGGCGGGCAGTGCCGGCTCGACACCACATAAGGTGCACAGGGCGACCGTCCCGTGGCAATCAGTAGTTGTACGTAACTCTTTTGGGGTACTACCTAGCAAGCGCCAGCTGAGTCACCATCCTCGATGATCTCCTTACAGCGGCTGGATGATCTCCTCACCGCGGCTGGCGACACGGCTGCACGAGGTCGTCGAGCAGCACCGGCGCGACGCGCTCTTCGGGGACGGCGACGGCATGCGCCGCGAGCGCTGCGGCGAGATCGGGGTCCCAGGGTGCGTCGGTCAGCCGCCCCGGAGCGGGGCCATGGTCGGTGACCGCGGCCAGGTAGTCGGCGGTCGACATTCGCCAGGGCAGCGCCCCGGTCCGGTCCATGACATACGCGGCGATGCGCAGTCCCTCGCCGTCGAAGTCACCGTGGTAGCGCAGCGTAGCGCCGGCGTTTCCCAGCCTGCGTAACAGCGTGACTGCCGCGGTGTTCGGCCATCCCGCGGTACACACCAGCGGTGGGCACATCGCCCCGAAGCGACGCACCGCCATGGCCAGCACGGACGGGTTCTCGACCACGTGCACCGTCGTCACGCCGGGTGGTTCAGGCGCCGCGCGCAGTTGCGCGAGCGTCACGACCACCGCCTGCCCGGCGGCTGCCCAGGCCCGCAAGGTGGTTGCGAGCGCACCCGAGCCGGCCGGGGCGAAGCCGGCGACGAGCACAGCGGTGGACAGCTCATCGCCAGTGACGCCGTGCAGTGCCCACAGGTCGCGGCGACCCGGGGCGTCGACCGGTGGTGGTTCGTCGTGCAGCGCCGCCAGCGCGCGCAGCACGGTGTTCGACAGCCGGGTGCCCTCGTCCAGCGCATGCGGGTCACCCAGAACGCGCTCGGCCAGCACCGGCAGCGGCGCACCGTCCGCGGGCAACTCCGCCAGCACGGCCAGCGCGGCGCGAGAAAGCGCGCGGGTGGCCGCGACGGACCCGCCGATCAACCCGCCCCGACGCAGGGCGTCCACCCAGCTGCGCAGCGCCGGAAGCGCGGTCACCATAGGGTGGTCTTCCAGGTCGGACCACAGCCCGGCGCGTTCGGCTGCTGCTGCCGCTCGCTCGGCGGGCCGGTCCCGCAGCGGACCGTGCAGGCGCTCGGTCAGCTCCCGCGCACCGAGCCCGCATCCGCGACGGACCGCCTCGTCGATCCGGACGACGGCCACCGTGGCGGTCTCGCCGGGCAACCGGGCCAGCCCGAGTAGGTCGGCCAGCGCGGAGCGCTCGGCCGGACCCAGCCGGGCCAACCGCACGGTGCGCACCTCGCCGTCCCCGGTGGCCTCGTACCGGCGACGCAGCTCAGTCCACAGCGGGGCAAGCTCAGGACGGTCGAACGCCTGCGGGTCAGCCACCGAACAGGTACATCCCCGGTGACCCGGCGACCGCGGCATCGCACCAGAGGGCGAGGGATTCACGTCGTCGAACCTCAACGTCACTCACGGTCACTCACGAGTCGAACAGCGTACCTGCGGTGAGCTGGGTACTGCGGGATTCGGGCAGGTCGGCCTGTTCCAGCGCGGTACCGGTCCAGATGAACCGGGCGGTGGTCACGGCCTTGTCCACGTCGTCGGTGAGCAGTTGGTGGATCGCTATGCCGTCCAGCTCTGCATAGGTGCACCACTCGTGATCAGAGGTCAGCACGGCATCGAGGTCGAAGCTCCGCAGCAGATCAAGCAGCTGGCCGCGGTTGGACGGGTCGATCCCAACGAACACCTCATCGAGCAGCACCAGCCGGGGCGCCTCGGCGGCCACCTCGTAATGCGCTGCCAGCGCGGCGAACAGCGGCAGGTGCAGCACGATCGCCTTCTCCCCGCCCGACAGTGTGCCGTGCAGCTTGCGAGTGACCTGGCGCGGTCCGGTGCCTTCGCCCAAGTCGACAGTGACGATGAAGCGGTGCCAGGCGGTGTAGTCGAATACCTGGGTGAGCTGGGCCTCCCAGCTGGCCGCGGCCTGGGCGTCACGGGCCTCGGCGATGCGTTCCCGGAAGAAGCGGTGCAGCGCGTCACGCTCATCTGCGGTCAGCGTGGCCGGGTCGCGCAGCAGCAGATCACGGGCTTGGCGGGTCCCCGGGGGTAGCTCGGGGTCGACCTGCCAGGCCAGCTGCACCCGAACCCTGGAGACGGTGCGCACCTTCCCCAGCCGCCGGTTCATGCTGCGGACCAGCTCGTCGGCGGTGCGGATCCGGTCGGCGACGTGCCGGCGGGTGTCGCCGGTCAGGGTGCGGTCGAATAGGTCACGCTCCTCGACGGTCAGTGCTTCGGCCGCTGCGGCGTGCTCGTCGGCCAGCAGCCGGTGCAGCGCCGCGGCGCCCAGCGGGCGGCCGTCGACGGTGGCGGTGACCACCATGGCGTCGTCGCCGGCCTCGGTCTGCAGGTCAGCGCGGCCGGCGAGGCGTTCGCGCACCTCGTGCACGGCCTCGGCCAGGCGACCCTGGGCGTCGCGCAGGTGGCGCTGCTCGAACGGCTCGCCGACCCGCTGGGCCACCACCCGGGCGGCGGCCAGCGCGGAGGTGACGCCGTCGGTGAGGTCGAGCTTCGAGCTGGGTGTCGGCGCCGAGCGTGCCGGTGGCCAGCCGACGGAATGCCGCCGCGGCGGCATCGCGTTCAGCCATCGCGGCGGCGGAGTCCCGAGCGTCGGTGTCACGCTGCTCGCGCAGGCCACCGATGCGTTCGCGCAGGTCGAGCTCACGGCCGCGCAGAGTGGCTCGCTCGTCTTCGATGTCATCGATCCGGTCGGTGATCTGCCGCAGCTGCGCGTCCAGGTCCCGGAACGCGACCCCGACCGACGCCTCGACGGCGTCCAACCGGGACTGTAGGCGGGCAGCGGTGTCGGCCAGCTCGTGAGCCTGGGTCGCGGCGGCCTGCGCCTGGGTGGCGGAGCGGTCGGCCTGCTCGGCCACCAGCGTCGCGCGTTCAGCCAGCCCGTCGGCGGTGGCCCGGTCGTCCAGCCAGCTGCGGGCGGTGACGCCGAACACTCCGAGCTCATCGCGATAGACCTTCAACCCCTCGGCGGTGGCGGGCAACGACAGCTCCGCCGAGCGCTGGCGCACCACCTGACCGCAAGCCAGGACCTGCTCGCCGAGCCGCTCGGCTTCGGACCCGGCCGCCGCGACCGCGTCGGCGCGGGCTGCCTCGCGCGCCTCAGCGTGGTCGCGGGTGCGGGCAGCGGCGCGGACCGGTTCGTGACCGGGGCGTTCAGCCAGCTCGCCGGCCAGCTGCGCACGGTGCTGCTCGACCTCGCCGAGCTGATCGTCCAGGCCGGCCAGCTGCTGGTCCAGGGCGTCTAGTTGCTCATCGAGCTCGGCTAGCCGGCGGGCGCGGCTGCGTTCCCGGGCGACGGCGCCGATGTAGGCGGGTTCGGGTTTGGCCATCCGGCCGTGCGCGACGCCCAGCCGCCAGCTGCCGTCGGCTCCGACCGCGGCCGGAAAGTGGTCGGCGGTAGCGGGGAGAGCGCAAGGGCCGTATGCGACGGCGGTGAGCAGCCGCTCGATGTGCTCCGCGGCGACCGGGACGTCGGTGTCGGCGACCAGCACGTCGCGCAGGGATCTGCCGGGAGCCGGGGTGCCCAGTGCGCCGTCTGCGAAGGTATCGAGCAGGTCGCCTGCGAGTGTCCCGTCCGGCCTCACCCAGGCATCGAGCAGCCCGGATGCTTCCAGCGCGGCTTCGATACCGGCGCGGTCCGGCTCGGGTAGGTCGTCGGAGAAGGACACCAAACGCCACAGCGGCGCGCCCGGGCGGCCGTCCCGGAGGGCGGCCCGGGTGTACGGGGCGGGTGGTGGCAGGTCGCGTTGAGTGGCGACGGCGTTCCGGTCGGTCTGGACGCTGTCCCGCTGGACGGTCACTGTCTGGTACTCGGTCTGTAGGCGGGTATGCCGCGCGGTGAGCTGCTCTCGGACGGCGGTGGCGGCGCGGTCCACGGCGGCGGTGACCGCGGGCTCGTCGGCGGCCAGCTCGGCCAGTGGTGGACGTTGGTGCCGCGCGCCCAGGTCCAGCAGTCTGCATTGCGCGGCCCACGTGGCCAGCGCGTCGGCCAGCGCGGCCACCGCGTCGGAGTATGCGTGGGCGGCTGCCTGGGCGGCGCGTTGAGCGCTGCCGTGTTCCTCGCGGGCGGTTTCCAGGCGCTGTTCGGCACCGGTGTGATCGCGGACCGCGTCGGCGTGCATGGCCAGCGCCCGCTGCATGGTGTCGACGTCGCTGCGCCGGGCGGTCAGGCCCGCGTCCAGGAGCTGTCGCGCGCAGCGCAGGTCGTCGCTGCCCGCCAGCTGGGTGACCAGCGCGCTCCGGCCCACCGGCTCGGCGGCGTCGGCGGCGTCCTCCCCCGACCGCCGGGCCGTCTCAGTGGCTGCGGTGGCCTTGTCCCTCGCTGTCCGGGCCAGCGCCGCGTCCTGTTCGGCGGTGCCGGCCGCACGGGCCGCAGCAGTGTGAGCGCTTTCGGCGCGGCGGTGCGCTTCTTTGGTGTCGGCCCGCAGGGTGGGGAGCTGGCTGCCCTCCTGGTAGGCGTCGGACAGTCGGATGCCCTCGGCTCGGGCAGCCAGGTCGCGATGTTCACCGGCGAGTTCGCCGTCGGCGGTGCGGACACCCGCGAGCTCGTCTTCGGCCTCGGACAGCGCGCTGGCGCTGGTGCGCGCCCGACGGGTGAGGCTGTCCATCGCGGTGGTGGACTTGGTCATCCGGTCGGCGGCGGCCCGCAGCACCCGGCGGGCGTAACGGCGGGCCACGTCGGCGAGCCGGCGCGCGGCCGTTGCCTCCTCCTCCACAGCGTGTAACTGTTCGGCGTGCCGGTCCAGGCGTTCGAAGCCCTCGGCGATCTCGGCGACATCGTCGGCATCGACCGGTGGCAGCGAGCGCGACAGCAGCCCGGACAGCTGGTCAGGATCGAGATGCTCGGACAGCTTCGGGGTGCGCAGCTGTAGCAGCGCGACGATGAGAGCCTCGTACTTCTCCCGCGTCACGCCACTGAACAAGGTGGTGCGCAGCGTGGCCCGGTACTCCTCGGTGGCCTGGTCGTATACCCGACCGCAGGCGCCGATCGCCGCGGTGAGCTCGGCGCGGGTCAGCGGTCGTCCAGCATGCAGCAGATCCAACCCGTGGGGGGAGTGGATCTGGAGGGTGGTGGTGAAGTACGTGGCGGAGACAGTGTTCGTCGAGGTGGTGGCCTGGAGGCGGGCGCCGCAGGTGAAGAAATGCTGCGCCCCGTCGGCGTCGGTGCGGGTGAACTCCAGCCACACGTAACCGACCCGGCTGGCGTTCGGGTAACCATCGCCCATCAGGTTCCAGTGCATGGACCGGTCGCTGCCGAAGGTGGACAGGCGGTGCGCGCGCAGGTTGGCATCGAGCAGGTAGGGCAGCAGCAGCTCCAGCGCCTTGGACTTGCCGGTGCCGTTCGCGCCGCGCAGCAGCAGCCGGCCGTGGTGGAAACCGAACACCTCGTCGAGGTAGCGCCAGATGTTGACGATGCCCGCCCGGTGCGGCCGCCACCGTCCAGCGTGGACCTGGGGTAGATCGGTAATGGTCATCTCTCCTGCACCACTGTGGTACTGCGCTCGGCCCGATCCGTGGTGCCGAAGCGGCCGAGCTCGACCGGCAGCCGGGGGTAACGCGTCACGGCCGCACACCGTAGTAGGCGTAGCTGACAATGCGACGCACGCACCGCCAGGACGACCTCGACTCGGCGCCGTAGTGCCCGTGTGGCGCCGACCAAGGGAGACCTTCAGTCGCTGGACAGTCCTCGGCCACCACGCCGATGGGACACCAGGGCGAGCGGGCCAGCAGACGGATAGGCGGTATGCGACCACCCCCCTTCCTGTGCTGAACGGGGACCCCTCAGGATTGCCGCGTGCCTGATGCTGTCGCCGGTCGCGCCTACGCCCGGGTCTACCGCACCACCGGCCGGGCCGACCTCCATGACTTCCTGGCGGGCGCTGTCATACGTTCTGGTGGCCGCCTCCTCTACTCAAGCAGCCCCCAGCACGCACCTGTCTACTTCGGCATTCAGACACCTGACGACGAGCGCGTGGGCGTTCTCGTCTATCCGTTCCGCGCGACGCAACGTGTAACTAAGAACCGCCCGGACGACGAGCATCGACTGCAGATCCGATATGGGTCCGCGTCCACGTGGGATGACGAGCACCCAGTTGGCCGAGACCTCGCAAATGTTGATACGACACTCGTTGTGGGCGTGCACCTAGAGGCGGAGACTTTCGTTGGGCTGGACCCGATCATTTACGACCCGCTCCCTATGGGAATATCTATCGAGTTCAAAGAAGAGCACGTTCAGGCAGCTCAACAGGGCGATGGCTGGCACGTCTTCGAACGCGATAACATCACCGGCAGGAAAAGGCTGAGCCCGAGAGCGGTGCAAGGCCTCGAAACCATGGTCCTTTTCAAGCCGAACCGCCTGCTCGACTATGTCAGGCTAGAGCGGAAGGCAGCCGACCTGGCACTCGATCCCGCATTGCGATTCTCCGCTGCGGCCGCAGCTGCCAGGCCACGCCTGGCTCACAACAGAGCGGCAGCCTCTCTTCACGATCTTGAGAGCCAGTTCAGTATGTCAAGTACTGAGATCCTTGAGATGATCAGCCGTCGCAACCGCCTCAGTGTCGCGGTCCGCGGTGGGGTTGCTGAACATCACCTGCATCGAGTGCTATCGGAGGACGACGCCGTTGCTGTGGTCGAACCAATCGATGAAGACGGCCGTCACGACTTCGATGTCACGCTGCATGACGGACGGCTGGTTCGAGTGGAGTGCAAGAACTCCTCGCCCAAAAAATACTCCAACGGCGACATGAAAGTAGAGGTGCAGAAGACGCGGGCGACCCAGGGCGACCCAGCTGGCAGGCTCTACCGGTCTGAGCAGTTCGACGTCCTTGCTGCATGTCTCTTCGCCCCGACCGGCGAATGGCGATTCGTCTATCGTTCTACGGCGGTCATGGATCGCGACAGACGGTACCCCGACCGGCTCACACCCCTGCATCACGTCACCGAGGACTGGGCCACGACACTGGCGGAGGCTCTGTGAGCAGCACCAGAGGCTCTGTGAGCAGTATCAACAGCGTGGCAACCGCTGACTGTCGGTCACCCATGGCATCGTCTGGATGCATGTCAGAAGACCGTGGAGCAGCCATCTCATTGTTCTCCGGCGCCGGAGGCCTGGACCTGGGCGCTGAAGCCGCTGGGTTCGCCGTTCATGCGGCAGTCGAGTACAACCAGGATGCCGCAGACACGATGGAGAAGAACTTCCATCATCTTTGCAAGCCAGTGATCCGGCGCTCGATCCTCGACGTGCGGTCGGACGAGATCATCAAGGCTGCCGGCCTTACGCAGGGAAGGCGCCCAGAGCTCCTCATCGGCGGGCCTCCCTGCACGCCATTCAGCAAATCTGGTTTTTGGCTTGACTGGAAGCGCGCCGGACTAGACCCTGACGCTTCGCTGCTACAAGCATATACGCGAGTGTTGGCCGAAACCCGCCCCCGCTACTTCGTGCTGGAGAATGTTTACGCTCTGACCTATAATAACAGGGCCAGTCGGCCTGCGTTTGAGCGTCTACTGCGCGAGATCGACAAGGCCGACTATCATTACTCTTGTGAGGTCTTAAACGCAGCTGACTACGGGGTCCCCCAAGCGCGCCCCCGCCTTTTTATCGTCGGTGCACCAAAGCGTGAAAACAGGCCAAGGTTGCCGAAGCCAACTCATGGTGGAAGTTGGGAGCGACGCCGAACCGGCAGTAATGACAAACCGCATATGACTGCATCCGAGGCACTGAAGGGGCTCATAACAGAACCAGAGGAGAACGAAGAAGTTGCCGGCCGATATGGCCACCTGCTGCCGGACATTCCACCCGGCGGTAACTACCTTCACTACACCGTCGAGCACGGACACCCTCATCCACTTTTCGAGTGGCGGAGCCGGTACTGGTCCTTCCTTCTCAAACTGTCACCAGGGAAACCTTCGCCAACAATCCAGGCACAGCCAGGACCTTACGTCGGTCCTTTCCATTGGGACAACAGACGCCTACGTGTTCCGGAAGTAAAACGCCTCTTCACTTTCCCGGATGACTTTCAGCTAGTGGGCTCGCGGGGTTCGATCCAGGCCCAGCTAGGCAACGCTGTGCCAGTACTGCTAGGCAAGAAGGTGATCGAAGCGATGGTTGGTGAAGGCAGCTAAGGGCTCTCATGACAACCTGGACCAGCACTAACGAGGGCCGCCACCTCCGGCGCCGCCGGAAGGCCCACACGGAGCCCGAGCTGCTCCTGCGAAGAGCCCTGCACGCCGCCGGGGCCCGGTTCCGCCTCCACAGGCGTCTTGCTGTCGGTTGCACACCAGATCTCGTGCTACCTCGCCACAACCTTGCGGTTTTCGTCGACGGCGACTACTGGCACTCGTGTCCCGCACATGGCCGGAAAACCCCCTTCGCAGGCCCCAACGCCCGACTGTGGGAGGAGAAGATGATGCGGAACCAGGAGCGCGACCGTAAGGCGACGCGCATTGCTCAGGAACTCGGCTGGACTGTGATCCGACTATGGGAATGTACTATCCGCGCCGATCCCGACAGTGCTGCCTTGGCTGTGCTCCAGCATCGCGACCTACCACCGGTGGACTGAATGGCGGTCATCTCTCCTGCACCACCGGAGTAGCGACAGCGAACCGGGCGGCGGCTGGTCGGGCGCGGACCGCACCGGATTCACGGGTGGCGAGCTTGAAGGCGCACAGTACGTCCACCGCGTCGGTGGCTAACCGGGCCGCGCCGTCCTCGGAGCGGTAGGTCTTGGCCCAGCTGGGAAAGCGTTCCAGCAAAGCCCCGGCGTGGGTGGCCAGCTCAGTGTCGGGCACCGGGCGGGGCGCTGCGACCAGATGATCGAGCAACACCAGCGCGGCGATCTTCGGATGTGACGCGTCGTCGGGAAACCGCTGGTCGGTGGCCAACCCATCGGGATCGACGAGCAGGTAACCCTCAGCGCGCTCCTCGAAGACGAACCCGGCCTGCTCGGCCGCCTGGCGGACCAGACGACGCCCGGTCGGGCTGGCCAGGTAGCCGAGTTGGGCGTCGGTGAGTCGTCGCGGTAGACGACCGGGTCGTCGAGCAGCCGGCGGGTGATGCTGTGTCGAAGCCACAGATTGCGTTGCGCATCGGCGACCTCACCCCCGTCCGGCGCGGCCCCGTAGCGCGGCTCCCGGGTCAGTGCCGTCAGACCAGCGGCGAGATCATCGAGATCGACAGTGGACGGCGCGTGCGGCGCGGCGAGTAGCCGCAACAGCAGGGTGGTGTCCACCTGGAACAGCACCTTGGCGGTATCGGAGTCCAGGTAGGACTCGGCGGTGCCGTCCAGGGCACGTAGTGCTCCGGACCGCTCCAGCAGTTTCAGAGCGTCGACGAAGGTGGCGCGCTCACCGCGGCGGGAGGTCTGGAAGGTCTCGATGGTCGGTTCCGCGGCGGTGGCGTGCGCGACCCGGTCGGCGAGCAGGCCGATGGTGGTGACGGGAGTGGCGAGCAGCTCGGCGCAGACGATAGCCAGCAGGGTGTAACGGCGACGATCGAACGGGGCGCGGGTGCTGCGCTCGCGGCGCAACGGCCGGGTGGCGTCGATCTCGGGGCGGATCTTGAGCAGCCGGGCGTAGCCGTCGCGGGCCTCCACGATCAGCCGCCAGCCACAGTGCTCCTCAAACCAGCGGATCAGCGCGTCGCGACGACGCCGCACCAGGTCGAACCCGGTCGGGTCAGACGCGAGGGTCAGCAGCGGGTGAGCGAGCATCAGGCGGATCACCCGGGAGGTCTCCTCGGCCTCGATCCGGTCCAGCTGGCTACCTAATGTCGTCATGTTCTGGGTGCTCATGCGCCACCCGCCGCAACGTGTGCGGGAGACCCGCCGCTACCCAGCACCCGGACGTCGACGATGTAGTCCGGGCTGGCGAAGGTGCCCCGGGGGGTGCGCAGGGTGGCCCGTGACCCGTCGGCAGGCGCTCGCAACACCAGCTCCACCCGGCCGTCGGTCGACATGCCCCGGCGGTGCCCGGCGGCATCGGGCGGTGCGCTCAGGGCACGTCCCAGCAGTTCCAGTAACCGCTCGAAGCGGCCGTGTTCCAGGGTCCCCAGACCGGACAACCGGACTGGGCCTGCGGTGGACAACCGGCCCCAGGCGGCTTCCAATTCGGCGCGTTCGTGGGCGGCGCGGTGTTGCCGGGCCCGGCGCAGCTCGCGGACGTCACGGACGGTGGCGGTGCCGCCGGTGCTCTCCATGCGGCCTCGGGTGCGGAGGTGCGGCGAGACCGATACCCGCGGCGCGTCGGCCCACGCGGTGGCGGCCGGCACCAGATCCTCGTCGTCCAGGCCGAGCTGGGTGTGCCGGGCCGGCCAGAGACCGAACGCCGCGGCGGCCAACTGGTGGGCGTCGGTGGTGGTAGGGCAGGCCGCGAAGGCGCGGGCCAGGGCACGGAAGTCGGCCGCAGCCGACGACGCCCGGCGGCGCGCCTCGGTGTGCCGCTCCAGCACCCGCATCAGGGCGACAATCGCGCGGCGGGCGACATCCTGCAGTGCTGCGGCGCGGGGTGCGCTGCCGTCGGCGGGGCGGAACCAGGCGCGCAGACCTTCCCATTTCGCGGCGCGCTGCTCCAACCAGGCGATGGACGGATCGCTGCGTTGCAGGGCGGGCAGGTCGGCGCCGCGCAGCGCACGCTGCTGTAGTTCGGGCAGGCTGTGTGCCTCGATCCGGGCGACCGAGGCGGCGATGGCGCGCTGCCGGTGATCCAGGTTGGTGACGAACTCCTGCAGGTAAGCAATCGTGGCCTGCTTGACTTCCTGGAAAGTGTCCAGCGCGCCGGAATCGTCACGCAGCAGCCGCTGCAGCTCGCCGTTGAACTGTTTGACGCCGGCCACCAGGGATTCCAGGTGGCCTTCGAGTTCGGCTAACGTGCTGTATACCCGCCGGTCGGTAGCCGTCGCGTCGCTGAGCATCGCGGCGAGTTCGTCGAGACGTTCGGCGATGGCGTCGAGCACGGCGGTCTGCAGCGCGCCGGTGGCCTCCAGAACGGCTGCCGCGTGGGAGAAGCCCTCCAGAGCGGCCTCGCCGCGTCGAGTCAGCGAGTAGCGCAGGTTGTTGCGTTCGAAGTCCTCGGCGGTGGAATAGTGCGCCGCGTGGTCCTGGGTGCGGTCGATGAGCTGCCATTCCCGCAGTTGGTCGAGCACCGGCACCAGGTCCTCGTCGGTCACCGGGGTGAAGTAGCCGACAGTCAGCAGCCGTGCGGCGACGTCACCCAGGGTCAGCCAGGTCTCCAGCCGCTCGTTGGCCGCCCCGAACGCGTAGAGCATGGCGGTGTTGAGCTCGGCCCGCTCGGTGGTGGCGAAGCGGAACAGCTCGACTGGTAACCGGGGGTAACAAGCCACGGCACACACCGTAGTAGCCGACCCCGACAGTCCGCGCCACGCCCTGAGGGCTGCGCGGCGGTCCGCCCCGGTGTCGAACTCGGCTGGAACACGAGACCACCTCAACCGTGTCGACCCCGTGAGCGGCGCTAGCGGACCCATCGGTTTCGATGAACAAGGCAAACCGATCGACAAACCGATCCCCCGATTCTGCAACTCAATGCCAACGGCACTGTGAACGTCACGGGGATCGGGTGAGATACCCGTAAACGTGCCGCGCCAAAGAACACCAACGGTGATGGCCTGGTCGTGGGGCTCCTCCGCCTTTCGTACAAGGTCGTGCCGGCGTCACTGATGGCGGCGCGCCGCGGCCGGGGAGCACTCCGAGCGGGGTGTCGGCATCCCATCCTGCCCTGCTCAGCAGAGGCATGATGACGTCTGGCACCATGCCGCGATGGCCGCAGCCGAGGGTCTGGTGTCGCTTCGGACAAGTTCTGCGACACCCCGTGGAGTGCCGCTGGCCGCGGTCTGTGGCGTTGTCGGTGCCATGGCTGGTGGCCTGCTGTTCCTGGTCGCTCGCCGGGCATTGACTGACGACGCTTACATCACGGTGGACTACGCGCGGAATCTTGCCTTCCACGGGCATTGGGGGGTGGTCCCCTCGCTGACGGCGAACACCGCCACGTCGCCGTTGAATGTGGCCCTGCTGGCTGCGATCACGGCGGTGGTGCGCGGGCCGGTGCTGGCGGTGGGATTGCTGTTGATGGCCACAATGGCCGCCTCCGCGGTGTGGCTGCTGCGCATCGCGGAGATGACCGGACTGTCGCGGTGGGTGCTGCCGGCGCTGGGGATGGGGCTGTTGCTGTCCAGCCCGCTGCTTGTTTCCACGGTGGGCCTGGAGACCTACCTCTGCGTCGGGTTGTTCATCGGTCTGGTGCGCTATGCGCTAGCGGGGCGGTGGCTTGCCACCGGCATTGTCGCTGGGCTGCTGGTCTTGGGCCGGCCCGACCTCGCCGTGGTCGATGTCGTCGTCGTGCTCACCGTGGCCGCGGCCCGGCTCCGGGCGCTGCGCAGCGGACTGGTCGCGGTCGCGGTCGTAGCGCCTTGGTATCTCGCCAGCTGGTTGTTGTTGGGCTCTGCGCTGCCCGACACGTTTTTCCTGAAGACCCACGACCGCGGAGGGTGGATAGGATTCCACTTCGCCAGCGGACCGCTGTTGTACCTGTCGTCTCATCCGAAGCCCACCGTTCTTACCTTGGTTGCCGCTGGATGTGGCCTGGTGGCGCTGGGCGGTTGGGCAGTGCTCGCCACTGGGCGGCGAGGCGTGGTGACGACCGGGGCGGGTCAGGTTGCAGTCGCCTTCGGGCTCGGCGGAATTGCCCATGCGGCGGTTTTCGCCTTACTGGGGACTCCGCCGTCCCACTGGTACTACGGACCCGTCGTCGCCGGCCTGAGCCTGTGTGCGGCGGTGACGGCTTCGGCCGTGGCTCAGTCCGATCGGCTGGCCAGCCAGATCGGGGTGGTCGCGCTCGGGTCGGTGTCCCTGGTGGCACTGGCTGCGGCTGGTTACGAGGTGGTGCGGGGCGTGCCGTGGGAGAAGGCGCCCATTTACACCAACTGGGCCACCCGCGCTGAATACCAGCGCGTCGCCGAGGACATTTCCAAGATAAGGCCCGGTGCGACGGTGGTGAGCCCCAGCGAGGTCGGCACATTGGCCTATTTCTGCGACTGTGAGGTCGTCGACTTCATATCCGACCCAGGACGCACCGAGCGGGACATAGCCCTCCATACGCAACAGTCCGGTCCCCTGATGCGCTGGCTACTCAAGCTGAACTACCTCCACCACGTCCCGGCATCACCAAAGCCGGCGGAGTTCGAACTGGTGTGGGAGAGGCCGTGCGGGAACACGACCGGTAAGTGGCGATCCGAGGTTCTCTGCCTCAAGAATGTTTCCCGGTGAGCAACTGCTGAACACAACGATCCCTACGTGCTGAACAGTGGTTTCGGGTAGTCTTTGAGTGTCATCGTGTCGTGGAGGCGGATGCCCTTTCGGTTGAGCTTGGCTAGGGCGCGGGTTATTCCCGGCGGGATGTGGGCGACGAGCCGCGCCCCGTTAGCCATCGCCCAGAGTTCCGCCCGGCTATCAGGGATGAGTCGTTTGGCGACGCCGAGCGCGAGGGCACGGCTGCGCCGTACGTAGTCGCCCAGCTCGTGTTCGTAAGCACGGAAGCCGCGCACATGATCCCCACCTGCCGCGGCCAGCTCGCCGGCGAGAACGTAGGCGCCGATGACGGCCATGCTCGTGCCGCCACCTACCGCGGGGCCCGGGCAGTACCCCGCGTCACCGACTAAACTTACCCGGCCGCGCGACCAGGTGTCCATGTGGATCTGGGTGATCGAGTCGAAGTAGAACGCGGGGGTCCGGTCTAGTTCGGCCATGAGGTGCGGCACTTGCCAGCCCATGTCCGTATATGCCTGGCGTAGCAGCTGCTGTTGCCTCGGGATGTCTCGGTAGGAGTAGTCCAGCTTTGGACTGCGGAACAGGAACACCGCTCGAGCATCGTCCATGTGCCGCGCGCTGTAGATCCCGGCCATGCGACCGGTGTCGCTGTAGAGGATCATGTGTCCGTCGAGGTGGAGGTAGTTGGGCACGGACAGCACCGCCAGGTAGGCACCGATGAACGTGGAAAAACCCGCTTCCTCACCGAAGACCAGCCGACGCACATTCGAGTGCAGCCCATCCGCGCCGATCACCAGGTCGAACCGGCGGGGCGGACCCTGCTCAAAGGTCACCTCCCCGTTCTCGGAGATGGACGTGATGCAGTCCCCGAACACGTACTCCACCTCGCCGCAAGTAACGTCGTAGAAGATCTCTGAGAGGTCATCCCGCATGATCTCGACGTGCCGATCGGACACGGCAGTCATCAACCGGCTCATCTCGACGTGGACCGGGCGGGAGATCCCCTCCCGAAACAGGGTCAGCCGTTCGGTTCCCGTCTTCTTGGCCTGTACCTGTTCCAGCAGCCCCATCCGTTCCACGATGTCCATCGCCGGGCCGAACAGGTCGATCGCGTGTCCGCCGGTCTTACGCAGCGTCGGTGCCTTTTCCACCATGGTCGAGGTGAAGCCGTAGCGCGTGAGCCAGTAGGCCAAGACCGGCCCCGCCACGCTCGCTCCGGAGATCAGAATCTGCATCGAGGTACTCGAGGGTGGCGACGACGCGTCAGCTCAGTTTGCCTGAGGCGGTCATCCTTCAACACGGCGGTCCCGAGCTTGGGTGCGTAGGACCTGCCTCAGTGATTCGCGTGCGCTCGGTGAGCGTATCAGCCGGCATCAAAAACCAGTGCCGGTTCACGCAGGTGACCCTCACATGGTCGACCGGACCATCCGTGCTTTCTACTCGATTGGCCCATTGCAGGGTGGCGGCCATGGAGCATTCGGGGCACGCCACGAGATTAAGGTACTGATTGGCGCCATCCACGGCGTTGTGAATCTTCCCGTTATTTAGCGGCGCCCAAATGTGGATGGTCATGGAATTCCCTTCTGTGGTGCGCGAGGTTCTGCGTGTGGGTGGACTCCTGCACCGCGCGCGCATGCTCGTCAACAAGTCGTCAGAGGTGCCCGCCGGTCAACAAGACAAGCGCGGGGCGTGCGCTGCGGTCCCGTGGGCTCCTCCGCCTTTGCTGACCGGTCCTTATCAGTCAAGAGCCACGGCGGCGGGTGGCTGATACCTCAATGTGGCTGGGTGGTCATGGTGGGGTGCTGGTGGTGACGCTGCGGCTCAGCACCTGACCCAGTCCCTGGCGTGTCGCCAGGACGATCAGCCGATCACCTTTGGCGAGCAGGTAGTCCCGGGGTGCTGGTAGCTCAAGGGTCTCGGTGGCACAGCGGTAAATCGCGATCACCTGTGCCTGGCGAGCGGTGTCGACGGTGTGGCAGGCCACCCCGTCAAGTTGGGAGCCTGCATGGACGGAGACCTCGGCGATGAGCAGGACCAGGCGGCCGACTGGGATCGTGCCGAGGACCCGGCGGCCCAACATCGCAGCGGCGAACGCCGGCGCAGCCAGATAGGACACGCTTCGGGAGATCGTGATGCCGAAGTTGCGCTGGACCCGTTCGGCGAAATCGCTGTCGAACAAGCGCAGCACGACACGCAGCTCCGCGCTCATCGCGCGTCCGTGCAGGGCGGCTTCGAGGTTGGCGACGTCGTCCCTGGTCACCGCGACCAGGGCGCGGCTGGTGCCGAGGTAGGCGGCGCGCAGGGTGTCCTCTCGGCTGCCGTCACCGAATACGATCGGCACACCGATCCGCCGTGCCAGCGACACTCCCCGGGCTTTCTCGTCGCGTTCCACGCACACCACCGGCACACCCAGATCGTGCAACTGCTCCAACACCCGGGCGCCGACGGTGCCCAGCCCGACGATCACCACATGGCCGGCGATCGGACGGGGATCGCCCAGGACGGTGGCCAACCGGGAACTGACGACGGCGTCGACCACGGTAGCCGTCACCAGTGGGATGATCGAGATCCCGACGATCGTGACCATCGTCTGGGTGATTCTGTTGGCGGTGCTCAGCCCCGCATCGGGCTGGGCCGCCCCAGCGGCGTCGAGCAGGGTCAGATACAGCGCATCGGTCCAGGAGAAGCCACCCACGGTGGTGAACAGGACCGTACCGAGCCCCAGCAGAGCGAACAGTCCTAAAGTGGCGATGGCGAGCTTGCGGTTGAACGACGCGGCGATGCGCCACCACAGGGTCCGCAACAGGTTCCGCCCTCGGTGGTGAGTGGCGGCATTACCGAGGCGGGTCTGGCCGTCGGCCAACGCGAGCACCAGGTTTGCGTTGGCCTGGTCGGTCGGCAGCAGTTCGGGCTGCCCAGGAACGCGGGTGTCGGCCAGCGCGCAGATCACCCGATCCGCAGCCACGTCGCGTCGGCGGGCGACATGGAGCGTCCGGCCGGGCAGCCGCACATAGCTGGGTGCCAGCTCCCCCAGTGCCCCCGCCACAAAAGAGGGGGCCACCGTAGCGGCATCGGACAGCACCTCGCAGCGAGGAAACAGGGTTTGGATGCGGTGACCAAGGCTCATGTTGAAGAAACGGATCACCAGCCGCAGATCACTGTTCAGTTCCTGGGCCCGAAGTGCGGCGTGAATGTTGCCGACGTCGTCCTGGCTAACCAACGCCACTGCACTGGCCTGCTCCACTCGTGCCGCCAGGAAGGCGCCCTCGTTCAACTCGGGCGCCTCGATGACACGCACCTTCGGAAGCGCCGCGATCTGGGGCCCGTGATTCTGCTCCACCGAGGGCAGGATCACGGTCACCTCGTCACCAATCTGAGTGACGAGCTCCTCAACGAGACGGTAGGCCAGTGGGTTGTCGCCGCACACGATCAGATGCGGACTTTGCCGCCCCTCCACTTCCATAGCCTGACGACGCTACTGTACAGCTGAAACCACTACCAACGAATATCGTTGTTCCACGCAACGGACTCCCCGAACAGAACGGAATCCTCGAACAGAACGGACTCCCCGAACAGATTGACGAGAGCTTCTGGGTGGCCATGCCGGCTCACAGATCCCGGAGAGCCTTCGGCGTCACAGGTATGTGACTGAAAGTATGCGACCGGACACTCAATGTGATATCTGTGTGAAGGCGTCGCAACACTGGCTCAGGCGACCCTGTCGAACCGGCGCTCTCCCGATCTGCGCATACTCGGGGACACCTCCGCCGCAGCGGCGGCCAGCAGCCTGGGGGAGCTCATGATCCGGATGGGCCACGACGGCCCTGCGTCGCGATGATCTACCAACACACCACCGAGACAGCTGACCAGCTGATTGCGGACGGGTTAAGTTTTCCCATCGAACTCGCAAGGATGGCAACTCGGGGCCCAGGGAGGGTACAAATGGCCAGGACCCCGGTGCTCCCGGGACGGCTCATTCTCACCGACCCCAATCCTGCTTGTGGCACGACGTGGGGCTGCTTGTTGCAGTCTAGCATGATTTTTGGTTTCCAAACATCGAATTACCGGTGAGCTGTGGCCAGACCCGCACGGTGAAACAGCTGCAGGCGTTGACATAGTGCCGGGTATATCCCCTGGTTGTGGCGGTGTCGATCCTGACGCCGGTAGGTGGGGGTTGATCAGGCAGCCGGGTGCGATGCCGTGGATGTTGGTGCCTGATCCGGGTCTTGGTCGCGGGGTCGCTGGTTTCGCCGTTCGGATGTTACCCGATGCAATCAGCTTGGGGTCGTTACACTATGTCGTGATCGTGGTTCCGTTTGGGTGCATTTTGTATCTACGGATGGCGTATTGACAAACATCGCCACTGGAGGTCACAGTCTAGTAGAGGGGTGGGAAATTTCCTCAGGCGAACAGGTCCGGTCCTCGAGTTTACGGTCGACCGGAGGGGCTGCGTGGACTGGCCTGGAGATGGGGAATCGCTGTGAGCGTCACGCGTCATGCTTCGCTCGGAGCGATTAATTCTTCCGCTAGCCCCACGGAAGGTGCTATGTGCGGCGCCCGACCAGAGAAGAATCTTGAACCGCAAATTCTCCGTACTAAGAACAGAGGTGTGCTCGGCGATGCCCACTGCTATAGTCAACGAATATGTCAACAAGCAGGGTGAGAAACGGGACATCGAAGTCTTCTACGTCGAAGACGGTGACCCTGGTGGCGAACCTCTCCTGCTTATCATGGGTTTAGGAACTCAGCTCATCGCTTGGCCACAGGACTTGGTCGACAGTCTGACCACTGGAGGTTACCGGGTTATTCGACTGGATAACCGAGACTGTGGTTTATCAACCCATCTCGACGGGGTGCAGAAATGTACTGTCCTCAAACCTGCTCCGTATTATTTGACCGATATGGCCGCTGACACTGTCGGCCTGCTTACTCACCTTGGGATTGAGCAGGCTCACATAGTCGGCGCATCGATGGGAGGAATGATTGCCCAGAGGATCGTCTTGGACTACCCAGAAAAGATCCTCAGTTTGTGCTCGATCATGAGTACCACAGGAAACCGCGCAGTTGGTTTGCCGACTTGGGGGGCTATCGAAGCGATTCTCGAGCCCGTTCCTGCCGAACGGGAAGAAGCGATTGATCATATGGTCGGAGTCGCAGAAGTCATCGGTTCACAATCCTATCGGGACGAGGAGCGACCGGTGCGTCGCCAGCAAGCCGAGGCCGCTTATGAACGTGGCCTCTACCCCGAGGGCACCGCACGACAGTATTGTGCTATCGATAGGGCCGTCAATCGTAAGAAAAAGCTGGGTGAAGTGAGAGTGCCAGCGCTGGTGATCCACGGTTTGGAGGACTCATTGATCAATATCTCTGGCGGTAGAGACACGGCCGAGGCTATCCCCGAGTCAACGTTGGTTGAACTCGATGGCATGGGTCATGACTTGCCGGTCCGGCTACGATCAAAGATCGCCGATGAAATTGTCGCCAATGCGAAGCGGGCTGAGAAATAAGGCACACGTAGACGATGTCCTGATCGGCATTGCCGGTAGGCCTGTGTCCATGGTGCCGCGCGTCCAGGACAGGTGGTGATGAGCGTACGGAATGGGAGCCGGAGTGCCGCCGCGCAAAAGGTGCGGACTGTAGCGCAGCGTGAGCGGGGTAACCATCCCGTCCGAAGGTCCGTGGCATAGGCCGCTTGAGTTTTGCTCGCGGTTGCGGTGGCGGGGTGGGATGCTGGGTGTTGTGTCCCGGCCACGGCAGGTTTTTGTGAGCTACACGTCGGAGTTGGCGCGGTTTCCGGTGGGGCGGTCGTTCGTGGCGGCGGCGCGGCGGGCGGTGTCGCGGGCCGGGGACGCGATGGTCGAGATGGCGTATTTCGGGCCGCGGGATGAGCAGCCAGCGAAGGTGTGTCGGGATGTGGTGCTGGGCGCGGATGTGTATGTGGCGGTGGTGGGGTTCCGCTACGGCTCGCCGGTGGCCGATCGCCCGGAGCTGTCCTACACCGAATGGGAGTTCGAGGCTGCCCGCGAGGCTGGGATACCGCGGCTGGTGGTGCTGCTGGGCGAGGAAGCGGAGGGCCCCAGGGATCTGTTTGTCGATTTGCGCTACGCGGCTCGGCAGGAGGCGTTCCGGGCTCGGCTGGCCGATAGTGGGGTGACCACGGCGACGGTCAGGTCACCGGAGGAGCTCAGCGAGGTGCTGTTTGCGGGGTTGCGGGATCTGCCGCAGGCCCGGTCAGACGATGCGCCGGTGGGGCGGGTGTGGAATGTAGCCGCCCGCAGTCCGGTGTTCACCGGACGGGAGGAGTTGCTTACCGCGCTGCACACCGCGTTGGAAAACGAGCGTTCCACGGTGGTGGTGCAGGCTTTACACGGGATGGGCGGGATCGGCAAGACTGCCCTGGCTATCGAGTACGCCCACCGTTACGGAGCTGGCTACGACGTGGTGTGGTGGGTGCCGGCGGAGCAATCCGCCTTGGTGGCCGATCGGTTGGCTGAGCTGGCCCTGGCCCTGGGTGTGGCCGCCGTCACCGACCCCATGACGGTGGCGGTGGCGCGGCTGTTGGGGGTGCTGCGGGAGCGGGAGCGGTGGCTGCTGATCTTTGACAATGCCGAGAATCCCGCGGCGTTGTCCGGGTATCTACCCGGGGGCCGTGGACAGGTGGTGATCACCTCACGCAACCCCGGTTGGCACGAGCTGGCCACCCCGGTGAGGGTGGATGTGTTCGACCGGCGCGAGTCGATCACGTTGCTGCGCCGCCGCGCCCCCCGACTCACCGACGATGAAGCGGAGCAGGTCGCGCAGGCCCTGGGTGATCTGCCGTTGGCGCTGGCTCAGGCCGGGGCGTACTTGGCCGATACCGCCATCGGCGCGGAGGACTACCTGACCCTGCTGGCCGAGCGGACCAGGGAGTTGCTGGCCCAAGACGCTCCTGCCACGTACCCGGTGTCGCTGGCCGCCAGCGTCCAGATCGCGCTGGATCGGCTGGCCGCCCAGTCACCGGCTGCGCTGCAGTTGCTCACTGTGGCCGCCTACCTCGGGCCGGAACCGATCCCGCTGACCCTGTTCAGCACCCACCCCACCTGGCTGCTCGAGCCGCTGGCGATCGCGGCTGCCGATCCGTTGGCGTTTGCCGGGCTGACCCGGCTGCTGCGCCAGCACGGGCTGGCCCGCATCGAGCCCACCACTGTGCAGCTGCATCGGCTGCTCGCTGCGATCCTGCGCACCCAGTGCCATCAGCAGCCAGATCTGCCTACCCTGGTGGTCCGGTTGCTGCGTGCCGCGGTTCCCACCGACAATCCACGGGACAACCCCCAAGCTTGGCCAGCGTGGCGCCAGCTCCTCCCGCACGTCCTGGTCGCCACCGGCCCCGACCCCGACCGCACCCTCATCGGAGTCGAGCTAGACGTGGCCTGGCTACTCAACCACGCCGCCACGTACCTGGACAGCTGGGGGGAACCCAGCCGTGCCCAACCGTTGCACGAACGCGCCTGGGACCTGCGCCGCTTCCGGCTGGGCGCTGACCATTCTGACACCCTGGAGTCAGCCAGCAATCTTGTCCGTGACCTGTGGGCGTTGGGGCACGACCGACAGGGCTGCCAGTTGGGCGAGGACACCCTCACCCGCATGTGCCGGGTCCTGGGTGCGGACCACCCTGACACCCTGGAATCAGCCAGCAGGCTCTCCGTCAACTTGTGGGGGCTGGGGCAGTTTGAGCGGGCCCGTCAGCTGGGTGAGGACACCCTTACCCGCCGGCGTCGGGTTCTAGGCGATGACCACCGCGATACCCTGCGCTCTGCCACCTACCTCGTCCTCTATCTGTTGGAGTTGGGGCAGTGTGAGCGGGCCCGTCAGTTGGGCGAGGACACCCTCACCCGCTCTCGCCGAGTCCTAGGAGATGACCACCTCCAAACCCTGCACTCGTCCTACTTTTTCTCTGTCACTCTGCGGAGTGTGGGGCAGTTTGAGCGGGCCCGTCAGCTGGGTGAGGACACCCTCACCCGCTCCCGCCAGGTCCTGGGCAACGATCACCACCACACCCTGATCTGGGCCGCCTACCTCGCTGTCACTCTGCGGGAGGTGGGGCAGTTTGAGCGGGCCCGTCAGCTGGGTGAGGACACCCTCACCCAGCAGCGCCGGGTCCGGGGCGACGACCACCCCTACACCCTGCGCTCGGCCGCCTACCTCGCTGTCACTCTGCGGGAGGTGGGGCAGTTTGAGCGGGCCCGTCAGCTGGGTGAGGACACCCTCACCGGCCTGCGCCGGGTTCTGGGCGATGACCACCCCGACACTCTGCGCTCGGCCGCCTACCTTGCTGTCACTCTGCGGGAGGTGGGGCAGTTTGAGCGGGCTCGCCAGCTGGGTGAGGACACCCTCGCCGGCCTGCGCCGGATCCTGGGCGATGACCACCCCCACACCCTGCGCTTGGCCCACACCCTCGCCACTGGCCGGGCCAGTCTGAGTGAGCACGACCAGGCCTGGTGACGGGAATCGCCCGGCGTTGGATCTGGTGGTGGGTGTCAGGTGCGGGAGACGCGGGTTTCGGTGGTGGCGCTGACCGAGCCCGGGTCGGTCTGGACGTAGGTGAAGCTGTCGCCGGAGGGCGCCACGTAGATGTCGAAGTGCAGGGTGGTGCCGACGGTCAAGGTGCCGGTGCAGCCGGCGGTGAGGGTGTAGGTGCCGGTGAAGGCGCTGCGCGGGAAGATGGTGCCGCCGGAGCTGAAGGTGGAGGATCCTGCCACGGCTCCGGTGCCGTTGAAGTGTTCAGATCCCGCGAACGCCGTCGGGGTGGTGACGTTGCCCGACACCGACGCGCCGTTACCTTCGAACAAGTAGGTGCCCTTGAGCGTGGCGAGGTCGCAGGAGGATGAGTTGGCAGGCGCGGTGGGATCGGTGGCCTGGGCGGAGCCGGTCACCAGGAGCGTTGCGGCAGCGGCCAGCGCGCAGACCGCACCTCCCCGGACGACGGCGCGGCGGTGCGAGCGAGCCTGGCGCAGGAGCGAACGTGACATGAGGTTCTCCCTTGGCGAGCGCCACCGTGGGCCTGGACCGGCGGTCCCGACAAGCCAGCGACAGCACGGTGGGGACGTTGCGTCCAGAAGGTGAACAGCTCAAGTCTCACAGCCGAACAGGGGATGGGGACATACCCCACAAGGGACAGCTATCACGGTCGGCATCGCACGGGTGACCAGCAGCCGATCGCGGTCACCCTGAACATCGACGGGGCGACCTAGCCCGAGTACGTGCCCTGCGGGGTCGATCCAGGTCCACCCGCTGGCGTCGCGGGAGCACGGCCTGGGTGAGGAGGTGAGCCGGCCGCCGTGACGGTGTCCCACTGCACGTCCAGGGCTGGGCTCGTGGCTCGGTCTACCGGTGTATAGCTGCGGTACTGACGCCTATGAGACCGACGTTGCGGGCTTGCGAACTCATGGGGGTGGGAATTCTGCTGCGACTAAGGCGATGCTGTTGAGCACCACGCCGGCTGGCTGGCTGCGCCACGGGGTCGCCTCGGCGATCACGACCAGGTCCTCGGATCGGCGCACCGCGTAATGCTGGCCGGTGAACTGAATCCCGTCGTATTCCGGCAGCGCGCCAGCGAGGGGCTGGATGCCGCCGGTCCCGTCGGTGTCGATCAGATCGGCCAACTGGATCGCGCTACTGGAGTCGACCGTCTGTACCCACGCAATTGCCACAACGATGGTGTTGCCGTCCGCATCGGCTAGCGGTATCAGCGTGCGTTTCAGTGAACGACAAGGCTCATCGACAAAGAACTGCTGCACCTGACCGGTGGAGCGCGAGGCGCACTGGAACTCGCGATCGATCTGTTTCAGCGTTGGTCTGAGCGGTTTGAGTCG
Source organism: uncultured Actinomycetota bacterium (assembly GCA_963823755.1). Lineage (GTDB taxonomy): Bacteria > Actinomycetota > Actinomycetes > Mycobacteriales > Pseudonocardiaceae. Next base: position 126,674 of record CAWGMP010000009.1, read on the forward strand.
CAGTCGCTTCCACGTCTCGTCGTACTGTCCCCTGCGTGCCGATTCCTTATCGTTGGTCGTGCGGGTTTCGATGCTCTGCTCGACTCCCGAATCGCCTGGGGCTGTGCCACCGGGTGCTGCGGCGGTGCCGGCAGTGCCGCCAGCGACCGCGCTGAGGACCAGGAAAACTGCCGCCCCGACGATAACGCCGCCGTGTTTAGGCTTGGGTGCTGTGATCGGCTTGATCACGCCTTTGTCGACGTAGAAACCAATCGGTGGTGGTCCGTCCCCCATTGCACTCCCCCCGCTCCCGGTGATATCCGGATTGAGGCGGTCCCCAACGTCCGCCGTTCACGGAAGATCGGCAGAGCGAGCCGGAACGTTTCCGAAGCTCGGGATTTTCGTTCCACAGGTCACGAAAACGGTCGATCCCGCCGATCAGCCGCACGGTGCCGTCGGAGTCCATGGTGCGCAGTGTCTGTCGCCAGGGGTGCGCAGTGTCTGTCGCCAGGCACCTGTCGCTAACCTGTCGCTACCTCCTCACCGAGGTTCCCGCCCCGGGGTCGCTCCCCGGGGCATCGGTGAGAGGAACCGGTGAGGAGAGCCAGTACTGGGCGGGTGATCTGGTTCGCCCCCGCCGCCCCCGCCGCCCCCGCCGCGTGCACTCGGCTGCTGCTGAAGGTCTTCGGCGGTGATCCGCCATCACGGCACTCGTGGCCTGCCCCCGGTCGAGTAGCTGACTTCGATGGCTGCCCGTCAGCGGTGCAAGCCACCTTCATGGGCTTCGCTCAGCAGTTGCACACCACCGGATTCGGGTTCCTGCACCGACGTTAGCAGGCCGGTCAGATTGACGGCCCGATCCTGGTCACCCTCGCCGGCCAGGACATCGTCGGGGCGATCGGACCACTACGCACCATGCCCGACCCGCGAGGCCATCCCGTGCTGCTCCCCCAGTACTTCGGGGTACTGGCCGGATACGACGGCCGCGGTCACGGCCGCGCGTTGTGGCGTGCCGTGACGGTCTGGGCGGAGCGGCACCGAGCCCCTCCGTGTCAGTGCGTCGCGCCGTTGCCCGGTTCACCTTTGTGCCTTGTCGCCTTGTCGAGCAACTCGATCAGCTCGGCGGTCTGGGGATCTGTCATGGCCACGGTGGCCTTGATCGCCCCGTGGAAGGTGAGCCACACCCTCCCCTCGGATCCCAGGCCCTGCCGGGTCACGATCACCGTGCTTTGCCGACCCTCGGGCGTTCGGCCGACCAGGGTGCCGCGGAACGTCTCTTCGGGCGTACTGCCGCTGCGAACCTGATCGCTGATCATTCACCCACTGTCGCGCTACAGTGGAACCAGTGCCACCCTCTCACTGTTGCCTCTCCGAGGCGACAACAGTCCGGCGACGTGAGGCGACATGGACGGGCGCGAGCGAGAGAGGTTCGCAGCAGAGCTTCGTCGGTTTCGTGACCGTGCTGGGCTTTCCCTCGGCGAGCTGGCCGGACTGGCGCACGTTCATCGCGGCTACGTCGGGCACATCGAGCACGGTCACCGCTGGCCCTCCCGCTCGGTCGTGACAGCGCTGGATGATGCCCTCGACGCGCAGGGTGAACTGCTGACCACCTGGACGGCCGGAGACTGCGCGACCCCTCTCGCACCGACGATCGGGTCAGACGGCGAGACGCTGACGCTGCCCCTCACCGAAGAATGGACTGCGGGAGACAGCCAAGCGCTGGCAGACCGGCTCGCCACCGGCAGCGACCGCGCCCTTACCCCGACCGCCGCACGGCGACTCGTCCATGAATGGCTCGTCACGGAGATACCCCAGACCGTGGAGACCACCGTCGGGCGCCGGATCGGCATGGGCATGGCCGACACCGTCGTCCGTCGCGTGGCCCAGCTCCGTCGGGTGGACGACTTCATCGCTGGACGCGAGCTACAGCCCCTCGTGGAGCGAGAGTTACGTGCCACAGCCCGGCTCCTCCGCGAAGCGGCCTACCCAGACCAGGTAGGTAGGGCCCTGCTCAGCGCGGTTGCCGAACTGTGCCAGCTAGCCGGCGTGGTCACCGTTGACGCCGGAGCACCCCACAGAGCAGCCCGCCACCTGGCCCTGGGAGTACACGCCGCGCACGCCGCTGGGGACCGGCCCACCGCAGCCAACCTCGTGTCGACGTTGGCCTACCAAGTTGCAAACCGCGATGACCCGCACGAGGCTGTCCTCCTCGCCCGCAGCGCCGCTACCGGCGCCGCAGGGCACGCCAGCGCGACGACTCGCGCGCTGCTGCACGAGCGGGTCGCCTGGGCACACGCGCGGGCCGGTGAGATCCGCTACACCGAGCGGGCGCTGTCCGTGGTGGATACCGAGTACCAACGGCGCCATCCGGATGATGACCCAGAATGGACGTACTGGCTCGATGAGGATGAAATCACCGTCATGGCGGGGCGGTGCTACGTCGAGCTGGGACAACCTGGCCGCGCTATCCCGCTACTGACGGGCGTGTTGGAGTGCTACGACGAGCGCCGGGCCCGCGAATGCGCGCTGTACTGGTCATGGCTAGCTGAGGCGCACGTGCAGGCTGGGGACATCGAGCACGCTGCGGCGCTCGCCCAGCGGACGCTGGAGTTGTCCAGCTCGACCAGTTCCTCACGGGGGGACGACAGGGTGACACTGCTCGCCCAACGTCTCGCTCCCCACCGGACGGTCCGCGTCGTGCGCGACTTCCTTGATCACGAGGCGGAGCGCCGGGCCGTCGGACAGGCCTAGCGTGAGCCGCTACACGCGAGACAGCTCCCGCTCGGCGAGTCAGGACGAGCATCAGGGTCCGACTCCAGGACAGCGGCAGTTCACAGGGTGGTGCCGCGAAAGGTTCGTCGTCCACGCATCGGCGAGCGTGGAGATCACCTCGTCAGACTCGGCTCTGCGGCGTCCATCGGTTGTCTGCGATCGCAGCTAATTCGCGTGATGGAGCAGGGCTCGGTGGTGTTTAGTCGGCCTCGGAGGGGCCGTGGCCAGGGTATTCATCAGCTATGCGAGCGAGGACATCGTTCTGGCTTGTGAGGTGCGTCGGTGGCTGGATGATGATCGCCATGAGGTGTTTCTGGCGCAGGATCTGGAGGAGGGGATCGCGGCCGGGGAGCGGTGGCGTTCGCGGCTTCATGAGCGGTCGCGGTGGGCTGATGCGGTGGTGTGCGTGGTCACCTCGTCCTGTGTGGCCTCTCCGTGGTGTGCGGCGGAGGTGGGAGCCGCTTTGTCCCGGGGGAGTCGTCTGGTTCCGGTCCTGGCCGAGGCAGGAGTGGTGCATCCGCTGCTGAGCGACCTCCAGCACCTTGACCTGACCCGGGATCGGGCGGCGGTGCGTGCTGGGCTGGCTGAGGCGTTGCGTCGGGTTGATGCCGTGGGGGGTTGGGGGTGGCCGGATGATTGGTCGCCGTTTCCGGGGTTGCGTCCGTTTGAGCTGAGGCAGCATCGGGTTTTTTTCGGCCGGGGAGGCGAGACCGAGGAGCTTGCTGAGCTGCTGCAATCCCCTCTTGAGCAGGACAAGGCGTTGCTCGTGGTAGGTCCGTCAGGGTGTGGGAAGTCCTCGCTGGTCCGGGCTGGTCTGGTGCATGTGATGGCGCAGAAGCCAGGGTGGTGGACGCTGCCGCCGATCCTGCCGGGGGCCGATCCGATGGCATCTCTGGCCCGCGAGCTAGCCGCCGCGGCACGGCAGCTCGGCGTGGACTGGACCGTGGCGCAGGTGCGGCAGCGCCTCGATGCGGCAGGCTTGACCGAGGTGACCAACGAGCTGCTGTTGGCAGCCCCAGGCGAGCGGCGGCGTCTGCTGATCGTGGTGGACCAATTCGAGGAGCTGCTTACCCAAACCGGCCCCACCCAGCGGGCTCGGTTCGCCGCGCTGCTCCGTCCCGCGCTCAGCGGGCCGGTGCGGGTGGTGGCCACCCTTCGTCCGGAGTTCCTCACCCAGCTACTGATCGACACCGAGCTGAGCATTTTACCCACGCGCACCTGCACGCTGCGACCGCTGCACCGTGGGGCGCTGCGCCGGGTGATCGAAGGGCCGGCTCAGTTAGCCGGTCTCGGCGTGGACAACGACTTGGTCGCTCGGCTGGTGGACGACACCGACACCGGGGAGGCATTGCCGCTACTGGCGTTCACCCTGGCCCAGCTCGCCGAGGGGCTCAGGCGCGGCGACCAGCTGTCCGCCAGGCGGTATGAGCAGCTCCGTGGAGTACGGGGTGCGCTGATCCTCCAGGCCGACGCAGCGCTGGCCGATGCGATGAGGGCCAGTGGTCGAAGCCATGCGCAGGTGATCGCAGGTTTGCTGGGGTTGGTCACCGTCGACGAGCAGGGCAACCCCACCCGATGGCGGGTGTTCCGCGATGAGCTACCCAACCAAGTGGCCACTGAGTGGGACGCCTTCATCGCACGACGGTTGCTGATCACCGACACCGACAACGGCAAAGTCGTGGTCGGCTTGGCCCACGAAGCGTTTTTGTCCGCCTGGCCACCCCTGGCCGAGGCGATCACCGCGGCGGAGTCAGCGCTGAGGGCTCGTCGCGCCGTCGAGCAGGCCGCCACCGGATGGAACGACGGTGGCCGCCCACCTGACCGGTTGTGGGAACGCGGACAACTCGCCGCCGCCGTGGCCGACACCGGCGTCCGTTACTGCAGAGCACCGAGCCAGGCAGCATCCTCGGCGACACGGGGACCGTTGCCTTGGTGGGCGCGGAGAAACTGGGTGCTGGCTTCTGATCGCGTTGAGCTCAGTGAGACGGCACGGGCTTTTCTGCGTGCCAGCATCCGCCGGGACCGCCTCCGGCGCCAGCGCGCCATCACCGTGCTGTCGGTGCTGCTGGTCCTCGCCCTGGCAGCGTCCGTTTTCGCCGTCACCCAGCAGCGCGCTGCGGAGCGACAACGGGATGTCGCGGTGTCCCGGCAGGCCGCGGGGCAGGCTCTGGAACTCCGCGCCGGCAATCCAGCCTTAGCCGCCCAACTCAGCCTGGCCGCCTACCGACTGGTCCCCACCACGGAAGCCCGCGGCAGTCTGCTCAGCATCGCCGCCGACCCCTACGTCACCCGATTGATGGGCCACACCACCGGCCTTACCAGGGTGGCCTTCAGCCCGGACGGGCGCACCCTGGCCACCGCCAGCGTCGACACCACTGTGCGGTTGTGGGAGGTCAGCAACCCGCACCAGCCTCACCCGCTGGGCACGCTCACCGGCCACACCAGCGACGTCTGGTCGGTAGCGTTCAGTCCGGACGGGCGCACCCTGGCCACCGGCAGTGTCGACGGCATCTCGCGGTTGTGGGATATCAGCGACCCCTACCACCCCCACCCGCTGGGCACGCTCACCGGCCACACCAACGCCGTCCGCGCGGTGGCCTTCAGCCCGGACGGGCACACCCTGGCCACCGCCAGCGACGACACCACCGCGCGGTTGTGGGATATCAGCAACCCGCACCAGCCCCACCCGCTGAGCACGCTCACCGGCCACACCAACGTCATCTGGTCGGTGGCCTTCAGCCCGGACGGGCACACCCTGGCCACCGGCAGTGTCGACGGCACCGCGCGGTTGTGGGATGTCAGCGATCTCCGCCAGCCCCACCCGGTGAGCACGCTCACCGGCCACACCAACGCCGTCCGCGCGGTGGCCTTCAGTCCGGACGGGCACACCCTGGCCACCGGCGGCGACGACACCACCGTGCGGTTGTGGGATATCAGTGATCTCCGCCAGCCCCACCTGCTGGGCATGCTCACCGGCCCCACCGCCGACGTCTACTCGGTGGCGTTCAGTCCGGACGGGCACACCCTGGCCACCGGCGGCCGCGACACCACCGTGCGGTTGTGGGATATCAGTGATCTCCGCCAGCCCCACCCGCTGAGCACGCTCACCGGCCATACCAGCATGATCTGGTCGGTGGTTTTCAGCCCGGACGGGCACACCCTGGCCACCGCCAGTGCTGACAACACCGCACGGCTGTGGGATCTTCCCGGACCTATCGTGGTCGGCCATACCAGCATGATCTGGTCGGAGGTTTTCAGCCCGGACGGGCACACGCTGGCCACCGGCAGCAGCGACCATACCGCGCGCTTGTGGGATGTCCGCGACCCTCACCACCCCCACCTACTGGGCATGCTCACCGGCCACACCAGCGACGTCTACTCGGTGGCCTTCAGCCCGGACGGGCAGACCCTGGCCACAGGCAGCTACGACCACACCGCGCGGTTGTGGGATATCCGCGACCCTCACCACCCCCACCTGCTGGGTACGCTCACCGGCCACACCAACACCGTCCGCACGGTAGCCTTCAGCGCCGACGGGCACACCCTGGCCACGGCCGGCGACGCCTACACCGCGCGGTTGTGGGATATCCGCAACCCCCGCCAGCCCCAGCTGAGCACCCTCCCCATTCCCGCCGGAGCCTTGTTGGCTGTTTTCAGTCCGGACGGGCACACTCTGGCCACCGGCGGCGCCGACCACATCACGCGGTTGTGGGATGTCCGCGACCCCTACCACCCCCACCTGCTGGGCAGGCTCACCGGCCACACCAACGACGTCTACTCGGTGGCCTTCAGCCCGGACGGGCAGACTCTGGCCACCGGCAGCACCGACACCACCGCGCGGTTGTGGGATATCAGTGACCCCCGCCAGCCCCACCCGCTGGGCACGCTCACCGGCCACACCAACGCCATCTGGTCGGTGGCCTTCAGCCCGGACGGGCACACCCTGGCCACCGGCAGCACCGACACCACCGTGCGGTTGTGGGATATCCGTGACCCCCGCCAGCCCCACCCGCTGGGCACGCTCACCGGCCACACCAACGCCGTCCGCGCGGTGGCTTTCAGCCCGGACGGGCACACCCTGGCCACGGCCGGCGACGACGCCACCGCGCGGCTCTGGGACACCAACATCGACAATGTCGCCACTCGCATCTGTGCCGTCACCAGGCCTGCCATCACCAACAGCGAGTGGGACCGATACCTGCCCGACCTGCCCTACCGGCCACCATGCCGCTGAGCCCACCTGTCTTGGACACTCCGCACTGTGGCTGCTGGGGCGCGTACCAACGCGCTGCCCGACGCGATCTTCCCGGTGATCGTCGAGCACTTGGCCGAGTACGTGGAGCACGACCCCAGTACACCCGTCCGGAGCCACCACCAATGGGTTTGAGCGCGTACTTAAAAACGATCGATCCTGGGTTGCGTCCACCCGTCCTGTATGTCGTGATTGGCAACTCGACATCCGATTTACCGGCAATTTATTTGACGGTATTGTCGCTGCTGCGACTTGTGATGATGTCAATCTTGATATTATTTCTACCTCATTCCTGCGCTTTGTCTCACTCGAAGCCTACCAGTGGTGTGCGACATTAGTCACGACACGGTCGCCCAGCTTACTGTAATCACGTGGAATGGCAAGCACACGCGTACGCCGAGTCCAACGGTCGTCAGTCCTTCAAAGCTGCCAGCAAATTTGGCATCACGGAAGATCGGGTAGCCGCCAGATTAACACCAGGTACAGTAGTGGCTGACCACTTACACCTGAATAAGTTGGCTTGCCAGTCGAATCATAGGCTGCAGCTTTCAAAGCTACCTGTAGTGCTAATAGCAATGGGTCGCATTGCTTCAACTGTCCCCCTCTGGTTGTGGTGCTACTAATGAATAATGCCGTTACAGGCAGCTAGTGTGAGGTCGGGTTGGGGTGCAGGCCTGATCTGATCGGCAAGACGGGACCACGACCCTCAACGGTGATGCTGGAGTCCGGCTGTCGTCCCCCGGTTACCCGCAGCTGCGACGACCGTCGTCCCAAGAGGAATCGGGTGATCGCCAGGGCAAATCCTGTGGGAATCACGTGATCGTTCACAGGAGGGCTTAGTTTGGGTCTCGTTCATGACTGGCCGCTATAGGCCAGCTACGTTCGACAGGTAGCTCTCACCTGCTGATTCACTTTCCCCGTACAGTTGCGGAATTGTTTCGAAAAGCTACGGATCTGTGAGTGTCGTGCCGTCGATTCTCGGTGGACTGCCGCCAGGATCGGCGTCGGTGCTGTCGGGTGACTCGCTACGGATCTGGCCGCAACTCCTCGCCAGAGGTAGTAATGCCCGCCTGTGATCGAGCGCCGGGTCCGGGCATGCTTATACGAGCAGCCTGCTGCAGGGTAAGGGGTTGACACGGGACAACCGCGAGGGATGGGCAGGATGGTGGATCTGCGTGGGTGGTGGTGGGCTCAACGAGCTAGCTGTGGGGGTTCAAGTCCGAGGGGGACGTGCCCACTAACCACACGCCTCCTGTTTGGTGGCGTCGCGTGATCAGATCGCCCAATGTGGCACCGCACGGCGGGATGCGGGTTCCTACCCGTCCCAGAGTCGCCCTCGAAGCTGCTCTGGCGAGGCCAGGCTCCAGTGGTTCCTGAGCTGCGGAAAGGGGTAATCCTGCTAGTGGGACAGCGCGCTACGAGCTGTCCACCTGTCCGAATCATCCTCGAGCCTCGAGGCCACCATGGTGGCGTGGGCAGGGCCAGGAGCAAGAGGGGCTGCGTCGGCCTTACGTCTCCTGACGGCAATGATGAGGTTAGGCAGGTGGTGGCGGTCATCTTCGTAAGATTGCCTGACGCAGCTGGCTGCCCGGCATCATCAAGGTGAGTGAGCAGTGCTGCACTGACCAGGACTATGATGATCATCGGAGGTTGCGACCATGGCGTTTGAGCGGATCACCATCGATCACGAGAAGATGGGTGGGTTACCGTGTATTCGTGACCTGCGCATCCCGGTCAGCACTGTCCTGGGTCAGTTGGCGGCTGGGCGTGATGTGGGGGAGATCCTGGAGGATTTCCCTGATCTGGAGGCGGAGGACATCCTGGCTGCTTTGGAGTACGCCGCTGCGGCGGTCCAGGAGCGTGAGCTGCCCTTGGCAGCCAGGTGATGAAGTTCCTGCTTGATTCCAATCTCTCGTATCGTGTCGCGCAGTTGCTGGGTGACGCCGGTCTCGATGCTGTTCACGTTCGTGACAAGGGTCTGCAGCACGTGACCGACTCAGCGATTTTGGAGTTCGCGCGGCAGCACGCATTTGTTCTCGTGTCCGAGGACACCGATTTCGGTGAATTGCTGGCTCGGCAGCGTACGGCGGCGCCGTCGTTCGTGCTGTTGCGTACCTACGACCCCCTGACGCCGGACGAGCAGGCCGCGGTTCTCTTGGCGAACCTTCTCCGGCTGCGTGATGACCTCGAACAGGGGGCCATTGTGGTCATTGAGCGGAGTCGGCTTCGAGTGCGGCGCTTGCCGGTGCTGCCTCCAATACCCCCACAACGGGAGCGGTAGTCTGTCGGGCGGCCGGAGGGAGTCTCACCCTCCGGCCGGGTGGGTGGGCGCATTACTGCGTCGCTGTACTCCTCCAGAACCTCGCTCGTGCTGGTTTAGCTGCGGGTTGGAGGAAGTCGGGCCTTCACGCACGATAGTCGGTCGTATGTTTCGTCTCCTCTATCTGATCATGGTGTGCCTGTTCCGATGGCCGGTGCTCCTTGCTCGCAGCGAGTCGGCGGTCGCTGCGAGCTGCTGGTGTTGCGGCACGAGGTCGCGGTATTGCGTCGACAGGTTGGCCGCCCAAGGCTAGTCTCAGGCGGACTGATCACGATGGGATACGCCGTCGCATTGCTGCTGTATGCCGCGGCTACCGGCATCTTCTGGTACGTGTCGTGGCGGCATTGACCAGCCCGGGTTTTTGCAATCAGCGGAGAGCTGCCTGGATTCCAGCGCCAGCTCTGGCTGCTGGCTACCGCAATGCTGCTGTTGTTGGCTGTGGCATTCCTCGTGGCCTTGGCTGTCACCGTGGACAGACGGTAGTGGTCACCCGTCGCCACGCGGGTGACCGATAATTCCTCACCAGGTCAGCGGGTGCGTGTCCGACGCCAACGTCGGGTGATCAAGATAGTTGAGTCGACGGCCACGGGTACTAGTGTAGATAGATATGCTTACCTTTACGATGCTTGGAGCATTATTCAGAACTGGTCCAGTTGAGTCGGGAGCGACACGCTACCGGGTAATCACGGGCAGCAGGGCAACCCCATCCGCAGCGGTAACCGGAATTTACTCACTGGATGGAAGGACGCGGTCGTCGGTACTGTATCGGTTGGTCAAGTCTACATTTTCATGATCTTCGGAACACGGGAGACACGCTCGCTGCGCAAACCTACGTCAGCGCCAAAGACCTCATGGCACGGATTGGGTCAGGACAGCCCGCGCCGTCTTGATCTACCAGCATGCTTCCCGGTAGGTAGCCCGGACCATCGCTGACAAGTTGAGCACGCTCATCGAGGGCATCGACAGTACAGGGAAAGATCCGAATGACGGCGAAGCGGACGGCACGGCTGGCGTGTTAGTACCCGTTGACTAACAGCACGGAGACAGCATGCCGGTAAATGGTGACCGTTCATCACAAAGGCGCAGGTCAACAGAGGACACTCTTTTTGAATGGAGGGGGTGACGGGAATCGAACCCGCGTCTAGAGCTTGGGAATCTGTTTATCGTGCTGGTCTGTGTCCACTTACCTGTGCAGATATCTGATCATGAAGGTCTCTGGGTGTCCGCTGTTGACCGGTCTTAGCAGCACGTGGATAGCACGGCTGGGGGAGCCCCATGGTCGCCCGGAATTATCCGCTCGTCGAGGGTGCGATATTCCACTCCGATCGCGGTACTCAATATACCAGCGCATCCTTCGCGGCCGCGACCGACCTCCTGGACATCCGGCGATCCGTCGGGGCCACCGGAGTGTGCTTCGACAATGCCCTCGCTGAATCCTTCAACGCGACCGTGAAAGTCGAACGAGTCAATCGCACCGTCTACCCTACCCGGGAACACGCCCGAACAGACGTTGCCCGGTACATCGAATTCCGCTACAATACTCAACGTCTCCATTCAGCACTCGGGTACCAGACCCCACAAAAGGTCTACGACGAGTACCTGAACCGGCAGTCCGCGAGGCAGATGACCACACCGTTTCGGTGGCCCATCTGGGCCACCGAAACGGTCCGGCTCGTCGAGCCGCAACCGGCGTGGACCAGTCTCGCCGAACACGTCATCGGCGAGATCCAAGACCTGCTCGGCCATGTGTTGAACAACGAGGCATTTCACATCGGGTCCACCGCGATCCCCGGACTACCAGCCAAGCCAGTGATCGATCTCCAAGCACTCTCGCAGGACCCGGACACCACCATTGCCAACGCCCACGGCGAGCTGACCGCCCGGTCATGGTTCTACGTCCCCCGACACCTCGACCAGCGACCATGGCGCTGGTTCACCGTCCGCGCCGACGCCGCCCGCCGACACCGACTGGCCCACCTACACCTCGTGCAACCCGGCCAACGCCGCTGGCACGAGCAGCTCCTGTCCGAGACCGCCTGCGCACCGAACTCGCCCTGACCGACGAATACGCTGCCCTGAAGACCCGAGCCGCCGCTGAGCACCCCGACGACCGCGAGGCCTACACCCAAGCCAAGACGGAGTTCATCCGCCTGGTCCTCACCTGACCGGGTACATCTCGGCTTCCTCGATCGGAGCGTCGCCGCAGGACCGAACGTTCCCAGACTGGAAATACAGACCACTCGATCAACGAAGCCTGCCAGTAAACTGCACCCCATCAAGGGTCCGGAGACATCCTTCAAGATCAGGATTAGAGCAAGTCTATCGGAGCCATCGGATCAAGTCGGCGGAGTCGGGCTGGGTCGGTGGTCAGTGCTGGCCATCCACGTTGGTGGCAGGCATGGACGACCCAGCTAGCGAGGACGTCGAAGGTATTGGTGGCCTCGAGCGCCCGTTCGATCGCTGCGGCGTCGGTGCTACTGAGCCGGCCCACGATGACGTGCGGATGGTCGGCGAGGTCGTCGAGGAGCCCACTGGTCTCGGGTCGCAAAACCTGAACTTCTGCGATGGCCAGGGATGGCAGAAAGTAGGTCAGGCCACGCACACGGGCGGCGCCCAACCAAGCGCTGAACGCAATACTGCCGCGGGTCCACGCAGCGACGGCACTCGCATCGAGGACTTTTCCTCCGACCGAGAGTTCGGGCTGGCTCAGCAGGCGTCCGCAACGAGGTAATCGCGACGGATCGCGGCATCACCGGGCCACGCCCACCCACTGCTCTGGTAGACCTTGCGGTAGTCCGCCAGCGTCGGTGCGCCGAAGCGCTCGGCTTGGCGCCGTTCGATGGCTAGAGCCCTCTCGTTGCGCTCGGCCTTGTTCGTCTGTGCGTTGACGACGGGCACGATGTCGGCGACGGCTTGCCCATCGCGCACGAGGTGCACGACATCACCCTGGGCGGCACGTTCGATCGCTTCAGCGAGCCCCTGGGGGTCGTCGGGCGACACCTCGAATGCTGCGGTCACGGCTGCATCCTAGCCACTCAAGACCCAGGCGCAAGCGGCATGACGGCGATTCGGCCGTGCCCACCGAGTGTGCGACATCCCGCGAACTCTGGGGTTATCTCTTCAGCGGGCTACCTACTAGCGCCCAAGCGGCGCTACATCCCGTCCGAGACTGCGCTCCGAAGGGATGGCCCCTGATGCGATGAAGGAGCGGGGCCTCCGCTCCTCGTGACTCCCGAGGCACTCTCGGGGTGCTTACGTCAACGACTTGAGGAGGCCCCTGTGAGCGAAGCCTATGCGGGTAAGCAGATTGTGGGATGGATTTGCATCGACACCGGTCGGTGTTGGTGCGGATGACCGAGACTGGCGAGCGCTTGGAGACGGTGCGGATCTCGGCGCTGTTGACTGTGATCCCGACTACAGTCTGCTGATTGCGCTTGCGGCTTTCGAAGAATGCGCGCCCACGACGCTTGCTCTCCGTGCTTTGATCGCTGCGCTTGTCGTCTCCCAGGTGCGTGCCGTCCTTCGTGGCCATGACGCTGGGGTCCTCCGGATCGCGTGGTCACCGGACGGTCGGCGGTTGGCATCCCAGATCCGGGCGACCGGACCGCCCGGATCTGGGATGCCGGCAGCGGCAGTGAGCTCGCAGTGCTGCACGGCCACGACGATTGGGTTCGGGGGGTGGTGTGGTCACCAGACGGACAGCGGCTGGCCACCGCATCCCACGACGGGACGGCCCGAGTCTGGGGCGTCGGCAGCGGCAGCGAACTCGCAGTGCTGCACGGTCACAACGGCGAGGTTCGAGGCGTGGCATGGTCACCGGACAGTCGGCGGCTGGCCACCGCGTCGGTCGACCGGACCGCCCGGATCTGGGACACCGACCACGGCAGCGAGCTCGTGGTGCTGCGCGGTCATGACGATGATGTTCAGGGGCTGGCATGGTCACCAAATGGATGACGGCTGGCCACCGGGTCGGAGGACCGGACCGCCCGGATCTGGGACGCCGAATCCGGCGTCGAGATCATCGTCATTGGTGCCCACGCCAAGGGAATCCAAAGCGTGTCATGGTCTCCAGACGGCAGACGAGTCGCCTCTGCTTCGCAGGACGGGACTGCCCGGGTATGGGACGCGACGATCAGCGTCAAGGATCTCGTGACCAACGCCCACCGCCGCATCTCCCGAGAACTGACTGCCGAGGAACGGCGCAACCTCATGCTTCCCCGGACCGGTTACCTACCCGCTGGCTAACAGCACGCAGACAGCACGCCGGGAATGGCTAACCACTAATCATAAAAGCCCAGATCTACGGAGTACTGCTTCCGACCTGGGATTTTATCATGGAGCGGGTGACGGGAATCGAACCCGCGTCTAGAGCTTGGGAACCCTATAGCGGTGCCCTGGTCCAGGGCTGGACCTGCGGTCGGCCGTGGTCATGAGTGACCCCAGATGACCGTTGCTGACCCCCTCTTGTGGCACACGAGTGGCACGACGCACCATGGCAGCTTGGGTGACGGAGGTCCTGCGATTAACAGATGCATGCAGATCCCTGGTCGTACCGCGCGGCGTGGGCATGAGGCCTTCGCCGGATGGTGTTCGAGGGCAGTACGGTGCAGCTCGTTGCGGTCAGGAGTGCGGTTGGCGGCAGTCCTGGCACCCAGGAAGATGATTTGAGTCGGAGTGGCTTGAGTCCAGTCACGGTTAGTTGACGGCCGTCATGCGTGTAGTGGATCTTCGGTACATGACCGCAACCTGGACCGTCCTGATCGCCGCGTCTCCTTTATTTGATCTTCCTCCAGCTGGTGAACCTGCTGTTGTTGCTTGGCCGCTCGTCGGCGTCCCGGGACGTTGAGCTCTTGGTGTTGCGTCACGACGTCGCCGTACTGCGCACAGTCAATCCCAAGCCCCGCCTGGACTGGGCGGATCAAGCGGTGTTCGCCGCGCTCGTCCGGAGACTGCCACCCATGCTGCGGGGCATCGCCTGGTCACGCCGGGCACGATCCTGCGCTGGCATCGTCGCCTGGTCGCCAAGAAATGGACCTATCCCCACCGCCTCGGCCGTCCACCCATCGAGGACGCGGTGGCCGTGCTGATCGAGCGCATGGCCCGGGAGAACCGGAGCTGGGGATACCACAGAATCCAGGGTGAGTTGCTCACACTCGGCCACCGCGTGGGAGCGTCCATCGAATTCCGCTACAATACTCAACGTCTCCACTCAGCACTCGGGTACCAGACCCCACAAGAGGTCTACGACGAGTACCTGAACCGGCAGTCCGCAGCATGATATAGCAATTAAACAGCTGTCCGGAAAAAACAAGGCTGCCCACCTTGTGTGGCGTCAACCCGCTGGAAGCATCCTGGAAACAAGACCAGCCGTCACCGCCTCAACCGCAGCAGCGACCGACAAGCCAACTCCATGCTCTACCGCATCGCCCTGTGCCGGCTACGCTGGGACGTCTGCGCCCGCGACTATCTCACTCGCCGCATCACCGAAGGCAAAACCCGCCGCGAAGCCATCCGCTGTCTCAAGCGTTACATCGCCCGCGAAATCTATCGGATCATCACATCCCCACCCGAAACGCAGCCCTCAGCTGCTTGACGTCCATAGGGGCATCAGTGCCGGTTGCACGTCATCATGTACAGCGCGCTGTAGCTGTTACCGGTTGAGCGCGGAGTGCCGGCGGCTGTAGGTGAAGTACACGATCAGCCCGAGCATGAGCCAGACGAGGAAGCGTAACCAGGTCACCGGAGTCAGGAACGTGATCAGCCAGATCGAGAAGATCACGCCGATTGCGGGGACGACCGGCATGCCCGGCGTACGGAAGGCACGCGGCAGGTTCGGCTGGCGGTAGCGCATTATGATCACCGCGACGCACACCACCACGAACGCCACCAGGATCCCGATGTTGGTCAGCTCGGCGGATTGCCGGATCGGCAGGAATCCGGCGATCAGCCCTGACGCGACCCCGACGATCCAGGTCACTCGGGTCGGTACCCGCCGGACCGGATGCAGCTTCGCAAACCACGGCGGTAGCAGTCCGTCCCGGCTCATTGAGAACCACACCCGGGTGACACCGAGCATGAACGTGAACATCACGGTCAGAATGCCCACGATCGCGCCGACCGCGATGACGCTGGCCAGTCCAGACAGCCCCACCGACGCGAACGCCGACGAGAAACCGCTCTTCGGGTCGATGTAGCGGTAGTTCTGCATGCCGGTCAGCACGAGCGTGGCCAAGACGTAGAGCACCATCGAGATGGTCAGCGAGTAAATGATCGCCTTCGGCAGGTGCCGACGGGCGTCGCGGGACTCCTCTGCGGCGGTGCTCATCGCGTCGTAGCCGAACACCGCGAAAAAGACCGTCGCCGCGCCGGTGATCGCGCCGCCGACCCCGAAAGGGAAAAACGGTGTGTAATTGGCTGTCTTGACGTAGAAGACGCCGACCACAATGACCAAGAGCACCACCGCGACCTTCAGTCCGACGACGAATGTCTCGAACCGCGCGGCGCTGCGGATGCCGAGGTTGAGCAGAAACGCGATGAGTAAGCACAACAGCACCGCGAAAAGATCCACGATGTGCCCATCGCCGCTGCCTGGCGCTCCCAGCATCCATGCGGGCAGGTGGATGCCGAGCTGGCCGACCAGGAAGCCAAAGTACCCGGAGATGCCAATCGCGACCACTGCCACGATCGCTGTGTACTCCAGCAGCAGGTCCCAGCCGATGAACCAGCCGATCAGCTCACCCAGCACGACATACCCGTAGGTGTAGGCCGACCCAGCCTGGGGGATCAGGCCCGCGAACTCCGCGTACGACAAGGCAGCCGCCGCACTGGCCACACCCGCAATCAGGAACGAAAAGAGCACGGCCGGTCCGGCGGTCTGGTTAGCCACGGCTCCCGCGAGAGCGAAGATGCCAGCGCCGATAATGCCGCCGACGCCGATCGCGGTCAGTTGCCACAGCCCCAGCGATCGGGAAAGCTCCCCTTCATGCTCGGAGGCGATCTCCTCGACCGGTTTACGCCGAAACACACTCGACCTACCACGCGGTCCACGCTGTCCTGACGTCACGAGGGCTCCTCTCCGACGCTCTACAGCGGATGACCCCGCTGACCGTTCTGCGCAATGTAACGCCGTCACGCATAGGCCTCTCGCGGATCAGGTGCGGGTTCCAGAAGTCGGCCTGCGCGCTGACCTGGATAATCGGTGCGTCCGGCCAGCAGGGCATGATCAGCCGTGTCATTGCGTCTGCTCTACCTGGTCCTCCTCCAGCTGAACCTGCTGTTGTTGCTCGGCCGCTCGTCAGCGTCCCGAGGATGTCAAGCTCCTGGTGCTGCGCCACGAAGTTGCCGTGCTACGCAGAGCGGGTCTGTTGCCTCGGTGGAAGGGCAAGATCAGGCAGGCTTGGTGGATGCGTCGTCGCGCTCGTCCAGTGTCAGCATCGAGGTCCAGCCCCAGACAACAATGCCAGCCCAGCCTCAAGCGATAGGTGACACTCACCAGAGACCAGTCCCCAAGCACAACTGACATCCAGCTAATGTTGCTCCGCCTCCTGTGTCCAGGTCGCCGCCTTCTGCGGTAGGGGCCGCCGTCCGCGACTCCAAGGACTTGACCGGGACCACGTCGCTCTTCACCCCTGGCGAGCGGAAGAACTTGCTGGCCGGGGCCAAGGACGGCGAGAAGTAGGCGTTGAGCACGATACGATCCACACGGTCATAACTACCCGCCAGCAGATCGCCATAACGTTCGGTGAGCTCGTCACGCACCGCGACACCGTAATGATCCCCGCCCCACCGCGATCACCGGCGGCCGACGCTGCCCGAAGGGGTCATCCCTTCCACCTCGGCGGTCCGAAGCGCCGCCTCTCTGGGTGTACTGCCCGCATAAGCCGAAAGGGTGGAGATGAGCGGGACCAGTGTGATCGTGGCTTGCGCGGAACGACAAGTGTTCTGGTTTCTCGGCGCCGAGCCAGCCAAGTGCACCGAGCAGGGTCACCAGCACCGGCAGCACGAGATGCACCGGCACCTGGATACGGTGGAACTGCCCGACGGCAACCGAGTCGCCGCGGCGTCTTTCCATGCACTCGATCCGTACACCCGTGACCGTCAACCGGATTATGGGCTCTACTTTGACCGCCGCTGGCAGCCGCCATGGCCACACGATCACCTTGACTGGCCCGACTTCGGCGTACCCGACGATCGGACGGCGATCCTCAAGGCACTGCGGTCGTTGCTTGCTCGCGCGCAAGCCGGTGAACAGGTTGAGCTCGGATGCCTCGGAGGGCACGGGCGTACTGGTACCGCGTTGGCGTTTCTGACCATCCTTGCTGGGTACCCCCAGAGCAACGCGGTTGGCTGGGTTCGTACCCACTACTGTCCGCAAGCCGTCGAGACGAGCGCCCAGGAAGAATTCATTGCCAGGGTAGAGAGATAACAGGTACTGGGATCCCCTGCAGATGGGCGCAACGACGGGGGCCGGGCAGGGGTACGGGCTCTACCGCTACGTCAGCCGCTGACCACCGTCGCGTCAACTCATCGCCGTCTCCAGCGCGCAGGCAAGCGCGCAGGCGGTGTACCGCTCGCGAGAAACCCGCTCGTCGGCTACTTGTTAACTGGCGTCACGATCGATGCCCGGCCAGGCTCGGTCGAGATGTTCGGCGGGACGCTCTCTCGTCGGCTGCATGAGTGCGTTAGCTTCGGCCGTTGTCCGAAGGTGGAACGGATCCGGTCTCCGGTTGCGGATGCCGGCAGGGGATCGGACCCAGCATTCGAACGTGGCGCCATCGGCCCAAGAACACGCGGATCTCGACGCCGCAGTGTCGGCAGTACGCACGGCTGCCGCAGGCCCGCTTCATCTACTCAGTGTGTGCGGGCGGCAGCAGAAGAAAACGGGTGTGGGAGTGCCTGGATCCACCATGGAGCGACTGATCTCTCGCACGGGACGTGCCGGGCGTCGGTTGTCCGGTTGACGCCCGGGACAGGAGATCCTGGCTGCTCACGCCGTGCTGGCGTGGATCAGGCGCCCTCCTGAATCCATCGGGCGAGCAGTTGTTCGGATGCCGTAGGTTGCCAACAGCTGTGTGACGGAACGGTCCTCGACCCGTTTGAAACCATAGGATAACAAGTCTTTGCGGATTTCGTCCGCGGAGAAGAAACTGAGCCACGGTTCACCCACCGCGGCGACGCGATGGTTCCTCGCTGTATCAAGTGGGTTTGGTGATCAACTGATGATCAAATGGTGTGGTCCCGGCGTGGCGGGTTGACGAGGGGGTGGTGGTTTCGTTGGCTGCGTGACTGTCCGTGATGGTCTCGTGGCAGGGGGTCGCTGGGGTATGGATGAGCTGGGGTTGTTCACGGCGGCGTTGGGGTTGAGCGGGCCGTGGCGGGTGACCCGGACCGAGTTCGATGTTGAGGCCGCCCAGCTGGATCTGTATCTGGACTTCGAGCGTGGGGCCCGGTTCGGGTGTCCGGCCAAGGACTGCGCGCAGGGTGCGTGTGTGGTGCATGACACGGCGGACAAGACGTGGCGGCACATGGACTTCTTCCAGCACAAGGCGTTTCTGCATGCCCGGCTGCCGCGGGTGTACTGCCCCGAGCATGGGGTGCGGCAGGTCAGTGTGTCCTGGGCGCGTCCGGGGTCGGGGTTCACGATGCTGTTCGAGGCGCTGGTGCTGAGCTTCGCCACGGCGATGCCGGTGTCGAAGGTCGCCGCGATGACCCGCGAGTACGACACCAGGATCTGGCGGGTCCTGGAGCACCACGTCAAGGCCGCCCGCGACCGGGAGGACTTCTCGGCGGTGACCAAGGTCGGCATGGACGAGACCTCGGCCCGCAAGGGCCAGGACTACGTCAGCATCTTCGCCGACATGGTGGCCGCCCGGGTGCTGTTCGCCACCGAGGGGCGTGACGCGGCTACGGTGGCCCGTTTCGCTGCTGACCTGGCCGAACACGGTGGTGACCCGGCGAGTGTGACCGACACCAGCTCCGACATGAGCACCGCGTTCATCTCCGGGATCGGTCAGCACCTGCCGAACGCGAGGATGACCTTCGACCGCTTCCACCTGGCAGCCAAACTCAGCGAAGCCGTCGACGCGGTACGCCGCACCGAAGTCACGACCCGCCCCGAGCTCAAGCGCACCCGCTGGTTATGGCTGAAGAACTTCTCGAACCTCTCGGTGAAGCAGCGAGCCGAGCTCCACCAG
The DNA here is from genome assembly GCA_963823755.1 of uncultured Actinomycetota bacterium. Taxonomy (GTDB): domain Bacteria; phylum Actinomycetota; class Actinomycetes; order Mycobacteriales; family Pseudonocardiaceae. The sequence goes on from CAWGMP010000009.1 coordinate 146,190, forward strand.
CTGATGCGCCCCTCGGCCAAGCTCGCGACCGCCCGGGCACTGCGCTGGCGGGAGGACTTCCAGGCCTTCTACGACCAAGACCCCAGCTACGCACCTGAGTACCTGCGACGCTGGTGCTCCGGCGCGAAACGCTCCCGCCTCCAACCCGTCAAAGACTTCGTCACCCTAGTCGAGAAACACTGGGACGGCATCCTCGCCTGGCACACAAACCACCTGACCAACGGCCTACTCGAAGGGATCAACTCCCTCGTCCAGGCCGCCAAGGCCCGCGCCCGAGGCTACCGGAACAAAAACAAGATGATCACCATCATCTACCTCACCGCGGCCAAACTCCAGCTACCCACCCTCACCAAACCCACACCCGCCTACATGTCATCACGTTGAGGAACCCCACACATGCTCTCACGCTGAGTAACCCACTGAAAACAGCGAAGAGCCGACGCGATCCGCGCGTTCCTGTCGTTGTCCGGCCCCGCGATCGTGCGATGTCAAGGAGACCGGACACAGGTAATCGAAAACCACCTCCGATTCTCCGCCGGGGCCGGCGATGTAGCGAAGAACGTCCTCGACCGACGTCCTGGTCAGATACATGACAACGCCAAGCCAGATGAACAAGGCGCTGCGAGTGCGGTCCAGACCCGCCTTCGCCAACCCGGCCGCTAGCGTGGACCGTTCGAAATCAATCGGGGCGAAGGTCAGCGACGACGGGATCGCGATCCCGACCTCGGACAGCCGACGCCTCTTCCATTCCTGGGTATCGGGATGATCGACCTCGAAGAATCGCACTTCCTCGTGGGTATTGCGGTAGGCGGTAGTGTCCAGACCCGCACCAAGGATCACTACCTGACCAGTCCCCCGAGCGACCGCGGCCGCCACCGTGTCATCGGCGAAACGGCTGCGCGCCGCGATAAACAACCGCCGATGACAAACCAGATCCGGATCGAGACCATGGCCGAATTCACTGTCCCGCAAAGCGGATTCGCCGATGATCCGCAAGGCCAAAAGATCGGTGAACACCCGAGGCTCCTCGGCGACCTGGTGATAGGCCCTCGCGCGTGCTACGGCCATCGCGGTCCTACTCGGTTGCCCGACCTGCATGCCCGCCACCTTACGCCCCAGCCTGGAATACCGGATCAGCCCCGGGGAGAGAAAGGCTAGCCGAACGCGGCACGCAAAGAACTCCACAGCCCACGGAACATCCCCCGGCTATGAGCGGACATCGTCCACTCGTGCGAATGGGTGTGGATCCCAACACCTCCGCAACAGCAAGAGAAGGGACTCGCACACACCGAAGACTCATAAACGCCCAGGTCATCAGAGGCCTGTCAGTACTCGGAGGAGGTACTTGCCCTCTCTGTCAGGATCTAGTGAGACAGCTTGGTGCCAGCGGTTCACAGTAGGGGGCGTGATCGGAGATCCTGGTGTTTGTGTCAACGGAGGAGCGTCGCGGTGCGACCGGCGGTGGCGGAGGGGATGGGTCGTCCTCGCCGTCGGGGCCGCGGTCGGCGGAGGGACCGTCGCCGCGTCCATCGCGTCGCTCGTTTAGTCCGGAGTACAAGCTGGCGATTGTCACGGAGTATGAGAATGCGCCGAATGGGGAGAAGGGCGCGATCCTACGCCGGGAGGGTTTGTATTCGTCGCATGTGATTGAGTGGACCCGTGCCCGTGACGCGGGGGCACTGGAAGGGGTGGCCGATTCCCGGCGGTCGGAGAAACGACCGAAAAGGTCGGTGGAGGCCGCCGAGCTGGAACGGCTCCGCGCTCGGAACGCGAAACTCGAAGCAGAGTTAAAGAACACCCGGACCGCGTTGGACATCATGGGAAAAGCACACGCGCTGGTGGAGCAGCTGTCCGAGAGCGCGGACGACCAACAACCACCGACGCCGCCGAAGACATCCTGAACACCGCGTTCACCGAGCTGCGGGCCGCGGAGGTGTCGATTGTCGTGGCGTGCGCGTTGACCGGACGGTCCCGGGCCACCCACGACCGGCGGGCTGACCCGCGCGGGGCGGCAGCGCTGGGACCGGTACACGGACCCTGGCTGCCACGGGGGCTGCCGCCCTCGACGATCACCGACGACGAACGAGCCCGGGTCCTGGCGCTGCTGAACTCCGAGCCCTACCGTGACCTGGCGATTCCACAGGTGTGGGCCCGCGAGCTCGACGAGGGCCGCTACTGGTGCTCGGAGTCGAGCATGTACCGCATCGCCCGCGACGCCGGACAGAGCAGGGAACGACGGACCCAGGCCACCCACCCACCCCGGGTTCGTCCCGAGCTGGTCGCCCACGGCCCCAGCGAGGTGTGGAGCTGGGACATCACCGCGTTGAAAGGACCACAGAAAGGACGATGGTACAAACTCTACGTCGTGCTGGATATCTTCTCCCGCTATGTCACCGGGTGGTTCGTCGCCCACGCCGAGGACGCGGTCGTGGCGAAAGATTTCCTCGCCGAGGCGGTGGCCCGTAACCTCGTCATCCCGCACACGATCCACGCTGATCGAGGCGGTTCGATGACCTCGAAACCGGTGTCCGAGATGATGATCGACCTCGGCATCTCCCGATCCCACTCACGACCTCGGACATCGAATGATAACCCCTTCTCTCCAGGCGCAGTTCAAGACCCTGAAATACGTGCCCGACTTCCCCGACCGGTTCGGCTGCCTCGCCGACGCCCGCGCGTTCTGCGACCGGTTCTTCCCCGCCTACAACCACGAACACCGCCACTCCGGAATCGGCATGCACACCCCAGCCTCAGTCCACTACGAAACCGCGACCGAGATCCGCGCACGACGCCAGGCCACCCTCGACCGCGCCCACGCACAACACCCCGAACGGTTCAACCACCGACCCCACCCACCATGCCTACCCGAGCACGCATGGATCAACCAACCCACCCAGCAACAGCCAACCCAGTAAGATCCACTGTCTCATTTGACTTGACAGCTACCGCTTGCCGCTTACTCGCACACTCGCACCCGGCTCCATGACCTGCGAAAGACCTGGTGAGACCGTATGCACGGACAACGCCCCGACGTGCCCAAGACATGCCCTGTTGCCGTCTTGCAGTGTTCTCCCTTGGTGCCCTGCCGGCACAGACCTGCAGGGTCTCCGCTCCCTGCGACGTCCCCGAGGGCAAACATTCAGCCCGGATGATCAGCGCATGACGTTGGTGCCGGTCGGCTGGTGGGCTCCGGTGTCTGGTGGTGGTCGGTTGGGTCGTCGTTAGGTGGGTGCGGGTAGTGCGGGCATCCGGGGTCGGCCGGTGATCGCGTCGTGGAGGACGGTCATGGCGTTGAGGCCGTGTTTGATCGCGGTGGAGATGTAGCCGCGGATGGTGTAGCGGTTTTGGGTGCGTGCTTCGCTGGTGAGTCGTCCGGAGATGTTTTGTTGGACTTTGCTGGGCCGTAGGTCGCGTTCGGCCTGGTTGGAGGTGGGTGGCACTTGTAGGTCGTGGGCGAAGCGCAGCACGTCGTCGGGGCGGTCGCGCAGGACTTCGAGTAGCAGGCGGGCTTTGCGTTGTCCGGGGCGGGTGCCGGCGGAGGTGGTGTCGGACAGCCCGACCAGTATCCCGTTGCGGAACCGGTGTAGCAGCTCATCGCGGATGTCGGCGGGGATCGCGGGGAGGTTCTGTTCCCGGGCCAGGTTGGCCTGGTGGATCAGCCCGCGCAGCGCGTCGGCGATCTGGGTCGGCCAGGGTGCGTCGGGGTAGACCTCGGCGGCGCTAGCAAGATCACGTAGGAGATGCGCGCAGCAAAGTTGGTGGACCAGCGTCCCGAGCTTGGCGGAGTCATAATTTTGGTAGCGGTCGTGCACGATCACCGACCCGGAGCGGCTCAGCTCGGTGAGCACGAACGCTTTGAAGGTGTCCAGGGACCGGTCACCGAGCAGGTAGTGGGTGTAAAGCTCGGTGGTGGCCACCAGCAGGTAGCGCTCGGCCTTCTTCTTGCCCGCCGGGGCTTTGTTCGGGCCGACCCGCAGTGGGGTCTCATCGTAGCTCACCGCGTGTGCCAGGGTGATCAAGGTGCGGATCCGCTGGTGGGTCTCGGTGAGTAGCCCGGCCGCGCGGTTGATCATGCCGTGGACGAACCCGACCGAGGGTGCCGCCCCGGTCAGCGACTCCAGGACCGCGACGACGCGGTGCGCGGGGATGAAGTGCACGACCATCAGGTACACCGCGAACGCGGCCAGGTGGGGGCCGTACCCGACCGACCCGGACCGGGCCCCCTCAGGCCGGTCGGCGGTGTGGAGCTTCCCGCAGCCGCATTGCACCTGGTGCTGGTCGAACTGCGTGACCTTCACCGCGACCTGCGGGATCTCGTGTTGCTGGTAGCGGTCCACGATCCCCAGATCCCGGGCCCCACCCAGGTCATCACCGCACTCGCAGCGGCCCTGGGGGAACCGGTCGCGGCGGTCATCAGGATTGTCGGTCCACGGCAGATGCGATCCCGGCGCGCCGGACTGCTTGCCCCGCGCCCGCTTCGGCCCACCCTGGTCGCGTTTGTTCTTCTCCGGCGGTGCGGGCTTGCCCGGATCATCATCTTTCGACGGCGGACTCGAGGAGTTCCCCGAATTGCGCGACAGCAGGTGCTCCAACCGGGCCAGCTTCCCGGACAGGGCCTCGTTGGTCTCCATCAGCTCCGAGAGCTGCCCGGCCATCGCGGTGATCTGCCCGGCCTGGCGCCGCACCACAACGATCAGCTCGTCGCGCGACATCTCCTCCGGCCCGGCCACCGGAAGATCAAACCGCACACCAACCGATCACAGCGTGATCGACACGCACATATCACCAACCACCCCATCAGCACGCCACCGGCAGCGGGTCAGCCCAGGTCAGCCGACGGGCTGAATGTTTGCCCCCGAGGCACTCTCGGAGTGCTCACTTCCACGACGAAGGAGGCCCCTGTGAGTGAAGTGTACGTGGGTAGGCAGATTGTGGGGATGGATTTGCATCGGCGCCGGTCGGTGTTGGTGCGGATACTGAGGCAGGCGAGTACTTGGCGACGGTGCGGATCTCGAATGATCCGGAGTATCTGCGTGCGGTGATGGCGCCGCGGTGCATCACGGATGCGCGGTTCGACGAGTTGTTTGCAGTTGGGTTCGCACCGTGGACCGGGCACTGGTCGCGTTCTGGGTTTCAACCGGGGCGCGGGCCTCGGAGCTGCTTGGCGCCGCCGTCGCCGATGTCGATCCGGGACAGCAACAGGGCAGCTAGACCACAATGATCGTCATCTCGCCAGTACTTTAGTGATTATATTTTCCGTCGCCTGTGGCGCGTCGTCTCTGGTCATCCAAGCAATGCTACGGACAGTTACAGCAAGCTTGGCTTAAATGTGCTCTTCCTTCATTGGTTTGTGCTGCGGAGAGGTGGTGCGCCGCCAGGGACTCGACCCCCGAACCCGTTGATTAAGAGTGTGACGTTCACCCATTCAGGGGGCTTACTGTACTACCTCGGACTTTACCTGCTCTGGTCACGCCGTCGAGTCACTAGCAAGCCCCAGGGGACTAAAGCTATGGACAGTCCAATGGACAAAAATGTTCCACATTGGACAGCCAGTGGGTGGCTGCCTTCTCGCAAGATCAACGACGTGCTCATCTGGATCTGCCCGGGCCGATGGACCCGATGGTGTGAGACGACTAGTGCGGCTCATGTGAGCCGGCGGTGGGGGTTCAAGTCCGTGGGGGGATTCGACCACTACGCACACGTCCTGAACCAGCAAAAACGCATTTAACTCAGTTAGCTGCGCAGGTTCGAGCCTGGGCGGGATTCGAACCTGCGGCACACGGTTGAGGAAGGCGCGCGACCGCGCGTACTACGCGGTTTACCTGCGACTTTCGTGTGCCAGGGGTTCGCAACGGTCGCGTCACACGACGCCGGACGACCCCTAGTTCGCGTCACAAACCGTGTCACGGGCGCGCCCCCGCACACGTTGGCCCAGTGGACGTCGTTTGCCTCCGGCCCAGCTTCCCCCACTGTCGCTCCGCACCGACGCGTTCTTCGTGCTGTACGACGGGAAGCCGGTCTTCGCGAAACCGCCCAAGGGTAGCGGTAACGAGGGCGCCGATGCCGGAGTGGCGGTACGTCAGGAGTTGCTGGGGTCAGGGACGCTGGCCGGGCTTTGGTCGGCCGAGTTCCCGATCTCACAGGAGCTTCCGAAACTCCGCGACGGTGAGCTCCGCTTGACGAAGAATTGAGCCCAGTGTGCCCCGCGGGATGTCTCGGCCACCATGCATCGGCACCACTGCCACACGTCCGTCCGGGTGCGCGACCTTGGCATGCGAGCCCTTGGTCGAGACGTGGACGAACCCCACCCCAATCAGCGCCTTGAGTACCTCCCGGCCCGTGACGGAGGGAAGCGACCGCTCATGCAGAGAGGTGCAGATCGACCGTCGTGACCACTGGCCGGCTGAAGTGATCGGGTATGGGGGTGTCCTCGAACCACAGTTCCAGCGCCTCGGTCACCATCGCCAGTGCCTCTGCCTGCGTATCACCGAAGCTGGAGACGTCGACCTCGAGGCACTGAGCGACAAAACGGTCGTCCTCACGGCTGACCACAACGGTCACGCTCAGCTGGGCGCTCATGCTGCTGATCCCTTCGTCCATTGCCTGTCAGTCTGCCTCAACTTGACGGTCCTCACCCCGCCCGGTCGACAGGAGGTAGTGCCTTCCTACTCAGCGAGTCGATCAAGGACCTGAACAGTCCGTAGATCAGCAGCGGAGTCAGAGGTGGCACAGTGTCGGGCTCGCCGATGAGGGGTGTCGACCGGTCTGTTGCGTCGGTGGAGAGCAAGATCAGGCAGGCTTGGTCGATGCGTCGTCACTGTCGTCGAGGAGCTGCTGACCGAACGCGGTATCACTGTTGATCAGCCCAACCCCGCGTTCCCCTTCCCGCATACGATCGAACTCGGCTTCGGCGCTGGAGCGGGTGCGGAACCCGTCCACGATCACCTCCCGGATGAACACTTCCCGCAGCTCGGCCAGCGCAGCGGGTACCCCGGGGTGGCCTTGTTCGCCGAGGCGCAGGAGCCGGAGGACGTTCTCGGTGGTGTCGTCGTGTCTGCATTTGACGGGCGCCCGTAGCGCGGCGGCTGCTTCCTTTAGCCGGTTGACGACGGCGGTGCCGGGGTCACCGGCTGGTAGACCAGCCAGGAACGCGGTGACCTGTTCGGGGCAGGCCCGCTCAGCGGCGGTGCCGGTGCCAGCCAGCGCTTGCAGCCACGCCTCGGGTAGCAGCGGCAGGTCATCCGGGCTGGGAGGCTGGTCAAGGACCTCACCATCAGCGCCACGCCACGTATAGAGAGCACCGGTGGGGTGGATGCTGGGCCAGACCACGGCGTAGCGGTGGTGGCGTTGCCCCCTTACAGGCCCGCGATGACCACTATGTATTCGCGGCCACAGCTGGCGGCACGCCGACCGCTGTGGCCGCCGGTGGATCGGTGCAGGTGCAGGAATCCACAGTGAACGCAGCGGGGCATGACGACGGCCCACATCCTGCGGCGTCCCGCTGGTGGGGCGGCGAACCCGCGAACCTAGGCGGGGACTCTGGTTGACCCGATGGGGTTACGCTGGTTCGGACCTGAGCTGTGGTGGCGGATGGTCTGCTCGGCGGCGGCGGGCCCTGGCGGGGGCCCGTTTCCCGCTTCAGGTGGTGGTCTCACGCGCCACCTCCCGCCGCGGTCCGGGGCTTGCGCTGCACCGGCGGGCGCATGGCATCAGGCTCACCGCCGTAAGAAATCAGGCGTAGCACGGCCGCCGCCCGCTCCAAGGCGGCCGGGTCTTCCACAGTTGGGGGCAGACCCTGACTCGCTCGGGTGGCGGCGACTTTGGCCTGGATCGCCGGGTGAGGGGTGGTGGCTACGCCGGTGCCTCGTGGGGGTGACGTCATCGCTGGGCACCCCCGTCCCCGTCGTGCAGGGGACGCAGGAGCACCGCCAGCTGGGTTCGCTGCGTAGTGGTCAGCGGCGGCCAGCCGTCCACCAGCCGTCGGATGTGTGCTTCCAGCCCAGCGGCCTTGAGGTCCTGACTGGCGGCGATAACGAGGGGGTCATCGGGGCCGTGGTGACGGGTCAGCGCGGCGCGCTTCCAGGTGAGTCCCATGGGTCTCTCCGAGCATCCGTAATGGACGCTCCGATGGAGAGCGTGAAAATTGTCGCGGTGATCGCGATGGGTCGCTCAGCCCTGCGACGAGACTTCGATGCTAGTGCTTCGAGGTTAGCAGCTTTTGTATCCGATCGAGCGTCGAGAGGGCAACGGTGTGTCGCCCGGTGACTGAGTGCTGCTCGACGCCCAAGCCTCGGTACAGGGCGTCGAGCAAGACCGGGAGGCGGTCATCTCGGACCCGCACGTTGGGCCATATACACCACCAGGACGCCTCGGCCTTGCGTTTGCATACTGGGCACTGGAATTCGTAGGTCTGGCGGCCATCGGGCCATTGGATCTTCGCCTCGGCCCAGCCACGGTCAACTGGCTGGTTCGCCCGGTTGGGCACGCGTGTGGTACCAGCGCCATGTACCTCAATCTGGTAATCGGACACGCCCGCGGGCATCCGCGCGTCGAGTACACTCAGCGGGATAGCCTGCTTCCGGCGATCAACGATCTCCGCCACGCTGGCACGCGGGTGCCCGTCCTCGCAGACGACCAGTGTGCGACGCCCCGCCAATCTTCCTCTTCCAGGTCTACGCTTCCCCGGTCGTTGGCTCAATTTGGAGATCCCTTCTTCACTTGTCAGGCCCGCCACACCGGTTGCAGCCGGTCGGGGTCGAACCGGTTGCGACCCATCACCATCGCCGGGTGCACCATCACCTTCTCCAGCCCCGCGGTGATCACCGCTCGGCGCTGCGACACGTTGGCGCCAATCCAGCGGGCGAGCATGTCTGCATAGGTACCGACGAACCCGTGCAGCGCGGTGGTCTGAGTGCTGGTAGCGAGCCGTTCGCGGGCGGCGTCCAGCCGGGCCACGATCGGGCCACGGGCCGCCCGCCATTCGGCGCGGGAGATCTCGCCGTTGCCGTGGTCGGCGGCCAGCGCCTCCAACTCGTCCTCGTCAGCCCGAATGTGGGCATGCAGGTCCGGTTCGGGTTGGTCACGCTGCTGCAGCCGGGTCACCATCTCAGGCGAGTCCAACGCGGACAACACCAGGTCGCGGATGTGGTCGTCGGTGGGTGCGCTGGTGATGAACATCCGGCCGCAAGCATCTTTACCGCCATCGGGATTCCTATTGCAGACGTAGCGGAGCACGCCGCGGGAGGACCGGCCCACCATCGGCTGCCCGCACCGTGCGCAGTGCAAGATCCCGGACAGCAGGTGCTTACGGGCGCCGCCGGGGCAACCCCATCCACAGCGGCAATCGGAATTTACTCACTGGATGGAAGGACGCGGTCGCCGGTATCGGTCGGCCGGGTCTGCATTTTCATGATCTCCGGCACACGGGCAACACGCTCGCCGCGCAAACCTACGTCAGCACCAAGGACCTCATGGCGCGGATGGGTCAGGACAGCCCCCGCGCCGCGTTGATCTATCAGCACGCTTCCCGGCAAGTGGATCAGACGATCGCGGCCAAGCTGAGCACTCTCATCGAGGGCATCGGCACATGATCGGGGTGACGGTGAATGAGGATGGCCGTCCGGTGCTTTACGACTCGTTTTAGGGATGATTGTTGTGTCTGATGCGTTGGCTGGGATTGTGTTCGTGTTCACGACGGGGACCACCTGGCGGGAGTTGGCTCCGCGAGGTCATGGTGCTCGCAGGGTGGGGATGGCGGTCGGCGGCATGACTGCGGATCATGCTGGTGTTGGGCGGTGGTTCGCTTGAGCCTGTGGTGCAGGATTCACGTCCACACCAGCTGGATATGGTGGGGGACTGGGAGGCTTGGGCATGGCTCGCAAGCGCTCACCGTTGCCGGTTCAGGTGCTGTTGTTCTTGTTGGTGACGTTGCTCGGGGTGGCCACCGGCAATCTGACCAACAGCACGGGTGCTCTTCCGTGGGGTTTGGAGTTCCTTCGGCGGCAGTCGTTGCCGTTGGCCGGCGTCACGGTGCTGGTGATTATCGGGGTGATGGTCTGGCAGCACCGGGCAGAGCAGCATCTGGCGGTGCCGCCTCGTCCGGTCTGGGACTCGGATCGGTCTCCTTTCCCTGGGTTGGAGGCGTTCACCGAGCAGGACTCAGCGGTGTTCTTCGGCCGTGACGCCGAGATCACTGAGCTGCTGGACCGTCTTCATCCGGTAGTCACTGCACAGGCCAACCGGTTGGTTGCGGTGGTCGGTCCCTCGGGTGCGGGGAAGTCGTCGCTGGTTCAAGCCGGTGTGGTGCCGCGGTTACGGCAGCGCCGTGGCGGCTGGATTGTCGTCTCACCGGTCGTGCCCGGGCATCACCCACTACGCAACCTCGCCCGGAGCCTCGCGGCGACATGCCCGGGATGCCCCGCCGCCAACGACGCGCCAGCGCCACGCTTCGCGGACGAGCTTCGCACCGCTCACGGCCATCCGAATGCCCCAGTATTGGTGATCGTCGACCAGGCCGAGGAGCTGATCACTCTGTCCGGTGAGACCGAGCGCGATGCCTTCCTCGGCCGGCTGACTCGCGCCCTGGAGGCAGATCCGCGACTGTGGATCATCATGATCATGCGCACGGAGTTCCTGAACGCGTTCCTGGGTACCGAGCAGGCTCGGCTGTTTCGCGAACCGGTCACAGTGGGGACGCTGAGCCGCGCGGCGCTGGTCGAGGTGATCGAGCAACCGGCCCGCCGTGCGGGACTGACCTTTGACCCGTCGAGTCTGCCGCAGCGGATGGCTACCGAGGCCGGTCGCGGTGATGCGCTGCCGCTGCTGGCGTACGCGTTGCAGGAGCTGTGCCTCGCTGCGGGATCGGGAGGGGTGTTGACTGCCGATGCTTACCAGCGCATCGGCGGGGTCACCGGAGTGCTGACCCGTCAGGCAGACAAGGTCGCCGCCGAGCTGGGGGGTACCGGCCCGGCCGCGCCGGTGTTGTCGACCTGTTGAAGTTCGTCACGATCGGCGAGAACGAGCCGACCCGCCGCCGCGTACGACGCAGCACGCTGACCGATGCCCAGTGGCGAGTCGCCGAGGCGTTTATCGCCGCACGCCTACTGACCAGCGACGGAGACGGAGACGACACCATCCTCGAAGCGGCCCACGAGGCGCTGTTCCGGCACTGGGCTCCCCTGCACCAAGCCATCGAGGCGTCCGCCGACCAGCTTCGCTGGCGCGCCGACCTGGAACGGTGGGCCAAGGACTGGAAGAGCTCCGACCGTCAGGACGCCTACCTGCTCCGCGACGAACGCCTCAAAGCCGCCCAACGCTGGGCCGCCTCAGACGGCGAGATGGTAGACGGTCTCGCCCTCGTAACGGAGTTTCTCGCCAGCTCCAACCAGGCCGACGAGGCGACCATGCAACGCTTATCCGAAACCATCGCTCGGCAGGCGCTCGGCACTGTCGACCGTGATCCTGACTACAGTCTGCTGCTTGCACTCGCGGCCTTCGAGGAATGCGCCCCCACAACGCTCGCTCTTCGGGCATTGACCGCCGCGCTGGTCGCCTCTCAGTTACGTGCGGTCCTCTGTGGCCACGCCGATTGGGTTCTCCAGGTGGCGTGGTCCCCCGACGGTCAGCGGCTAGCCACCGCGTCGCGCGACCGGACTGCCCGGATCTGGGATGCCGACAGCGGCAGTGAGCTGGCCGTGCTGCGCGGCCACGACAACGAGATTTGGGGGGTGGCGTGGTCACCGGACGGGCGGCGGCTGGCCACCGCGTCACACGACCGGACCGCCCGGATCTGGGATGCCGACAATGGCAGTGAGCTGGCCGTGCTGCGCGGCCACGACAACGAGATTTGGGGGGTGGCGTGGTCACCGGACGGGCGGCGGCTGGCCACCGGATCGCACGACCGGACCGCCCGGATCTGGGACGCAGACAACGGCAGCGAGCTGACAGTGCTGTACGGCCACGACGATGGAGTTCGGGGCGTGGCGTGGTCACCGGACGGGCGGCAGCTGGCCACCGCGTCATACGACCGGACTGCCCGGATTCGGGATGCCGACAGCGGCAGTGAGCTGGCCGTGCTGCGCGGCCACGGCGATTGGGTTCGGGGCGTGGCGTGGTCACCGGACGGGCGGCAGCTGGCCACCGCGTCATACGACCGGACTGCCCGGATTCGGGATGCCGACAGCGGCAGTGAGCTGGCCGTGCTGCGCGGCCACGGCGATTGGGTTCGGGGCGTGGCGTGGTCACCGGACGGGCGGCGGCTGGCCACCGGGTCGCACGACCGGACTGCCCGGATTCGGGATGCCGACAGCGGCAGTGAGCTGGCCGTGCTGCGCGGCCACGACGATGGAGTTCGGGGGGTGGCGTGGTCACCGGATGGCCAGCTGTTGGTCACCGCGTCGGAGGACCGCACGACCCGGATCTGGGATACGCGGGTAGTAGCGCTCGCGGCGATGTACGGCCATGACGATGAGATTCGAGAAGTGGCGTGGTCACCGGACGGTCGGTGGCTGGCCACCGGATCGCGCGACCGGACTGCCCGGATCTGGGATGCCGACAATGGCAGTGAGCTGGCCGTGCTGCGCGGCCACGACAACGAGATTTGGGGGGTGGCGTGGTCACCGGACGGGCGGCGGCTGGCCACCGCGTCATACGACCGGACCGCCCGGATCTGGGACGCCGACAACGGCAGCGAGCTCACAGTGCTGCACGGCCACGACCATTGGGTCCGAGGCGTGGCGTGGTCACCGGACGGACGACGCCTGGCCACCGGATCGCGCGACGGGACTGCCCGGATCTGGGATGCCGACAACGGCAGTGAGCTGGCCGTGCTGCACGGCCACGGCGATTGAGGTTCGGGGCGTGGCGTGGTCACCGGACGGGCGGCGGCTGGCCACCGGGTCGCACGACCGGACTGCCCGGATTTGGGATGCCGACAACGGCAGTGAGCTGGCCGTGCTGCGCGGCCACGACGATGGGGTTCGGGGGGTGGCGTGGTCACCGGATGGCCAGCTGTTGGTCACCGGGTCGGAGGACCGGACCGCCCGGATCTGGGACGCCGACAACGGCAGCGAGCTCACAGTGCTGCACGGCCACGACCATTGGGTCCGAGGCGTGGCGTGGTCACCGGACGGACGACGGCTGGCCACCGCGTCGCACGACCGAACAGTCCGGATCTGGGATGGCGAATCCGGCACCGAGATCATCATCGTCGGCGCCCACACCGAGGGAGTCGAAGACGTGTCGTGGTCTCCAGACGGCAGGCGAGTCGCCTCTGCTTCACGGGACGGAACCGCCCGGGTATGGGACGCGACGATCAGCGTCAAGGATCTCGTGGCCAACGCCCACCGCCGCGTCTCCCGAGAACTGACTGCCGAGGAACGGCGCAACCTCATGCTTCCCCAGACCGGTTACCTACCCGCTGGCTAACAGCACGCAGACAGCACGCCGGAAATGGCCAACCATTAATCATAAAGGCCCATGACCTACGGAAGTACCGCTTCCGACCTGGAGATTTTATCATGGAGCGGGTGACGGGAATCGAACCCGCGTCTAGAGCTTGGGAAGCTCTCATTCTACCATTGAACTACACCCGCAACGCAGCAAATCCTAGCACGGCGGACAACGACCGCTGCCGCCGTGCCCGCTCGATGTCAGTGCGCCCGGCTAGTGTGACGCCGTGCTGCTGTCCGACTGTGACCTACGGGCCGAGATCGACGCTGGGCGCCTGGGTATCGAGCCGTTCGACGAGAAGCTGCTTCAGCCCTCCAGTATCGACGTGCGGCTGGATCGCTTCTTCCGGGTCTTCGTCAACACCAAGTACACCCACATCGACCCGTCGCTGCAGCAAGATGAGCTGACCTCGCTGGTGGAGCCCGACGGTGACGAGCCCTTCGTCCTGCACCCTGGGGAGTTCGTCCTCGGCTCGACGTTCGAGCAGATCACGTTGCCCGATGATCTGGCCGGACGGCTCGAGGGGAAGGCCCTCGCGGTCGACACCCCGATCCCGACTTCACAGGGTTGGCGGACGATGGGCGAGCTGCGGCTCGGCGACGAGGTGTTCGGCGCTGACGGCGGGGCACACCGGGTGATCGCCGCGACGGAGGTCATAGTCGGTCGCACCTGCTATGAGGTGCTGTTCTCAGACGGCCAGAGCATCGTCGCGGACTCCAGCCACCTTTGGTTGACCACAACCACATCGGCCCGCAAGCACGGCGGGTGCGCTGCCGTGCGGACCACAGCCGAGCTGGCCGGTTCGCTCCACGCCCAGACGGAATACAACCACCATGTCGCCCTAGCCGGCGCAGTCCGGTACCCCGAGCAGCCGTTGCCGATCGACCCCTACGTGCTTGGTATCTGGTTGGGGGACGGTGCCGGCGTCTGTGCCGAGATCACCTGCGGTGCGGGCGACGAGCAGATGCTCGACGAGATACGGTGGGCTGGCTACTGCGTGCGGGACGTGGGTGGTCGCAGGTTCCGCATTGGCGGGCTCGCGCGTGGCCACATCGGACGGCGACGAGACATCGCGCCCGGCAGGTTCTTGCCCGACGAGTCATTGTCGAATGTGCTTCGAGGTCTCGACCTGCTCGGCAACAAGCACGTTCCCGAGCTGTATCTGCGGTCGTCTGTGCCGCAGCGCCTGGCGCTGCTGCAGGGGCTGATGGATTCCACTGGGTATGTTGACACCAGGGGCCGGTGCGAGTTCGTCAACATCCGTGAGAATCTCGCCGACGCGGTGCTGGAACTGGCAGCGAGCCTGGGACTGCGCCCGGTGAAGCGGAAGAAAGAGATGTCTTTCCGCGGTGTTGATCACGGTGTGGCGTTTCAGGTGAAGTTCACCCCGCACGTGAACGTGTTCCGTTTGGAGCGGAAGACCGCCAGGTTGAAGGGTAGTGCGGTGCAACGCTCCCGGGCGGTCATCGACGTTCGCAGGGTGCCGACGCGCCCAGTGCGCTGCATCGAGGTCGACGCAGCGGATGGTCTATTCCTGGCGGGGCCGACCTTTATTCCCACTCACAACTCCAGCCTAGGCCGGCTGGGTTTGCTGACGCACTCCACGGCGGGCTTCATCGATCCCGGTTTCACCGGCCACATCACCCTCGAGTTGTCCAACGTGGCCAACCTGCCGATCACTCTGTGGCCCGGGATGAAGATCGGTCAGCTGTGCCTGTTCCGGCTCTCCAGCCCCGCTCAACATCCCTACGGCAGCGCCGGGGTGGGTTCGCGTTATCAGGGTCAGCGTGGACCCACGCCGTCTCGGGCCTACCTCAACTTCCAGCGCGTCGACACCCGGCGCTGAACCGTCGTCAACAAGTCCTTGACGGCGGCCTGTTCGTCAAGTGATAGTTGACGCGTGACACTTGATGAGCTCGTTGCCCAGACCAAGATCCAGGTGAACAGCGTCGAGCCGCTTGACCTGCTGGCCGGCGCGGCGCGGCGGCAGCAGGAGCTTGCCGACCTGGGAGAGAAGCTGCTCGACCATTTCGTGCAGGACGCTCGGGCCGCCGGGTGCTCGTGGTCCCAGATCGGGACCGCACTGGGTGTCAGCAAGCAGGCCGCCCAGCAGCGCTACTCGGCGTTGCGTTCATTCATCGGCAAGGTCAAGGGTGGCCTGGAGTCCCTCTCGGGGACCATGTTCAAGCGGTTCACCCCGCAAGCGCGGCAGGCGGTCGTGCTGGCCCAGGAGGAGTCCCGGCGGTTACATCACCACTACCTCGGCACCGAGCACCTCGTGCTGGGCCTGCTGGCCGAGGGTGAGGGTATCGGTGCCCAGGTTCTCCAGCGTGCCGGAATCACGTTGGACGCCGCCCGAGGCGGCGTCGAGAAGATCACCGGTCGCGGGGAGAAAACCCCGAACGGGCACATACCGTTCGATCCCCGGGCGAAGAAGGTGCTGGAACTGGCGCTGCGCGAGGCACTTCACCTCAGCCACAGCTACATCGGCACTGAGCACATCCTGCTCGGCCTGCTCCGCGACGGGGAGGGCCCCGGCGTGCAGGTGCTGGTCGCCGCCGGCGTGCAGCCCGATCAGCTCCGCGCCACCGTGCTAGCCCGGATCGAGCGGACCGAGGCACCATTCGGAACCGAATAGCGGTGTCGGCCCCGGCGTCGGGCGCTATTCGGAGCCGGCTGGCGGTGTCGGCTTGCCCCGTTTGACGCTGGCGAGGAGGAGCTGGGCGACGTCAAGCACTTCGGCGGTGTGACCGGCGGTGCCCTCGGCTTTCCGGGTGGTGAGACCGTCGGTGAGCATCACCCGGCAGAACGGGCACCCGGTGGCGATCGTGGACGCCTCGGTGGCGATCGCCTCGTCGACCCGGTCCAGGTTGACCCGCTTGCCGATGCGCTCCTCCATCCACATCCGGGCGCCCCCGGCGCCACAGCACATCGAACGCTCGGCGTGCCGGGGCATCTCGGTCAACTGCGCACCGGACGCGCCGACCAGCTCGCGGGGCGGTGAGTACACCTCGTTGTGCCTGCCCAGATAGCACGGATCGTGATAGGTCACGGCGGGCCCGTCCGTCGGGGGAACCGGGACCAGCCGGCCCTCCCGCACCAGTTGGTTGAGCAGCTGGGTGTGGTGCACCACCTCGTAGTGCCCCTCGAGCTGCGGGTACTCCCGGCCCAGCGTGTTGAAGCAGTGCGGGCAGGTCGTCACGATCTTGCGACGGCCCGGCTCACGGCCTTCGAAGACGGTGTTGAGCGTCTCGACGTTCTGCTGCGCGAGCATCTGGAAGACGAACTCGTTGCCCGATCTGCGGGCCGGATCACCGGTGCAGGTCTCGCCGTCGCCGAGCACCACGTAGTCGACGCCGGCGTGGTGCAGCAGTTCGGCGGTGGCCCGCACCGTGCGCTTCGCATTGTCGTCAAAGGCGCCGGCGCACCCGATCCAGAACAGGTACTCCACGTCCGCGGGCAGGGTCTCCTCGGCCAGCTGCGGCACCTCGAAATCCAGGCCCTTCGCCCAGTCCATCCGGGCCGACGGGTTCTGCCCCCACGGGTTGCCCTTGTTCTCCAGGTTGCGAAACAGCGTGCCCAGCTCGGTGGGGAACTCGGCCTCGATCAGCACCTGGTAACGTCGCATGTCGACGATGTGGTCGACATGCTCGATGTCCACCGGGCACTGCTCCACGCAGGCCCCGCAGGTGGTACACGACCACAGCACGTCGGGGTCGATCACACCTCCCACCTCGGCGCTGCCGACCAAGGGCCGCGAGAACTGCTCCGGACCCGATCCGGGAACCCGGCCGAAGCCCGACTCGGGCACGTGCCCGTTGCTCGCGGCCAGCGCCAGCACGTCGACCTCGCTATGGTCGGGTACCGTCTGATCGCCGATCAGGTAGGGCGCCTTGGCGAACAGATGATCGCGCAAATCCATGATCACCAGCTTGGGGGACAGCGGCTTGCCGGTGTTCCACGCCGGGCACTGGCTCTGGCAGCGACCGCACTCGGTGCAGGTCGCGAAGTCCAGCATGCCCTTCCAAGTGAAGTCCTCGATCTTGCCGCGGCCGAAGACGTCGTCCTCACCGGGATCCTCGAAGTCGATCTGTTTGCCACCCGATTCCATCGGCAGCAGCGGGCCGAGTGCCTTGGGTATCCGTTTGGTCGCGACATTGATCGGCGCGATGAAGATATGCAGATGTTTGGAGTACAGCACGATGATCAGAAAACTCAGCATGACGCCGATGTGCAGGAGCAGTCCGACCGTCTCCAGCACCCGGTTGGCACCCGGGCCCAGCGGTGCGAGCAGCGCGCCTGCTGCCTGCGAGGCGAACGCGCCGGAGCGGTAAGGCAAGGTGCCGTCGTTCACCTCGGTGCCCCGGAACAGGAACAACGTCCAGATCACGTTGAAGATCATGAACAGGATGAGCCAGGCCCCGCCGGTGTGCGAGCCGTAGAAGCGTGACGCCCGCTGTCTGCGTTCCGGATCCTGGCGCACTCGCATGATCGCGAACGTGATGATCGACACGAGCACCGCGAGCGCGATGACGTCCTGGCCGAAGCCCAGCACCGGCCAGTGCCCGATCAGCGGGATGGCGAAGTTCTCGTCGAACAGCGCCCCGTAGGCCTCGAGGTAGACGCTGATCAGGATGACGAAGCCCCAGAAGGTGAAGAAGTGCGCGAGACCCGGGATCGTCCACTCCAACAGCCGCCGCTGCCCGAACACCTCGACCAGCTGGGCTCGTAGCCGGGCTGGCAGATCTGCGGTACGGCCGCCCGTCGGCTGCCCGGAACGGATCAGCGTGTACAGCCACCACGCCCGCCGGCCGGCGAGAACGAGCGTCAGAATAGTCAGCGCCAGGCCGGTAGCCAGTCGCGCTGCCATCACGGCGTCCACCTCCCCGCGGTGCTCCGGATTGACAAGCAACCTAACCGGGAACCGTTCGAGTGCCTAGTCGCACCCTACGGTCAGTTACTCGGTAGTAGCTAGACGGCTCGCTGGTGTGGGGACGTACCCCCGCTGTACCGCATCGGTTCGAGCGCCGGCGTTGCGACACATCAAGTGATCATCATTTGGGAAGAATAGTGATCATGACAGGCGTGTTGGCGTGATCAACCGGCTGGCCGGGTTGCGCGTGCTCCAGCACGGCTGGCAGCGGGAAGCCGGATCGTCATCGGGCGTTGCTTATGCCGGGGTATCTGCAGGGAGCGCGGTGTCGAATAGATACCGCTCGGGGAGTCCGGGCGCTGCGGATGCACCAGGTTGAGCAGTGCCCGCCGGGGTGCATCCCGCGGGACCTTCGTAGGCTCAGATAACGACCTCGGGCGCGAACACGTCGACACCGGCCCCGCTTCGGCAGCCTCGCTGCGGCGACCCGATCCCACCGCCGCGTCTCCGTTGCGCACCTGTCGCGGATGGAGTCCGGAGGTGTCCGGATCAGCCTCTGAGCACCTGGATCTGCTTGACATCGGCGTCGAGCAGGCGCAGAAGCTTGGCGCGTTACGCTGCCGCGTCGATGAACATGGCTGGTGGTAGGAGTACTCAGACATCGTTCCCGAAACGGAGATGCTCGTTGAAATCGGTGAGGACGCCGCCACCGCGCACAGCTATGACAACGTCTACGTGCAGGGACTGCGACAGACCTGGGCCTACGCCGAAGCCTTGATTGGCGATGCGCGAGCTTTCGTCTCCCCGATCAGCGGCGGCTCGGTAAGGACGGCTTCCAGCGGTGCAGTGACACAGACGGTTGGCGCCTACAGAATCCTCTCATGCCCGACTTCTCGGTTGTCTCGGCCGTCATCTCTACGACCGGTGTGCTTCTCGGGGCTCTCGGTGGAGCCGGGTTGACCCATCGGGCCAACGTTAAACGTGAGGAGGCCCTAGCTAAACGTGAGGAGGCCCAAGCCAATCGACAACGAGAGGATCAGCGGACGCAGGCACGCAGGCACGCGTACGGCGAGCTGCTGGGCACAGCCACCCAGCTCAGAAGCAAGATTGAGATTGCCGGACAGCGGCATTGGAAGGACATGACTGTCAGGCTTTCCACAATTCAGGAGCATGCCGTGTCCGCTAGCCTGCATGCATCGCACGTCGCGCTGCTCTCACCGAAAACGGCTGAGGCTGCCCGTGCGCTCGGGTCAGCCGCGGTCCGGTTGGCCGCCGCCACGGCACAGCACACCGACATGGGCCATCACGACGAGGGCGGGCAAATAAACCGCCCCCTTGATTTCACGGAGTTCGATGGGTGCCTCACACGTTTCTCTGACGCGGCGGCTCAGGACATAGCAGAATGAACCGTGCTGCTGTCACCGATGCCTTGCCTCTGGTGGGAGCGGACTGGCCGATTATCTGCGCCCTGGTTGGAGGAGTTTTTGTGCCGCCTCGCGCTGATGGGGAGGAAGTGGGGGGTGGGTAGCGGCGAGAGCTCGGCGGGTCCGATCAGCGGCCACGGCCGGGCCACTGCTAAGCGCTGCGACCCGCGCCGCATAAAGCAGTACCGGTCCGCTGTCTGGCGCCTCGGTGAGGGCGGCGTCGATTTCCTGGTCGGCAGCAGCGCGGTTGCTCAGCGTCGCCAGTGCAAGGCCACGGGCAGCCCGGGTTGCGGGCTGCTGCTGCCGGCGCACCCGGTCCAGATCGCGAAGCGCGCTGTCTGCGTCTCCCATGTCGGCAAGAATCTCTCCCCGCGCTCGTAGCGCCTCAGGAGTGTTGCCGTCGATGGCAAGCACACTGGTAAGGATAGCGATTGCTGCGCGCTGTTGTCCAAGGTGCCACAGCGTTCGCGCCAGCTCTGTCTGAATGGTCAGGTCGTTGGGTACTCTCCCGACGGCGGCGCGTAGTTCTTCTACCGCCTCGGCTCGGCGGCCCTGGGCAAGCAAGGATTGGCCGATCGCGGCGAGCATACGCGCCACCGCTGGCGTGTCTTGCAACACCTCGAAAAGCGGCGCTGCGGCGCGGTAGCGAGCCTCCGCCTCTGTTGGCTCTCCACGTTCGTGGGCGATGTTGCCGAGGAAAGACTCAGCTTCGGCGCGAAGCCGCAGGTCGGTGTCCGCGCTCGTCCGTAGGGCCTTCTCTGCCTGCTGCTTAGCCAGCGCGAGATCTCCGGCCGCCAATGCCTCCACGGCGATGTGCAGATACTCGGCGGGCTTGACTCGGGGAAGCGGCCCCAACGCCGTGACGTCCATCCGCCGGATCGGTTCGATCAGACGGTCGTGTTGCAGCTCGTACCATCGTGTGCCGGATCGTTGTTCCGCCTTAATGATGTGCCGATTCTCCAGCGCACGCACCACCGCATTGGGCATTCCCGCGGTCTGGGTCAGACCCTCATCGACGGTGTTCCGCCGTCCGAGTTCGGTGATGAACGTGTGCTGTAGCCATGATCGAAGTTCGGTGGCATGCAGACCTCGGTCATCGGCGATCGCCGTCAGCGTTCGGCCGCAGAAATCGGCGAGCGTCCGGTCAACGTCAGCGTGGGTACGTAACTCATCGGACGTGATGACCTTGACGTCGTCTGGGAGTGCTTCCCATAGTTGGGCGCAGACAACCTGGAGCAAGGCTGGCTCGACGTCCTCGGCGATGACGCTGCTCCGTTGACCGACGGTGCTGACGATCTCGCTGGTACGCAGTTCATCGACAAGGTACTCGGCGGCTCCCGGAGCAAACGATCGATCAGTGCTTTCCAGTGGTCCCCTCGCAGCCTCCAGCGCGGCATCGGGGGTAAGCGGAAGGAGGCGAAACCACGCCTGCGAGGTGCGTCCGAGGTCATGTTCGTACGGGGCGAGGTCGATGCGGGAACTCTCCCGGATCGACAGCAGCAGATGCAGGTCTGGATGTTCGTCCAAGGCTTCGGCGAGCTCGTCGATGAACGGTCTTCGGTGCCGGTTCTTGTGAGCCAAGTCAGCGAACAGCTCTTCGGCCTGATCGATGACGGCGAACACGGGGAGGGGGCGCCCGTAGCGATCGGTCCGCTTGCCGCGACGGCGCAGAAAATCAGGCACGGCCAGCCCGGAGAGGCTGGTCGCCGGCTCGTCGGGGGACCAGGACTTGAGCAGGGCCAAAGTGTAGGGGTTGTGCCCCGACAGGGCGGCGAGGGGGAAGGCGGAACCGTAGGAGACACGGCCGGGTGGGAGGACGTCGGCGGACCCCGGCTCCAGCAGTGGAATCACCCCGGCCATAAGCAGCGAGGTCTTCCCGATTCCCGAGGCCCCATAGAGCACGGTGAGCCGGTTTGTCCGCCAGAGCGCGGCGAGGTCACGCGACTCGGTTGACCGTCCGAAGAACCGGTCGCCATCCTCGGTCTGAAAGGGTCGGAAGCCGACGTAGGGGTGCTCATCTACGCCGTTGCGTACAGTGTGGACCGTCATGACGGTGGGCCCACCCACTGCCCTTTAGCGTGTCCTGCCACTCTGATACCAGGGCTGCGACCGAGACCATCACGGCACCCGCACAAGAGATCGTCGCACGACATTGTAACCACTGGTCAGATCACCGGGGTGGTGAAGAAGACTGGAAGCTGGCGATCTCCTCGCCATACCCTTCCCTGGAATCGAGTAACCGGCGTAATGCGCGGGTAAGGCTGGACTCGTTAATCTCGTTCGCCAGTTGGCGCAGTGTGAATTCGCTCACATCGATCAGCCCATCGTCGTGTCTCGCTGTGTCCTCGCTCATATGCGCTCCCTAAGGTGTCGTCTGGTCCTATAGCTATAGAGACACGTGCGCCCCCGCAAGATACCTATCGAGCCAGCAGATCCGCACGTTGACTCACCCCAATCCTCCTGCGCGCCTACCGCCTCCCTGAACGCTTGCCACGGTCGCCGTTGCTGCACCGTAACGGTCCCTAGGTCGCGGCTGCTGCCCCAGTCGTACCTAGCTACGGTACGGCCTCGCTCCTCCATGATCGCACATGGTAGGCCTTTAGTCTTGCGCCGTCTGTGGAGTCGGGGGAACTGTAGCTTGACGGGGGAGGAGGGAGACATCTGTGACTTATTGTGACATTGGATGCACCGGCGCGGCTGAGCCGGATGGACGGCCTGGGTGGAGCAGCTGGCCCAGTGGTCGTGGTCGCCAGGCTGGTGGATCTTCAGGCGCTGGCGGCGTAGCATGCGGTGTGCATGGGTAAAGTGCTCCTGGCTGTGACCATGATCCGATCTTTCGACATGTCGAGTCGGGTGGGCCGCGTCACGTCACGGCACACTCGAACTCTAACCGGGTGAAAGATAAGGATCGGGACGGGGCTAGGGTTGTTAGCGGGCACTTGCAAAGTGGCCACGTTCCCCGATAGTCAACAAAGAGGTCGGAGGCGGATGTGGAGTCAGCGGGCACAGTGCGGGCATCGGGGCGTGTCCCTGAGATCTGGGGGAGGGTGCCGCAACGAAACAAGAACTTCACCGGCCGCGAGGACCTTCTCCTTAAGCTACGGGCAGGCGTTGCCACCGACGTCACCGCGGTGGTACCGCACGCCCTGCACGGTCTCGGCGGCGTGGGGAAGACCCAGGTAGCTATCGAGTACGCGTACAGATACCAGTCTGAGTACGACGTCGTCTGGTGGATTTCCGCAGATCAAGCAGTGCTGGTCCGTTCCTCGCTAGCAGCGCTGGCGCCCCACCTGAGCCTGCCACCGGCCACGGCCACCGGAATCGAGGAGGCTGCCACGGCAGTCCTCAATGCTCTGCGGCTCGGGAACCCGTATGACCGGTGGCTGTTGATCTTTGACAACGCGGACCAGCCCGAGGACATCAACGACATCGTCCCCCGGGGCCCAGGCCATGTCTTGATTACATCGCGCAACCATCGTTGGCAGTCAGTGGTCGACACAGTCCTGGTGGACGTATTCAGCCGCGCTGAGAGTGTGACCTTTCTGAACAAACGGGTCTCTAACGCGATCAGTGAGTTGGATGCCGTCCAACTGGCTCAGGAACTGGGCGACCTGCCGCTGGCCCTCGAGCAGGCCGGCGCGCTGCAGGCGGAGACCGGCATGTCGGTGGATGAGTACCTCCGGCTGCTGAAGGAGCAGACGAGCGAACTGCTGGCGGAAAGCAAGCCGTCAGAGTATCCGGTTTCCATGACCGCTGCCTGGAAGCTGTCGGTCTCCAAACTGAGCGAGCAGTTGCCAGAGGCAGTAGAGCTGCTGCGGTGCTGCGCCTTCTTCGGCGCTGAGCCAATTCCGCGCGACGTGTTCATGCGAGCGATCCCGGGTGTGCAACCACAGCTCAGTGGCCTGCTTGCCAAGCCGATTCTACTGACCAGAGCAATCCGTGAGCTCGGCCGCTTCGCGCTGGCTTGGATCGACACAGCTTCCCGGACTATCCAGGTTCACCGGCTGGTCCAGGCGCTGCTCCGGGAGGAGCTGTCGCCGACGGACAAGGGGCTCTTCCGGCACGACGCCCACTTACTGCTTGCCGCTGCCGCACCGAAAAACCCAGACGACAACGCCCACTGGCCGCTGTACGCCAAGCTGGCGGCGCACGTGGGCCCATCGGAGTTGGACGCATGTCAGGACCCGGATGTGCGGAGATTCGCGCTCGACACCGTGCGCTACCTCTATCAGTCCGGTGACCACCAGTCAGCACGTGCCCTCCTGGAGAAGCTCCTCGACCGGTGGAAGGCGGACTCTGGCGCCGACCATCCTGACGTGCTCGACGCGCAGCGGCACTTGGGGAACACGCTGCGCGAGCTGGGGGAATATCACGCGGCCCATGATGTGAACCAGGTAACGTTAGAACATTCACGGGAGATCCTCGGCTCGCGCCACGAGCTCACTCTCGTGCTGATGAACTCCTTCGGTGCTGACCTGCGCGCACGAGGCGATTTCCGCGCGGCGCGTGACCTGGATCAGCAGTCCCGTCGTCTACACGAGGAATCCCTCGGCGCGGCGGACCCGCGGACGCTGCGCACCATGAACAACCTCGCTCTGGACTACGGGCTGAACAGCGACTACCAGGCTGCTCGAGAGCTGCATGAGCTCACGTACGTGCAGCAGAACGATGCGACGCCGGTGGTCAGTAAGTCCGACGTGCTGGCGTCGTGGAGCGGGCTCTCCCGCGCCGTGCGGTTGTGTGGCGAGTACGCGGAGGCCCGAGACCTCGGCGACGACGCTTACGAGTTCGGCCGGCAGCAGTTGGGGGCCGACCATTACTGGACAATCCGCGCCGCCAAGGAACTGTCCATCGCGCGACGGCGGACCGCCGCCTATGACGATGCGCTGATGCTGGCCCGGGACGTGTTCGAGCGGTGTACCCGGCTTTTTGGCGCAGGCCACCCCGACACCTTGGCCGCCGCTATGAGTCTGAGCAACATTCTGCGAACTGATGATCAGATCGACGAGGCGTTCGAGATCGCCGAGGACACCGTGAATCGCTATCCCAAGGTCTACGGCGCCGACCATCCTTACAATCATGGCTGTGCCGGAAATTTGGCGCTTCTGTTGCGGGTGCGCGGAGACCTGTCGGGCGCACGCCAGCTCAATCAGGCGTCCCTGGCGGCCCTCGATGTGCGGCTCAGTCGGGACCATCATTATCCGCTCACGGTGGCGACCAATCTCGCCAGCGACATCGCTGGTCTCGGGGACGCAGCCGCCGCTCGCGTGCTCGGAGAGGATACGTTGGCGCGGCTGCGGCTGCTCCTAGGTGAGAATCATCCGCTGACGCTCGGATGCGCCGCAAACCTGGCCGTGGACATGAGAGCCCACGGCGCGAAGGAAGAAGCGACCCGCCTCACGGAAGACACGTTGGAGCGCTATAAACGCACCCTCGGTTCTGGCCACCCAGACACGCGGGTCGCCGAGCAAGGGGGTCGCCTCGACTTCGACTTCGACCCCCCGCCTATCTGATGGCTGTCATATCCTGAGTCCGCGCCATTCCGGTGATGAACTGCTCATCCGCAGACGTCAGCCGCTCGCTGCCAGAAGGCTGGCCTCGACACGCTGGGAGGCCACCTGCCAGCGGACGAACTCGGAGTGCTTCGATGAGCTTGTCGATGAATGGTCTTCAGCGCCGTTTCGGGTGATCCGAGTCAGCGAACAGCTCCTCGGCCTGATCGATGGCGGCAAACACGGGGAGTGCGCGCCCGTAACGGTCGGTCTGCTTGCCGCGGCGGCGTAGAAAATCAGGCACGGCTAACCCGGAAAGTCTTGTCGCCGGCTCGTCTGGGGACCAGGACGTGAGAAGGGCGAAGGTGTAAGGGGTTGTGCTCCGGCAGGGTGGCGAGGGGAACACGGAACCGTGGGAGACGCGACCGAGTGGAAGGACTCGGCGGACCCCGGTCCGACAGCGGAATCACCCTCAGCAGCAAGGTCTTCCCGACCCCCGACTCCTGTGGAGCACGGTGAGCCGATTCGCCCGCGAAAGTGCGGCGAGATCGCTCGACTTGGTCGACCGTCCGAAGAACGGTGGCCGTCTTCGGTTCGAAAGGGTCGGACGCCGATGTTTGGGGCGCTCATCTACACCATTGCTCACAGTGTGGACCGTCATGACAGTGAGCTCACCCGCTGCTTGCCAGCGCGCCCTACTCTGGCGCGCCAAGGCTACTGCGGCCGAGACTATCATGGTACGCGCACGAGAGAGATCGTCGCACGACATTTCGCTAACTGGTCGGACTACCCGGGTGGTGTGAAAGATGTGAAGTCCATCCAGCGATCACCTCACCGTCCTCCTCGCTGGAACCGAGTAGTCGACGAAGCGTCCGCGTAAAACTGGACTCGTCGACCTCGTTCGCCAGTTGGCGCAGTGTGAATTCGCTCACATCGATCAGTCCATCGTCGTGACCCGCTGTGTCCTCACTCATATGCGCTCCCTAGGTGTCGCTGGCGTTACTCATATGCACTTCTTGCTGTGGCGTCTGGCCTGAACCTACTGGGTGCTCACCGCTGACCGTCAGCCCGGCCCAACCAGGCTGGGCTCAACGCCCCAAAAGTGTGCCATCTACGACGCGCTCACAGGCACCACCGCGCGGGCAGATTCGCACACGTCGATTTCTCTTCCTCCAGATCGCTACGGCTGCCACCGGGATGTGGAGGAGCTGCTGGCTGAGCATGGCGTGTAAGTGGATCACGTGAGTACGTTCCAGTGGGCGTAACGGTTCACGCCGCTGCTGATCAAGGCTAGTAACTCCGAGTCAGCGGCTTCGCGTGGAACGGTCCTGCGCGATCTCCGCCATCATTGCGATCCCACCGATCGCGAGCGCGATGCTCTCGTATTGGGTGATCATGGCAGTCGCGGCGGACAGCTGGAGCACTACCCGGCCAGCAGGCCAGTATCGCTCCGCCCACACCCGTGCAAAGTGGACAGATGACGGGGTGTGGTCCCGGGCTCCAGGGTGGTGGTGACGAGCCGACTTGTGGATCCGGGTGCTCGCCGCAACGAACGATCCGAACCGGATTGTCCTAGAGCTGATCCTTACCATGGCATCGATTGAGCCTGGCATCGTCTCTTCTTCTTTGCCTCGAATCATCATCGCGCTGCTCCATTGACTTAGCGACGTCTGGTCTCACTTCCAATGGTCCACAGGCGAGGATTGTCGGCGCCGAATCCTGGCCAACACGAACATCTTCTGACGACTGTTGCGCCGACCATTGTTAGGAGGACGTGTTTCCTGACATAATCTGACAGTTGCTGACGCCAGCCTGTTGACCTTGGAGCGGTACGTGTCGCAGGGCATACCTCGACCAGATGGTCTACCGCCTGGTCCGCTGCGCGACCTGACCCATGCCCTCCATGAGCTCTATCGCAATGCCGGCTTACCGAGCACGCGGATGATCAGTTCCGGGATCAGGAAGCGGAGCGATCTCCGTGACACTGTTAGCCACGAGACGGTCGCCCTGATGTTGCGCGGAGATGCTGCGCCACGGTGGAAGTGGATCAAGCTGGAGTGTGTCGTCCGACACCTCGCCGACATCGCTGTCCGTCAGCCGGATGTGGACGCGACGGTGCGCAAATTCCACGAGCTGTGGCTTGCGGTGGTCGCCGCGGACCAGGCGAGCGGTACGGCCACCGACCCGCACGTCGCCACAGCCGGCTCTCCCACCGCAATCGCGGCGAGCGTGATTCCGGCGCGCGTGGTCTCGGCGCCACTGTTTAAGAACATGTCGAGTGCACCGGCGACTGACCTGCTGGGAGACCTTCCACCGCGTAACACCGGCTTCGTCGGGAGGGAGCACCAGATCGGCTCTATCGACAAGGTGCTCCGTGCAGGCGCTGGAATCTTGACATTGAACGGAATCGGTGGTGTCGGCAAGACTCAGCTCGCGGTTGAGTACATCTATCGGTTTCGTGACCGCTACGAGCTCATCTGGTGGGTCCCGGCCGAGCACCCGTCACGACTCCGGGCGTCGCTGGCCGCGCTTGGCGCTCGTCTGGGCCTGCCAGGGAGCGAAGAAATGCAGCATCCGCCCGCGCAAGTGCTCGAAGCACTCGCGCGAAGCCCGCTGCGATGGATCCTGGCGTTCGACAATGCGGGTTCGCCCGACAGCCTGCCGTCACTGGACGCGCTCGGATCCGGAAGGGTCCTTCTGACGTCTCGCGATCCCGATTGGACCGGATATGGGCCGACCCTGGAGGTCGACGTCTTCCAGCGCACTGAGAGCGTCGAGCTCCTGCGCTCACGCGGCGTTGATATCACCTCCGAGGACGCCGACAGGCTGGCCGACAGACTGGGCGACCTGCCGCTGGCGGTAGAGCAGGCTGCTGCCTGGCGGGTCGCCACAGGTATCGCTATTGCGGACTATATTGATCGACTTGACCAGCAGGTCCAGGAGATCTTGTCCAACCCGAAAATCAAGGCGGCAAATTATCCGACGACTCTCGTCGCCTTCCTCAATTTCGCGTTCGAGCAGCTCGCTGCCACCTCTCCGGTAGCCGCGCAGCTCTTCGAGTTGTTCGCTTCATTGAGCGCGGAGCCGCTGTCATTGACCCTGCTACGTAGCGGCCGTCAGGGGCTCGTGACATCGCCGCTACGGGAAGCGCTGCACCAGCCGCCCTCCTTGAATCTGGCCGTCCGGGAGCTTCGCCGCTACGGTCTCCTGAAGGTTGTTGGCGCGGATCCGCCGCGCATTCAGGTGCACCGGCTCTTCCAGCGAGTCCTGCGGGACTGGCTCACCGCCGCGCAGCTGCAGCGCGGCCGTGCCAATGTACGAGCGATCCTCGCGGCGGCCAATCCTGGGGAGCCGGATGACTCGCGATTTTGGGAGCACTATGCAGAGGTGGGCCCACATATTGGCCCAGCAGAGCTAGCCACTGCACCCGAGTTTGAGGTGCGCAGGGTGGCGCTCGATCAAGTGCGCTACCTCCACCAGATCGGCCACTACGAGCAGAGCATGAAGCTCGGTCAACGGCTGGTAATCGCGGCGGAGGAGCAGGGGAACGGATTCGAGACCGACCATGACTTTATCGTTCTAGCGAAGCATCACCTGGCGAATGCAATGAGGATTCTAGGCGATCACTCAGGCGCGAGGCGACTGACGCTTGAAGCTCTGGACTACATGGAGCGCAATCCTATCTTCGGTCCAGACCACGAGTACTTCGCGGATCTGGACAAGAACCGTGCGGTCGACTTGCGGATCTCGGGAGAGTACGCGAGGGCCTTGGTGGTGGACCAAGGAAATCTCAATCGCCACCTGCGAAGCGACACCGACGACCAGGACAAGATCCGCACAATCCGCAACAATATAGCGGTGAGCCTCCGCCTGCTCGGTCATTTCAAGGAGGCCCACGATCTAGACCTGGAGATCGTTCACCAGGTGGAGGCCGCCCACGGTGAGCAGGATCCGCGGACGCTTTTCACGCGCACGAACCTCGCGAGGGACCTCTACGGACTAGGCCGGTACAAGGAGGCCCTGGAGACACTGCGGGCGATTCTCCCGACCTACCGCGCGACAGTTGGTTCCAATCACCACGGGGTCTTGCATGCCGTCCGGACCGAGGTGATGGCGCTGCGTAAACTCGGCCGTCATGACGACGCGGTAGCACTTGCGGAACAGAATAGTAGCGATCTAACGACCTGGTTCGGGGTGGATCACGAGTACACGCTCGCTGCCGGCATTTCGCTGGTGAATACGTGGCTGGCGGCCAAGGACCTGAGGGATGCGACAATGAAGACTTCCCAAGTGCTAGGAGGTTGCGAACGCCTCTTCGGTGCCCGCCATCCGATGACGCTGGCGATGCTAGTCGACTCCGCCGCGGTGATGAGGGCGCTTGGTGACTATCGCGGTGCCCGTCGTCGCGATGAGAAGGCGGTAGCGGACCTCAGGCAGGTCCTTGGTGATGACCATCAATACACACTGTGCGCCATGCATAACCTCGCCATCGACCTGGCCCTGCTCGGCCATGAAAGCCAGGCGCTCCGGGAGGCGGAAACGGTATTGAGGCTATCGCATGCGGTGCGGGGAACCACCCATCCCGACACGGTCGCCGCTGCAATCAACCTTGCGTTGATCAAGGTTGATCTAGGGGACCGGGCAACCGGTCAGATCGATCTGGTCAGTGCGCTTACTTCCTTGGAGCGTCTTCTTGGTGCTGGACATCCACAGCTGGACACCGCCAAAAATGGAGTGCGCATCGAATGCGACATCGAGCCACCGCCGACGTGAGTTCGTCCTGACGTGGATTACTTCGGCCAGCTATTACTAACCTCGCCAGCGACATCGCCGGTCTCGAAAACGCAGCCGCTGACCGCGAGATTGGTGAGGATACGTGCGCTCGGTTGCTGGTTTGTCACTCGGAGGGTGCGGCGCTGTCGTCGTTGCGGAGCCGCCACCGGGCTAGATGCCGCTCGGCGTTGTGCTGGGCGATCATCCGTGCCGCCGCGGGGACCGGTTCGTCTTCCCAGCTGCGCAGGGTTCGCGCCATCCCGGCGACAAACTGCTCACCCGCAGGCGTCAGCTGCCCGCTGGCCAGCAAACTGGCCACGGCAAGCTGGGAGGCCGCCTGCCACCGGACGAACTCGGAGTGCGCGAAGACTGCAGCAGCGCCATTCTCGTGTCGTCGTTGCTGGCGCCAGAAGCCACTCACGCCAAGAAAGGCGTAGCTGCCCTGGAGTAGGGCGCCGATCGGTCGTGGGTCGTTCCGCCATGGCGCGTACCAGCGACGCCCGTCGTCTAACCGGGTCAATGCAATGATGTCGATCACAGCGGCCAGCTTCGTATGCTGAACTTCGTGACAGAGTGTGAGCGCGAACGACCGTGCATCGGGTGGGGTGGACAGCGCGACGGTGCCGAATGTCTCTCGAGAGCTCGCACCGACTTGGCTGCCTGGCGGTGAGGTGAGCGGAGTGAGCACCCGGATCGCCGCCGCGATCTCCTCGGCTGTGGCCGGGTGGTACCGGACTAGCAGCGTCCACGTCTCACGCAAGGCCGCTCGCCACCAGTCGATGTCTTCTGCGGTCAGCCGCGGGGCCGCATTCGCGGTTGCCGGCATGCGGAAGGGATCCAGGTCATCGATCAGCAGGCGCAGCGTCATTCCAGACGCCTCGGCGATGATGCGGGGCAGCGGTCGCCAACCCGGTGCGCTCTCATCCGGATCGGCGGGCACAAGAACGCGTCCGTCTGTGGCCAACACCGCTGTCCCGTCCGTGGCGCATCGGACGACCACTGCGCTGTGGCGCCCGGGCAACGTGGCAGCGCCCAGCGACGGAAGCGTGATCACACCGTCGGTCGCCAGTACGTCCAGCGTGCACGGAGTTCTGGACCGGATCGCGGCGGCTGCCGTCAGAGCCGCAAACCGGCCCGGCTCGGCGCCGGCCATGGCTCTGCCGCCATGCAACGCCCGCAGTGTCCGCCACGCCCATGCCCCCACCGCCGGGTGCCGTACTACAGCGTCCACATCGTCGGGGACCTGTTCCTGGATGGTGGCGAGCAGGTCGTAGGCGCGGCGGGCCTGCGCGGCCTGCGGATGTCCACAAGCCTCGGCAGTGTCCACGACACCTCGCAGGAGCAGCAGGTGCTTGCTGTACTGGGCTGCGGCAAGGTGATGAAGTGCCTGAACCCCGCCCTCGCCAGCGGCCAGAGTGCCGAACACGTCATCCGGCAGGTGGTGCGCGCGGACGTTCATCGCCGTGCTGCGAGTCGTGCGGTGATGCCGGCCTCCGTGGCCTGCCGAATGTGAGTGATGAGGCGGAACAGGTCAGGGCAGTAGACCGAAGGGTTGGCGAATCCGCTGCCGGACCGGTACCGGTGCGGGTAAAGGCCGCCGCCGCAGACTTGGCGGATTCGGCAGCCGCGACATTCGGTGGACAGTGCCATGGCGCCGATCTGCCGAGCCACCACCGAGGGAAGGAGCAAGGCGGCGTCGAGTGAATCGCGGGTGACGTGCAAGCCGGTCCACGGAGCGCCGTGATAGGCCGACTTCAGCATGTCAGACTGCTCGATGCTGCCGTCCGTCTCGATGACGATCACACTCACCGGGGAGAGGCCCACAGCTTCGCTGGCGGAGGCCCCACCCAGCAGTAGGTGCATGATCTCCTCGAACAGCCGAATGCGGGTTTCCTGGCGGGGTGCGCCGAACCACCGGTCGAACACAGCGATCAACCAGTCGGCATAGGGCGTGCTCAGCGAACCGGGAATCCGCTCCGACGGCGGTGTCGTCCATGTACCGTGCGGCAGCAGCAGGTCGATCATCGGTGGATTGAACTGCAGCAACGCTTCGTAGGTGGATACTGGGTCGTTGCGTACGTCGATCGTGCAGAGCATGCCGCCGAACACATGCCGGTACGGCCCTGCGGTTAGGCGCTCCAGTGCCGCCACGACCGCCGCGTGGCTGCCCCGCCCGTTCCGGTACCGCCGGTGCCGGTCATGCGCTGCAACGTCACCATCTAGGCTTACTCCCACTCGGATGTCCAGGTCGTCGAAGAGTCGTAGGTACCCGGCGTCCAGGCCGACTCCGTTGGTCTGCAGGCTGACATCGACCTGTACCCGAGGGCCGGCCGCGCCCCGAACGGCGGTCACTAGATGGGTGATCAGGTCGGGACCAGCGAGCAATGGCTCGCCACCGTGCAGGATGATCGTGACTCGCGTGAGGCCGTGGGCGTGGATGTGCTCGGCGATCCGCGTCGCGGTCTGTTCCACGACGGCCTGGGGCATCCGGCGCGGTCGGAGACGCCAGGTCTGGTCCGCTAGCTCGTACATATAGCAGTAGTCACAGGCGAGGTCACACCTGCTGTGGATCTTGAGGACGAACTCCCGGAACGGAGTGGGTTCCCAGCCGCCCGCGAGAAGTGTGGGGATGTCGAGCGTTGACGGCCATTCGGGCTCGGCGGGTCCTGGCGGCGTAAAACCACGATCGAGTTCCCGTTCGTGGTTCGTCGACATGGTTGATCAACCCCGATCGGGAAGCGGGCACGACGTTGCGCCGACCTACGACTTTACCTTGTGGAACACCCCTGGCCTGAGGTTCAGCTCTGCTGTGGCAGTCGGTCGGCAAGCTAGCGGGGAACCCCCACGTCGTCCCCGACGTTGAGGTGGCAGGAAGGTTGAGCGGAACCTGCTCAAGTCATGGCTCGGTGGCTCGGTATAGTCACGACCAAGCTTGAGTCAGTTCCAGTCAAGTTCGGAAAGGGTTGCTCACATGGCTCGTGCGGTCGGCATCGACCTAGGGACCACCAACTCCGTCGTGTCCGTCCTGGAGGGCGGCGAGCCCACGGTGGTGGCGAACTCGGAGGGCTCGCGCACCACGCCCTCGGTGGTCGCCTTCGCCAAGAACGGTGAGGTGCTCGTCGGTCAGTCCGCCAAGAACCAGGCGGTCACCAACGTGGATCGGACCATCCGGTCGGTCAAGCGGCACATGGGGACCGACTGGTCGACCACGGTTGACGGCAAGAAGTACACCCCGCAGGAGATCAGTGCCCGGGTGTTGATGAAGCTCAAGCGCGACGCCGAGGCCTACCTCGGTGAGGACGTGACCGACGCGGTGATCACCGTACCGGCCTACTTCGAGGACGCCCAGCGTCAGGCCACCAAAGAGGCCGGTCAGATCGCGGGTTTGAACGTGTTGCGGATCGTCAACGAGCCCACCGCGGCTGCGCTGGCCTACGGCCTGGACAAGGGTGAGAAGGAGCAGACCATCCTGGTCTTCGACCTCGGGGGTGGCACGTTCGACGTGTCGCTGCTGGAGATCGGCGAAGGGGTGGTCGAGGTCCGCGCGACCTCCGGGGACAACCACCTGGGCGGGGACGACTGGGACCAGCGGATCATCGACTGGCTGGTGGACAAGTTCCGCGCATCTCATGGCATCGACCTGAAGAAGGACAAGATGGCCATGCAGCGGCTGCGGGAGGCCGCCGAGAAGGCCAAGATCGAGCTGTCCAGCTCGTCCAGCGCGGCGATCAACCTGCCCTACATCACCGTCGATGCCGAC
Organism: uncultured Actinomycetota bacterium; assembly: GCA_963823755.1. Taxonomy (GTDB): domain Bacteria; phylum Actinomycetota; class Actinomycetes; order Mycobacteriales; family Pseudonocardiaceae. The sequence continues at coordinate 179,961 of CAWGMP010000009.1, forward strand.
AAGAACCCGCTGTTCCTCGACGAGACACTGTCTCGCGCGGAGTTCCAGAAGATCACCGCGGACCTGCTGGACCGTTGCCGGGCGCCGTTCCGCAACGTCATCAAGGACGCCGGCATCTCGGTCGGGAAGATCCATCATGTGGTGCTCGTCGGTGGCTCCACCCGGATGCCGGCGGTGCACGATCTGGTCAAGGAGCTCACCGGCGGCAAGGAGCCGAACAAGGGCGTCAACCCCGACGAGGTCGTCGCCGTCGGTGCCGCCCTGCAGGCCGGGGTGCTCAAAGGTGAGGTCAAGGACGTCCTGTTGCTCGACGTCACGCCGCTGTCCTTGGGTATCGAGACCAAGGGCGGCGTGATGACCAAGCTCATCGAGCGCAACACGACCATCCCCACCAAGCGCTCGGAGATCTTCACCACGGCGGACGACAACCAGCCGTCGGTGCAGATCCAGGTGTTCCAGGGCGAGCGGGAGATCGCGGCGTACAACAAGAAGCTCGGCATGTTCGAGCTGACCGGGCTGCCGCCGGCGCCGCGTGGTGTGCCGCAGATCGAGGTCACCTTCGACATCGACGCCAACGGCATCGTCAACGTCTCGGCCAAGGACATGGGTACCGGTAAGACCCAGGCCATGACCATCACCGGTGGGTCCGCGCTGCCCAAGGACGACATCGACCGGATGATGCGCGACGCCGAGGAGCACGCCGAGGAGGACCGCAAGCGCCGGGAGGAGGCCGAGACCCGTAACCAGGCCGAATCGCTGGTCTACCAGACCGAGAAGTTCATCAAGGACAACGACGAGAAGCTGCCCGCTGACGTCAAGGACAAGGTGAACTCCGCGCTGGGTGAGGTCCAGGAGGCACTCAAGGGCACCGACACCGCCGCCATCCGCGCCGCGATGGAAAAGCTCGCCACCGAGTCACAGGCCTTGGGTCAGGCGCTCTACCAGGACAAGGCCGCGGGCGACGGTGCAGCCGGCGGGTCAGCGTCGGCAGGGTCAGCGGGCGCTCACGACGACGTCGTCGACGCTGAGATCGTCGACGAGGAGACCGGAAGCGGCAAGAAGTGAGGCACGGCGATGGCACCGCAGGTGAGGAGCAGCCTAGAGTCGTGGTGCGAGACAAGCGGAGGATCGATCCGGTGACGGGTAACGTTCGAACCCCACCGGCGGGGGAGCAACCCACCGGTGGTGGCGTCCACGTCGACGAGGGCGGCCCCGGCGCAGCGGGTGCGGCGGTCGGCACGCAGGAGAACGCGGCCGGCATACGGGAGAACGCAGGTAAGCAAGCCGGCACAGCCGAACTCGCTGCGTTGCAGGCCCAGCTGGACGAGCGGACCATGGATCTGCAGCGCATCTCCGCCGAGTACAGCAACTACCGCCGTCGGGTGGAGCGCGACCGCCAGCTCGTGATCGCCGTCGCCAAGGCTCAGGTCGTCACTGGGCTGCTCACGGTGCTCGACGACATCGAGCGGGCGCAACAGCACGGTGACCTGTCCGGAGCGTTCAAGGCCGTCGCGGACAAGCTGGTGGCCACGCTGCAGGCACAGGGTTTGGAGTCCTTCGGGGCGATCGGGGACGGTTTCGACCCGGATATCCACGAGGCGGTGCAGCACAGCACCTCTCCCGACGTCCACAAGCCGACCGTCACCGCCCTGTTGCGCCCGGGTTACCGCTTCAGCGAGCGGGTGCTGCGCCCAGCGATGGTGGCGGTGACCGATGCCGAACCCGCTGCGGAACTGTTCGGAAACGAGGATCTATCGGTGAGTACCGGACCGTTGAGCGGGCCGGACGACGGTCGCCCGAGTGACAACCCTGCACACGGCACCGACCAGCTGCGGGACAACTCACACGGCACCGACCACCTGCGGGACGACTAGTGCGGGGAGGAGGGGTCCGGTGAGCGCCCGGGAATGGATCGAAAAAGATTTCTACGCGGAGCTGGGTGTCTCCTCCACCGCGTCCGCCGAGGAGATCAAGCGGGCCTACCGGAAGCTGGCCCGCGAGCTGCACCCGGACGCCAATCCCGGCGATGCTCGGGCTGAGGCCCGGTTCAAGTCGATGTCCGAGGCCTACGGTGTGCTGTCGGACCCGGAGAAACGCAAGCAGTACGACGAGGCGCGCAGCCTGTTCGCCAACGGTTTCCGGCCCGGCGGTGGATTCGGTGGGGCGGGTGGCTCGGGTGGGTTCGACCTGGGTGACCTGTTCGGGGGCGCGGCCGGCCGGGGCGGTGAGGCCGGTGGTCTCAATGACCTGCTCGGCGGATTGTTCGCCAACCGCGGCGGTGCGGCTGGTGCCGCCGGGGGTAGCCGTCCCCGGCGCGGCACCGACGTCGAGACCGAGGTCCGGATCGACTTCACCGAGGCAGTCCACGGCGCCACCGTGCCGCTGCGGATCGCCAGCCCGTCCACCTGTGGCAGTTGCGGTGGTTCCGGGGCTCGCGCAGGTACTGTTCCTCGGGTCTGCGCGGTCTGCGGTGGCAGCGGGCTGGTGACCCGCAGCCAGGGCGCGTTCGCCCTGTCGGAGCCGTGCCGGGATTGCCGTGGAACGGGCCGGATCATCGACGACCCGTGCACCGAATGTGGTGGTCGCGGGGTGTCCAGCCGCACCCGCACGCTGACCATCCGGATCCCCGCCGGGGTAGCCGACGGTCAGCGGATCCGGTTGGCGGGCAAGGGGGAGCCGGGCATGCGCGGCGCGCCGGCCGGCGACCTCTACGTCCTGGTGCACGTCACCCCGCATCCGGTGTTCGGGCGTGCCGGTGATGACCTCACGCTGACGGTGCCGGTCTCGTTCCCCGAGCTGGTCATGGGCACCACACTGACCGTCCCCATCATGGAGGGCGCCAAGGTGGACGGCACTGTGTCGCTCAAGGTCCCTGCCGGCACCGCGAACGGTCGCACCCTGCGGGTCCGCGGTAAGGGCATCGCCGGGCGCGGGCGGACCGGTGACCTCCTGGTGACCCTCCAGGTCGTCATCCCCACCAAGCTGAATCGGAGCGCAAAGGAGGCGCTGGCCGCCTACGCGCAGGCCACCGCCGGGGAGAACCCGCGGGCGGAGCTGTTCGCCCGCGTGCAGCATCCCGGGGCGACGCGATGATCCCCCCGACCCCACCGGGTGCGGATCAGGACACCCCGGTCTTCGTGATCTCCGTCGCCGCTGCGCTGGCCGGGATGCACGCGCAGACCCTGCGCAGCTATGATCGGCTGGGACTGGTGTCGCCCGGCCGTAGCCCGGGGGGCGGGCGCCGCTACTCGGCCCGCGACATCGCGCTGCTGCAAGAGGTGCAGCGGCTGTCTCAGGATCACGGGGTGAATCTGGCCGGGATCAAGCGGATCATCGACCTGGAGAACCAGGTGGCGGCGCTTCGCTCCCGGCTGGCGGAGTTGGCCGGCGAGCTGACCGAGGCCCGCACTGAGCTCATGCAGGCACAGGCCGTCGCCGAGCAGGCCGCCGCCGCGGTCCACGCCTCCTACCGGCGCGACCTGGTGCCTGTTCGTCCCCCCAGCGAAACGGCACTCGTCATCTGGCGTCCTCGTAGCTAGTCGAGCGTGAACGGGTCGTAGGTGATCCGGTCCAGCGGGGTGCCCGCGACCAGCATCCGGGACACCGTGGCCCTGATCATCGGGGGCGAGCCGCAGACCAGCACGTCGGAGTCGGGCCACGCGCCGAAGCGGGTGACCACATCGGCGAGCGTCCCGTGTTCCATCCCGGCCATCCTCGGGTACGACTCGACCACCGGGATCACCCTGAGCCAGGGATTCGTCGCGGTCATGGCGGTGAGCGTGTCGAGATCGTGGAGGTCGGCGCGGGTCCGCCCGCCCACGAACATGGTCACCTGCGGATTGTCTCCCCACTGGGTGAGGTCTTCGAGGATGGCGCGCAGGGGAGCCGTTCCGGTGCCGCCGGCGACCATCACGACGTCCCGGCCGGATCGCCGATCCACCGTCATGACGCCCATGGGCGAACCGATCCGCCAGGTGTCACCGACCTGGGTGTGGCCGACGATCGACCGGCTCACCGAGCCGTCCGGCACAGCGCGGATGTGGAACTCGATCGATCCGTCCGGGCGGGGGGCGTTCGCCGGGGACAGGTAACGCCACAGCCGCGGCCGCTGCGGCACTTCCACGCTGACGTACTGGCCGGCTCGATAGGGCACCGGCTGGTCGGGGGTGACGCGAACCACGGCCAGGTCCCAGGTCAGCCGCCGGTGATCGACGACCCGCGCGGTCCACCATGCCGGACCGGAATCTTCGTCGGCCGCCTCCTGCATCGTTTTGGCGATCAGACCATAGGCGTCCCGCCACGCCTTCTCCACCTGCGGCGTCCAGGATGCACCCGAGTACTGCTTCAGCGCGGTCACCAGCGCGGTTCCCATCGCGTCGTAGTGCTGCTCCAGCACCCCGAACTTGCGGTGGTCGCGACCCAGCTGGCGCAGGAACGGCACCAGCTCGTCGGGCCGGTCGAGGTTCTGGATGACGTGCACGAGGGCACGCAGGAACCGGCTGCGCTGTACCTCCATGTTCACTGCGAACAGCTCACGGGTGTCCGGAGCGATGGCGAAGAGCATTGCGTAGAAGAACTGGGCGACGTCCTCGGCGCGCGGCTGAACCTGCGCGTAGCTCTCGCGGATCAATTGGACCATGATCGCGGCTGCACCCGTGCAGTGAGGCTGGCGGTCGGGTGCGGGAAGGGAGCTCCACGCGGGGTCGGCTGTCATGGTCCGAAAGCGTCTTCTCCCGGGTGGATGGCGTGCAGGTGACCCGTCGCGGGCTTTGCGACTCCCTGAGGAGTTCTGAAATGGTATGGCACGGTCTCCAGCGGTCGCCACAGTGCGCCGCTGCGGTCCGCCGACGACCTCCCCACATTGCTGGATGTGCCGTTCTTGAGCGGAACACGCTCAACTTTTATGACGTTGGATACTGCAGAGGCATGAAGACGCCAGTGCGAAGGGAACGCTGTGAGGATGGACTCCTTCAATCCCACCACCAAGACGGAGGCGGCCATCTCCTCGGCCAGCCAGGCCGCGTCGATAGCCGGCAATCCCGACGTGACGCCGGCGCACTTGCTGGCGGCCTTGCTGGCGCAGGCTGACGGTATCGCGGCGCCGCTGCTGGCAGCGGTGGGCGCGGACGCCAAAGCGGTGCGTTCCGAGCTGGACGGCATCACGCAGCGCCTGCCCTCGGCCACCGGTTCCACGGTGGCTGCGCCGCAGCTCGACCGGCAGGCGGTCAAATCGCTGGGGCACGCCCAGAACCTGGCGACCGAGATGGGCGACTCGTATGTCTCGACCGAGCATCTACTCGTCGGGCTTGCGGCCGAGGGCGGTCCGGTCGCGCAGCTGTTGCGCAGGCACGGCGCGACCCCGGACGCGCTGCGGGAGGCATTCCAGGCGGTCCGCGGCTCGGCTCGGGTGTCGAGTCCGGATCCGGAGGGCACCTACCAAGCGCTGGCCAAATACGGTCTCGACCTCACCGAGCGGGCCCGCTCCGGCGAGCTCGACCCGGTGATCGGCCGCGACGCCGAGATCCGTCGGGTGGTGCAGGTGCTGTCCCGGCGCACCAAGAACAACCCGGTACTCATCGGCGAGCCCGGCGTCGGCAAGACCGCCATCGTCGAGGGCCTCGCGCAGCGCATCGTCGCCGGTGACGTGCCGGAGTCGCTGCGCAACAAGCGGGTCGTCGCGCTGGACCTCGGCTCGATGGTGGCCGGTGCGAAGTACCGCGGCGAGTTCGAGGAGCGGCTCAAGGCGGTTCTCAAAGAGATCACCGACTCTGCGGGCCAGGTCATCACGTTCATCGACGAGCTGCACACCATCGTCGGGGCCGGGGCGTCCGGGGAGTCCGCGATGGATGCCGGCAACATGATCAAACCGATGCTGGCTCGCGGGGAGCTGCGGATGGTCGGCGCGACCACATTGGACGAATACCGCAAGCACATCGAGAAAGACGCAGCGCTGGAGCGGCGTTTCCAGCAGGTGCTCGTCGGGGAACCGTCCGTCGAGGACACCATCGGCATCCTGCGGGGTTTGAAGGAACGCTACGAGGTGCACCACGGCGTGCGGATCACCGACGCCGCGCTGGTCGCCGCCGCGACCCTGTCCGATCGCTACATCACCGCGCGGTTCCTGCCGGACAAGGCGATCGACCTGGTCGACGAGGCGGCCTCACGGTTGCGCATGGAGATCGACTCCCGGCCGGTGGAGATCGACGAGGTGGAGCGTGCGGTCCGGCGCCTGGAGATCGAGGAGATGGCGCTGGCCAAGGAGTCCGACCCGGCCTCGGTGCAGCGCCTGGCCGCGTTGCGTGCCGAGCTGGCCGACCGCCGGGAGCAGCTGGCCGAGCTGAGCACTCGCTGGCAGAACGAGAAAGCCGCCATCGAGGCCACCCGGGAGCTCAAGGAGCAGCTGGAGCAGCTGCGCGGCGAGTCCGACCGTGCCGAGCGCGACGGTGACCTCGGCCTGGCCGCCGAGCTGCGCTACGGCAAGATCCCCGCGCTGGAAAAGCAGCTCGCCGAGGCCACCGCATCGGCGCGTGACCCGCAGGTGATGCTCAAGGAGGAAGTCGGCCCCGACGATGTCGCGGATGTGGTGTCCGCATGGACCGGGATCCCGGCAGGTCGGCTGCTGGAGGGCGAGACGACCAAGCTGCTCCGGATGGAGGACGCACTGAGCCGCCGGGTGGTCGGCCAACCCGAGGCGGTGCGCGCCGTCTCCGACGCGGTGCGCCGGGCCCGCGCCGGGGTCGCCGACCCGGACCGCCCCACCGGGTCGTTCCTGTTCCTCGGACCCACCGGTGTCGGCAAGACCGAGCTGGCCAAAGCGCTGGCGGAGTTCCTGTTCGACGACGAGCGCGCGATGGTGCGCATCGACATGAGTGAGTATTCCGAGAAGCACTCGGTCGCTCGGCTCGTCGGTGCCCCGCCTGGATACGTCGGCTACGACCAGGGCGGGCAGCTCACCGAGGCGGTCCGCCGCCGGCCCTACAGCGTGGTGCTGCTCGACGAGGTGGAAAAGGCCCACTCCGACGTCTTCGACGTGCTGTTGCAGGTACTCGACGACGGGCGGTTGACCGACGGGCAGGGCCGCACGGTGGACTTCCGCAACACCATCCTGGTGCTGACCTCCAACCTGGGCTCGGCGGCGCTGGCCGACGACACGCTCGACGAGCGCCAGCGCACCGACGCGGTGCTCGGTGTGGTGCGCCGGCACTTCAAGCCCGAGTTCCTCAACCGGCTCGACGACCTGGTGGTATTCCACTCGTTGTCCACCGACGAGCTGACGTCCATCGTGGACATCCAGATCGGGCAGCTGGCGCGCAGGTTGGCCGCCCGGCGGCTGCAGCTGGAGGTCACCGGCGCGGCCCGGGAATGGCTGGCACTGGGCGGGTTCGACCCGCTTTACGGGGCCCGTCCGTTGCGCCGGCTGGTGCAGACGGCGATCGGCGACCAGCTCGCTCGCGAGCTGCTGTCCGGTGAGATCTCCGACGGTGACACCGTCGTCGTGGACCTCGACGGCAGCGGTGCAGGCGGCACCGGCGCCCTCACCGTCACCCGTGCCTGACAGTGGTGGCGGGTGGTCGAAGTGCCTGTGGGAAATCAGCCCAGGTGGTGCAGCCGTCTCTCGCAATCCTCGGTGTCAACGGAGTCAGCGCAAGGGTTCTTACCTCAGCCTCAGCTTCGTGGAATCCGTAACACCTGGCCACTCATGGAATGTTGATGACCTGCCCTGGGAAGATTCGGTTGGGGTTGGTGATCTGCGGATTTGCTTTCTCCAAATCTGACAGGCTAACCCCGAACCTTCTAGCGATGCCACTCAGGGTATCTCCTTGTTGGACGACATACGTGCGCTGAGGGCGAGGAGGAGGTTCAGATGTAAACCAGTCCACACATGCCCACGCAACGTAGTGTCTGCGGCCCTCGTACGGGACCGGAATCCACCAATGGCTTCCCCCACAGCTTTGGTACTGCGCACCGGACACGGCCTCGCAGCTGGCGGGAATGGACTGTCCGCTGTCGAGATGACCATCGGATCTTGAGTCACTAGTGGCATCTTCGCGGATATTCAGGCCATCAACCTTACTGACGACCCAACAAGGCCACTCACTGTCCACACCCTGACCACCGATGGCAGAAATCTGTATCGGGCGGCTACCCGCTTGGGGTTGCGGGGGGTTTTGGGACCCAGGCTGGGGTGCATTTTCCGTCATGTGAGAAATCCTCTTCTTTCGACTCTTGCCAGGTACAGTAGGGGTTCTCGTGCCTACGACTGGTACTTCCATGAATCCTGGAAGGCTAGCAGCCCACACCACATCACGGTGTGCCATGCGCGAGTCTGGTCGAGCTGAGTCGGTGTCCCTCCCCATCAACCTGCAGCTGGACAACCGTGCACGCCATGCACCAGCCTGAGCGCCCCGTCACCGCATCGAACCTGACCTGGCTGTCTCCGACGATGTCGTAGGGTAGCTGCGATGACGTCGGCGACGGCGCTTGTGACGGTGCGCATAGGTCGCCCAGAGTCGCGAACAGGCCTACGGTCAAAGCACGACAGTTGATCAACGAGCCAGGAACTGAAAGGTTGGCGCTCGTGCTCCCGCTGAACGGATACGTGATGCTCACCGGGCCCGCGAGCCATCGCATAGCAGCCGCAGGGGCATCCCCGATCGACCTGCTCGCTGCCAGGGAGCAGATGGCGATCTCGCTGGGCTGGCACATCATCCTGGCTTGCCTGGGGGTCGGGATGCCCGCGGTGACCCTGTTCGCCGAGTGGCGGGGCCTGCGCACCGGCGAGCACGCCTACGGGCTGCTCGCGCGCCGGTGGGCCGAAACGATGGGTGTGCTGTTCGCCGTGGGCGCGGTGTCCGGGACGATCCTCAGCTTCGAAATGGGGCTGTTGTGGCCCGGCATGATGGGCCGCTACGGCCAGGTCATCGGGCTTCCGTTCGCGATGGAGGGCATCGCGTTCTTCATCGAGGCGATCTTCTTGGGCATCTACCTCTACGCCTGGGACCGGCTATCACCGCGCCGGCATCTCCTCTCCGGTATTCCGATCGTCATCGCGGGAGTAGCTTCGGCGTTCTTTGTGGTCACCGCCAACGCCTGGATGAACCAGCCCCGTGGTTTCGACCTCACCGATGGCAGCGTCACCGCGGTGGACCCGTGGGCTGCGATGTTCAACCCGGCGACCCCGCCGGAGACCATCCACATGATCCTGGCCGCGTTCATGGTCACCGGGTTCGTCATCGCCAGCGTCTATGCCGTGGCCCTGCTGCGGGGCCGCTGTGACCGCTACCACCGGCTCGGTTTCCTGATCCCGTTCACCGCGGCGGCGATCATCACCCCAGTGCAGATCGCCGCCGGCGACTACGCAGCCCGCTTCCTGGCCACCTACCAGCCCACCAAACTTGCCGCCATCGAGGGCGTCTACCACACCGGCTCACACATTCCTCTGACCGTGGCCGGCATCCCGGTGGGTGGACGATTGCGCTACGGGCTGGAGATCCCCGACGGACTGTCCCTGCTGGTCGGCGACAGCCCGAACACAGTGATCACCGGTTTGGACCGGGTACCCGCGCCCGATCGACCGCCCGTCGGAGTCGTGCACCTGTCGTTCGACGTCATGGTCGGCGTCGGCTTCGCTCTCCTGCTGCTGGGTATATGGCTCGGTCTGAGCTGGTGGCGGCGCTGCGACCTGCCCCGCAGCCGTTGGTTCCTGCGGGCCGCCAGCGTCACCGGGATCGCTGCCTGCTGCGCCCTTGAAGCAGGCTGGGTCACTACGGAGGTCGGCCGCCAACCGTGGATCGTGTGGGGCCAGATGAGAACCGCCTACGCGGTCAACCCCGCCCCAGGGTTGGTCGTCGGCCTGGTGGCGGTGCTCGCAGTCTATGTCGTGATGACCATCGGCACGGTCTATGTCCTGCGCCGGATGGCCCGCTCCCACCGGCTCATGGCTCCGCAGGAACAGGACGCTGGGACCGGAGGTGAACGGTGAATCTCGCCCAGTGGTCGATCACCGTGCTGTGGATCGGATTGACGCTCTACGTGCTGCTGGCCGGTGCCGACTTCGGCGCCGGCTTCTGGGACCTGTTCGCCGGGGGAAGTCGCCGCGGCCGTCCGCAGCGGGAGCTGATCGAACATTCCATCGGACCGGTCTGGGAGGCCAACCACGTCTGGCTGATCTTCGTCATCGTGCTGCTGTGGACTTCCTTCCCGACTGTGTTCGCGGCCACGGTGTCCACTTTGTACGTTCCCATGACGTTGGTGGCGCTCGGCATCATCGTGCGGGGCGCGGCGTTCGCCTTCCGCAAGGCCAGCGACCAACTCTGGCAGCAACGTCTGTTCGGCGCCGCGTTCGCGCTGTCCTCGGTGCTCACCCCGTTCTTCCTCGGCACCGTGGCCGGCGGCATCGCCTCCGGCCGCGTTCCCTTGGGGCTGGCCGCCGGCAACCTCGTCACCAGTTGGTGGAACCCCACCTCGGTGCTGGGCGGCACGATCGCCGTCGGTGCCGCCGCCTACCTCGCGGCGACCTACCTGTGCGCGGACGCCCTGCGCGAAGGCCGGCATGAGCTGGCCGAGGCATTCCGGCTCCGCGCACTGGTCACCGGCATCGTGCTCGGTGCCGTGGCCTTGGGTGGGATCGCAGTCCTGCACGCCGACGCCCCCCGGCTGTTCGACGGTCTGAGACACCGCGCGTTGCCACTGGTCATCGTCTCGGCCGCCGCGGGCGTGGCATCCCTGCTGCTGGTGCTACGCCGCCGCTACCTGCTGGTGCGGGTCACCGCGGCGTTGGCAGTCACCGCCGTGTTGTGGGGGTGGGCGCTGGCCCAATACCCCTACCTACTCCCACCTCCTGCTACAGCGGATGCCACCATCACGGCCAGCGCAGCGACTCCGGCCGTGCTCTCGGCAACGCTCATCGCCCTCGCCGTCGGTGCCGCGCTGTTCGTCCCCTCGCTGCTGTGGCTGTTCCTGCTCTTCCAACGAGGCCAACGCTCCGATGAGGGACTCGAGAGGCGGGGATCACCTGCCTCCTGAGACTGAAACGATCAATACAACCGTGCGTACCGCAGACTGCGTCAGCGCTCAACCCCAGCGCCCCCGTCTCTCGACCGTGAAACGATCCTGAGCACGAGGGTGTGCAGCGGGCGGGCCGATCCGCACGATCCGCGCGGGAGAGGGGACCCCGGCCCTGCTGAGGACGAAGAGCATGTAGTGCCCCGGCGGGCAGATCTCCGGTCGTTCGGGCGCGGTAACGGTCACGCCACCGTCGTCGCGGCGGAACCCCAGAACGTTGATGCGCTGGCTCTGGTCCAAGGCATGAGTCACCGAGGGGAGCCGTATCCAGGTGACCTTTCCGACGTCCGGTCCCGCGACCTCGACCGAGAATGCCTCGCCATAAGCGATTTCCTCAGGGGCTGAGACGATCTCCGGGCGCGGTCCGCGGAACAGATAGGGTGGATGGAAAATCTGCGCGTCGCGGTGGCTGTCTCCAGGATCGTTTGGCTCGCCGCCTACGGCGAACTCGCCACCGCCCGCGCTGAGCACCGTAGCGTCCGGCAGCAGCACGGCTGTCCCGTGGTAACAGCGATCGATATCTTCGGCGGCGAGTTCTTTCCATTCTTTCGTCATCGGATCCCACAGTTCGGCGACGTGGACAGGTTTTCCTGGCGATAGATCGTTGAAGCCAGGGCCTCTGGTCCCTCCTGTCACGAGAACACTCCCGTCCGCGAGGACCGTCGCGTTATGCTGGCGGCGCGGGAAGTGCATACTTGTGATCTCACGTCGCATCGGGGGATTAGCGCAGAAATCGATGACCTCTGCCGCGGCGGTAGGGACATCGATGGTTGCGCCGTTGCTGCCGCCGATGTAGATGACCTTCCCGGAATCGTACATCACCGAAGGGCCGTACTGCCGCTCCCTGTTCTGTCGTACTCCCCGCGACCAGGGCAGTGCGGCCCAGTCACCCTGGTCATCGGTGTTGATCGTGTATATTTCGGCGTTCGACTCCGATGCGAACACCTGCCCGTTCGGAGCGACGTGCATGCGCGGGTAGGGCGGGAGGCCGGTGAAGCGGGCGGCCTGCGTCCACCGGTGCCCATCCCAGATTTGCGGGACGTCGTTGATGACGACCCTACCGTTGTCGTGGTAGCTGCCTGACGACACCAGCACGGTGCCGTCCGAGAGCGCTGTGGCGGTCGGATACCACCGGCGTTCGTTCATCACGGGAAGGGCTGTCCAGGTGTTGGTGCGGTAGTCGTAGACGCACGCCTGGTCGAGCCCGTCGCCGTCGGAGACGTGTCCTCCCACGACCAGCAGCCGACCGTCGGGGAGAAAAGCATGCCCCGAGCAGAATAAGTTGACCTTCGTGCCGTCCGCACGCTTGGGCTGGGGTGTCGGGGTCAGTTTCCCGGTTCTGGGGTCCCAGATGTATGGCGTGCACTCATGCTCATGCATCGATCCGGTAGGTTGGTCCCGCCGTCCCCAGAACAGCACCTTTCCGTTCGGCAACACGTGTGTATGGATTGCTACGTTCGGCAACTCGAAAACCGGATCCCACCGTCCCGGATGCGCCCGTACGGAATCCTCTGCGCGATCTCCTCCGGGCGCAGGTGGGATGGTTTTTTTTGCAGAGGCGCGGGCCATGCCGCCGTGGAGGAACGCCAGGCCTGGAGTCATCAGCAGCACCAGGGCGGTGCGTCGACTTGTTGTGAATGTCATGTCCTGCTTTCCGCCGGCCAGTCCGATGCGGAGCATGTTGCCCGCACCGATACAACGCCGACCCGCCTGTCCTGGTTACGCTCAACGGCGGGTTTCCGATGTATCCCGCAGGCACCGGCTCATGGTGGCCGGCTGACGCTGAAGATCGCGCCGGCGAAATCCTGGGCTCGCTGTATAAGCCGTCGGCTCTATCTGAGTGACGTCGGTATGCTGACAGTCATCAGCATCGTCTGATACGGATTCGCGGTGGACATCGTAAAGTAGATCTGCACACCATTGTCCGACCATCGGGAATATTGCGGAATCTGATAGGGGCCATACATCCCTCCCGAATCAGCGCTGCGATCAGAACCGAAACCTTCCTGCGTGTGATCGGCGTTCGGCAGATGCATGAATTTCCCGAGCCCGTCGTTCACCGAGAAGACGAGGTCGCCCTGAGACCAGGGTCCGTAAGGACGCTTCGCCCAGCGCATCACTATCCCACCGACGGATGATCTATCCGCCGGCCAGTCTGCGTTATAAAGACATATCCAGGTGCCCAGTAGTGGATTCCAACGGACCGACAGTTCGCCGATGCAGCCCTCGCCGAAGAGTGGAACCGCTTTTTCCTCGTCGCGGCTCCAGTACGGCTGACCGAGTCCACCGGCATAGAACAGGAAACCGCCCGGCTCGGCAAGTTTCGCTGCTGGCTTGACCGCAAGGTAGACATCGCTGGAGCGGTAGCGACCGCTGCCGAAGACGACTAGCTGTGGCCCGTCTCCGGGGAGCCCGTGTTCGTGCGCGTCAACGATCACTGTTGACACGTTGATAAACTTATAGCGCGACATTTCGTAGAGGAACGTGAAGTCAAGACCATCGTTGTCCGACCGGGCCAGTATTGATCTGCCCATCATGGTGTATATCCCCGCTCGACGGTGATCGGTGCTGAAGAAGACGTACATGCTGCCGTTCCAGCTGACCCCGTCGAGTGGCACCTCGAAGGCGCCCTGAGCAATGCCGGGGACCAGCGGTGGCTGAGGGAGGAACGTTAGTTCAAGACCATCGTCAGCATTCATGTCCGTACAGAAAGCGATGGCGTCAAGATCATCATTCGGCGTGCTGTGGCCCACGCGCCAGGTGTCGCCGAACAAAAAACAGAGGCGGTCCCGGTAAGTAAAGGAGACACCGAGATCCGTTCCGATGATGCTGAACCTGCTCTCGGTCCGATTGAAAGCAAATTTTGGTGTTCCTGTTCCACTCCAACCTTCGCGATCAAATTCACCGGTTAACTGAACGATCTTCTGGGCACGGTGGACGAGTCGAGGGTGTGGCGCAAGGATGGTGAAGCGATCAGTCCGAATCCAAACCTCTTCGACGCGGGTGTTCGGATGCCAGTAATGAACGACCGAGCCACGACACTCATCGACGAGGACCTCGAAATTGCCCTGACCTGGTGAACCGAAACTGGACTGGATGATGCCACCGAGCCCTGCGCAGGATTGGGTGACGAACTGGGCCCTGGTCCACGGTTTGCGGACCGCGCTGTCTTCCTGAAAGAAATGGCGAAGCTCTATCGAACCGTCGTGGAGATGGAGGGGCACCACGACTTCGAGTCTGCCGTGCTGTCCTGTGCTGAAGGCGGATTGGATGATACAGCCGGGTCCGGCCACATTGTCATGGTCATCCGTGATCTGTTGCCCGCGCATCCAGGGTACGTGCAGGGTCATCGTCAACCTTTGACGTAACTCTGAGGGCAGGTGGTCGTAGCTGTTGTCGCGATGGAAGTGGCGTAGTTCGACGGTGCCGGTGGCTTGCCGTAGGGGTACGACGACTTCGAAATCGCCGTGCTGTCCCGTGCTGGGCGTGGATTGGATGATGCAGCCGGGTCCGGCTACGTCGTCGTGTTCGGCTGTGACTCGTTGCCCGCGGATCCAGGGCAGGTGGACGTCGCTGTTGTCGCGGTAGAAGTGGCGTAGTTCGACGGTGCCGGTGGCTTGCCGTAGGGGTACGACGACTTCGAAATCGCCGTGCTGTCCCGTGCTGGGCGTGGATTGGATGATGCAGCCGGGTCCGGCTACGTCGTCGTGTTCGGCTGTGACTCGTTGCCCGCGGATCCAGGGCAGGTGGACGTCGCTGTTGTCGCGGTAGAAGTGGCGTAGTTCGACGGTGCCGGTGGCTTGCCGTAGGGGTACGACGACTTCGAAATCGCCGTGCTGTCCCGTGCTGGGCGTGGATTGGATGATGCAGCCGGGTCCGGCTACGTCGTCGTGTTCGGCTGTGACTCGTTGCCCGCGGATCCAGGGCAGGTGGACGTCGCTGTTGTCGCGGGACCAATAACACAGTTGTTTGTCCTCCACGATGACAGCCTCAAAATCGCCGTGCTGGCTCCGCCCGAAGTCGGATTGGATGAGGCTGACGTAAACTCTCGGCATCTCAACAGTCCTTTCCAATCCAGTAAGCTGACAGGTTTCGGCGCAGTCGTGAGTTGCGGCGTGCCGGTGGGATGACACGCCGGTGATGTGGTGAGAGCGGCGCGGACACGACGCCGCTGATGATCATGACGGGTTCTACGTCCGGCTATCTTGCCGACCTCTGTCCTCGCTGCCCGGCCCGGGTACAGACCGTCTGGGTAGCGCCCGGGGTCCGCGGGCGGAGAGGAGGTCATGGGGATGAGTCATCGACCGACATCGAGAAGATCGTCGAGCGGTTGGCGGGATGGAGCCGGCCCCGCTAGCGGCGTGTGCTCACCGGAATGGGTGTGGTGTGGGATTAGGCTCGCCCAGTGTTACCAGATCCGTTGTCATCAGGTGTCGCCTCACCCTGGGTGTGGTTCGTGATCGCCGGGTTGGCTGCCGCCGCAGGTAGTGCGCTGCTGGCCGTCGACCGCGGGCACCGAGGCGCGCAACAGCGAGAACGTCGTCGCTGGGCGGCGCTGCGCGGGTGGCGGTTCGTCCTGTCCGACCCGGTGCTGGTCGATCGCTGGCATCACGGTGTGTTCGCTCGGGGTGGCCCGGGGCCGGCCAGGAATCTCGTGGTCGGTAGGCTATTCACCCCTTTGGGTCGCCGCCTCGTCCAGGTTTTCGATCTCGAGCAGGGCGGTCAGGTCTCCAGCGTGGTGGTCGCGGTCCAGCGAACCCACGCCGCCGGTCTGGTCGTCGAGATGTGGCTGCCGGACCGGCCGTTACCGCAGGATGCCGATCTGGCCAGGCTGGGCCCGGTTGGTGACCGGGTCGCTGTGGTCAGCGATCCGGCCCAGGCTGTCCCGCTGGTGACACCGGAGTTCGTCTTCGCAGCCAACGCGCTAGGCAGGGATATCCCGGTTGCGTGGCTGGAACAGGACTGGGTGCTGGCCACGGCGCCCTGCACTGCCACCCCCGCTCGGTTGGAGCGGCTGCTGCGCTCCCTCGACGAGATCGCTGATCTGCTTGACACCGCCAACCTGGGAAAGCCCAACGAGTTCGCCGATTTCTTCCGGCCGGGCCCATAGCAGGGACAGTCCTGGTTCGTAACGCCGGGGCGCCGTAAGCCGATCCCCCCATGGGGGGATCATGACGGAAGCTGTCGTTGCACGCCCGATCGGGGCGGTAGCGGTGTCGGCGCGGTCGTTGGCGCCGGATCTGGCCCGGGGTGCCATGTTGTTGCTCATCGCGCTGGCCAACGCCCCGCACTACCGGTATGGGAACGGCATTCCCGGCGACGGCGTGCGGGTGCACGGCTTCTCGTTTTTCGATCAGCTGGCCCTGCTGCTGCAGATGATCTTCATCAAGGGTCGCGCATACCCCATGTTCGCCCTGTTGTTCGGCTACGGCGTCGTTCAGCTGCTGCGACGGCACACCGGCAGCGGGGTCGATGAGATGACGGTCCGAAGACTCGTCCGCCGACGGGGATGGTGGATGGTGCTCATCGGTTTCCTCCATGCCCTGTTGTTGTTCTCCGGGGACATCATCGGGGCCTACGGGTTACTCGCGGTGCTCTTGGCCGAGGTGCTGATCCGCGCCCGGGACCGAACCTTGTTGATCATGTCTGTGCTGTGGACGGTGCCGATCGTGCTGTTTCGCACGCTGGGGGGCCGGTTCAGCCCGCTGACCGAGAAGGCCGGTTCCACGACCGATCTGCTGCGCGCAGCCGGTATCCGGGTACTGGAATGGGTGCAGTGCAGCGCCGTCGGTTCGGTCTGCACGCTGGTCCCCGCCGTGCTGCTCGGGGTGTGGGCGGCCCGGCGGCGGCTGCTCGACGAACCTGAGCGACACCAGCAGGTCCTGCTACGCATCGCGGTGCTCGGCGTGGGGCTGGCCGCTCTCGGAGGACTACCTTGGGCACTGGTGAGGGCCTCGTGGTGGGCGCCGCAGTCCGAGGCGGTGGTCATGCTCGCGGGCGTGGCACACACCCTGACCGGTTACGCCGGTGGCGCGGGCTACGCCGCGATCGCCGGGCTCGTCGCAGCCCGCCTCAATGGTGGGGCGCGAGAACGACCTGCCAGGGTGGTCAGTGCCCTGGCTGCGTGCGGGCAGCGATCGATGACCTGCTACCTGCTGCAGTCCGTGGTGTTCGTTGCGGTGCTGGCGGCCTACGGCGGTGGCCTCGGTAATCGGCTCGGGCTCGCCGCGATCGCGCTGCTGGCCACCGCGACCTGGGCGCTGACGGTGCTGTTGGCTGCCGGGATGAACCGCCGCGGTTACCGAGGTCCAGCTGAGGTGTTGCTTCGCCGCCTCACCTACGGTTCGCCGATCACCGCGTGACGACGCTAGCCTGCAGATCATGCCCACCGCGCTGATTACCGGCCCCACTGCCGGGATCGGGGCTGCCTTCGCTCGTCGACTCGCCGCCGAGGGCTACGACCTCGTCCTCGTCGCGAGAGACCGGGAACGGTTGCGGCAGCTGTCCGCCGAGTTGACGCAACGGCATGGGATCAGCGCCGAGGTGTTGCCCGCCGATCTGGCCAGTTCCGATGAGCGGCAGCTGGTCGAGCAGCGGTTGCGCACCGGAGATCCGGTGGACCTGTTGGTGAACAACGCGGGTTTCGCGGTCACCGCAGCCGAGTTCATCAAGGCTGACATTGCGGACCTGCAGGCCCAGTTGGACGTCAACGTGACCAGCGTGCTGCGGCTGACCCACGCCGCGCTGCCGGGCATGGTGCAGCGCGGGCGCGGCGCGGTGGTCAACGTGTCCAGCGTGGCGGGCTTCCTCCCTAGCCGTGGCTCCACCTACAACGCGAGCAAGGCGTACGTCACGATGCTCTCCGAAGGGCTGGCGTTGGCGCTGGCCGGCACCGGGGTGCAGGTGCTCGCGCTGTGCCCGGGTTTCGTCCGCACCGAGTTCCACGTCCGCGCCGGAATCGACATGGCGGGTACCCCGTCGGCGTTCTACCTGAATGCTGACGATGTGGTCCGCGACTGCCTGGCCGACCTTCGGCGCGGGCGCATCATCTCGGTGCCCGGCCTGCAGTACCGGGCACTGGTGGGTTTGATGGACGTGTTGCCCCGCAGCCTCGTCCGACGCCTCGCCGCGCGCACCGAACGTGGCCGCACGTGACCCAGGCTCGGGCCCGGCTCGTGGTGCTGGTGCGGCGGTTGGCGGTGGTGCATGCCCGGGTGACGCTGTCGTCGGGGATGCCGGCCGACTACTACGTGGACCTGCGCCGCGTCACGCTGCACCACGAGGCCGCGCCGCTGATCGGGCGGCTGGTCCGCGAGCTGACCGCCGATTGGTCCTACCAGGCGGTGGGTGGCTTGACGTTGGGTGCCGACCCGGTCGCTGCTGCCGTGTTGCACGCGCCGGGCCCACCGGTGGACGCCTTCGTGGTGCGCAGATCGTCCAAACAGCATGGGATGCAGCGGCGCATCGAGGGCCCGGATGTCGCCGGCCGCCCGGTGCTCGCGGTCGAGGACACCTCCACCACCGGCGCCTCGGTGCTCACCGCGGTGGCAGCGCTGCGCGAGACCGGCGCGGACGTCGTCGGCGTGGCCACCGTGGTGGACCGCGACACCGGGGCCCGCGAGGCCATCGAAGCAGCCGGACTGCCCTACCGCACGGTGCTCGACATGAGCGAGCTCCTGTGAGTGGCGATATGAGCTATGACTCGCATTGCCACTCACAAGGCCCCACGGAGTGGGGCCCCACCGGCCCCACCGTCGGCGTCGGCCCTTGGCCCGGTCCGTGGCCCGACGACCCCCACTACGACCCCGACCTGCTGCGCGACGGCGACCGCCGCAACGTCGTCGACGCCTACCGCTACTGGCGGCGGGACGCGGTGGTGGCGGCACTCGACGCCCGCCGCCATCCACTGCACGTGGCGATCGAGAACTTCGGCCACGACCACAACATCGGCACCGTGGTGCGCACCGCGAACGCCTTCGCCGCCGCGGAGGTGCACATCGTGGGGCGCCGCCGGTGGAACCGCCGGGGTGCCATGGTCACCGACCGCTACCAGCATCTGCGGCACCATGACGACATCACCGGCCTGTTGGAGTACGCGGCCACGACAGGCTTGACCGTGGTGGCCGTGGACAACTCCCCGGGCGCGCTGCGGTTGGAGACCGCGAGCCTGCCGTCCCCGTGCCTGCTGCTGTTCGGGCAGGAGGGGCCGGGCCTGACCACCGAAGCCCGAGCAGGAGCCGCGTTGACCGTCTCGATCGCGCAGTTCGGTTCCACCCGGTCGATCAACGCAGGCGTGGCGGCCGGGATCGCCATGCACGCCTGGATCAGTCAGCACGCCGATCTCGGAACCGCCTGGTGAGCGAGTCGGCGGCCTTGGTGAGTGAGTGGGCGGCCTGGTGAGTGAGTGGGCGGGGCGCGCGGCTGCGGCCGAGCGTGCAGTGCACACCCGGCACTTGGGCTGGTTGTGGGCGCTGCCGGCCACCCGGTTGGGGCGGATCGGCTGGCCGCTGCGGTCGGTGCAGTGGCATTACTGGTGGCAGGCGCACCTGCTGGACTGCATGCTCGACGCCTACCGTCGCGCCCCTACCCAGTGGCGGCGCGACACCATCGAAGCACTGGTTCGCGGCATCCGGATGCGCAACGTCACCGGCTGGGTCAACAACTACTACGACGACATCGCCTGGCTGGGCCTGGCGCTGCAACGCAGCGCGACGGTGGCTGGGATCCGCAAGCCGGGCGCTGAGCAGGCGATCATGCGCCGGTTGCGGTTCGGGCGGGGCCCGAGCGGGGGGATGCGGTGGCGCACTGGTGACGATTTCGTCAACGTCCCGGCCACTGGCCCGGCCGCGATCTTCTACGCCCGGCGGGGAAACGTGGGAATCGCCGCATCTCTGGTGGATTGGATGCTCGAGCACCTGATCGACCCGCGCACCGGCCTGGTCTTCGACGGGGTCCGGGTGAACTCCGACGGGTCGGTGCGCACCGTGGAGCGGGCTGTCTACAGCTACTGCCAGGGCGTGCTGCTCGGGGCCTGTGTCGAACTGGGCACCGCCACCGGTCAGCCACGCTGGTGGCGGCAGGCCGAGGCGACGGTGCACGCAGTCGCCGAGCACCTGACCGACGGCGGTGTGCTGCGGGGGCACGGCGGGGGCGACGGTGGGTTGTTCACCGGTATCCTGGTTCGTTACCTGGCCCTGGCCGCAGTGGCCCTGCCTGCTGCCGGGTCGTCGGGCCTGCCGTCCGGGGGGATTGCCGCTCGCCTGGTGTTGGATTCCGCCGAGGCGGCCTGGCGCAACCGTGGTGTCGCTGAAGGAGGTCCAGTGTTCGGTCCGCAGTGGACGGTTCCGGCTCTGGTGCCCGGTCCGGGCCTGGCCGAACATGACCTGTCGGTGCAGCTCTCGGGGTGGATGCTGCTCGAGGCCGCCGCCGTGCTGTCCTACCGGTCCGAGCTAAGCTGATCGACTGTGATCGATCTCAAGGTGCTGCGGGAGGACCCGGACCGGGTGCGCGCGTCACAGCGCGCGCGCGGCGCGGACGAGGCCGCCGTCGATGCGCTGATCGCCGCCGGCGAGCGACGTCGCAAGGCCATCGCCGCCGCCGACTCACTTCGCGCGGAGCAGAAAGCGCTGGGCAAGCAGATCGGTTGGGCTCGCGGTGCACAGCGCAGCGAGTTGCTCGTCCACGCCAAGCAACTCGCGGCGGACGTCAAACTCGCCGAAGCCGAGCAGACCGGCGCCGAGCAGGCGATGGAATCCGCGCACCGGGCGATCCCCAATCTGGTCGTCGAGGGGGTCCCCGCGGGCGGTGAGGACGACTACATCGTGCTCAGACACGTCGGGCAGCCGCCCGAGTTGGAATTTCCCCCGCGCGACCACTTCGAGCTGGGCACCGCTGCGGGCTTGCTGGACATGGAGCGTGGCGCGAAGGTCTCCGGGGCCCGGTTCTACTTCCTCACCGGGCTGGGCGCGCAACTCCAGCTCGGGTTACTGCAGCTGGCCGCGTCGCAGGCGACCGCGTCCGGGTTCACCTTGATGATCCCGCCGGTGCTGGTCCGCCCGGAGATCATGGAGGGCACCGGGTTCCTCGGCGCGCACGCCGCTGAGGTGTACCGGCTACGTGACGACGACCTCTACCTGGTGGGGACCTCGGAGGTGCCGATGGCGGGGTACCACGCAGACGAGATCCTCGACCTGTCCCGCGGGCCGCTGCGTTACGCCGGCTGGTCGTCGTGTTTCCGGCGGGAAGCCGGCTCCTACGGCAGGGACACCCGCGGCATCATCCGGGTACACCAGTTCGACAAGGTCGAGATGTTCGTCTACTGCCAGCCTGCCTGCGCCGAGACTGAGCACCAGCGCCTGCTGGCCTGGCAGGAGCAGATGCTCGCCGCGATCGAGGTGCCCTACCGGGTGATCGACGTGGCGGCCGGCGACCTGGGCTCCTCAGCGGCGCGCAAGTACGACTGCGAGGCCTGGCTGCCGTCCCAGCGGGTCTACCGGGAGCTGACCTCGACCTCCAACTGCACCACCTTCCAGGCCCGCCGGTTGGGCATCCGGTACCGGGACGCCGACGGACGTCCTCAGGTCGCTGCCACCCTCAATGGCACGCTGGCCACCACCCGGTGGATCGCCGCCATTCTGGAGAACCACCAGCAACCCGATGGCTCGGTGCGGGTCCCTGAGGCGCTCCGGTCCGCGCTGGGCGGCGTCGAGCTGATCACACCTGGCTGAGGTGCACGTAGGGTCGAGTTATGCACAGGCCGCGGCTGGTCGCATCGGACGTCGACGGTACCTTGCTGGACCCGACCGATCAGGTCTCCGAGCGCACCCGGGCGGCCGTGCATCGGGTGCTGGCAGCCGGCGTTCCGTTCGTACTGGTCACCGGCAGGCCGCCGCGGTGGATCCCGCCGGTCGTCGAGCAGCTCGGCCACGCCGGGCCGACGGTGTGCGCCAACGGCGCGGTGCTCTACGACGCCGCGACCGATCAGGTCAGCTACACAGCGGCGCTGGATCCGGTGCAGCTGCGCGACGCGGCGGCCCTGGTCGCGACCGTGCTGCCGGGTGCGAAGCTCGCCGTCGAGCTGCCCACCGGCAGCGCCGCGGTGAACGGGGCCGATCAGTTCCTCGCCGAGCCGGGCTACACCCATCCCTGGCCGGGTGCGGACTCCGTTGATGCGCCACGCGCCGTCGTGCTGGGTCGACCCGCGATCAAGCTGCTGGTCCGCCAGCCGGATGCGAGCAGCGACGTGATGGCAGCCGTGGTCGAAGAACTACTCGGTGCGCAATCGGGTAACCGACTCGATATCACGTACTCCACCGGTTACGGCTTGATCGAGATCTCCGCGCCCGGCGTCACCAAGGGCACCGGCCTGGCCCGGCTGGCCGGCGAGTTGGGGATCGCGCCGACCGAGGTGCTGGCCTTGGGTGACATGCCCAACGACCTGTCGATGCTGCGATGGGCGGGTTACGGGGTAGCCATGGCCAACGCCCATCCCACCGTGCTCGAGTCCGCCGACGAGATTACCGCGCGCAACTCCGAGGATGGTCTCGCGTTGGTCCTCGAGAGGTGGTTCTGACCTCCCCGCGTACCGAAAGCTCGACTGCTTCTTCTCGCGGCAGATCTGCTACTCCCGCGAGATCGTGTTCCCACCAGCTGCTTGGAGGTTACGTGCAGGACAAGATCGATGAAGGCAGGTTCCGAGAGCTCCTAGAGGAATCCGACGATCTGCAATCCGATGCGATGCGGGCTGCTCGCACAGGGCTGAATGACTATGTCGAGGCGGCGCAGGAGGCCCGCCTGGCCGCTGCGCGGGACGGCTCGCAGCGGGACGGCTCGCGTTGGGCGCCGGTAGCCGCCGCCGGTGTCGCCGGGGCGGCGACGCTGCTGGCGAGTGGCACGGCCTGGGCGGCCGGCGACGATGTGTCAGCGTTGCAGACCGCGGCTAGCCTGGAGAACCTCGCGGTGGCGACCTACACGACGGCATTGACCCTGCCCTTCATCGGTGGCAGGTCGGCAAACGGGGTCGTCAAGGCGTTTGCGACGAAGACGAGAGAACAGCACAAAGAGCACGCCGAGGCGTTCAACGCCGCAGCTCAACGGCTGGGTGGTAAGCCCCAGACCGGCCCGGACCCGAAGTACGCAGAAGTGGTGAAAGCCGCGGTGCCCAAGATCAAGAGTGCGGCCGACGTGGTGGGGCTGGCGATCTCACTGGAGGACGCGGCCGCGCAGACGTACGTCAAGAACGTCTCGTTGGTCTCCACTGCGGAGCTGCGCCAGCTGTTCGCCAGCGTGGCCGGGGTCGAATCCCAGCACAAGGCGATCCTGCTGACAGTCCAAGCGCTGGTCAAGGGCGGCGTTCCGGGGCTGATCGCGCTGCCTCCGGATGCGACGAAACTCCCTGCCGCAGTGGGGAGCGTGGGTTTTCCCGACTCGTTCTACCTGACCACGAGTGCCTCTCCGGTCGAGGAAGGAGCCGTCAAGTGAGCATCTTCCCTCGCCGCGCCAAGCGCGCGGAGATGGCGATCAGCGAGCGCGAGCTGTCCCGGCTGACCCGCGATCTCGACGAGTTGCACGAATCGACATTCCCCCAGGTCCGCAAGGCCATCGACGAGATGGCCGTCAATCTCGGTAACGTGGTGCGCCAGCCGTCCACCCGGCGCGGTTTCTTCCTGGGTGCCGCAGGCGCGGTCGCTCTGGGCGCGGCCGCGGCTTGCTCCAATGGGTCGCCAGGTTCGCCGAGTGCGTCGAGTTCCGCGCAGCCGACTACGCCCGCAGCACCTGAAGAGACCTACACCGGGGATCTCAAGGTGGTGGCGCTGGCGACGGCGTTGGAGAACCTGGCCGTCACCGCTTACGGCGGGGCGCTGAAGAAAGCTGGTGTCGGGGAGCTGGGTACCGTGCCGCCGGCGGTGACCACCTTCGTGCAGACGGCGATGAAGCAACACGCCGACCACGCGCAGGCCTGGAACGCCGTGTTGTCCAAAGCTGGGAAACCGACTGTCAACGAGGCCCCGCTGTCGATCACCCAGGAGCAGGTGGCCATGCTCACCGCCGCGAAGACGGTGCCTGATGTGGCCAAGCTTGCCCTCAACCTGGAGAACCTCGCCGCGCAGACCTATACCTTCGCCACGGCGAACGTGACCGACGCCAGCGGGATTCTGACCGCTGCCACCATCCAACCGGTGGAAACCATGCACGCCGCCATCCTGAACTTCGTCCTGGGTCAGTACCCGGTCCCGGACTCGTTCATCGGGATCGGCGGCTCGCTCAAGCCCGACATGTTGACGGTGAAATAATTCCCTACCGAGGAAGGCGGCCCTCATCCCACTGACGCGGAGGAGGGCCGCCACCCATGACCACGCGAGGCTAGCCCCTAGAGAACGCGAACCTTGATACTCAGGAGTCCGCCGCCGTGGCCGCCGTGGCCGTAGCCACCGTGGCCATAGGAACTCTTGTAGTAACCCCCATGGTCATCTTTGTGCTCGTAACCGCCGGAGCTGTAGTTGCTTTCGTGGTCGTGTCCATAATTGCCACCACAACAGCCGCCACCAGTGGAGAAGATCTCCGAGACCTGCATACGCCCTCCCATTATCTTCCCGTTGTCGGGAATTTTCTGCCCAGGAGCTGCTGCCCCGGGACGACGCTCGATGCGTCCCTCTGCTCGCGCAGATGCAATATCCCCCAGTGGGCCCTCGGCTCGTCGCGACGACTACGGCGAATCCGCGGACTGGCAAAAAATTCGTTCCGATCGCCACTGGAAGCCGCCACAATCGATTGTGCTCTGAACTGCCACCTATCCAGTCGTACTACGGGTTCTTACCCTTCGCAACCGAAGTTACTGACGTTATTCTTCTGTTATGTCACGGACCGTAAATGTTCGTGAGCGAATGGTGACGAGGTCGCGAGCACGCATCGTCACGAATGGGTGACGGAATGTCGAGCCGGCAGGGGGCGCATCCGGTGGACGGCCGACGACGGCTTCCCTGGCCGGCTCGCCGGGATCATGCTCGGGAGACACGGCCGGCCCCCGGTCGTGACCACATTGTTATCGAGGTGCGGAGGCCGGTCGCCGGTCGACTCACCGCGGCGGGCATCATCGCCTTGTGCACAATCGCGCGTTTCGTGTGACAGTACCCATCGCGGCGCTGGCCGCTGTGCTGGTCATGGCAGCACCGGCTTGGGCAAGCACAGTGCAGATCCAGGATGACGCCCACGTGTTGAACGCCACGGTGGTCCAGAACGACGCAGCGACTCTGCCGGTCGGTGTCTACATCTGGGCCACGACTCAGGACGCAGCGAGCAAGTCGACCTTCGACACCGATGTTCGGAACAAGGTCGACGCGACGTTCCCGATCGTGATCGGGATCAATACCCAGTCCCGGCACGAGTCGATCCAGATCGGCTCGCGAGCCGGACTCTCGAGAAACGCCGCGGTCGCAGTGGAGTCCAGCGCGAGCAGAGCGTTCCTCGCCGCCATCCAGCGCAGCCACGACGACTACACCACGGCGGTCACGGCTGCGCTGGACAACCTGCGAACCGGCCTGGCCGAGGCGAACCGGGGCCGGGCTTCGGCGCAACGGGTTCCGGCGCACTCATCCGGCTCCGGTGGAGGCTTCCTCCTGATCATGCTGGTCATCGGCGCGATCGTCGTGGTCGCCATCCTGGCCCGCCGGCGGCGCCGGTCCGGCCCTGGGATGGGAGCGCCCTCGATGTTCGCCGGCCCGCAACCCTCGCAACCGATGGCTTCTTACCCAGGTTACGGCTCGCCTTACCGCTCGGGGATGGGTCCAGGGGCGGCCGGCGCGATCGGGGCGGTGGGTGGCGGGCTGCTCGGCTATGAGGTGGGCAAGATGCAAGGAGAGGAGCAGCAGTTCCGCCGGGACGAAATGTACGACCGCGGCGGCCAGCACGACTACTCTGATCAGGGTAATTGGGTCGTCGGTCAGGACAGCGACTTCGGTGCTGCCGGCTCAGCCGGCGACGGTGGGATTGCCGGCTCAGCCGGCGAAGGTGGGATTGCCGGCTCAGCCGGCGAAGGTGGAATTGCCGGCTCAGCCGGCGAAGGTGGGCCCGCCGGGTAGGTGACGGCTGCTCGGTGGGAGGGGCGCGGTGGACAGTGTGGAGCTTCTGGTGCTGGGCAGCGGCGGGCCGATCGTGAATCGTTGGCGTGCCTCGTCAGGTCACGTCGTCATGGTCAACGGCGAGGCTCGCCTCCTGGTGGATGCCGGAGGGGGCACCTTCGACCGGCTCGGGCGTGCCGGTGTCGCTGCCGCAAGCCTTGACCTGGTTCTCCTCACCCATACCCACATCGACCACACCGGGGGCCTAGCGCCGGTGATCTTCTCGGCCTTCATGGAAGGCCGGGCCACGGCGCTCACCGTGGCAGGTCCAGCTGCGGGTAACGACCACCCTGGGTGCCGGCGGTTCGTCGAGCTGCTGTTCGGCCCGGACGGCGCTTGGAGCTACTTGCACTCGTTCGCCGGCTTCCGCATCGATCCGCTCGAGGTGCCCAGCGACCCCGCGCAGGACGCGCCGGTGACCGTGATCGACGACGGCGCTCTGGAGGTTCGGGCGGTCGCCGTCCCGCACGGCATGATGCCTGCGGTCGCCTACCGGGTGGAGGTCGACGGCGCCTCGGTCGTGTTCAGTGGTGATGTCCAGGAGTTCCACCGGCCGCTGGTCGAGCTCGCCTCGGGCTGCGACGTCCTCGTCTGTGACATGGCCCTGCCCGAGCGTGAGGTCGCGCACGGCCATCTGCATGCCAAGCCCAGCGAGGTCGGGAAGATGGCAGCCGAAAGTGGCGCGCGCACGTTGGTGCTCACCCATTTCATGCCGGAGATCGAGGACGAGATTCCCAATGCGGTGTCCGAGGTACGCAGCCGTTACGACGGGAAGCTGGTGCTGGCTGAGGACCTGCTCCGGGTGCCGGTGCCGATTTTTCAGCTACGTCCGGTTTGAGGACTTGTAGCCGTAATCCGGGCTTGCTCCGGCTAAATCCCGGCGGCGGGCTCGGGTGATGGCCTCGCGGACCTGGGCAAGCCAGGGCAGCGCGCCCATCGCCTCGTTGGCCTCGGCGGCGATGGTGAGGTCGGCCAGCGCGGCGTCGGGGTCGCCGAGGGCCAGGGCGGCTTCGCCGGTGAAGTAGGCCACCGACCCGCTGATGACGGCCGCGAACACGGCGCAGGTGAGCCGACGGTAGGGCAGCAGTTGCTCGCGTCGTCGGGTCACCTGCTCGGTCTCCTCGAGTCGTGCCGCGGCGAGCAGGCTCCAACACTGGGTGTAGAGCCACCGGTAGTCCTTGGGCCCTGGTGGTAGGGAGCGCAGGATGGCGCGGGCCTCGGCCGGGTGTCCGGCCTCCACCAGCGCCATCGTCAGGACGCCGCGTAGTGCAGGCTCGCCGTTGGCCTCGACCGCTGCGCGCAGCTCATCGACCAGTTCCGCACCGGTGCCGGTCAGATATGCTGCCTCCCAGCGCTGGATCATCCGGGCGCTTTGCGCGAGGCCCAGCTCCACACCGTAGCTGATCCCGGAGTGCAGGGTGTAGGTGGCGCGACTGATCGCGTCGGCCTCAGCCCAGCGCCCGGCCAGCAGCAGCAGGCCGGCTCGGGCCCAGCCCAGACGCATCCGATAGGTCGGGGAACCTGACTGCTCGACGAATGGAACGAGCAGGTCGAGGTCGGCGGTAGCCTCGGAGATACGACCTACGGTGGCGAGGAAGGTAAGGCGGCCCTGCCGGACGGCGGCTACCAGTGGTGGGGGCAGGCCAGGAAGCCCCAGTAGCTCATTGATCGCGGCCAGGCACTGCTCGGGGTAGTCAGGCCCGTACAGTGCCACCACCCGCAAGCGCAGCACGCGCGCCAGTGCCACGGGGTCTGTCGCCGGGCGAGCCAGTGCCAGGGCCTGGTCGGACAGGGCGATACGGCGCAGCGGGTCGTCGTCGTAGTAGCGGGCGACGGCCAGGAAGGCCAGCAGCAATGCTCGGTGCACCGGGTCGGTCAGCCGCGGCAGGGCCCGCTGCAGCACATCGACCAGCCGATCGTCGTCGACGCCGCCCACGACCGGGTGCCAGCCCGACTCGGCCAGGGCCGCGACCGCCGCGGTGACCAATCGGGAGATGTCGTGAGGATTGTCTTCGATGAGGGCGTGTTGCATGGCTTGGATGAATATCGGGAGCCCGTCGCGGGAGTTCCCGGCCCGGTACAACGAGGTCGCCAGCCCCACGAGCAGCGGGTAACGGTCGACAGCATCGCCGGCTAGTTCGGCGGTAGCCAGGGCTTGCTGCCACAATGCGGCGGCGTCATCGGGGGCCAACCGGGCGTCGGCGACGCGGGCCGCGGCCGCGGCCTGGGCACAGGCTTGGGCGGCGGTGGCGGGGTCGAGTTCGGCGGCTATCAGCCAGTGCCGGGCGATCTCGGCGGCGCGCTCGTCGTGCCCGGCCCATACTCGGGCGGCTGCCTGGCCGATCTGGCGGTGCCGGCGGACCCGCCGTAGCCGCCCGATGGTCTCATATAATGCCTCGGTGACCAGCGCGTGGGTGAAGCCGAACCAACCCAGCCGCTGGTGATCCTCCATCACGAGGCCCGCTGCCACCGCGGCGTCGATGGCCTCCAGCGCTGGCTCGACCTCGACCGAGGCGGCTTCGGCTACGACGTCGATGTCGAAGTCCCGGCCTGCGATCGCGGCCATCGACAACACCTTGGCCGTGGCCTGGGGTAGTCGAGCGACGCGGCGTAGCACCACCTCCCGCACCGGCACCGGCACCGGCGACACCTCCGGCCGGTCCAGGCGCTGCTCACTGGTCAGCAGCCCGACCAGTTCCCGCAGAAAGAACGGGTTGCCCTCGGTGCGGGCCCACAACCTTTCCGCGGTGTGCTTGCTGACGTCTCGACCGGCCACCGCGCTCACCAGGGCGTGGGTCTCCTCGGCGTCTAGGCCGGTCAGCTCGATCCGGCCGGCACCGGCGCGGGCCAGCGCGGCCAACGTCGCGGCCAGTGCGGTGGACTCGTGGGACCGGTAGGTCGCCACCAGCAGCAGCCGACTGGTGGTGATGGTGTCGGCCAGGTGGGCCAGCAGCTGCAGGGAGGCCAGATCCGCCCAGTGCAGGTCATCGATCACCACCAGCATCGGTGGGGTGTCGGATGTCCCGGTCAGGTACTGCCTGATCGCCTCGAACCGCCGCAACGCGGCACCGGCCACATCATGAACTTCCGACAGTTGCGGGGTGTGCCCGCCGAGTAACGCGGTCACCGGGTCGGGAACCCGGCGGCCGGGGTAGTGGGCACGGACCGCGCGCAGCATCTGCTCCCAGGGCCACAGCGGAGGAGCAGCGACGTGCTCCGAGCAGGCACCCCATGCCACCGGTACGCCCGCCAGCTCGGTGAAACGTCGCAGCAGCCCGGTCTTGCCGATCCCCGGTTCCCCGGCCACCAGCACGACTCGCCCGCGACCGCCGCCCGCCGCGGTCAGTGCGCCGGCCAGGCGCTGCAGTGCTACCTCCCGACCGATGAAGCCTTTTCCTTCGTCGACCGGCGGCGAGGGGGGCGTCGGGTGCCGCGGCAAGGCTGTGACTGCGGTGGGGGCCACCGAGGTCGGGTGCCAGTCCAGGGCCGGCGCCTGGGTGAGGATGTCGCGCTCCAGGTGTTGCAGCGCCAGCCCGGGGTCGATGCCCAACTCCTGGGTCAGCAGCGTCCGGATGGCCCGCAGTACCCCCAGCGCCTCGGCTTGCCGCCCAGCCCGGTACAACGCCAGGGCCAGCAGCTCGTAGCTGTGTTCGCGCAGCGGGTGGGCGTGCGCTTGGGCCTCCAGCTCGGCCACCGCCATGTCGTGGTAACCCAACTCCAGCAGCGCCGTGCACCGCCCCTCGGCAACCGAGATCCGCAGTTCCTCCAGCCGCGCGACCTCCGGTACCACCCAGGCGGCGTCACCGACATCGGCGTAGGCCTGCCCGCGCCACAACGCCAGCCCAGCCTCGAACTCGGTCAATGCCCGCCGCGGATCGCCCCGGCGCAACGCCTCCCGACCAGCGGTGGCGTGCCCGCCGAACCGGTACACGTCGAACTCGGTGCCGCTGCTGTCGAGCAGGTAGCCCGGCGCGCGGGTGCGCAGCACCGTGGCCGGCGTCCGCGGCGCCCGATGTGGCTCCAACACCCGCCGCAGATTGCACACATAAGCCAGCAGCGATGCCATCGCCGCCGCAGGGGGATCCCCCGACCACAACTCCTCCAGCAACACATCGACCGCCACCGGCCGACCCACCCGACTTACCAACAACGCGAACAGGGCACGCTGCTTGGGCGGCCCCAGATCGACCAGGCGACCGTCGACCACGGCTCCCACCGGGCCCAACGCCCGCAACTCCACACCCACGCCGACCGCCTCTCGCCGCTCCGCTGCGCTTCGAGTCCAGTTCACCCCCAAGCCCGGCGGCCATGGCGGTACCCCGTGCCTTCTACCCGACAGTGTGACCGAAATTTTCGGTGCACGGGCGGATGCAGGAGCGGGAGCGTGCTAAGCCGGTTCCTCGTGGACCCGGATGAACTTGGCTGAGCTCGGCAGGCGATGCAGCACCACAAACCCCTCGTCGCGCCGATTGCCACGCTCTCGATCCGCCTGAGACGAGAGTGGACTCACCCTCGCTGTGCGTGAGGGGCTGGACACGCACCGTATCATCAGATCCTGTGATCACCCACGGCGATCCGGATCAGCGGTGCTCGGCACCATGGCGACTTCCTACTTCGGCGCGTGCGGCGCCAGGGGCGACCTCGAAGGATCACGAACTATCCGATCGCACGACTTGCAGAGGGGGGTAATCCGATGGCAGATGAGGATAAGGTTA
Source organism: uncultured Actinomycetota bacterium (assembly GCA_963823755.1). Lineage (GTDB taxonomy): Bacteria > Actinomycetota > Actinomycetes > Mycobacteriales > Pseudonocardiaceae. Next base: position 210,856 of record CAWGMP010000009.1, read on the forward strand.
AGGATAAGGATAAGGATAAGGGTTCGCCGGTGGATAAGGCTGCGAAGCTTCTGGCTATCTTTATGGTCGTTATTCTGGCTCTCGCCCTGTTGAACTCGGCGGGAGACTACATTGCAGCGCAAATTCCGCCAATAACTGGAACGATCGGCGAAATTCTCCATGAATTAGGGACTGCTTTTCATCGGATCGTTCAGCATGGATACCAGCGTTGATGTCGTGACTGCGTCGTCTGGCCGGGGCTTTAAAATAGCACCCGTTTTGAATCATTGTAGATCTTCACCAGAACCAACCGGGACCCCGACCGTCATGCCTCTTATCCCAGGTACCACGCATGGCCTTTTTGGCGCGGAGACGTTCCGCTCGCCATCGCCCGTAGATCATGCCGCCCCCGAGACCTACCAAGATCAACATAAGTACCTGATTGGTTGCCATGGGCTATGTATAGCGTTTCCCTGGCGTCGGTGTGCGCAGGCACGCCGTCCGCTCTCTTCAGTCTTGCCGCTGCCTGCACTCGTCCGCGATGCAGAAGATCAAGTGGTGAGACTCCGATTGACCCATCGGTGCTGCTTGCGGGCGGCTCCACAGGCAGCGTACGCCTGCACCTCGTCTGGACTATCCAGGTGGTTGGCGTCGGTGTACCCCTCCATGTACACCACATCCGAGGTACACCACATCCGAGGTCGCGTCGTGGTCGAACCGGAGCATGATGAAGCCGACCAGGCCGCACCGAAGGTCCCGGCGTTGAGGGGTAGGCATACAGTTCGACGTCGTCTATTGCCATCCCCTCGGCGGGCGCGAGGGACAGGGCATGCTCCAACGTCGCGATCGGATCCTCGAACGTGGGCGCTGTCGGCATCGCTTCCCGGCCGAAGCGTTCGCTGGATGCGGCCGTCGCACGGTCGCCTGCCGCCAACAGGTCGTGCCGGGACGAGACTCCACCTCGTGCACGGCTCGCAGGTGCCCCGCACTGACGTGACGGCAACGGCGGTGACAGTGCTCAATGAAGCCATCCTTGGTAAAGTGTGCGCACCCACGGTCTAGCGAGCGGCAGTGTGGCGAATCCGGCATTCTTCACTACCTGCTCTTCCAGCCAGCTCTTGCGCTGTTCCGGTGAGGTGCTCATAGCGATGATCTTGGAAGTTGCGGAGTCCAGGAAACGATAAGGATGCCGTGGGCAGAGCAATCCGTCAGCGATCAGTGACGCCTGCGAACCGACGTCGGTCGATAACATCGGGACCCCCGCTGCGGTTGCCTCGAACGATGTGAGGGTCAGTCCCTCGTTATCCGAGGAGACAACCACGACGTCCGCTTCGGTCAGCGTATGGGCCACCGGAACTTCCGGTCCGCGAACCTGCAGTGTCTCCAAACCGAACCGTGTCCGTAGCGCGTGTACCTCGCCGGCCAGTTCGCCGTCGCCGTGCATGACGAATCTGAATCTGCCGGGAGCCTGTTTACGTAACCGGGCGGCGAGTCGGAGGAAAAGATAGGGTCGCTTCTGCTGGGTGAATCGGCCTACAAAAACAACCGTGAACGGACCGCTGGCATCCGGTTTGTGCTCCGCGGTCATCGAGATATCCGTCGTGAGGTTCGCCAGTGTGGCCAGCTTGATTTTCTCGGCCGGCAAACCTTCCTGGCCGATCATATGGTCACGTAGCGCGGGCGAGACGACGTGGTGTGTATCGATGACAGCAGACATTCGGACGGCGATGTCGACAAAACCCCCGGTGCGCCATTCACGGATATGCAACGAATCGACCACGGGAATGTCCGGTCTGATTGCCTTGAGCCAGGGTAGCCGCGCGTAAAGCCATGCATTATGGTGCACATGTACGCCTCGAATATCGAATGTTCCAAGCAATCCGTTGAGAAATGCTGCCTCGGTGACAGGGTCCATCGGGTGGGTCAGGGGAACGACTACTGCGCTGGCCAGCTCCGGCTTGGTGATCCACGGATTGCTCGACTCGCGGTCGGTGATGACGATCGGAGTCGCTCCGACCGCTGCGGCTATCCGAATGGTTTCCAGCGCCCACCGTTCGGCACCACCGAGCTTCGAGCCAGTGCAGACCGAAAAGCACTGCAGGTGGCCCGGCTGTCACCCCACGCCTGGTTGCCCGATGGGGACGCACAGGAGCTCTTCGCGGTGTACTACGGTCGTGTCGCAGGTACTCGACCACATCGGTACGCAGCTGGCGAAAGGCGTCGAACTGGATGGGTGCGAGGAAACGCGCCGTTCGTCGGACCCGTCCCTGCCGGCCCTGTGATGCGCGGTATGTGTTCCCGTACGCCGATCCGCCGCCGACGTCCACGACCAGACCCACGACTCCCGTCGGGGGTGCCACAGCGTCCATCGGCTGGACGGTCGAGCGTAGGACCATCGAGCCGACGACTTCACGATCATCGTCCCACTCGACCTGGTGCACGGTCCGATCGGTCAGCGAAGGAAGGGCTCCCCGGGGTCCGCGCAGGACGATAATCCGTAAGATGCGACCCGGGGTGGCCAAAGCATGGAAATTGGCGGCGCCCATCACCAGCCGACATTCGCGCTCATCCAGTAGCCCCGGGTCACTGTCTGTCAGCCCGAGGTCACTCTCATCCAGTAACTCGAACAGTGCTAGAGGTTGCTGGTTTCTGCCCCGACCGTTCACTGTTTCCATACAGAAGGCTGCTCCGTCCGGTCGTCGGTTCATGGTGAGCGTATATAAGTATGGTGAGCGTATATAAGTATCGACGCCGGGCTCCGAGGATGGGGCGACGCCGGCCGATAAAACTACCGGTGGTGGGCCACGTCAGTGGGTCGTTAACCGGCTATGCATCCAGTGCTCACTCGACCGTCGGCGATTTATGTGACGTGGCTCAGCTCGGGTTCGTTCAGTGTCAATGTCGGGCAGTAATCACCACGGCGCTGCGGCTACCCGTGCCGGCCAGATCTCACGGGCACGGCGGTGAGGATGGGCTCGCGGCGGGCGGCAGCCAGAAGCCGGCACTCCTGGGCGACCCGCCCGCCGGGTCCCGCAGGGCGGTCGTGTGACGTGCGGCTACGTCGTCGCTCGGTGGCCGCCCGAGGCTGGGTCGCTGCCTAGCGTTACCCTCTGGCGACGCCGACACCGCTACCTCGCCGGACTGGGGAGTTCATGCCGAGCAGCACTGTCTGTAGTACGGATGGATCGAGTACCGGTGCACCGGACGCGTCGTCGACGCTGCTGCAGCGGGTCATCCTGCCCCGCCGTGCCGATCCGATGGCGGTCCGCGCGCTTTACGTCGATGAACAGCCGGCCACCGCGCTGCGGGTGTGGCCACTGGCAGGTGCCACAGCGCCAAACCCACTCGACGTCGACATCGAAGTCACTCTCGCCAATCCCAACGCGCAGCGACTGCGGGTGCTGTCCCGCACGAGCGTGCAGGTGCCGGCGCAGACCGAGGTGTCCTTCGCGGCGTACTTCAATGCTTTCCCGGCCAGCTACTGGCGGCGCTGGACCGCGCTGCGCACTGTGCGTCTGCGCCTGGACGTCGAAGGCGCGGGCCGGGTCGACGTCTACCGATCCAAAGCCGACGCCACCCAGATCCATGTGCACGGCGAGCTGGTCGAACCCGGGCGTGGCCAGGTTGACATCGAACTGGACCTGACACCGTTCGAGGACGGCGGGTGGTACTGGTTCGACATCAGCACCGAGGATTCGGAGCTGGTTGTGCACTCAGGCGGCTGGCACGCGCCGGTCGAGGCGCCTGGCCGGGCCGCGGTGACGATCGGGATGCCCACCTTCAACCGCCCCACCGACTGCGTGGCCACCCTGCGTGCGATCGGGGAAGACGAGCTGGTCAGCGCGGTGGTGACCGCGGTGGTGATACCTGACCAGGGTGTCGACAAGGTCCGGGACCAGGACGGTTTCGTCCAAGCGCAGGCCGCCCTCGGGGATCGCTTGCGGATCATCGACCAGCCCAACATCGGCGGCTCCGGCGGCTACGCGCGCGTCATGTACGAAGCACTGGAGAACACCGACTGCGAGCAGATCCTCTACATGGACGACGACATCGTCCTGGAGCCCGATTCGATTCTGCGTGCCGTGGCGTTCTCCCGCTTCGCCCGGCGCCCGATGCTGGTCGGTGGGCAGATGCTGCAGGCTCAGGCCCGCTCCCGGCTGCACGCGTGGGGCGAGGTCGTGGACCGGCAACGGATGCGGTGGAACAAAGCGCCGGGTACTGAGTACGACCACGACTTCGCTCAGCATTCGTTACGCCAGACCGCGTGGATGCACCGGCGCACCGACGTGGACTACAACGCCTGGTGGATGTGTCTCATCCCGCGCACCGTCGCCGAGAAGATCGGGCTGCCACTGCCGTTGTTCATCAAGTGGGACGACGTCGAGTACGGGCTGCGCGCTCGCGACGCGGGCTATCCCACTGCGACCGTGCCCGGCGTGGCGATCTGGCACATGTCCTTCGCGGACAAGGACGACGCCACCGACTGGCAGGCCTACTTCCACCTGCGAAACCGGTTGGTCGGTGCGGCGCTGCACGGTGGTACGGACCGGCCGACGGCGATGCTCGCGGACGGTCTCAAACACGCCCTGAGGCACGCGTTGGCGATGGAGTACTCCACGCTGGCGCTGCAAGAGATGGCGATCCGGGACTTCCTGGCTGGACCGCAGGCGCTGTTCGACAAGCTGCCCACGGCGTTGGGTGAGGTTCGAGCCCGTTGCGCAGACTTCACCGACGGTCAGGTGGTGGACTCCCAGGAGCTCCCGCTGCCGGCTGGTGGACAGCTCGAGGTGCAGCGCATGCTCAAAGCGCCCACCAACCCAGTCACCGTCGGCACGACCCTGCTCAAGCGCCTGGTGCATCAGCTGCGTCCGGTCGATCCCCAGGCGCAGCACCGCCCGCAGCTTTCGCTGGCCCGCCAGGATGCCCGATGGTTCGTGCTCTCCGGGATGGACGGCGTGACCGTCTCCACAGCGGACGGCCGCGGCGTCACCTACCGCAAACGGGACCCCCAGACGTTCCGCTCGATGCTCGTCCGGTCAGTGGCGCTGCACCGACAGCTCGCTCGGGAGTTCCCACGGCTGCGCAAGCGCTACCACGATGCCGTCCCGGAGCTCACTGATCGAACCGGCTGGAAACGGGCGTTCGACGCGTGATGTCGCCTTCCACGGATCACCAGGAGATTGCACTGCTGGCTGCGGTGCAGCGCGGGATCGCCATACCTCGCGTGGTGACCGTCGCCCGCGGGATGTCGCATTTCGGCGAGCACTCCCTGGGCTGGTTGGCGCTGGGTGTCCTGGGTGGGCTGGTCGACCGGCGACGTCGGCGGGATTGGCTCGTCTCGGCGGCCACGGTGGCTGCAGCGCACGGGGTGTCCATCGCGGTGAAGCGGGTGGTGCGCAGGCACCGCCCCACCGATCCGTCGATCCAGGTGCTGGCGAGCACGCCGAGTCGCTTGTCCTTCCCGTCCTCGCATGCGGCGTCGACCACCGCAGCGGCCGTCCTCTACGGTGGGTTGTTGCGTCGCCGGCTCACCGCTGTGCTGGTGCCCCCGATGATGATCAGCAGGCTGGTGCTGGGCGTGCACTACCCGACTGACGTTCTGGTGGGTTCCGCGCTGGGCGCAGTTATCGGTGCGGGGATGCGACGGCGGCTTCGCGGCAGCGTCCTGCACGGCAGTATCCCGCACGGCAGCGTCCCGCACGGCAGCGTCCCGCACGGCAGCGTCCCGCACGGCAGCGTCCCGCACGGCAGCGTCCCGCACGGCAGTGCCCTCCATGACAGACCCGATCGCGGCAACCCTCCGAGAGGACGGCGATGACCACCACCGCGCCGCGGCAGATCCAGACCACCCGAGGCGACAACGCGCTGGTCGGGCTGGTCCGCACCATGCGGCCCCGGCAATGGGTGAAAAACGTCCTGGTGCTGGCCGCGCCATTCGCCGGTGGCACCATCTTCCAGCTGTCGGTGCTCGTTGCGGTCGGGATCGCGTTCATCGCGTTCTCACTCGCCGCATCCGGTGTGTATCTGGTCAACGATGTTCAGGACGTCGAGGCCGACCGTGCACACCCGACCAAGCGCAACCGGCCGATCGCCGCCGGAGTGGTGCCACCGCGGCTGGCGCTGGCCGTCGCCGCGGCGCTGTTCGTCGCCGCGATCGGGGTGTCGTTCCTGGCCTCGACGGACCTGGCCCTAGTCACCTCGATCTACATCGCCGTACAGCTCGCCTACTGTCGCTGGCTCAAGCACCAGCCGGTGGTGGACATCTCCATCGTCGCCTCGGGCTTTCTCCTGCGGGCCATCGCGGGCGGCGCCGCCGCACAGATCGCGCTGTCCCAGTGGTTCTTACTCACCACCGCGTTCGGATCGCTGTTCATGGTGGCTGGTAAGCGCTACGCCGAGATTCGCCTCGCCGAGCGGACCGGCGCGAAGATCCGCAAGTCGTTGGACCGTTACACCTCCTCTTACCTGCGTTTCGTGTGGACCCTGTCGGCCACCGGAGTGATCATGACGTACGGTCTGTGGGCGTTTCAGCTCAGCCAGGCCAACCACTCGCGCTGGCCGGTGATCTCGTTGGTGCCCTTCGTGGTGGCCGTGTTGCGCTATGCCGTGGACGTCGACGGGGGCAACGGCGGTGAACCCGAGGAGATCGCCCTCGGCGACCGTGTCCTCCAGGTATTAGGTGGCTGCCTGGTCCTCACCCTCATCGCGGCGGTTTACTTCTAGCCGTCCCCGCGAGGTCCGTCTCACCCTGTCTGAGCTGTGATCGCTGGCGCGGCAGCCTCCGTTACGTTTCATCAAGGCGCATGCTGTCAGCTCAGGCTGCTGCACCGGCGTGTCCGATGGGTTGTTTCCCGCGGAGCCAATGTGTCCGGGACAAGCGTGTGCTCCACAGAAATGGACTTGGAAGCGGCGAACGACGCCGGACTTCGAGCTACTGCGTGCTGCTGCTCGGCGACGAAGTCAGCGAGGCGCTGCTCGGCCGGCGTTCGTGACACCGCCACAGCGGGTGGACAATGAACAGGTAGGATACGTGCGGGCAGGCGTCACACCCTACGTTTCTCCTCATCGATCGGGACGGAAAGAGTGGACGATCAAAGCAAGAAACAGCGATCTCCGGCGCTGTTCGAGTTGCTGGATGAGAGTGGTATCGGGTTGATGGACAGCGGTGCGGGGCCGCTGGATGAGCGGGAGCGTCGGCTCGTGGTGGGCGCCGCCAATTTCCACGCTTTGGCCGCCCCGGGTCGCGTATTACGGATTACCGTTCTGCGCGGTCCGCGGGGCTCCTTCCCCTCGTTGACCGATCAGGCCGTACACCAGGTCGAGTGGGCCGATGACCGTGAAGTTATCGGCTCGATCACGCTACGTTCGGTCGTCGAGCCGGCGATGGCGGTAGCGCCCCCGACGGGTGTCGTAGGACTGGTCGTCGATGTGGGCGGTGGACTGGAATTCCATAACATGTACCGCGCATTGCCCGGCTGGCGGGGACGGGTCTGGCGAACGGCGCGCTTTCTTGCCCCGATCCAGTACGATGCGCTTCGCCAGTTGCGTACCGATATGCTTGAGCGCCTGCATCCTAGCCGTAGTGTACCGCGAAGAGCTTCGGCGCGTCCTGATCGGACGCACCGGTCCGGTGTGCCAGGCCGGCCACCCGCAGTGCTTTTCGGACTGCACTGGCTTGAGCTCGGTGGTGCTGAGCGGTGGGCGCTGGACACCATTCAGATGGCGGCCGAGGCCGGGGCGACGCCGATCGTCATCACCGACCGCGAGTCGAGCAACCCGTGGATCACCAAGCCCGAGTTGGCCAGCGCAATAGTCATTCCCTTGACCCATCCGATGGATGCTGTTACTGATACTGCGTTTCTCAATGGGCTGGTCGAGGCGTTCGATATTCGAGGCGTACACATCCATCACAATGCGTGGCTGTACCGGCGGATTCCTTGGCTCAAGGCGATCCGTCCGGACATTCCCGTGGTCGACTCGCTGCATATCCGTGAATGGCGCACCGGTGGGTTCGTCGACATCGCCGCTCGACTGTCCAGCGTCATCGATACCCACCACGTCGTCTCTCCGGCGCTACGCGACTACATGATCGGCCGGCAAGGTCTGCCAGCCGAGAAGATCAAGCTGGCTACGCTGGCGAACCTCACGACTGCCACCTCGGTCACCACGAAACGTGAACCAGATGTCGATAATCCGTTCACGGTTGTTTTCGTGGGCAGATTCGCGCAGCAGAAGCGACCCTACCTCTTTCTCAAACTCGCTGCCCGTTTACGTAAACATGCCCCCAGTAAGATCAGATTCGTCATGCACGGCGATGGTGAACTGGCCGAGGAAGTACACGTGCTACGGGCGAAGTACGGCTTGGAGACCCTGGAGGTGCGCGGGCCGGAAATTCCGGTGCCCCACACGTTGGCTGAAGCCGACGTCGTGGTCATCTCCTCGGACAACGAGGGGTTGACGCTCACCTGCTTCGAGGCAACCGCAGCGGGCGTCCCGGTGGTGTCGACCGATGTCGGCTCGCAGGCGTCGCTGATCGCTGATGGATTACTCTGTCCACGGTATCCCTATGGTTTCCTGGACGCTGCTACCACCAAGATCATCGCCATGATGACCTCACCGGACCAGCGCAAGAGTCGGCTGGACGAGCAGGTTGTCAAAGCCACCGAATTCGCCAAGCTGCCGCTCGCCAGACCATGGGTCCGTGACCTTTACCAAGGATGGCTCCGTTGAGCACTGTCGCCGCCGTTGTCGTCACGTACAACCGCCAGGCCAAGGTCGGCAAGACACTCGATCACATTCTGGCGCAGACTCGACCACCGGACTGGATCATCGTGGTGGATAACGCGTCCACCGATGGTACAGACCAGGTACTCGCCAGGTACTGCTCCGATCACCGAGTGATCGTGCATCGATTGCAGCGGAACATGGGCGGCGCCGGCGGGTTCTCCGCAGGAATGGCCCGGGGCTACGAACTGGGCGCGGACTTCGTCTGGATCATGGATGACGACTGCTACGCCTACCCCGATGCGCTCGAAGAGCTGGAAACAGGTCTGGCCAAGGCCGAGGAGGTGGTGGCTAAGCCATTGTCTTACGCGTGTTCCGTGGTCAAATTCGTTGATGGTGAGATCTGTGAGATGAACAACCCGGGCACGACGTGGGACTGGGGCCGGCTGATGGCGCTGGGGCACGAGAGCGTCCTCGTCACTTGTTGCTCCTTCGTGTCCGTGTTGTTCCCACGACGGGTGCTGACCAGGTTCGGCTTGCCACTGAGGCAGTATTTCATCTGGTTCGACGACCAGGAGTACACCCTGCGGGTGACCAAGACTGCGCCGGGTGTGCAGTGTCTCCGGAGCGTCGTTGTCCACGACCTGGGCGTGAACCGGGGAGTGAACTTCGCGGATGTCTCGACGGAGAACATCGTCAAGTTTCGCTACGGAGCGCGCAACGAAGCATCCTACCGGCTGCACCATCAGGGAGTCGGCGCCTTCGTCAAGTTCGCAATTCGGGTGGTACGGCAGATGAAGGCCGGCCACGTACCGTGGTCACTGCGCATCGAACTGTTCCGCAAGCTGCTCGAGGGAGTGACCTTCAACCCCAAACCTGAGTACCCACGCTCGGTGCTGTGAGCGCCTACCCGTCCGCTGATCCATGAGAACCGTTCCGGTCCCTTGTGTAGGGCGCTGCCCTCGGCGGGGTCAGTCAGTTTCGGGCGATGACACTGAATGGGCCGACATCGCGGCGCGTGAACGACGCCGGAGAGTCGAACAACTTCGCCGGGAACACCACGTCCGAGGCATCGATTTGCGGATACAGCGGGTAGGTATTCCGGGTGACCACCATGTGCAACCCGTCTGGATGCCGGGAGAACACGAAGGCATCGGGCGCGTGCAGGGTAGACGATCGGATCTTGACCAGCAGTGCGTCAGCAGAGTCCGACTTCGCCCAGTTTTCGATAGCCGACCGCCGGTCGTTGAAATCAGCCAACGGGTTGGCGTATTCAATGATGCCGGTTTCGAAGTTCCAGTAGGGCCAGAAACTCAGGAAATCCTGATAGGTGCTGAGCACGACGAGATCGTGCTCAGGCTTGTGGGTCAAGGCAGCGATCGTGTCGTGCAACTGCTGGTTCCACGCCCCCTGCTGAGTGGGATCCCGGTGACCCGAGGCGGTGTAGCCAGTGGGATAGTAATCGTTGTACGCGTTTCCTGGCAGCGGATCGAGCGCGCCTGTGGCACTCTGCAAGATCCCGATCGATCCGAGCACGCTGACCGTGCACATGGCCAGCAGCGTGGTGTGCCGCCAGCAGTCCGACACCCGGTGGTAGAGCCAACGCGTGACGTCCACGATGGCGAGAATTCCGGCACAGCGCAGCACCTCATCCATCACCAGCTCGACCTTGTACGGCAACAGCGTCAGCTTCGCCGGGATGCTCAGCATGGACAGCCCATACCATAAATATCCGGCAGCGAGCACGAGCAGGAGTACCTTGGCGATCTCGCTGTCCCGCGACCGGACCACTGCCCAGACCAACCCGGCCAGGCTCATCATGCCCACGAAGTCGCCGAGTCCAATCGGAACCGGGAACTGAGCACCGAACTCCGGCAGGATGCGCAGCGCGGCGCTCTGGGTCACCGGAGTATGCAAGGAGACCAGCAGATAGGGCGCCCAGTGCACCGCCAGGATGGGTACGGCGACCAGCCCGATCAGTGTCAGCCGTGCGCTCGCGCGCCGAACTCGTGACCACGACTGGCCTGGGAAACGCCAGCGCCCGCCCAGACCGACAAGAGTGACGAGCACAACCACCATACCGAAGAACACGAACAGCAGCGTGTAGAACAACCCCAGAAAGCCGATATAACCGCCCAGTAATACACCAGGTGCCCACCGCTCCGACCGTGTGAGAAGGCGGTCTCTGGGCGTACCGCTCGCCAGGTATCGCCACGCCACACAGGCCATCGGCGGGATCACCGACCCGAACAGCCAAGCATACGGTTCGTACGCGGCCCAGGTAGCCACCCCGACGGTACTGACCGCCAAGCCCAACAGGACTGCGGTCCGCCGCGGGACCAACAGCGACCATCCCACATACGCGAGTACCGAACCAGCCGCGATGGTGCAGATGGCACATGGTTTATAGGCGACCCAACCATCCAGATGGAAAAGATCGGCGAACCGGGCGGTCAACCAGAACCAGCCGGACGGGTAGTAGGCCGGCAGGTCGACGAAGGCGAAGTCGGCGACCTTGGCTGAATCGGCCAGGCGGGTGACGTACTCGGTACGGAACGACTGGTCGCTGGAGATGCCGCCAAGGTAGAACTTCGTCCCGTGGAGCATGAGACTGAGCACCGCTGTGTTCAGTACCGCCAAGCCCACCCAGGTGACCACGTTGGCGGTAACCGAAAAGCGTTCGCGAGCGACCAGCCACAGTGCACCGACGAGTAGCGCGGCGCTGACCAGGCTGGTCATGGCTACGGTCACAAATGAGGGCTTGGGGATGCGCAGGTGGTTGACCAGGAGCTGAATCGCCAGACTGACCACGACGGTCATTGCGACGGCCAGCACCATCTCGCCGAGTTTTCTGCTGATCAGCCGGCCGGTAAGCGGCGGTAGCTCGGTCACCTCGGACAGCGCAGGGGGCACTGCCTGCGGTGCAACAGGCCCGGCGGAAGGTCGGCGGAAGGTCAAGGGGGCGAAGTTCGACAACAATGACGTGGAAGCGTGCTCTACATCGGCAGCCGGCGGAACACGGGACGGGGGAGGTGTCGCAACGCGGACATCACGAATCGCATGGGGGCGGGGGCCCAGGCCTGCTCCCGACTGTGCGCCACGGCGTCCACGATCACGTCCGCGACCTGCTCCGGAGTGACCGACAACGGGGCGGGTTTCATGCCTGCGGTCATCTTGGTGTGCACGAAGCCGGGTCGGATCACCGAGACCTTGATCCCGCACGGTCGCAGTGCCTCGGTGAGGCCGGTGTAGAAGGCGTCCAGGCCGGCCTTGGTGGACCCGTAGCAGAAGTTGGCGCGCCGGGGCCGCTCAGCGGCGGCGGAAGACAGCGCGACCAGCGCGCCGTGGCCTTGTCGTTGCAGCGCTGTGGCCAGCAGGACCCCGACCGATACCGCTCCCACGTAGTTCACCTGTGCGAGCTCGACGGCGGTGGCGTGGTCGGTCCACGCCTTTTCCTGGTCGCCGAGCAACCCGAAGGCGACCAGGGTGACATCGACGTCGCCGTCGGCGAAGGCCTTCTCGATCGTTTCGGCGTGCGAGGCGGTGTCCACGGCCTCGAAAGGCAGCGTCGTCACCGTGGCGCCCACCCGGTCCAACCGCGCCGCGGCGGCGTCCAATCGTTGCGACGGGCGCCCGGCCAGTATCACCCGCAGTGGCCGGCGAGTGGCGTAGCGCTCCGCGGTGGCCAAGGCGATCTCGGAGGTGCCGCCCAGCAGTAGCAGGGACCGGGGGTTGCCCACAGCATCGATCACAGTTCAAGTCTCCTGGAGAGGTCGGAGGCGAAGATCCCGTCGGGATCGGCGGCGGCGCGGATCTTGAGCCACTCGTCGATCCGCGGGTACATGCGGTGCAGGGTGGCCGCCGAGGTCCGCGACTCCTTGGCCAGGTAGAGCCGCCCGCCGGCGTCGAGTACCTGCTCGTCGAGCCGGTCGCAGAACTCCGCCAGGCCCCGGCGGATCGGGAAGTCGACGGTGATCGTCCAGCCGGGCTGGGGAAACGAGAGCGGCGCGCGGTTGGCCTCGCCGAACCGTTTGAGCACGTTGAGAAACGACACGTGCCCGGAGTGCGCGACCTGTTCCACGATGCGGCGGAAGGTGTCCTGCGCACCCAGGGGCACCACGAACTGGTACTGCAGGAACCCGCGCGGACCGTACGCCCGGTTCCACTGTCCGATCATGTCCAGCGGGTGGTAGAAGGTGGTCAGGTTCTGCACCTCGCCGCGGCGGCGCTGGGGTGCTTTGCGGTACCACGCCTCGGTCAGCGCGCCGAAGATCGCCCGATTGGCCAGGCCGTTGGGGAACACATCGGGCGCGCTGAGCAGTTGGGGTGCGTCGAAGGCCAGCGGGGCGCGGCGCAGTCTCGGTGGCAGTTCGTCGCGTTTGGCCAGCGAACCGCGGGTGAGCACCGCGCGTCCCAGTTTCGGGCCCGTCGACAGGGCGTCGAACCAGGCGGCGGAGTAATCGTAGCGGTCGTCGGAGCCGTCGGTGAGCAGCTCCATCAGCTCGTCCAGGGTGGCGGTGCGGTCGGTGTCGACGACGAAGTACGCCGACTCGACAGGGGTGAGCGCGATGGTGGCGCGCAGGATGATGCCGGTCAGTCCCATACCGCCGACGGTGGCCCAGAACAGCTCGTCGTCAGGTGTCAGAGTGACGATCGACCCGTCGGCGGTGACCAGGTCGAGGGACCGGACGTGGTTGCCGAAGGTCCCGGCGCTGTGGTGATTTTTGCCGTGGATATCCGCCGCGATCGCGCCGCCCACGGTGACCTGCCGGGTGCCGGGCAGCACCGGAACCCAGAGACCGAAGGGCAGTGCGGTGCGCATCAGTGTGTCGAGGCTGACCCCGGCGTCCACCACGGCCAGGCCGCTGCCGGCGTCGAGGCAGTGGATCCGGTTGTACCCGGTCATGTCGATGACCAGCCCACCCGCGTTCTGCGCCGGGTCACCATAGGAGCGCCCCAGCCCGCGGGCGATCACCCCGCGGCGCCCAGGGTTGCGGACGGCCCGTTGGATTGCTTCGACGGTCGGATCGACCAGCACCCGCGCACTGGTCGGCGCGGTGCGCCCCCACCCGGTGAGGGTGTGCGTGACGGTCTCAGACATCGGCGCCGAGGGTAGACGACCGGGCCCGATGCGCCGCGGCCGGGCTTCCTAGCGCGGAAGGGCTGGTCCTGTGAGGGTCACGGTGTGTCCGGTAGCCGTTTCGCAATCACGTCAGGCAGCTCGCCGGGGTGCACGATGCACAGGCGCTGCGTCGAGCGGGTCAGGGCCACGTAGAGGTCGTTGAGGCCGCGCGGTGACTCGGCCACCATCGCCGCCGGGTCGACCAGTACCACCGCGTCGAACTCGAGGCCCTTGGCCTGGGTGACGGTCAGTACCGTCACCGGTGCATCGAGGTCCGCACCACTTGCCGCAGGAACGATCTCTCTCAGTTCGTCGACCTTCCCGACCGGCCCCAGCACGGCGACCCGGCCGTCTCCCACGACGGCGGCCTCGTCGGCGACCACGGCGGCCAGCTCGGCGACGAGTTTCTCCGGCACATCCTCGACCTGGACCGTGCGGGGCGGCACACCGGTGCGGCGCACCGATTGCGGTGGGGTGATGTCGACGTCGATCGCGGCGAGCACCTCGTCGGCCAGCTCCGCGATCTCGGCGGGATTCCGGTAGTTGATCGTCAGTTCCTCCAGCCGCCACCGTTGCGCGACATAAGGGCCGAGCACGTCTTGCCAGGAACTGGCGCCGGCCCGGGTTCCCGTCTGGGCGAGGTCCCCGACCACCGTCATCGAGCGGCTGGGGCAGCGCCGCATGAGCATCCGCCACTCCATCGGAGACAGCTCCTGTGCCTCGTCGATGATGATGTGACCGTAGGTCCAGGTCCTATCGGCTGCCGCGCGCTCGGCCGTGCTCTCGTAGCGGTGCGCTCGCTGGCGGTCGGCCAGCCGGTCGGCGTCGATGAGGTCGGTGGCCCGCAGCAGCTCGGGGTCCAGATCCTCATCGAGGTCCAGGATGTCCAGCACGCCCTGCGCGTACTGCAGCTCCGCGCGTAGCGCGGCGGCCTCCCGGGCGGCCTCGGCGCTGCCATCGGAGCCGAGCAGCTCGGCGGCCTCGTCCAGCAGCGCCACGTCGGCGGGGGTCCAGACCTGCCCGGGGTCGGCGCCCGGGCCGGGTGCGGGGCGCGACAGCAGGTCGCGGTCCTGCGGGTCCAGTACCCGGTGGGTAGCACTGGCCAGCCGGTGCGGGTCGGCGTAGAGCTCGGTGAGCAGCTGCTCGGGCGACAGTGTCGGCCACAGCTGGTCCAACGCGGCGGTAAGCTCGGGACTGGACCGCAGTTCGGCGCGGATGTCTGCCCGGTCGGCCCGGCTCAGGACATCGGGACCCAGGTCGCCGAACCCGTTCGCGATCTGCTCGGCCAGTGCTGTCACCACCTCCTGATGGAAGATCCGCTTGGCCTCGTTGTGCGGCCGGCGGGAGCGCCGCGCCCGGGTGCGGGCCGGCAGACACACCTGCTGATCTAGGTGGATGGACGCAGCGCCCTCGATGGTGAGCTCGATGGGTTCCGCCGGCACCTGCTGGCGGTCCTTGACCGCGGCAGCCACCACTCTCGCCATCTCCAGGCGGCCCTTGACCGCGGCGGTCTCGCCGGGCTCGACACCGCGGGCATGCAGTCCGGGATGCAGCTGCGCCACCGTGCACAGCAGCACGCTGGTCTCGCCCAGGGAGGGCAGCACATGCCCGATGTAGCGCAGGAACGTCGAGTTGGGTCCGACGACCAGCACGCCCCGTTTGGCCAGCTGCTTGCGGTGGGTGTAGAGCAGGTAGGCCGCCCGGTGCAGCGCGACCGCGGTCTTGCCGGTGCCCGGGCCGCCCTGGACGACCAGCACTCCCTGCGGCTTGGCGCGGATGATCCGGTCCTGCTCGGTCTGGATGGTCGCGACGATGTCGGACATCCGTCCCGTCCGGGTCGCCGTCAGCGCGGCCATCAGCGCGGCCTCGCTGGTCAGGCTGATTCGGGTCGGTTCCTGCCCGGTGCCGTCGAGGTCGAGCACTTCGTCGTCGACGGCGAGCACTGTCCGGCTGCGGGTTCGGATGTGTCGGCGGCGGCGAACGCCCTCGGGGCAGGCCGCGGTCGCGGTGTAGAACGGGCGAGCCGCGGGTGCCCGCCAGTCGATGAGCAGCGGCTGGTACTCGTGCTGCTCATCGAGCAACCCCAGGCGCCCGATATAGCGCCGCTGGTCGGCGTCCCCGGCGCCATCCCCGTTGTCCTCGCCGTCCCTGTCGAGGTGCAGGTCGAGCCGCCCGAAGCACAGGCCCTGCTCGACGCCGTCGAGGGTGGCGAGCTGCTCTGCGTACATCGCGGCGGCTGCGTCGCGCTCACTGAGCGCCTGCGGCGTGCCGGTGTTCGGGTTTTTCAGAACCTCGGCGAGCCGCCGTGCCGCGTAGCGGCGGCGCTCGTCGAGATGCTGGTAGAGCAGGGTGAGGTAGTCCTGCTCAGTCGCTACGTCTGCGTCCACCGCATCGGGGGCCGCTACGTCAGGGGTTGTGGGGGAGACCGACACGCGATGACATCCACCTTCTGCGCTTCGACGGGGAACGTGCCACGGGAACCGGTGGGCGGCCGTGGACATACCAAGGTAGCAAGATCTGCAGCCTCAAGGAGTCCTCGCTGGTGAGTGCGGGTCACTCCGGTCGTAGAACGCTCTGCAGCTGGTTTCAGCTGTGGCCGCTGCCGGTTTCGGGACTCGGGCTGTCACTGGAGTCGGACCCGCCCCAGCCGATCATCCCCAGGAAGGTGAACTGGGTCATACTCTGGCCCTTGGCGCCGTGAGTACCCGGTTCGCCGTCGGCGCCGGCAGTGCCGCTGGTGCCCGAGCGCAACAGCGACAGGACGGTACGGGCCGGCAGCAGTTCCACATACTGTTCGCTGAATTCGGCAGAACTCATCGCGTCAGACATCGGATCCCCCCTAGGAAAACGGCGTCCCGGTCGGCCGGGCACGAAGACCGTTCACCGGCGGCAGAGCCGGTGCGGCGTCACCTACGGTGCCCACTGAGGCTGCCTCTGGGCAATCAGTAGTTCCACGTAACTCTTTGGGGCACTACTGATACGCGCCCTGACTCCAGGGGTCAGCCAGTAGGGTTTCCGTGATAGCTCTTGTCGGCGAGGGTGGGAAGCCGGGTCCAGCCGGCCCGCCGTGACGTTTCGACGTGCAGGTCGACCAGACCGACGGGGTGGTCGTAGACCACCCGCTCCACCCGGCCCCAGGGCAGGGTGGGTGGCCCACCAGGCACCAGCCGAGAGGGCATCCGCACGGTGGTCGCCGAGCGGTCGGTAGGCACCAGCGTGCCGCCCCGTGAAACCTCGAATCCGAGATCGAGGAACCCCCGGCTGAACCCCTCATCGCCCAGCACCAGCATCTCCGGTGCGTGTGCGATGCCATGCTCGACGATGACCTGGTCGAGGCACGGCAGCAGGGTCGCGGTGACCTGGTCGACGTACACCGGCCGCCCAGCGGTCAACGCCGCCAGCGGGCGCCACCTGGCCAGCCGTGGTTGGCCTAGCGCAAGCCAGCTGTCGGCGCCGGTCACGACCCAGTCGCGAATCACCAGTCGCACGCTTGCGGGTCGCGGCGGGCCGAGGCGGTCCAGGGCGATGGATGCCTGCCGCCACTGCGCCTGATGCCACAGTGTCCGCGGCTCGGTCCGGTCCACCGGCAGGGCCACGCTACCTGCCACGGCGGGGTTCGGCCCTGCGACCGTGGCGTACTCCAGGGTCAGCTGCTGAGCCACCCGAGCGCCCAGCAGTGGAATCAGCAGGGTGGTGCCACTACCGGGGGGCAGCACGAACCACGGCGTCACGAGCAGGCCCCCGGGGCTGGTCAGTGCGCCGGTGTCCGGGTCGCTGACGACGTCGCCTCCGGCGTCGTCGTGCCACACCATCGTGCCCGGGGTCGGCGCAGGAACCCGGGACGGCTGCCCACCCGCAACGGTGAACGCTCCCTCCGTGATCGCCGGCCCAGCGGGCACTGGTTGTGCCCCGGTATCGACGAGGACCTGGGCGTAGTCGGCCAGTGAGCACGGCTCGCCGTGCACTGCTCGGGACACCGACAGTGCGACCGACCAGCCAGGGTATTGACGCAACGGCGCCCACCCGAAGACGACGATGGTCATCATCACGATCGCGGTCGACCCGGTCAGCAACACAGCTCGGTCGGGAGTCAGCCTGGAGTCCCGGCCGCGGTCATGCCGCCACCACACCCAGCAGGCCGCGGCAAGCGCAACCGCCACCCAGAGCGTCGGGTTGGCCAGCTGTACCGGCCCCAGCTTCGGCCGCATGCTCGCGAGGTCGGGTTGATCCTGGGTCGCGGTGAAATGGTCACCGAAGGGCTGGCCCCGGTCTGAGTAGGGCCGCCACAGGTTCGGCCCGGCGAAGCTCCAGGACACCGCACCCACCAGCAGCGCCGTCCCCGCGGTGCTCGCGATGGCACCGGCACTAGGCCACCGCCGGCTGAGCCGGCGATCCAGCCACCGCCGGCTGAGCCGGCGATCCAGCCACCGCCGGCTGAGCCGGCAACTGGACTGCAGCGGGGAGCGCAGCAGGGCTGCGGCGAGTAGCACCGTGGGCGCGGCTGCGGCCGCCCCGAAATGGTTGACGAACTTCGTCGGTGTGGGCGCGAGCAGGACCAGGGCCAGTGCCGAGCAGGCCGCGTGGCTCACCAGCAACTGGCTCACTCCGTTGCTGCTGGCCGAACCTTCGCCTGCCGGGCCGTCGGTGAGGTCGACGGTCGTACCGGAGGTCATCAACGTGGCCTTGCGGGAATGCAGGCGCTGGATGCTGTCTATCGCGACGACCAGCAGCACCGCCACGGTGAGCACGACAGGGGCTCGGCGGGCCCACTGGCTGGAGTCCTCGAAGCTGAGGATCGTCTGGTAGTGGACCTTCTCCTGGTACCAGGAGAAGGTCTGGTAGTACCACCGATGCACGGCGGCGGATTCCAGCACGTCGCCGAGCGTCGCGTCGGCGAATCCCACGAGTACCAGGCTGGTGCCCGCGGCGGCCGGCAGCAGGACCGTCGCTACCCGCGCCATGGTGCCCTGCGCGCGCAGGGTGTCCCACAGCCACGGTAGTGCCAGCAGCAGGGGGGCTGAGGCGACCAGACCGGACGGCGACACCGACATCGCCAGCGCGGCGGTTGTGCTGGCGGTGGCCAGCGCGCCGACCGAGCGGCGGCGCCGGGCCAGGTCAGCCAGCAGTAGGGTCGCCGCGGAGAGCAACACGATCAGCGGCTCCGGGCGCAGCGTCAGCCCGTAAGGCAGCCACCACACCAGGTAGGCCACCAGGAGCGCCCAGGTCGCCTGGCTGGTGCCAAGCTCCCGACCGAAACCCGCAACGAGCAGGCGCAGCAGCAGCCAGGTGACCAACCCGTAGATCAGCGGCACCAGCCGCATCCACGCCAGCCCCCAGCTCCCCCAGCTCACCCCGAGAGATCGACCCAGCCCGCCCCACAGCTGTAGCACATACTGGCTGGCCACGAACGGGTTCTCGGTGACGTTGAACATGTAGATGGCATTGCCGACCGAGCCGGAGGCATGGGCGCCCCGGGCCATCAACAGGTACCACGGGTCGTCGAAGTTCGTCGGAGCAAGCAGCACCCACACCGTTGAGACGGCCACCAGAACCCCGTCGGCGCCTCGCAGGGCAAGCCTGGGCCCCGGACGGTGTGCCGGCTGGCCGCCCCACCACCGCCACGCCAACCCGAGCAGTGCAAGCAGGGCCGTGGCGCACACCACCAGCAGGCCGGTCTTCAGCACCGTCGGGGTGGACTCGTAACGGGCATCGGTGTGCAACGACACCGCCAGGCCTGCTGCGGCTGGTTGACCGTCGGCGTCGGTGGCCAGCTCGCTGACCTCGGGTACCCGTACCGACGCGGCGCTCCGCGGCGCTCCGTCGCGCAGCACCCGCACGCCGCCGGACTCGGCCAAGACACGGTATGTGCACCCACCGGCAGGCAGCGCCTCGCGCACCAGGGTCCTACCGGAGGCGGTGATCTGTACGATGCCGCGGCGCACTGCGACGACCAGGCCCTGGCTGACGCTGCCCGGTTTGCCGGCCGTGGTGGGCACGGTGCGTAGTGCGTCACCGCCGTCGGGTCGCCGGTCCAGCGCCGACAGCGCGGTGCACGGCACCCGGGCGTCCAGGCTCAATGGCCGGTAGGGCACCAGCGGCAGGACGGTGGAGCGGGGCTGCCGGCCGGGCTGGGGCCAGCTGACCACCGGGTCCTCGGTGACCACCGGGGCCAGCAGCACCCCGAGTGCGGCGACCAGCGTCAGCACAGCCAACCCGGCCAGTACCCCTGCCTGCCGTGTCGCTGCCTGCAGCCTCACCGGTCGGCACGTCACGGTGCGTTCCGTGGGGGGAGCGGTGGGCACGGCGGGAGGGTAACCGGCGACTGCCCGTACCCTGCTTACCCGGGTTAGCCATCCCACCGAAACGCCGTTCCCAGTATGTGTGGCCGGAGTCCAGATCAGGTCAGGCCAAGAGCCCGAAGGGGGCACTGTTGACCGCACCTCAGGTGCAGGCGCGTCTGTGCCTGTCCACCCAGCTCACCCGTTTCGTGCTGGTGGGCGGTGCCGCCGCGATGGTGGACTACGGCAGCTACCAGGCGTTGCTGGTCGTCGGCGTGTGGGTGCACCTGGCCAAGGCTCTGGGTTTCGTCGCCGGTACCACCACCGCCTACCTGATCAATCGCCGGTGGACGTTCCAGGGCCGGGGCGGTCGCGCGCAGTTCGTCTCGGTCATGGCGTTGTACGGGATCACTTTTGTCGTCCAGGTGGGGATGAACGCGGTGATGCTCGCGCTGCTTCCGCCGATGCAGGGTGAGATCACCGTTGCGTTCGTCGTCGCCCAGGGCATCGCTACGTCCATCAACTTCATCGTGCAGCGCACGGTGATCTTCCGACGTTGATCTGTTACCAGAACACCCCAGATGGGTGGCGGCGGCGACTCGCCGCGTCATAACGGGCGCGCCACGCCGCGGTATCACTCGCATGGAGCATTTCAAAAGTGGCACAATAAGACGTGCGGGTTCGGGACCCCCAGCCGGATCCGCCGCCCCTCGCGGAACACCTCCCCCTCGTTTCCGCGGGGGGCCCTTACAACACTGGGCCCCGCGTCTTCAGCGCACCCACGCTCCCGGTGGGGCAGTGGCCGGAGTCAGCGGCCTAGTTGGGAGATCCGCGCTGCTTGGCCACTGCTGCGTAGTGGTCCTGGAGACCACCAGCCGCTGCGCACCGCGGTGCCGGTCTTGAGGGTGGGTGTCTCGGCGTCGGGCACCCGAGGCTGGATGACCATCAGCTTGCCCCAGTCGGTGTCCCAGTTCTCCTTGAGGTAGGTCGGGACCTCCTGCTGGGTGGCAAGGATCTGCAGCCAGCCGATCGGGCCGCCGGCGTCGCGCGATGACCAGGTCTTGCTGTAGTCAGTCAGCAGCTCGTCGGGCAGCAGCCGGTACTGAGGCACCTCGGCGATGCCGTTGCGGATCGCGAAGGGGCGTACGCACGGATGCACGAAGCCGACCGGCCAGTCCAAGAACACCGGGGGTCTCGGGGCCACCAGGTCGGTGAGAGAGCTGAGTACGGGGACCCGGGGGGCCGAGAACGCCAGCCATCCCTCATCGGTGACGTCGGCGTCAGTGGCGATCAGTCGCACGGTGTCCGCCTGGGCGGCAGGGCGGCCGGCGAGCCCGAGTCGGTAGTCCCGCCATCCCGGGCCGTTGGCAGTGGCCCGCCCGCCGACCGTCATCTGGTCGACGACCCGGAACCCGCGCTCGGTGCGGCGAGCGAACTCGGCGACCAGTGGTGTGGTGGGGGAAAGTTTGCCTGCGACCGAGACCACCACCGGAGCCCGACCCAGGCGGGCTTCGGTGGGCAGCGCGTACCAGGTGGTGCGCACGTTGCCGGTGCCGGGGCTGTCCGGGGAGAAGCTGCTCCAGATCGGGATCTCGGCACCGCCCAGTCCGGTCGGCGGCGTATCAACGGGGTTGTCCCCGTCGCCGCCCGTCTTCGGCATGCGGTCGCCCCTCTGGGCACCCTGCCGGTCCGCTCTGTCAGCGTTGGTCGGCAGGGACTGGTTGGCGGAATCGGCTGGGAAGAGAGGGAACCGGTTGACCTCGAAGCCGCGTTGCAGCGGGATGTCCGCGAGCAGGGTGCCGCGCAACGCGCGCAGCGCGCCGGCGCGCCGGTCAGGCTCGACGGAGACCGCGTCGGTGAGGTTGCAACTGTGCCCGGTGATGTGGGCGATGTCGGCTGCGGCCATGCTGTAGCCGTCGCGCTGTTTGTGCATCGCCTTGACCATGGCGCCGACTTCGGCGAGCACCAGAAGGCCGCAGAACACCGCCAGCGGGGCCGACCCGATCCGCAACGCCCGGCGCCGCCCGTGGCGCCGGTCCGGCGGGGGTGGGGGAAGCGGCGGTGCGCCTGGCTCGTGCCGCAACCCTTCGATCACTGCGATCAACCCGGCCAGCGCGGCGCCCCCGATCAGCAGCGTGCTCGCCTGGATGCCATGCACCGACGGTGGTTTGTCGAACCAGGGAACCCCGTACTGCGAGACGTACCATGGCGCGTTGGGCCCGGTCGCCGACATCGCCATGATCACCAAAAGGCCGGACAAGAACCACCACCGGTTGCGCGCCGAGCGCAGCACGCTCGAGCTGGTGGCCAGCGCGGTGAGTGCGGCCAGCGCGGCGCCGATCGAGGCGAACGCGCCGAAGTGGTGAGTCCATTTGGTCGGTGTCAGCGCCAGCAGCGCCAGCGACACCCCGGCGGTGCCGATCAGCCGCCGGCTCGGCCCCAGACCGGCGCCCGGGATGCCGCCCCGGCGCAACAGCACCACCAGGCTGGTGCCCAGGCACAGCAGCAACAGCAGGACCGGGAACCGGCGAGCCAGGGCACCATCGGGCATGTCGCTGAACAACCACTGGTAGCGGATGGGTTCCTGGAACCAGGACATGTTGGGCCCGATCTCGGTGCGGATCCGGGTGGCTTCCAGCACCCCGGCCATCGTCTGATCGGCGAAGATCACCACGAGGACCAGCAGGCCGGCACCGAAAACCGGCGCCAACACGGCGGACCATCCGCAGACGGTTGAATGCTGGCGCAGCAGCCGCACCAGTGGTCGCACCGCCACCAGGAACGGTGCGACCGCGATGAAGCCGGTGGGCGTCGCGGCGATGGTGAAGGCGGCGGCGATCAGGCCCAGCGCCAGCGGCAACACTCGACGGGTCGCCACCGCCCGCTCCACCGCGCACAGCGCGAGCAGCGAGCCGATGGCCACGACCGGCTCCAGTCGCAGCCCGTTGTTGTAGGGCAGCCAGAAGGCCAGGAAAACCGCTGCGGCGGCCCAGCCGGCGGCGGCGCTGCGGCGGACCTCCCGGCCCAGCCGCGGCATCACCTCGCGGCTGATCAGCATCCAGCTGACTCCGCCCATGGCGAAGGAGGGCAGCCGCAACCACGGCGGCACCGTGCTGATCTGCGCCCAGAACGTGTACAGCTGGTACGGCCAGCCGAAGGGCGCCTCAGGAACGTTGAACCACCGGTAGTAGTTGCCGACGTAACCCATCCCCGTGCTGGTACGGATCATCGTGAGGATGTAACCGTCATCGGAAGTGATCCCGCCGATGACCACCCACACCGCCAGCACCGCGATCACGGTGGCGTCCCGTCCGGTGGGTCGCCACCAGCCCGACGGCAGCATCCGGGGAGTACCGTGTCCGGTCCGCCGGTCCAGTCGATGCAGCAGGATCAGGCTGATCAGCACGGCCAACACGGACAGCGCCATCGCGGCGAGCTTCACCGGATGTGGGACGGACTGGTAGCGGGTGTCCGCAGTGATCTGCACCGCCAGCCCGGTCACCGGGTCCCGCTGTTCGTTGAGTACCGAATAGATGCCGGTCACCTGCGGTCGGACGTCCTGATCGACCTTGACGAATCGAGTCGCGCCAGCCGAGGCCGTGGTGCCCCGGGCGTCGGAGGAGACCTTGATCATGCACTGCCCCGGGGTCGCCGGGAGAGTGCTCAGGAGGATGTTGCCCAGCGCCTGCCCCCGGCTGACCAGGGTCAGCTTCCCGTCCTCGATCTGCAGCACCATCCCCACCGAGGCGCCGTCGGTCGAACCGGGCGGGGTGGTGGCCAGCAGGGACACCGGCTGCGTCGACCTCGCATCCGCTGAGGACGCCGCAGCGCACGGGATCGTGGCGGTCAGGCTCTGCGGCTGGAAGCTGACCAGCGGCGCGTTGACCGGGGCGAGGTGTCCCGCACGCGGCCACGTGATCACGGTCGTGTCCTGGATCACCGGCAGCAGCGGTACCGCGATGGCGAGTAGCGCACCGAGCAGACCGAACACCACGGCAGCCAGCCGGAGCAGGCGGGAGGGTCGATCGCCCCCGCCGCCCCCGATCTCGCTGGGGGTGGGCTCGGTCTCGTCACCGGTACACGACGGGCGGCGCGAGATCTCGATGTGCCTGGATGTCAGCACGCCAGGAGGCTAGCCCAGTGGGATCAGCGCCTTGCCACCTGTCCCGCGCATTGACCTGAGTTTTACCCGAGCTGTATGCCGGATGTGAGCTCAGATGCGTGATCAGTACCGGTAGAAGCGCTCCGCGCGGCCTTGACGAAGCAACGTCAGCCACCGCCTGAAAGCCCGTGGGTCTCGTTTGGTGCCCAGGAAGTACAACCCGAATCGGAACACCTCCAGCATTCCGATCCGGCGCATCCCCGGCCGTGACAGCAGGTAACCACGGTTACGGTAGGTGTAGTACCGCTTGATCTCGTCGCCAGGGTCCTGGGCGTGAAAGTGCCCACGCAGCATCGGCTTGAACTCAGCCGAACCGTCAGGGTGGGCGTAGGAGGCCCGCAATGTGGTGCCGAAGCGCAGCCCCGAGCGGACCACCCGGCGGTGCACCTCCACCTCGTCGCCTCGGATGAACAGCCGGTAGTCCGGGACACCGACGACGTCCAGGGCGTCGGCGCTGAACAACGCACCGTTGAAGAAGCTCGCAATGCCGGGCAGGAAGTCGGTGCCCAGCTCACTGCGACGCCGCTTCCAGGTCAGCCCCCGGCGCAGCGGGAACGCCAGCCGTTCCGGATCGTCGATGTTGACGACCACCGGCGAGATCACCGCGAGGTCCCGGCGTTTGGCCTCCTCCAGCAGCGTCTGCAGCACCCGGACGTCCGCGGGGCACCCGTCGTCGTCAGCCAGCCACACCCAGTCCGCACCCAGCGCCAGGGCATGCAGGATGCCCAGCGCGAACCCGCCCGCGCCACCGAGGTTGCGCAACGAGGGCAGGTAGGTGGACGGGATCGGGCAGTCCGCGACGACGTCCTCGGCGGGGTCGTCCGGGCCGTTGTCCACCACCACGAGGTGGTCGGGAGGCCGGGTCTGCTCGGCGACCACCGCTAGCGACTTGGCCAACAGGTCACGGCGGTGCCGAGTCACTACCACAGTGACCACGATGGTCATCTGGCCGCCTCCGCGGGACCGAGGGCGCCTGCAGCAGTCACCTGGCTGCTCCACTGACGCGGTTGAGGGCTTCCTGGCTGAGGTTTTCGAAGGGGTCCTTGCCTTTGTAGTGCGACAGCACTGTGCGCAGGTCGCCCTCTTCCCGGATCTCTCCGTGGTCCAGCCACACCGCCGAGGTGCACAGTTCGATGAGGAACTCGTCGGAGTGCGACGCGAACACCAGGATCCCGGACCGCTCGACCAGTGCAGTGAGCCTATCCCGAGCCTTCTCCAGGAACGCCGCATCCACTGCACCGATGCCCTCGTCGAGCAGCAGGATCTCCGGGTCGATGCTGGTGACGACGCCCAGCGCGAGACGGACCCGCATACCGGTCGAGTAGGTGCGCAGTGGCATCGACAGGTAGTCGCCGAGCTCGCTGAACTCGGCGATCTCCTCGGTGCGGGCTTCCATCTGCTTGCGGGTCATGCCCAGGAACAGCCCACGGATGATGATGTTCTCGTAGCCGGAGATCTCCGGGTCCATGCCGACGCCCAGATCGAAGACGGGCGCGACCTTCCCGATGATCCGTGAGATACCCGCGGTCGGCTCGTAGATGCCCGACAGCAGCCGCAGCAGGGTGGATTTGCCCGCCCCGTTGTGCCCGACCAGGCCGACCCGGTCGCCGTGGCGCAGCGCGAGGGTGATGTCGCGCAACGCCTCGATGACCGGCACGTCGGCATCGATCCCGATCTTTCCGCCGGCTCTGCCCACAGTGCCCAGCAAGGCCTTCTTCAGTGACCTGGTCTTCGCATCGAAGATCGGGAAATTGACGCAGGCACCGCGCACGTCGATGGAGACCATTGTGCTATCACACCCAGTAGGAGACTCGGGCCCGGTAGTTGCGCAGGACCAGCAGCGCTGCCACCCACCCCACCACAGTGATAGCCAAGGTCACCACCCAGTGCCGAGGTTCGAAGGACTCACCGATCATCGGCCGCCGCAGGATCTCGACGAAGTGCAGGAACGGGTTGAGCTCGGCCAACCGGGCGCGCTGCGCCCCGGGTCCACCCTTGTTGATCAGGTCTTCGTAGTTCCAGACGATCGGTGTCATGAAGAACATCAAGGTGACGATGCTGGCGGTCACCGGGGGGATGTCGCGGTACCTGGTAGCGACGATGCCGATCAGGATGGCTACCCAGACCCCGTTGAGCACGATCACCGCGAGCGCCGGCAACGCCAGCAGGCTGCTCCATCCGAGGGGCCTCGGAAAGATCAGGATCAGGGCGAGCCACACCAGCGCGTTGTGCCCGAAAAACAGCAGTTGCCGCCACACCAGCCGGTAGACGTGCACGCTCAACGGTGCAGGTAGGTGCTTGATCAGGCCTTCGTTGCGGATGAAGACCTCGGCGCCCTCGTTGATGCAGCTCGCCATGAATTGCCAGATGATCAAACCGACGGCGAGGTAGGGCAGGAAGAAAGCGATCGGTTGATTGAACAGCGCCGCATAGAGCAGGCCCATGCCCAGGGCCTGGACGCCCAAGCTGATCGTGATCCAGAACGGACCGATCACGGAACGCCGGTAGCCCTGCTTGATGTCCTGCAAGCCCAGGTGCCCCCACAGCCGGTGCTGCTGCAAGCCGGCCGCCAGATCTCCGAGGGCCCGCGGCCAGCTACGGGTCGTCAGCGTTCGGTCCTCCTTGATCTCGGGCGGCGTCACGGTGTCCTGCATGATCCGCGAGGGTACTCGGGCGGCGGCTGAACCCTCAGTCGGCGCACGGGTTGCGGTGCCCGACCGTGGGTTGCCGGCAGGCCCGGGTCGCCCGTTTCGGATCGGTTGTGTGCCCGCGTCGTCCCGTAATATGCGCGCTTCGGAATCCATCGTGTGAGAGGCTTGCTCGATGCAGGATCATGTTGAGGGGGCCACCAGCAGGGTGCGGGAATCGGCGGTGGCGGGTCTTGCAGGACCCGAGAACCCGGTGCATCCAGGGGAGGTGTTGGGGCCGTTTCAGGCCGTGCTGCACCCACCGCGGGCCCTCCGGCTCGGCTCGGGCCACGAGCACGTCGTCGACATCGCCGAGACTCACGTCGATCTGCACCCCGACCTGCCACCGGTTCCGGCATGGGGCTTCGGCTGTCATGGGCAGGTGTCATCGCCGGGCCCGCTGCTGGAGGTGATGGCCGACCAGCCGGCAGTGGTGCGCTGGCGCAACCGGCTACCGGCCTCGGTGAACTCGGGGGATCCGACCCAACCCACGGTGACCTTACCGTTTTCGACCGTGGTGGTAGACGATCCGAACGGCGACAGCGACTCGGTGCAGAATCACCTGGGCGATCAGGGCGGTGTCCCGCAGGACACCTCCATGGCCCCGATCGGCTGGACGTCGGTTCACCTGCACGGTGCGCACTCGCGAGCCGACGCCGACGGTTTCCCGGACAACATGGCCGCCACCGGCGGCCAGCAGATCACCGGGTATGACAACACCGCTGACAACCTCGACCTCGGGTTGGGCAAGGTCGGTGCCTTCCTCTGGTACCACGACCACGCGATGAACGGCACCCGTTACCACGTCTACGCCGGGATGGCCGGCGGGTACTTCGTGCGGCACCCGGCCGAGGCGGCGCTCGGCTTGCCGACGCATGCCGACGAGGGGGAGATCCTGCTCGTCGTGCAGGACCGCAACCTCACCGCCACCGACGGCGAGGCGCGGTTGCTGCACAAGACGACGCCCGATACCGCCGAGTTCTTCGGCCCGCTGACCCTCGTTGACGGCAAGCTGTGGCCACGGCTGCCACTGCGGCCCATGGTGTACCGGTTGCGGCTGCTCAACGGTTCCAATGCCCGTACCTACCGCCTGCACCTGGTCACCGTGACCACCGCCGCCGACGGCTCCGTCGTGGTCACCCCGCAGCACGACCGGGTGCTGGTGATCGGCACCGACGGTGGGCTGTTGTGGCGGTCCTGGCAGCTCGGTGTCGACGACGCAGTGACGCTGGCCCCCTCTGAGCGGATCGATGTGCTCGTCAACCTCGCAGGACTCCCGGCGGGCACGCAGCTCTACCTGATCAACTCAGCGCCGGCACCGTTCGGTGGCGATCCGGTACCGTCGCTGACCACGTTGCTCACCGGTGGCGACCGACCCGGCCGCAACCCCTTCCCGTGGGTGTTGCGTATCGACGTCGACCCGGACGCGCCCACGCCGGGTCGTCCGGCTTCGCTGTACCAGGAGATCGCGGCTGCCGAGCTCAACCCGGACTTCCGGCGTCTGGTTCATTCGCCGGGGCCGGTGCCCGAGGGCGAACCCCCACAGTTCGAGATCACCGGCCACGAGCACCGCACGATACTGCTGGCCGAGACCACTCCGCCTGGCCACCTGTACGTGCAGGAGATCGTCGAGGATCCCGACGGTGGGATCGAGCTGCAACTACCTGGCGCGACGGCACCGACCAGGTACCGCGTCGAGGGTTGGTTGGCCGGCGATCCGGCCGGGAGCAGCACCCGGGTCTCGTTCTACGACCGGATCGCGCTGCGGCCCCTGCTGCGCCAGTGGCAGCTCTGGCGGTTCGTCAACACCACCGGGGACACCCATCCCATGCACATCCATCAGTCAGCTTTCCAGCCCCTCGGTGCGGCCGGCGCGCGACTGGTCGTCGCCGACGATGCCGGCGCGACTTTCTACAACCCCGATACCCGGATCACGTCAGCGCCGCTGCTACCCGATCCGTCCACCCCGCCGCGGGCCTTCGAGCCCCCCGAGGTCCACGGCTGGAAAGACGTCGTCCGCGTCGACCCTGGCAACATCGTCACCGTCGCCGTGCGTTTCGACCTGCCCGGGCGTTACGTCTACCACTGCCATATCCTCGAACATGAGGACACCGAGATGATGCGACCGTTCGTGGTCACCGTCACGGACATGTCCGACGGAACCAGCGCCATGTCGCACATGTAGCGTCCCGCCGCCGGGTGATTAGAGGTACTGGCCGGTGCCTCGGGTGCCGTGCTCGACCGGCTGGCCACCGGGGTGTGGCATGCCGGGCGGCATCGTGCCGGCGGGTAGGCTGCGGCGCATCTGATCCAGCTGCACCCGGGCGGCCATCTGCTGGGCGAACAGGGCGGTCTGGATGCCGTGGAACAAACCCTCCAGCCAGCCGACCAGCTGGGCCTGCGCGATCCGCAGCTCGGCGTCGCTCGGGGTGACGTCGTCGCTGAACGGCAGGGACAGCCGCTCCAGTTCGTCACGCAGCTCGGGGGCCAAGCCCAGCTCCAGCTCGTGGATCGAGGACTGGTGGATCTCCCGGAGCCGGTTGCGGCTGGCATCGTCCAGCGGCGCGGCGCGCACCTCTTCCAGCAACTGCCTGATCATGCTGCCGATTCGCATCACCTTCGCGGGCTGCTCGACCATGTCGGAGATGTCCGTCCCGCTGTGGTCGTCGACGGTGCCGGCGGCCACCGGCTGGCCGTCCGGCCCGATCACGATGACCTGCTGTTCCTGCGGTTCGCTCATGACTCCATCCTCCCCCACCCCGGTATGCCGTGTTCCGGTGCCTGATGCTGGGCCGGCGGCCGGCCGCTCAGCTGCGGATGGTCAGCAGGATCTTGCCGATGACCCCGCCGGTTTCAAGCATCTGGTGCGCCTGTGCGGCGTCTGCCAGCGGGATAGCCGCGTGCACGACGGGTGTGACTCGGCCGTCGCCGAACATCAGCCACAACCGGGCGACGACGTCGGCACAGAGGGCGGCCTTGCCGGCCGGGCCGTCCACCGGCCGCGCGCGCAGCCCGATGGCCGCGATGCTGGTCCGCTTGGGCAGCAGGGCGGCGAGATTCAGCTCGGCGGTGGCGCCGCCTTGAAAGCCGATCACCACCAGCCGGCCGTCCGGGGCCAGCGCGGTGAGATTGCGCGACAGGTACTTGGCCCCCATGTTGTCGAGGATGACGTCGGCGCGGCCGTCGAGCACCTCGGCGAAGTCCTGCTCGCGGTAGTCGATCAGGATCTGGGCGCCCAGTTCCGCGCAGCGCGGCAGCCGGGCCGCCGACGCGGTCGTCGCGACCTGCGCACCCAGCGCCCTGCCGACCTGGATGGCGTGGGTGCCCACACCGCCGGACCCGCCGTGCACCAGCAGCAACTCCCCAGCAGCGAGCCCGGCGTGCGTCACCACCGTCGACCACACCGTGCAGGCCACCTCCGGCACGCCCCCCGCGGTGACCACATCGACCCCGGGGGGTAGCGGCATCACCTGCCCGGCGGGCACGGCGACCCGCTCGGCGTAACCCCCGCCGGCCAGCAGCGCGCACACCTCGTCGCCGACGGCGAACTCGGACACCCCGTCGCCGAGTTCGGCCACCGTGCCTGAGCATTCCAGCCCCAAGATCTCGACGGCGCCCGGCGGCGGGGGATAGCGGCCCTGCCGCTGCATCAGGTCGGCCCGGTTGACGGAGGTCGCGGCGACGTCGATCAGCACCTCGCCAGGGCCGGGCCGGGGATCGGGTTGGTCGGTGAGTTGCAGCACTGCAGGGCCGCCGTACTCGGAAATCGTGATCGCGCGCACGGTGCCTGACGGTAGTCGCCGCCACCGTGGTAGCCATGCCTGACCCATGGCCGTTGCGGCATCTGGTGTTGCGCACCCCACGGCTGACGCTGCGCCCGGACGACGATGCGGGCCTTGACGAGCTCGCGGCGCTGGCGCTGCGCGGTGTGCATCCGCCGGAGCAGATGCCCTTCCTCAAACCCTGGACAGATCAGGCCCCGGACGATCTGGTGCGGGGCACCGTGCAGTACCACTGGGGGGCGCGTTCGCAACTGACCGCATCGAATTGGCGCGTCCACTTCCTGGTCCGCCATGACGGCCTGGTGGTGGGCACCCAGGAACTGTCGGCGAAGGACTTCGGGATCACCGGGGAGGTCTCCAGCGGCTCCTGGCTGGGCGCGGCGTACCAGCGCCGCGGGTTCGGCACCGAGATGCGTGCCGCTGTGCTGCTGCTGGCCTTCGACCATCTCGGCGCCACCCTCGCGCGCTCCGGGGCCTTCACTGACAACCCGGCCTCGCTGCGGGTCAGCGAGAAGTTGGGTTACCGGCCAGACGGCTTCAACACCATCGCCAGGCGGGGTACGGCTGCCACCGAGCTCCGATTGGTGCTCCAGGCTGGGCACTTCGTCCGTCCGGAGTGGACGGTTCAGGTGGACGGGCTGGACGGCTGTCGCGCGATGCTGGGCGCCGTCTAAGTTGCCCGCCATGGCCCATTTCGGTGACCTGGCGAACGAGATCTACCAGCGCGGACTCGTCGGGGAACGGCCGGACCTGCCCATGACCGCAGACGGGCTGGAAGCTGCGGCGCGAGATGCGATGTCGGCTGAGGCGTTCGGGTATGTGGCCGGTGGGGCCTCCACTGAGCGCACCATCGCCGCGAATCGCGAGGCGTTCACCCGCTGGCGGATCGTGCCGCGAATGCTACGCGGTGTCGCTGAACGTGACCTGTCGACCACGGTCCTGGGCGCACCGATGACGGCCCCGGTGCTCACCGCGCCGGTGGGGGTGCTGGGCATGGTGCATCCCGACGCCGAGCGCGCCGTCACCCGCGCCGCGGCTGCACTGGGGCTGACCAGCGTGTTGTCGACCTCGTCGTCGACCACGCTGGAGCAGGTCGCCGCGGCGGCCCCGGACGCCCACCGTTGGTACCAGCTGTACTGGCCAGCGGATCTGGAACTGGCCGAGTCGCTGGTCCGCCGGGTCGAGACCGCCGGGTACCAGGCCGTCATGGTCACCGTCGACACCTGGTCGCTGGGCTGGCGACCGCGCGACCTGCAGCTGGCGCACCTGCCGTTTCTTCGGACCGAAGGCATCGCCAACTACCTGTCCGACCCGGTCTTCCGGTCCCGGCTCGATGCGCCGCCCGAGGAGTCGGCGCAGGCCATGCAGCTGGCCGTGCGCCGGTGGGCGGAGTTGTTCGGCAACCCGGCGCTGGGCTGGTCGGACCTGTCGTTGCTGCGCGAGTGGACCCGGTTGCCGATCCTGATCAAGGGGATCTGCCACCCTGACGACGCGCGGATCGCGCTGGACCACGGTGTCGACGGGATGGTGGTGTCCAACCACGGCGGCCGGCAGATCGACGGAGCGCGGGCCGCCCTGGATTGCCTGCCCGACGTGGTCGGCGCCGTCGGCGAGCGGACCCCGGTGCTGCTCGACTCCGGGATCCGGTGTGGTGCCGACGTGCTGATCGCGCTGGCGTTGGGCGCGCACGCGGTGCTGCTCGGCCGGCCGTGGGTCTACGGGTTGGCGCTGGCCGGGCAGCGCGGCGTGGACCACGTGCTGCGGGTCATCCTCGGCGATCTCGACCTGACACTGGCGCTGGCCGGCTACGCCCGCCCATCCGAACTGGACGCACACAGCGTCGTCCGGGAACGGGTCGGTTAGCCTGCATGGGTGAACGGAGGAAACGACCAACTGCGCTGGCTCAACGACGGGGAGATGCGAGCCTGGCGCGCCTACGTGGT
Organism: uncultured Actinomycetota bacterium; assembly: GCA_963823755.1. Taxonomy (GTDB): domain Bacteria; phylum Actinomycetota; class Actinomycetes; order Mycobacteriales; family Pseudonocardiaceae. The sequence continues at coordinate 243,533 of CAWGMP010000009.1, forward strand.
CGGCAAGGCGCTACTCGATGCCCAGCTCAACCGTGACTTGCAGGACGAGCACCAGCTGGCGCTGGGCGACTATGAACTGCTGGTCCGGCTGTCCGAGGCGCCCTGCGGGCAGGCCCGGATGAGCACGCTGGCCGAACTGGTCGCGTCGTCCAAGAGCCGGATCTCCCATCAGATCGGTCGGATGGAGAAAGCCGGGCTGGTGCGCCGCCAGGAGTGCCCGGGTGACCGGCGGGGAGTGTTCGCCGTGCTCACCGGCCACGGAAGGGAGGTGCTGCGCAGGGCGGCCCCCACGCATCTTCGCGGCGTCCGCGACAACCTGGTCGATCTGCTGTCCGACCAGGAAAGACTCGTGCTGGCCGAGGTATTCGAGCGGGTGATGAGCCACCTGCGTGGGCTTGATCGATTGTCGTCCGAATGATCAACCCCGCTGCTTGACCTTCGTCCCGGTGATTATCAAACCCTCCCGGCGGCCGGCCGACCCCCTCCCGGCGAGCCTGCGCCGAATGGCGTAGTAGGTTCCCGAACCCAGCCTGGTCTTCTGCGGGACGGGCATCCTGGCGGTGAGTGGTGGAGCTGATGACAGATCCAGTAGCAGGGGTAGCAGGCAATGGGTTCGGGGCTGGCGGCGGCTCGATGCGAGGACCGATAAAAGGCCGGATGGAAGGCCCGCTAGAGGGCGCGGCGCTGGGCCCGGAGCAGGCGCCATCCGGGGAACGCTTCGCTCCTGCGCCGCCACTGCTGCGGGTTCCCAGCCAGGTGCCGGAGCTCAATCCCGATACCGCGATGCAGAAGGTCGTGTTGCCGGGTCTGGTGGAGCTGACGTTGGGCAACGTCGTGGTGCCGGGGCGCTTTGATCCACACCGGATCGCCGGTTTCGTGACGCGCCTCGAGGACGTGCCGGCGTGCTCGTCGTCTGAGCTTGTCCGCCGCTACGGGTTGGACCAGGTGGCCGGCTGGCCGACCACCGACGAGCTGCATGTGCTGCGCTTCTATGCGCACAGCCCGCAGCTTTACATCGCCCCGTTCGAGCGAAGCGTCTATCAGGTGGATCTGATCGAGCTTCCGGCCGGCACCGAGCTGTGGCGGATCGATGCCCAGGGTGGCGAGCAGCGGGTGGCTGCTTACCTTAACCGTCAGGTGGGGTGGGTCAGCACCGGGCCCGTGATGCTGGGTCCGGCATCCTGGAACCGGCCACCGGCACCGTTACGGCCAACAGTGCGTCGAGGTCTGGTCGCCTACCACGATGGCGAGGACTTCGACGCCGACTTCGGACCCCGCCCTGGCGAGGTGACTCTGTACCCGCTGCCCGGCAAGCGGCCTCCCGAGCACGTCATCGAGCAGGCCGACGCCTTCACTGTGATGATCGATGAGCTCGACTCGCTCGATCTGCTGCGTTGGCGCGGTGGGTGGCACGGCCTGCCAGTCGAAGTGGTGGACTCCGGACCGGAGCAGGTTGTGATCCACTACATCGGGCAGAACGGCCTACAGGCCGCTGACCTCGGCCTCGCGGAGGTCGACTACCGGGTCTGGCGCGGGTGCGTCCCTCGCGGTGAGCTGTCCGGTGTAGCCGAGGAGCGCGTGGCGCTACACGCTCCGTGAGTGGGCCCGCCAGTGGGTGGCAAGCCGCCGCGTATCGCCACTCACGGGGGACCCGCTAGCGTGCACGATCGGAAGCGTGGCAGAGCGGTCTAATGCACTCGCCTTGAAAGCGAGAGGTGGGCAACCACCCGGGGGTTCGAATCCCTCCGCTTCCGCCCTTCTACCAGCACAAACACTGATACAATGATCATCTCCCGTCTCGGTGTGGACGGCGGTGGTTGCATTTCTGGTGGCATTCGAGCCACCAAGTGACTCGCCTGGCTGGCCCTCCACCGAAGGGTTGCGGTGCGCGGTAGATGGGTCCTTGGCGCATGGAGAACCTTGCACCTCATGGCCGGAGGCACGCCCCGCCGTCACGGTCTCAGCGTGCACGCTGCGGGATTTGCCTGGTCAGCCGTGCATCCCGGGCCGGAGGCTTGCTGCCTCTAGCCCTTACGGCCCTGTGGCGGCACGGTTGCCATGGTGCGTCGCGCGGACTCGCTGCGGCGGCAGCGATGATGCGGTCGCGTATCGGGTGCCGATTGCGCTTACCCGCGAAGCGAGCGCATCAAGGCCAAGGTCCAGCCAGCCAACCCAACCCAACACACGCCGTGGACCCTGGGAGACATCGCCTGCGCGTCATAGGGCCAGCAACGCCACCTGGTCACCTGGCTACCCGGCCCAGGACCTGACCACCTAGCCAACCACCTCCACCGGCTTGGTAATCCGCCGGGGACACGATGATTCCGCGTTCTTCGATCGTGAGCTATGGTTCAGCAGTCCAAGTCAGGCCACGAGCTGTCGGAAGATCAGATACAGCAGTCGCATTGCCACGACAGGCGATCATTCCTGACGGCCACCGTCCAGCGATATCGCAGGTCACGGGCCTGGATGACCAGTTCGGCACCCACAGGGCGGGCGCCCGACACGGTGGGGATAGGTCCACTTTTTGGCGACCAGGCGACGATGCCAGCGCAGGATGGTGCCTGGCGTGACCAGTCGGTGTTTTCGCACCTTTTGCGGCAGCCTCCGGACTAGCGCGGCGAAGATCGCTCGATCTGCCCAGTCCAAGCGGGGCTTCGGATTGGCTCTACGCAGCACGGCGACTTCATGCCGCAACACCAGAAGTCGACGTCTTTGGACACCGACGAGCGGCCGAACAACACCAGCAGGTTCAACAACCTGAGAAAGATCAGGTAGGGCAGACGCAACGACACAGCTCACGATCATGCCCTGCCAGCTGAGCCCCCCCAACCGCCCAGGTCAGCGGAACAGACCCACTTCTGGAACCCCATAGGTGATGATCATCGGCTTTAGCAGGCCACGCCCAGTCAAGAGACAGTCACCCTGCGGTGTCCCGGGGTGTTAAGGGCGGAGGTCGACTACGTCGATGCGGTGGCCGGTGTAGCGGTCCGGGTCGTAGGTGAGCACTACTGCGGAGGCGGCGCGGGCTTCGTGGATGACCTGCGCGACCTCAAGCTCGTCAGCGGTTTTGCCGCCGCCGGCCGCGGCGCCGATCTCCATGGCGCCCAGCGCCAGCGGGAGCACACTGAGTGGGCCGTCCCGGTCGTAAACCAGCCAGGCCAGTTCCCGGGTCTCGCCGCCCAGTTCGGCGCAGGCCACGGCCAGTGAGAGCGCCGCGGTGACCATCAGACGTCCATCGGCCAGGGCCTCCAGCACGAGAGCCTGGGCATGGCGGGTGAGGTCGCGTTCATAGGCGACCAGCACGGTGGAGTCCAGCAACAGGACCGGATCCGTTCACGCTATGTGGTCCCGGTGCAGGCCGTCGGCGGTGTCGAGCACCGAGCGGGCGTGGCGACGTGCCGCTTGGTATTCGGGCGAGTCGGGGTCCACACCGCGTCGGCGCAGCACCTGCTCGGCCACCTCACCGCGCCGCTGGTAGGCGTCCCGGGCTCCTGGCAGTGCACGGTCGATCTCGGCTCGTACCAGCGTGGTCACGAGAGTGTTGGCTGACTGGCCGCGCTCCAGCGCCAGCCGACGTAGCAGGTACCGGTCGGTTTCGTCGAGCCGCAGGGGGAACACAGATGATGCCATGACATCAGCCTAGCGCATGGAACTGCGGTCTCCAATGCGCGGTGAGCAGCACAAGATCTCTGAATGCAGTGCGGCTGTCCAAGCGATGGTGTGATTGGTGGCCTGACCGGCGGCGGGCGCGGTGTCCGAGCCGATGGCGGTGATGGTCGCCGCAGGTCACCGCTGTGGATGACCGGTTCGGCACCCCCAGGGCGGCGGCCAGGATCCGACGGATCGTTCCCGCACCCACGTGGTGTCCCAGCCCGACCAGTTCACCTTGGATGCGCCGGTGGCCCCAGGACGGGTTCTCCTGGGCCAGACGAAGCCTGACAACCGCTGCCCCCATCCGCGGACGCAACAGGCCAGTCAACTGGCTCGGCCTTGCGGTGATCTCGGTGGTAGGGGTGATGTGGGTGGCTGCACTGGTTCGAGCTTCCCGACGGACTCCCACGTCACCGGTCTGGGCCTATCGCGTGGCCAGCTACCCACGGCAAGGAGGCTGACCCTCGTCGCTGAGGTGAATGCTTCATCTCAGGCTGGCGAGGTGTTCATGGACCAGCCGGACGGCCATGGATCCTTCGCCTACTGCCGAGGCGACCCGCTTGATCGACCCGCTGCGCACGTCGCCGACTGCGAATACCCCCGGTGCGTTGGTCTCCAGCATCAGTGGCGCCCGCCCGAGTTCGTCGAACTGCCCGTTGGCCACTGTGGCGGCGTGGGCCCCGGTCAACACGTAACCGCCGGAATCGAGGGCCAGCGTGTCGGCTAGCCAGTCGGTGCAGGGGTCGGCGCCGATGAAGACGAACAGTTCCCTGGCTTCCAGGGTGCGGCGTTCACCGGACTCGTTGTCCTGCACGATCACCGCTTCGAGCGACTTGTCGCCGAGCAGTTCGCGTACCTCGGTGTGCACCAGCACCTCGATCCGCGGATCTCGCTCGATCCGGTCGGCCAGATAACGCGACATGTACTCGTCCAGCCGGTGCTCGCGGACCACTAGCCGGATCTTTCCGACGTGATCAGCGAGGAAGGTTGTCGCCTGGCCTGCCGAGTTGCCCCCTCCCACCACGACAACGGGATCGCTGGCACACAGCTGGGCCTCCATCAGGGTGGCCGCGTAGTAGACGCTGGTCTTCTCGAATTCCTCCAGGCGCGGCACCGGCAGCTTGCGGTAGCGGGCACCGGTGGCCAGCACGACAGTGCGGGCGGATACTTCGGCCCCATCCTCAAACTGGACACAGTAGTGGCCATCGTCGCGGGTCAACTTCTGAGCGGTGGCGGGCACACTGATGCGGGTCCCGAACTTCCTGGCTTGGATCGCCGCGCGGTCGGCCAGCTCTCCGCCGGATATCCCGGCGGGGAATCCGAGGTAGTTCTCGATCCGTGAGGATGTCGCGGCCTGCCCTCCGATGGCTACAGCATCCACCGCGATCGTCGTCAAGCCCTCCGAGGCGCCGTAGACGGCTGCGGCCAGTCCGGATGGGCCCGCGCCGATGACGAGCAGGTCGCAGGTCGATTCGCCGTCTGCTACGGATGCCAGCCCGACCAGCTGGGCTAGCTCGGCATTGCGCGGGTTACGCAGTACCCGGTCCCGCCAGACGACCACGGGGGTGTCCTGGGGGCCGACACCCAACTGACGCAGCAGGTTCTCGGCGGTCGGGTCGTCCTCCAAGTCGATGAAACGGTGTGGCAGCCGGTTGCGCATCGCGAAATCGCGCAGCTGTCGGGTGTCCTGGGAGTATCGCGAGCCGATGATGCGGAAGCCAGCACCGAGCCCGATCGCCAGTGTGCGGCGGATGAAGCAGGCGCGCAGGATGTCATCGGCGAGCGCCGGATCCTGTGAGGCGATCGCTTTCAGTCCCTCGGTGGGCACGACGAGTACTTCGTCGTCCTCCAACGCGACTGCCGTGAAGAACTCGCTCTCCCCGGTGAGCAGGCTCAGCTCGCCCAGGAACCGGCCCGGGCCGTGCACCCGGACCACCCGCTGCTCGTCGGTGCCGTATCCTTCGACGACCGCCACCCGACCGGCCAGCACGACGTAGAGTGATTCACTCGGTTCGCCTTCGACGAACAACACCTTGCCTGGGTGGATGGGTCGCCGTTCGCCGTGCGCCTCCAGCGTGTCCAGCTGGGCCTGGCTCAGCCGGGGGTAGGCCCCATCCAGATCCGGTGTCTCAGGGAGCGCAGTTGCTTCGGCCAGATCGAGTGTGCTCATGGGCTCAGGCGAAGTTCTCGTGGATATAACACCACCGCCAGTTCTCACCGGGCTCGAATGACTGGACGATCGGGTGCGCGAGGACTCCGGCGTGCCACCGGGCGTGCCGGTTGGGGGAGGAGTCACAACACCCGACATGCCCGCAGGTCAGGCATAGCCGCAGGTGCACCCACGGTGACCCGGTCTGCAGGCACTTCTCGCAGCCCTGCGGGGTACGCGGGACGACGTCGTGCACCATCCGCAGGTGTGGGTCAAGCTGCGCCCGGGTCATGACCGGCGACCCCATCCGACTAGGTCGTCGATGACCAAGGACGCCCCGATGGCCGCCAACCAGACGTCCTTGGCCAGCGGGAGGCCCTGCTGGGTGGGTCGCAGACTCCCTTCCTCACGCATGCCTGGCGTGCGTAGGTATAGACCGATCAGACCTGCCGAGAAGGCGGTCAGCGCTGCCCCGGCGACGCTGGCGGGCACGAACGGCAATAGCACCGCAGCTCCGACGACAACCTCACTGATGGATAACGCCTTGACGAACAACTGCGGGTCGAGTTTGGCCAGGAACGGATAGGCGCCTGCTGCGAACCCCTCCAAGTGCTGGGCGGTGGCCTCGTCAGTGCCCCACTTCGGCAGCCCCGAGTTGGTGATGAAAGTCCCGGCCGTGAGCCGCAGCGGCAACTGCCGGACGTTCCTGCGCAGGTTCATCGGTGAGCCTCCAGATCAGATTCCGCGGGGATGCGGGCGGTAGCGTCGTCCAGCCAGCTGCGCAGCGCGTCCAGCGGGGCGGCGCCAGGCTGGCGCGCGATGACCTCGCCGCGGTGCAGCACCATCAGGGTGGGGACGGCCTGCACGGAGAAGCGCTGCGCCAGCTTCGGTGCGCGCTCGATGTCGACCTTGACCAGCTTGACCTGCCCGGCCTTCTCTTTGGCTAGCTGTTCCAGCGCGGGGCTGACCATCCGGCACGGTCCGCACCAGCTCGCCCACAGGTCCACCAGCACCGGGACCGTGGCGTTCTCGGCGATCTCGGCGAAGTCCTCGTCACTGGCGTCGGCGATCCAGGGCAGGAATGCCTTGCAGTTCCCGCACCGCGGCCTGCCCTGCGCGGATGCTGGTACCCGATTCATCCGCCCGCAGTTCTCGCATTTGACCGTCCGCGTTGCCATCGTGGTCACGTCCCGGTGTTGCTGGGGGGCTGGGGGTTGTCGTGGGTGACGAGGAGCTCGTCGCCCTTGAGCTCGACTTGGATGGTGGCGCCGTCGGGGATGGCGTCGGTGAGGAGGGCTCGGCCGATGCGGGTCTCGACCTCGCGGGCGATGAACCGGCGCAGCGGCCGAGCACCGTAGACAGGGTCGAAGCCCTGCCGGGCGATGAACCGGCGCGCCTCGTCGGAGATCTCCAGGCTCATCCGGCGCTCCCCTAGCCGGGCGCGCAGCTCGTTGAACATCAGCTCGACGATCTGCTCGATCTGGGTCTGGGTCAGCGGGCTGAACAACACGATGTCATCGATGCGGTTGAGGAACTCCGGGCGGAAGTGGTGGCGCAGCTCGCCCATGACCAGATCGCGGGCCTCCGGCGTGATCTCTGCCTGCGCCGTGACTCCTTCTAGCAGGTACTGCGAGCCGATGTTCGAGGTCATGATCAGCACCGTGTTCCGGAAGTTGACCGTGCGGCCTTGGGCGTCGGTGAGCCGACCGTCGTCGAGCACCTGCAGCAGCGTGTTGAACACGTCGTGGTGCGCTTTTTCGATCTCGTCGAACAGCACCACCGAGTAGGGCTTGCGGCGCACTGCCTCGGTGAGCTGCCCGCCCTCCTCGTAGCCGACGTAGCCGGGTGGGGCGCCGACCAGGCGGCTGACGGTGTGCCGCTCCTGGTACTCGCTCATGTCGATGCGGACCATGTTGTCCTCGGAGTCGAACAACGCCGCGGCCAGCGTCTTGGCCAGCTCGGTCTTCCCGACCCCGGTCGGGCCGAGGAACACGAATGACCCGATCGGCCGGCGCGGGTCCTTGATGCCTGAGCGGGCCCGGATGATGGCATCGGTCACCACCCTGACCGCCTCATCTTGCCCCACCACCCGCTCGTGCAGGACCTCGTCCAGACGCAGCAGCTTCTCCCGCTCACCCTCCTTCAGCCGGGTGATCGGGATCCCGGTCCACGCCGAGACGATCTCAGCGATCTCGTCTTCGGTGACTACTTCGCGCAACAGCCGGTGGGCGCCCTGCTTGACCGCAAGCTGTGCCTCCTCAGCGGCCAGCCGGCGCTCCAGGTCGGCCAGCGTGCTGTAGCGCAGCTCGGCCGCCCGGTTGAGGTCATAGGCCCGCTCGGCCTCCTCGACCTCCCGACGGACCCGCTCCAGCTCGGCGCGCAACTCCTGGACCCGGCGGATCGCTTGGCGCTCGGCTTCCCATTGCGCGCGCATCGAGTCGGCCTCGGCGCGCAGATCGGCCAGCTCGCGGCGCAGCTGGCCGAGCCGGGCCTGGCTGGCCGGGTCGGTCTCCTTAGCCAGCGCGGCCTCCTCGATCTCCAAGCGCATCACCCGACGGGTGATCTCGTCCAGCGCGGCGGGCATCGAGTCGATCTCGGTGCGCAGCCGGGCGCACGCCTCGTCAACCAGGTCGATCGCCTTATCCGGCAGGAACCGGTCAGTGAGATACCGATGCGACAGCGTCGCGGCCGCGACCAGCGCGCCGTCCTGGATGCGTACCCCGTGGAAGATCTCCAGCCGTTCCCGCAACCCGCGCAGGATGGAGATGGTGTCCTCCAGGCTGGGCTCGTCGACCAGAACCGGTTGGAAACGACGCTCCAGCGCGGCGTCCTTCTCGATGTACTTGCGGTACTCCGTCAGCGTGGTGGCGCCGATCATGTGCAGCTCACCGCGGGCGAGCATCGGTTTGAGCATGTTGCCCGCGTCCATCGCGCCCTCGGCCGCGCCGGCGCCCACCACGGTGTGCAGTTCGTCGACGAACAGCAGGATCCGGCCCTGTCCGGCCTTGACCTCGGCCAGCACCGCCTTGAGCCGCTCCTCGAACTCCCCGCGGTACTTCGCCCCCGCGACCAGCGACCCCATATCCAACGCGAAAATCGTCTTGTCACGAAGCCCTTCCGGGACGTCGCCCCGGACGATCCGCTGCGCCAACCCCTCCACAATGGCGGTCTTGCCGACCCCAGGGTCACCGATCAGTACCGGATTGTTCTTCGACTTACGGCTCAGGATCTGGACCACTCGGCGGATCTCGGCGTCCCGGCCGATGACCGGGTCCAGCTTGCCCGAGCGGGCCGAGTCGACCAGGTCCTGCCCGTATTTGGCCAGCGCCTCGTAGGCACCCTCCGGGGTGGCAGAGGTCACCCGCTGGTTACCGCGAATCTGGGTCAGCGCGGACAGGAACGCCTCGCTGGTCACGCCGAACTCCTTGAGTCGCCGGGCCGCAGGCGTTCCGCTTTCGCCAGCCAGCGCCAGTAGGAGATGTTCGACGGACACGTAGTCGTCCTTGAGCCGCTTGGCCTCCCGCTCGGCAGCTTCCCACAAGCGGGCCAGCCGCTGGGTAACGAACACCTGGCCGGGGGCGGCGCCGGGCCCGGTCACCTTCGGTCTGCGCTGCAGGTCAGCGTCGACGGCGGCGGTTAGCGCGTCGACGTCAGCGTCGAACTGCCGCAACAGGCGCGGGACCAGCCCCTCGGGCTGCTCAAGCAGGGCTAGCAGCAGATGTTCCCCGTCGACCTCGGTGTGCCCGTAGCGCAACGCGATGGCCTGAGCCTGCTGCACCGCTTCCTGCGACTTCTGGGTCAGGCGGTTCATGTCCATGAGGGGTTACTCCTCGCACCGTGCTACCGGCGACGGCGAACGGACGGAGTTATGGGGCAGGCGGCTACCGGTGGTGCGCAGCGCGGCCTCGAGCACCTCGATACGGTCGAGCAGGTCCATGACCAGCCCGAGCGCGGCGTAATTCACTGACAGACCGGCCCGAAGCCGCTGTATCCGGGCCACCGCCCGCAGCTGCGGCGCAGCAAACCACAACCGGCCGGCGGCATCCCGAGACGGCTCCAACAGGCCCAACGCCACGAACCGGCGGACCAGTTCGGGATGCATCCCGGCGCGCGCGGCGAAGCTATCCAGACTGAGCCGAGACACGCGCATCAACGAGTAGCTCGTCACGTTTCCCCCCTGGGGTCGAAGGTCGAATCCCTGCCCAGCGACTCGAACAGCTCCCGCTCCCGCGACGTCAACGTCCGCGGCACCATGATCTTCACTACGGCATACAGGTCGCCCGGTGTTCCGCGCGGGTTGGGCATTCCCTCCCCGCGCAACCGCAACCGGCGACCCGTCGACGACCCCGCCGGCACCCGCACCTTGGCCTCCCCACCCGGGGTGAGCACCGGCACGCTGGCCCCCAGCGCCGCCTCCCAGGGCGCCAACGGCAGATCCACCGAGATATCCCGACCGTTCACCCGGTAACGGGGATGCGGCGCGAGCCGCACCACCAGGTAAAGATCCCCGGCCGCGGCATCGCCTGAACCCTGCCCACCTCGGCCGGCCAGGCGGATACGCTGCCCATCGGCCACCCCGGGGGGAATGGTCACCTCGAAACTGGTGGGCTCGCCCGCGCCGGACAGGGTGATGCGGCGGCTGCCGCCGCGGTAAGCCTCCTCCACCGACAGCTCCAGCTCGGCTTCCTGATCAGCACCGGGGATCAGCCCGCCCGCGCCTCGGGAACCGAATAGGCCGCTGAACAGGTCGTCGAAGTCGATGTCCCCGACGCCGAATCTCTCACCACCGTCGGAGTCCACCCACACCCGGCCACCACCGAACGGCGACCCCACTCGCGAGCCCGCTGGTGAGCCGCGTCCCCCGGCACGAGCGGCGTCGGCGTAGGCCTCGTAGCCCTCCGGGATCTGGCGGAAGTCCGGCCCGAACCGATCGTAACGTTTCCGGGTGTCGGGATCGGACAGCACGCTGTAGGCCTCGCTGATCTCCTTGAAACGCTCCTCGGCCCCCGGGTCGCGGTTGACGTCCGGGTGATGCTGGCGGGCCAACTTGCGATAGGCGCGTTGCAGCTCCTCAGTGCTCGCGGTGCGGGGGACTCCGAGGGCCTCGTAGTAGTCGCGCGCCATCGGCCGTCAACCCCGGCGGCCGGCGACGGTCACCGCACCCGGCCGCAGCTGCCGCTCCGCGGTGCCGTAGCCCGGGCGCAGCACCCGGACCACCGTGCCCGGCGCTGCCTCCGAGTCGTCCACCACGTTGACGACCTCATGCTGGGCCGGGTCGAACGGCACGCCCACCTCGTCATACCGGGAGAAACCCAGGCTCGCCAGCACCGCCAGGGCCTGCTCACGCACTGCCCGGACCCCCTCGATGATCGTCGACGGATCAGCCCCGGCATGACCCAGCGCCAGGTCGAGGTTGTCCAGCACCGGCAGCCACGCGGCAGCCACCCGGTTCGCTGCAGCCGCGCGCTCCCGATCCAGTTCCCGGGCGTGCCGCTTGCGCAGGTTGTCCAGATCGGCCAGCGCTCGACGCAGCCGGTCCTCCAGGGCGGCAACCGCGTCGAGGTCGGGCGCCGCCACCTCGAGCTTGTTCTCCGGGCTCGGATCGGGCCCCGCCTGCTCAGGGTCCTGGTGCACGCCTGGTGATTCTGGCTGCATTCTGTGGCCTCAGCTCCGGTCGAAGTCGGCGTCGATGACGTCGTCGTCATCCGCAGACCCGGCGCCCCGGGATGACCCGCCATCTGGGCCCCCACCACCGACGCCGGCGCCGACCCGGGCCATCAGCGCCTGGAAAACTTGCTGGAGCTCGCCGGTCAGCTCGCGCACCCGCGCTAGCGGTCCCTGCTCTTGGACCGCCTGACGAGCCTCGCCGACGAGCAGCTCGGCCCGGGCCTTCTCATGAGCGGGCGCGTCCGCCCCCAGTTCGTCCAGGCGCCGCTGGACCTGGTAGGCGATGCTGTCCAGCTCGTTGCGAGCGTCGACTTCCTGGCGCAGCTGCTGATCTGCAGCTCGGTTGCGCTCGGCTTCGGTGACCATGCGCTCGACCTCGGCGGTGTCGAGGTTGGAGCTCTCGCTGATGGTGATGCTCTGCTGGGCGCCGGTGTCCCGGTCCCGGGCGGTGACGTTGACGATGCCGTTGGCGTCGATGTCGTAGGTGACCTCGACCTGCGGCTCGCCGCGCGGGGCCGGGCGGATGTTCTCCAGCCGGAACCGGCCCAGCACCCGGTTGTCCGCGGCCCGTTCCCGTTCTCCTTGCAGTACCACCACGTCGACCGCGGACTGGTTGTCCTCGGCGGTGGAGAACACCTCGCTGCGCCGCGCCGGGATGGTCGTGTTCCGCTCGATGATCTTCGTCATCACTCCACCGCGGGTCTCCACTCCCAGCGACAGCGGTGTCACATCCAGCAACAGCACATCGGACACCTCCCCCTTGAGGACACCCGCCTGGATCGCCGCGCCTATCGCGACGACCTCATCGGGATTGACGCTCATGTTGGGGTCCTTGCCGCCGGTGAGCCGGCGGACCAGGCTTTGCACCGCCGGGATCCGGGTCGACCCTCCTACCAGGATGACCTCATCGATGTCGTTGGCGCTGACCTTGGCATCGCCCATGGCCTGCTTGACCGGGTCCATCGTCCGCTCCACCAGATCGGCGGTGAGCTGGTCGAACTTCGAGCGGGTGATGGTGGACTGCAGGTGCTTGGGGCCGTTGGCATCCGCGGTCACAAACGGCAGGCTGACTTGCGTCTGGGTCACCGAACTCAACTCGACCTTGGCCTTCTCTGCGGCCTCGAACAGCCGCTGCAACGCCTGCGGATCCTTACGCAGGTCGATGCCGTTGCTCTGCTGGAACTCCTCGGCCAGATGGTCGACCAGGCGCCGGTCGAAATCGTCCCCACCTAGATGGGTGTCCCCAGCGGTGGAGCGCACCTCCACCACACCATCCCCAACATCCAAGATGCTGACATCGAACGTGCCGCCACCCAGGTCGAACACCAACACCGTCTCGTGTTCACGCTTGTCCAACCCATAGGCCAATGCCGCGGCGGTGGGCTCGTTGATGATCCGCAGCACCTCCAGCCCGGCGATCTTGCCGGCGTCCTTGGTGGCCTGGCGTTGCGCATCGTTGAAATAGGCCGGGACGGTGATCACCGCCTCGGTGACCCGCTCACCCAAGAACTTCCCCGCATCATCGGCTAGCTTGCGCAGTACCTGGGCGCTGATCTCCTCCGGTGCGTACTGCTTGCCCCGGACGTCGAACCGGGCCTCCCCATTCGGTCCGGCCACCACATCGAACGCCACCGCCTTGGCCTCCTCGGACACCTCCTCGAACCGGCGCCCGACGAACCGCTTCGCGGAGTAGATAGTCCCCTTCGGATTCAGGATCGCCTGCCGTCGCGCCAATTGCCCGACCAGCCGCTCACCACTCTCGGTGAACGCCACCACCGACGGTGTGGTCCGCGCCCCCTCAGCGTTAGGGATCACATCAGCCTGGCCACCCTCCCACGCGGCGATCACCGAGTTCGTCGTGCCAAGATCGATACCCACTGCCTTCGCCATGATGAAACGCTCCTGTCAACCAGTGATGGGCGTCGCCTACTGGGTCTGTATCGCGGGAGCATCGGCGAGCAGGCGTGCCGCCTCGTCCGCAACCTCGTCGTCGACGACTACCTCAAAGCGGCTGGGGACCGTCATCGTGACTGCGTCGAAGTCCCGGCGCCCGCGCTGCAGGGCATGCATCACCACCCCAAGCACCGCACCGATCACCGCACCGATGACGAGCCCGTAGAGTGCCAGCACAGCGCTGGCCACCAACGGGTTGATCAGGTTGAACAACCCGAATATCCAGCCAATCAACGCGCCGGGCACGGCGCCGGAGGTGGCTCCCTTCAGCGCCGCGCCACCGTAGGTGAGCCGGCCGGTCACCTGCTCGACCACCTGGAGGTCGTGGCCGATGATGGCTGCCCGCTCGACCGGGAACCCCAGATCAGAAAGGCGGTCCACCGCGCGCTCGGCGTCGGCGTAGTTGTTGAACACCGCGATGGGCCGACGCTGCCGCCTTGTATGCATGTGCTCGGTCATGACCCGCCTCCTCGTAGGGCTTGCCCGGAATCGCGTTCACGTCACATCAGGAGCTGGTTCCTGGCTGCTCGCTGGTAGCAGAGCCGTTGTCCGGTAGTTCCTGCGGCTCCCGCGCGCCCAGTTGGATACGGCGCGGTTTGCTCTTCTCGGCGATCGGGATCGTCAGCATGAGTACGCCCCGGTCGTAATCCGCGGACAGATTGTTTGCGTCGAGGTTGTCGCCGAGGAAGAGTTGCCGGGTGAAGATGCCGTGCGGCCGCTCGTCGACGATCACCTCGTCGCCTTCGTCATGCGCGGGCCGTCGTTCCGCCCGGATGCTCACCACATTGCGCTCGACTGTCAGTTCGACATCGTCTATGTCGACGCCTGGGAGGTCGACATAGACGGAGAACTCGTCTTTCCTCCGCCATGCCTCCATCGGCATCGTTCGCGGAACCCGGCTGCCCATCACCTGCTCGGAGAGACGATCGAGTTCGCGGAAGGGATCGAAACGCATCAGTGTCATTGCCTGTGCCTTCTCTCACGCTCGTCACGGTTGAGACCGCTCGCACAGCCCACCCGGGGTCCAGGCAGGCCGGGGTCGCACGTCCACCGTGGCAAGCGAGGCGGTAGCCGGCCTGGTCCTCGCGGGTCCAAATCACTCCACCGGCCTTCACCTCCGGGCACGAGCCACAACGCCACGTCCCGCATTCAGCGAAATACGCTGGCGGCAGGGACGCTCAGATGAGGACACGCTCGACGGCGGCGAGGATGGGACCGGGGCGGGCAGGGACCGGAATTCCGCGAACAAAGACGCTGGGTATTCCGGCGACGCCGCGGGCGACCGCACGCTCAGTGACCAACGCCGGCCAGGGCAGGTAGGTACCCTTGCGGACCGTCTCCGCGAAGTCCGGGTCGGTGATGCCGATCTCCTGGCCGAGCTCGACGAGCTGCCCGTCGGTCAGGCCGGGGCCGCCCTCGGGGGGCTGGTACTCGAACAGCGTCCGGGCGTACTGGTGGAACATTCCAGCATCCGAGGCTGCCGCCGAGGCAGCGGCCGCCCGGGTCGAGTACCCGGTGGTCGATACCGCGTCGAGGAAGTCCATCGGGTGGCGGATGAAGCTGATGATCCGGTCGTCCAACAACTTGTCCAGGGTCGGGCTGGCCATCAGCTCGAATTGCTTGCAAAACGGGCACTGGAAGTCGATGTAGGCCTCGACGTCCACCGGTCCGGTGCCCACCACGATGCCGTCCCCCTCGGGGGTGGCGCCGCGCGGGACGGGCACCGGTGAGGCGGCGACTGGATTCGCGTTCATGCCGACAATGCTCCCCGCGAGGCTCCGCCCGCGCTTCACTCTCGCAGCGCGAAATGCGCCGTGCTTATTCGTCCTTCGGAGTCCGTGTCAGAGCACCTCGAGCGGCACCTTGTGCCGGGGTGGTGGGAACGCTGCGTCGAGGATGATGAAGTCGGCCATCGTGAGCTGCAGGGCTCGATGGGCGAGTACGCCATGATCGGGATGCCGTGCGCGCGGCACCACGGCAGGAGGTCGTACTCCGGGCCGCGCCGGGACACGGTGTACAGAACCTGGTTCGTCGCGACGGCGCGACCGTGCGACAGACGCTCCAGCTCGACCATGTCCGGAGTGTCGAAGTTGCTCACGCCCCAGTAGCGCACGAGCCCGGCCGCGACCAGGTCCGCGAAGCCGGCCAAGGTCTCCTCCAGGGGGATCGGACCGCGCCAGTGCAGCAGGTACAGGTCGAGGTGGTCGGTGCCGAGCCGGCGCAGGCTCGCCTGGCAGGCCAGCACGGTGCCCCGACGGGTCGCGTGCTGCGGGAGCACCTTGCTAACGAGGAACACGTCGTCGCGGCGGCCGGCAATGGCCTTGCCCACCAGCACCTCGGCCGCGCCGTCGGCGTACATCTCGGCGGTGTCTATGACGGTCATGCCCAGGTCGATACCGAGGCGTAACGACGTGATCTCCGAGGCCCGGAGCTCGGGCCGTTCGGCGAAATGCCAGGTGCCCTGCCCCAAGGCCGAGATCGTCTCCCCGCAGGGAAGGGCCACCGAGGACTCGGCCGTCGCAGTCATGGTTCCTCCGGGTGCGTTGCCTCGGTCAGGCGTCGACGGCGGGGGTGGGCACGAGGTGTTCGGCGAGGAACCAGACCTGTAGCTCGTGGCGGCGCAGGACGTCACCCATCAGCAGGTCGTTGGTGCCGTCGTCACGGTTGGTCGCGGTGTGGGTGATCGCGTCGCGCACCTTGGTGATGATGATCTCGTGCGCCTCCAGGAGCCGCGAGAGCATGGCGGGCACTTCCTCAACGCCGTTAGGTGGCCGGGGGATTGTGGTGATCTCGGCGACGTGGCGGGGGTCGCCGGCGGCGACACCGCCGAGTGTTTGGATGCGTTCTGCGATGAGGTCTATGAGTTCGATCTGCTCGTCGGCATGCTTGTCCAACAGAAGGTGCAGTTGGTAGAAGGTGTGGCCGCGCATCAGCCAGTGATGCTTCTTGTACAGGCTGTAGAGGATCACCGTGTCCGCGAGGATGTGGTTGAGCAGCTGCACGCTCTGCAGCCGCGCGTCATGGGCCAGCGCGATGGGCATGAGCCGTAATTGGCCGAAGGTCTGGATCTCGACCCCGTGCTGATGCAGCCGGGGCTGGCTGCTCCGATGGCCCATCGGCAACTTTGTCTTCCACGCTCATCGCGGCGCTCCTTTGCGGGTGGTGGCTACAGCGTTGAAAGGTTTCCCGTCGGCGCAGTCGGCACCGAGCACCCTCATTGTGGGTGGTGAAGCGGTCGATATCTTGGGCCTGACGGCGCGAGACGCCCCGGTGTCGCCTGTCTCCCGAGGTTGATTCACCCGGCCCTTCCTCGTGCCCTGAGGCTCAGGTCCACCCCCGCCCCGATCGGGCAAGGTGCTCGAGGTGGCGGACGTCGCCACGGATATGACGACTTGTGAGGAGATCGGTATGACGACACAGGCTGGCATCGCGGACAACGAGCGCGAGTTTGTCCTGCGGTGCGTAGGTGACGCCTACCAGGTGCTGGATCTGATCCCGGGGGTGGACCCGAACGGCCCTGCCCTGGTGTGGCTTGCCGAGCAGTTCCGGCAGCTACGCCGTCAAGGCGAGAATGTCGCCTGAGCACCCACGTCATGATCACAACGGAAACAGTCAATCGAATCGTCGGCTTCAGGGGCAACGGGTTACCGGTCGTGTCGCTGTACGTACGGGTACCGATCGATCCCAGCAGTCGGGGCGCCACGGTCCGTAGCCAGCTGCACGAGATCCGGCCGATGGGCGAGGACCACGGGCTCGGACACGACGTCATGATGTCGATCCGCGGTGACATCGATCGGATTACCGGGGTGGCCGCGGAGGAGCGCTGGTCGCCGGGTGCGGTCGCGCTGTTCTCCTGCAGCGGTCGCGGGTTCTTTGAGGAGGTGCAGCTGCCCCGGGGCGTGCGGGACCGGGTGATGGTCGACGAAACCCCGTGGGTCCATTCGATGATGGCGGTGCTGGACGAATACCACCGGTGTTGCGTCGCAGTGGTCGACCGGGAGACCGCTCGGACCTGGGAGCTCTACCAGGACGAGATACGTGAGACGGGCACGCTACGGCTCATGGCCGACCCGGGCCGCAACGACCACAAAGCCGAGGAGCTGACCAAGCGGCACTTCCGGCAGGCGGTCACCATGCTGGGCCAGCTGTACCGCAACGACGGGTTCGACCTGTTGGCCATCGGCGGTCACCGGCCCGCGCTGCCCCGTTTCGTCGACTTCCTCACCCACGACCTGCGCAGCCGGGTCGCCGGCACCTTCTCGGTAGACGACGATGCGAGGTCCACCCTCGGCGAGATCAAGCAACAGGCCGGCGCGATCGTCGAGCGCTACGAGCGCTCCGAGGAGGAGCGCATGGTCGCCGAGGTTGTCCAGACGTCGGCGGCCGGCGGCCTGGCCGCGCTCGGTCTGCAACCGTGCTTGTGGGCAGGCAGCGTTGCCGCGGTGGGTTGCCTACTGGTCCAGGAAGGAGCAGTCACGCCGGGCGTGATCTGCGACCAGGATCGCTGGCTGGCCCTAGCAGGCGAGACCTGCCCGCTGTGTGGACAGCCGGTGCGGCGCGCCCCCGACATCGTGGACGAGCTCGTCGAGGTGGTCATCGACGAGGGCGGCTCAATCGAGCACGTCTCCGCCGACACCGCCCTCAAGGAGTTCGTGGTTGCGGCCTCCTTACGCTTCCCGCTCCCGCCCGACCCGGAGCAGTGACGTCTTCGGTCAGGGCAAGCCAGCGCAACCGCCATGCGACCACCAGCAGCAGGACGCCAGAGACCAGGGCGTAGGCGCCCAGGATGATGGTGAGCACCAGAGCACCGGACAGCGGCCAGAGAAAGAACAGGACACCTGCGATGATGCCGGCGAGGCCGGCCAGGGCCATGAAGACCTCTCCCCGGATCAGCTTTCGCAGCCGGACCGCGAGAACGATCTCGGCGACGCCGACGCCGATGAACAAGATGGCGGCCACGATGGTGAGGACGACCACCGTGACGACTGGCAACAGCACAGTGATCACCGCGGCGGCGATCCCCAGCAGTCCGGCGAGCAGCAGTGGGACCCAGTCTCGCCAGTCCGAGTGGGCTCGCCCCTGCCGGAAGGCGTTGGCCAGCAGTGAGACGCCGTCCAACAGCGCCCACGCCCCGAACAGCAGCGCGAGCGCGAGGACGGTGATGCCCGGCCAGGTCAGAGCGGCGATCCCGAACAGGATCGCGAGCGCGCCGCGCACGGCCATGACCGGCCACATCTTCTTTGGATCAATGATCAGGATGATCCCGGCCGCGGTCGCTCCAGGGACCCATCCATCTCGCTGGGACATTGTGTGCTCCTCTAGGAAACCGGATCAGCGGACTGGTTGGGGTAGGGGGTTGACGTGCCGGACAGCAACGGCACCTGGTGCCGCTCTGCCCGATGTACTTCCGGATCGGAGACGCGCCGTCGTGGTCTGCGGTCGTCTCCAGGCGGTACCGGGAGGAAGCGCACGCAACTGGGTTTCCGGGCACCGCCCGGTGGCACACAGGGCACAATGGCGCCCCGTCGATGGTGTACGGGGACGGGGTCAGGACACCGTTCACCGAGAAGGACTCCCAGGTGGCACCGTCCGCGTCGACGTACACCACGACGTCGTAGTCGACCACTGACTGCCAGTGCGAATCGGGGCAGCGAAACTCCACCCGTTCCACCGCGATGTCCGTGATCACCGGTGGTTCCTCCGCGCGTCAACTAGCGGCCAGCTCGCCGAGGGTCACCGTGACGGCCCTGGTTTCCCCGGGTGGTCGGATGATGGTGATGTGAACGGTGTCACCGGGCTTGTGTGTGGCGAGCACTTCCTGCAGTTGCTGGCCGGTGGTGACCGGGACGTCGTCGACCTTGGTGATCACGTCGCCGTTCTGCAGCCCGGCGTTGGCCGCCGGTCCGCCGGGCACCACGTCGAAGATGCCGACCCCGACCGGCTGTCCGCTCTGGTCGATGACCGTGCTGATCGACACGCCGAGCGCCGCGCGCTTCGAGTTGACCACGCGGCCGTTCGCGACGATCTGGCCCGCCACGTCGGTCGCGGTGTCGCTGGGGATCGCAAAGCCGATGCCGGGTGCGCTTCCACCCAACTCCGGATTGACGGCCGTCAGCGTGGGGATGCCGATGACCTCGCCGTTCAGATTCACCAAGGCGCCGCCGCTGTTGCCGGGATTGATCGGAGCGCTGGTCTGGATGGCCTGCCGGAGCAGCGCTCCGGGCATGTCCGGGCTTGGCGGCTCCTGAATAGTCCGGCCGAGTTTCGAGACGAGCCCGTCGGTAACCGTGGCGTCCAGCCCGAACGGGTTGCCCATGGCGAGCACGATGTCGCCCACCTCGAGTGCGGAGGACCGCCCGAACTTCGCCGGCTTGAGGTTCGCCGCTCCCTGGACCCGGATCACGGCGAGGTCCTCGGGTGGGTAGGACCCCACCAGGGTGGCGACAAACTGCTGGGTGCCGGCTGAGGTCCGGACCTGGAAGTTCGTCGACCTGCCGACCACATGGGCGTTCGTGACGATGTCGCCCTTGTCATCGAAGATCACCCCGGAATCCGATGCCGCTCTGGCTGGTGATCTCCACAATGGACGGCAGGGACGCCTTGACGACCCGCGTGAAGTCTTGCTCCAGGGACTGTCCTGCACCGCCGCCGCTGGCCTGTGGGATAAAGCCGGCGGCACCCGGGCCGGCGCAGCCGACTGCCGGGACCGGCGCGATTGCCAGGGCCGCCAGGGCAACTATGGCGCGTTTCCAGGAGGTTCGCGCCGTGCTTCTTGCGCTCGCCGTCGGTTTCCCGATGGCACAGGGCACCGTGGACCTCCTCCACCCTTTACCAGCGATCGATGTGCCGACCACCCTGACAAGGCTGCGGTGCCCGCACTTCGGCCTGAGCGGTGCAAATCCTGCCCAGGTATTGCATCCGTTGGAGCAATGCCGAGCGCGCCCAGACCGTCTCGCAAGGCACGACAGGGTCGTGAACCTTCCCCCGGCAGCATCGACCTGATGGAGCAAACCGGCCCGACGAGATTGCACCTGCCGGAGCGGTTCGGCGTTGCGATCGAGCTGCCAGTGTTGACGGCATGACCCACCCGTCAGGTATCCCCGTGTTCGAACGGTTCTTCGGCTCCGTCGCGAGCATCAAAATCGACAAGAACGACGTTCGGCGGTTCCGCGAGTTCGTCGACCAGCAGATCGACGACATCGCCATCGCTGGACGCAACTCGGCCAAATGGAACGGGCGGGACGTGATCGCTCCGCAGGACCTGCCGATCACCAAGGGCGTTCAGGAACGGATGCGCGAGTTCGACAAGTTCGACGAGGCCCAGGAGATCCGCGAACTGCTTCGCCAGGAGATACGACGGCCACCGATGGACGTCACGTTCGCCGAGGAGACCGAACAACTGCTGCCAGAGCTGTTCGGCGGGCTGAGCGTCGTGCTGGGCCGGTCGTTTCGGGTGATCGACCCCACAGTGGCCAACCCTGCGACCGAGCACTGGGAACGAGCGTTCACCCTGTTCAGGCTGGTGTTCTGATGGCCGATCTGCGGTTGTTCGCAATTCACCAGTTCGACCCGCTGGTGGCCGAGTCCGCGGTCCAAGCCGGAGACGTGCTCGCGTCGCTGGACCTGGTGCACCGGCCGGCCGGGAGCTACCAGTTCGGTGTCCACGGCTTTGTCCGCGGGCCGTTGAGCGTTGAGGAGACGTGCTGCACTGAGGGGACTCGGATGCGGCTGCCGAGCGAAGACCCGGGCTATGTGGTCAGCTTCTCGGTGCGCGGGGCGATGCTAGCCGTGCATCGTGGCCGCGAGCTCGACCTCGGCCCCGGGCGCGCGGTGGTGTTCCAACCTCCCGCCGAGATGGTCATGACGACGGAGGACGACTTCGACGTCGTTATCGTGCGAGTCGATGCCGTTGCGCTGGAGGACGCGCTGGAGGCTCGCCTGGGGTATCCCGGTGCGCCGCCCGTTGCCGCTGCCCCTGACCCTGGACCTCGGTACCGCGGCGGGCCGGGGGTGGGCCGAATTGGTTCGACACGTCCTGCGCTGCGCAGTACCGGGCGGGCTGCTGACCAACCCGGTGATCGCCCAGCCGCTGCAGGACTCACTGCTGGACGGGTTGCTGCGGGCGAGCGACCACCCGTACCGCGAGGCCTTGGACGCACCCGTGGGGTCTTGGGGGCCGAGCACGGTACGCCGCGGCGTCGACACGATCGAGGCCTTTCCGCAGCGGCCATTCACCATGGCCGGGCTCGCGGCCGAGGCCGGTGTGAGCGTCCCGGTACTCCAGGAGTGCTGGCAGCGGCATCGGGGCCTCCGGCCCATGCGATACCTGCAGCAGGTCCGGCTCACCTGCGCACACCATGACCTCGACGAGCACGCGCCAGGAGAGACCACGGTCGCCGCTACCGCGTTGCGGTGGGGATTCGCGCGGCGGGCACGGTTCACGACCAGCTACGCCGGGCGCTACGGGCTGCCCCCTGGCCAGACCCTGCGCGGGCCGGCGTACGCCTGAGCGCCCCGGGAATCTCGACGCCGACGATCTAGCAATGGGGGTGGAGACATGGCAGGCAAAGCTAGCGTCCTGACCGCGGTGCTCGCTGGCGCCCTGCTCGGGGCCTGCTCCAACAGCCAAGGACCGGCCCCGGCCCAGTCCGCTGGGCTCCACACCACGCTGCCCTCTGGCCCCGCCCTGCCCGACCCGTCGGTGGCGTGGAGCGAGCAACTCTGCCACGCGCTGCTCCCCGTGGCTCAGGGGGCGGGAACCCCGCCCAGCCTCGACGCCTCTGACCCCGAAGGTTCCCGACAGCGCTTCCACATCTACCTACACAATCAGGTCGATGTCCTGAACACCGCGCTGTCTCGGATCGCCGCGGCAGGACCGGCTCCCGTGGATAAGGGTCCGGAGGTGGACCAGGTGTTGGTCACCACCCTGTCCCGGCTGCGCGATGCGCTCGCCGCGGGGCTAGCCGAGCTCGACGCGGTCCCGCTAGGACAGCCTGGGACGCTTAGGGCCACGCTCACCGCGGTCACCTCCCTGATCGTGCCCACCGATGGCAGGATACTGGAAGGTCTGGCCATTCCGATCAGCCTGCAGCCCGCTGCGGGGCAGGCATCCAGCTGCCAGCTGCCAGCGGCTCGACGCGTCTGGGGGTGCGGCTGGCTTGCTGGCGACGCCCACCCCGATTCGCTAGACATCCATTCCGACCGAAAGGAGTGATCGTGAAGGTACTGATCGTGCTCACCTCGCACGATAAGCTCGGCGACACTGGCGAGAAGACCGGCTTCTGGCTGGAGGAGTTCGCCGCGCCCTACTACGCACTGCGCGACGCCGGCGCCGAGCTGACCCTGGCCTCTCCGGCGGGCGGCCAACCGCCGCTTGATCCCAGGAGCGATGCGCCCGAAGCCCAGACCGACGCGACGACGCGGTTCCACCAAGATCCCGACGCGCAGGAGCAACTGGCCCACACCTCGAAGCTCGCCGATGTCTCGGCCGGCGACTTCGATGCCGTGTTCTACCCGGGTGGGCATGGGCCGATGTGGGACCTTCCCGACAATCCGGAGTCCATCGCGCTGGTCGAGGCATTCGCCCGCGACGGCAAGCCGGTCGCCGCGGTATGCCACGGCCCGGTCGCGCTGACCAACGTCCGCCGTCCGGACGGGGCCTCCCTGGTCGCGGGAAAGAACGTGACTGGCTTCGCGAACTCCGAGGAAGAGGCCGTGGGGCTTACCAACGTGGTGCCGTTCCTGCTGGAAAACCGGCTACGAGAGCGCGGCGGAAATTACCACAAGGCCGCCGACTTCGCGCCCTACGTGCTGGTCGACGGCACCCTGGTCACTGGGCAGAACCCGGCGTCCTCTGTACCGGCCGCCGACGAACTGATCGGCCTCCTCCGGGCCGCGTCGGCCTGATCACGCCGAGCGCTCGCGCGATTTGATCTAGGGAACCCGGCTGCGTGGCCGCATCGCGCGTCGCCATACCAGAGTCGCGATCGCCATCGCCAGGATAAGAGCCATCAAGATGAGCAGTTCTATCCCTTGCGGATTCCAATGAAACGCCTGTTCGGCTTCAGCGGTCAGGATGAGCACCCTGCGGATGCCGGCGACCAGACCTACGACGATGAAGGGCTCCGGATCCAGGGCACCCCCGTGTTTGATCGCAATAGCGACCGTATGAAGCCCGCTGCCCGCAGCAGACAGATCATCCCGGTTGGCGAGGAAAGCGAAGGGATCCCAGAGGAGATCTGGCACCTCATCATCGTCCCAGTTTCTCGACTTCACTCGGCCAGTCTCCGCGCGCTCGCTTACGCCGCCTCGTTCACTCTGCCGATCTGTGCTGTGCACCTCGCGCCCGGCGAGGACGAAGCCGAACGGTTCCGCTATGAGTGGAACGTGTGGGGCAACCATGTTCGGCTTGAGACAATCGTGTCCCCTTACCGTGCGATTGTCCCTCCGCTCGTCCACTACCTCGAAGCCCTGCACGACCAGCGACCTGACGTCACCCTCACTGTGGTGCTGCACGAGTTCGTGGCCAGGCATCGTTGGCAGCAGCTCCTGCACAGTTTCGTCGCACCTCGGCTGCGCCGCGCCCTGCGCCTGCTGCCCAATATTGTCATCACCACCGTCCCCTTTCACTTACCCGGCTGACAGCGCCTCCCGGAAGCTCTGGAGGCGCCTCGATCGTGGCGTGCTCTATGCCTGTGCTGGTGCCAGTGGTACGGAGGATCTGTCCCTCAGGGTTATCGGGTCGAGCGGGGAGTGCCGATGTCGGCTCAGCGCGGGGAGCGCAAGGGTCCTGACCTGCGCGACCGGCTGGTCGGGATGTGTGAGCGCATCTCAATGTCAGGGGCAGGCAGCGACAGTCAGATCCTGGGGGTGGTTGCCGATGAGATCACTGCGGTGGACCACTGCCACGTCGGCGGCGTGTACCGGCTCAGCGATGGCGGGCTGAGTTGGGTGTGCACCTCCCGGCCGGAGCCTGTGGAGCTGGGCCGGTTGGTACGTCAGCCTGGCGGCGCGCCGGGTGCCGTGGGGGTTGCGGACGGATCGTGGACGTCGGTTTACGGCTTGCGGGGTGGTGGGCAGGAATGGGGGACCTTGGTGGTCTGCGCGCCGACCGCGCCTTCGGAGGTGGAGCAGACCCTGATCGCGGCCGCCGCTGTGCAGGCGGGTGCTGCGTTGGTCTTCGCTGGTGTGCGGCGAGATCTCGATCGCGAGTCGCTTATCGACCGGGTGCTGACTGCGGCGACCGAGCGAGCGGTGCAAGGTGCGGGTGAGCAGGGTGTTGTCGACGCTGTGTATTGCTTGAGTGGTTATCCGGTGCAGAGCCTGGATCTATTTGGTCGGCCCAGTGTCTGGGCTGGGCCAACCGGTGCGCCGCCGTTGGTGACCCGCACCCGCGCCGAGTACCGCCGCCTGTGTGACACGCTCGCGCGGAGCAGTGGCCCGATGCGCCACGGTCAGCATCTGGTGGCGTATGCGGTGTCGCGGGGGGAGCCGCTGGGGGTACTCGCGATGTTCGATCCCGATCACACCGCCGACGGCGATGGATCGCGGGTCCTGGACCGAGCGGCGCTGGTGCTGGCTGCAGAGCTCGTCCACCAGAAGGCTCTCGTTGCGACTCGGGTGCACTTGGGTCGGGATCTGCTTGATGACATGCTCGATGGCGATACCCGTTCGGCCTCAGCGACCGAGTTGGTGACCCGGGCCCGAACACTAGGGCATGACCTGCGCGAACCGTACCGAGCGCTGGCGGTGCAGTGGATCGACTGTGCACTCGACGACGGTGTGATCGCTCGTGTCACCACCGCCACGCGGGCGCTGGACATGACATGTTTAACCACCCGCCGCGAAGACACCTTGATCGTGTTGGTATGCCAGCTGACTACGGACGCGTGGAACGACCCCAGCGTATGGAATGCGCTGCACGATTCGGTCGCCCACGCTCTGCGCCGCGGTGTCGGGTCCATCGGGGTCGGCGGGGTCGCCGAAGTGGCGAGCCAAGTACCCCGCTCCTATCGCCAAGCTCTCCAAGCCTTGCGCGTGCGGACCGGTTCCGCCGACCCACACGGCGTCACCAACTATGACGACATGGGTCTCTACCGGCTATTCGTCGGCCCCGACGCCGACGTCTCCGATTTCGTCCGCGAGTGGCTCGGTCCGCTGATCGACTACGACCGCGATCGCGCGGCGGATCTGACGGAAACCCTCGCTGTCTACCTCGAGCAAGGGGGCAACTATGACAAAACGGCCAAAGCCCTGCTCATTCACCGCAGCACGCTGCGCTACCGCCTCCAGCGCATCCGCGACATCATCACCCGCGACCTCTCCGACACCGAGGTCCGTTTGAACCTTGACGTCGCCGTCCGCATCTGGCGCGTCCACTACCGGTGACCCGCACGACGGCGTCCCAAGCCTGACCCGAAAATAACCACTGAGCCGCAGGTCACGACATGATCGACACCCGCAGGCGGGGCCCCCAATTTTCCCGCCGCCACGGCGGCCCAGTGCAGCGGGCCCGGGTTCCTGATCCGGTCTAGCCCGGGACACGACTCCCCGGGCGCTCGGTGACGTCCCAGGTGAGTCCGCGCATTCGTTGCGGACCGCCGTTCTTGTCCAAGAAAACTCGTCCAGCGGAGTGCAGCCAGCGGATGCGGCCATCTGGGTGCACGATGCGGTGATCGGCGGTGTAAGGCTCAGCGGTGGTGAGGCTGCGCCGGATGCTCTGTTCCACAGCCGTTCGATCGTCGAGGTACCGGCGTTGCAGGGCAGTCTCCAGGTTGCACGTCTCCCCGGGTGGCAACCCGTAGACCTCGAACATGCCGTCCGACCAAGTCGCGGTGTTGGTAGGGATGTGCCAGTCCCAGGAACCGACCAGGACCCGCTTGTCGGTGACGAGGGGTTCGTGGTCGGTGATGTCCATGCCGACGAGATACATGCGCTGCTCTTCCGGGTTCGACCAGATGTCCCACTGGGTACATCGATAGGTGCCGTCCCGGCACAACATTCGGAGCTTATGGCCGAACACGCACCCGGGACCACTCAGCAGCATCCACTGGCGGACCTCGACAGATCGGTCCTGGTCATCGGGGTGCAACAGCTCCCAGTACGGCACAGACGAAAGTTCCTCGACCGACCACGCCAGCACAGCCTGATAGGCGGGGTTGATCGACACGGTGTATCCGTCGAAGTCACGGACACACGTCAGGACCGAAGACGGACTCCGAGACTGCACCAGATCCGCCACCTGCGGGACGCGATCGCTCGGAAACTCGATAGGTTGCTCGTTGTCAGCCGCTGTCATGGTCAGCTCCTTTCGGGCCAAGATAGGAGCCGTCCGCGTCGATGCGTAGCGCCCAGTAGGTCGAACCGCCCAGTGCCGTCTCGTGCTGGCAGGCTAAGGTGACGACCCTCGCTACCTACTGGTGAGGCTGGCCACCAAGTTGATCGTCGTGGCAAGGATGCCGGTGCCGAACAGATAGGACAGCAGGGCGTGCCGCAGTGCTGTTCGACGAATTTCGTTTGAGTACAGAGCGGTGTCCGAGACCTGGAATGTCATGCCGATGGTGAAGGCGAGGTAAGCGAAGTCGCTGTACCGCGGCTTGCTCTCGTCGTTAAAGTCCACTCCGCCGTCAGGGCACAGGTAGTACAGCCGTGCGTACCGCAGAGTGAAGACGGTGTGCACCACCGCCCAGGATAGAACGACCGATGCCAGGCTCAGCCCGACCTGCATCAATTCCCACATACCCTGACTTCGAGCGGCATGCGCCAGGACGAAACCCACGGCCACCAGGCTCGCGACCGCCGCCGTCAGGACCAGGAGATCGGCTAGGGCGCGCGTAGGGTCCGTGTACTCCGCCCACCGTGCGGTCTGTTTGGCATCTCGCGGCCAGACCATCATCCAGACCCAGGTCAGATACACTGCCGTCGCCGTGTTCCAGCCGGCGAGAAACCCGAACTCCGGCGAGCTGAGCACGGTGACCGGAATCGCCGCGATGAGGCCCGCCAGCGTCGAGACGATCACCTCGATCCGGGCCGAGGGCTTGTGGCCGGACAAGACCTCACCTCCAAGATGGCGCATCGCGTTCACATCACCACCATGCTCGTCACCAAGGTTTGCACACCACCTCGCGGTGTTCAGCGATATCGGCGAGCCGGCGCAGGGATTCAATGTTGCGGGGGCGCATCAAAGCAGCCTGAAATGTGGTGGGTATCAGCCGAGCCGGGCCCCGGTCGAATACCTCTCCCATCGTCACGCGGGTTTGATTGCCACTCTCTGGTGTCAGGGTGAGTCGTACGCGGGCGGCTCCGGTGGGTCACACTCGTGCGTCGAGCTCAAGTATTCGACCTGGCTCCACAGCGACGACTCTCGTCACGTCCTGCACGGTCAGCGGCCACGGACCCACACGGTGGTGGATCCTCGTTCCCTCCGCGGGCCAGCCTGGATCCACATCTCGCATGTGCGAGGCCCCTACCACCCATAGGGGATACAGCCAGCCGTCCGCGAGGACCGCGAAGACCCGGTCGGCGCTGGTCGCCACCCACTGACTGACTTCGATCAATTCGCCCTCCTCAGATCGCGTAAGCGCGAGCAGCTTCTTCCGTCTGCCATCCTGCTGGGCAGTCTGGTCGGATTCCTCGGCCTGTTAGTCGTAATTCCCGGTCAGGGCTCGACTCGCCAAGCCCAGGGCCGTGGACTCTGCGCCTGCCGACGCGCACGATGGTTGCCCGACGGGGGCTCGGACCGTGACAGGCTCGGCTGGACAACGGACCGGCAGACGCTGATGTTGGGGGGATCTCGTGGTCAGGTCCACACGCGAACGAGCCCTGTGCCGTGCCAAAACTGGCACACCTGTCGTGACCTGCGGATTCGGTGACACCATGTGAACATGACATGATCGTGGGCTGTGCTGTTCCGACTGCTATATCTGATCACGATCAGGCTGTTCGGCTGCTCAGGCTACTCGCGAGCAGGACAGCGACCAAGAACGTCGAGATCCTCGTCCTGCGCCATGAGGTCGCGGTTCTGCGTCGTCAGGTGAGCAGGCCTCGCCTGACCTGGCCAGACCGAGCGATCCTGTCCGCTCTGACCCGGCTGCTCCCCCGCCCGCTGCGTCACCATCGACTCGTCACCCCGACCACCCTGCTGGCCTGGCACCGCCGCCTGGTTACCAAGCGATGGACTTATCTTCACCGGTCAGGCCGGCCCCCCGATCAGCAATGAGATCCGGGCTCTGGTGCTGCGCCTGGCTCAGGAGAATCCGTCCTGGGGATACCGCCGCGTCCAAGGAGAACTGGCAGGTCTCGGGCACCGCGTTGGCATGGGCACGATCCGGCGAATCCTGGCCGCCGCTGGGCTGGGCCCGGCGCCACGGCGTAGCGACACCGGGTGGCGGACCTTCCTGCGTGCTCAGGCCACCGGGCTGCTAGCCACCGACTTCTTCACCCTCGAGACCATCGGGCTGCGTCGCCTCTACGTATAAGTTACGTGGAATCACCCTGCGGAGTGGATCTGCAGAAGGGCCGTACCGGCGGCCGTGTCATCCCGTTGAGCGTGTTCGTGACGGTGGTGATCATCGAGAAGTGGCCGATCCTGGGGCGGTGTGAGCGGGCCGCTGAGTGGCTGCAGATCTGGTCGGACCTGGGACGGGCGCCTCGCACGATCGACGCGTATGGCCGTGGTCTGGCCGAGTACCTGCGGGTGTGCGAGCGGGATGGGATTGACCCGTTGACCGCGAACCGCAGCCAGGTGGCGGCGTTCGTGCGGGAGTTGGCCAGCCGTCCCAGCCGCAGAGGCGCCAACGTGTTCGCCTTGGACTCCGGTGCCGGTCTGGCCAATGCGACGCTGCAGCAGCGTCTGGTGCCGGTGCGGTTGTTCTACGACTTCCTGGTCGAGGAGGGCGTGCGGGCGTCCAACCCGGTCGGCGGGCCGTTACGCCTCGGGGCGGGGTCGGGGTGGATCGGCTCGCGGTCTGGTGCCGCGCCTGGTCAAGCTGCCGTGGATCCCCGCTGAGGTGGAGTGGTTGCGGGTGCTGGAGGTCTTTCGGGTCGAGCCGGTCCGCAACCGGGTGATGCTCGCCCTGGCCTATGACGCGGCGCTGCGCCGGGAGGAGTTGTGCGCGCTGCGCACGGATGATCTGGATCCTGCTCATCGCACGCTGCGGGTGCGGGCCGAGACGACCAAGACCCGCCGGGAGCGCGTGGTGCCGTACTCGGCGCCCACCGGTGTGCTGCTGGGCCAGTACCTGCGACACCGCGCCAGTATCAGCCGGGCGCGCGGGTCGCTGTTTTTGTCGGAGTCACGGCGCAACCACGCTCAGCCGCTGACGTTGTGGACCTGGTCGAAGGTGGTCCGCCGGCTTGCGCTGGCGGCGGAGGTACCACGGTTTTCCACGCCCACTACGCGGCATCTGTGCCTGACGGACCTGGCTCGGATGGGCTGGGAGATCCACGCGATCGCGTCCTTCGCCGGTCATCGCAGCACCGAGTCCACGATGCGCTACATCCACTTGTCCGGGCGGGAGTTGTCCGCGCGGTTGAATGCCTCGATGTCGCATCTGCACGCCTGGCGGATCGGCATGCTCACCGGCGCCGATGGGGACCGGGTATGACCACGAGCGCGTCGCAGCGCCGGAACTTCGGCGTCTCGCCGGCCCCGACCAGGTCCATGCTGTTGCTGGATGTCAGTGGCTTCGACCGGCGTGTCTGCTGCTGGGTGGGGAGGGCGAGGCACTGGCCGCGCTGGACGCACAGGCCCTGCGACGCAACCGCTCGGTCGGCATCCCGCGGCGAACCGTCACCTGCTGGCGGGCGCTGTCGCGTCTGGTCGAGCCGCTGGACGCGGCCCGGGAGTTGCTGCACCACGGTGATGACGTGGCCTTTCGCCGGGCCGGGCTGCACGCCTGCGCGATTGTGCTGGGCAACTGCGCTGCCCTGGGCCGATCGTGGTGGGGCTGGACATCCTGGGACTGGGCGAGGCTGGCCGGTGCCAGCAGCGCGGACTTCCGCGCCGCCCAGGCGTTGCCGACCCAGACCACCGTGCGCCCGTTCCTGGTTGCGTTGGGCTATCTGCTGGGCGAGTTCGCCGAGTTCCAGCACCTGGGCGCCTTCAACCGTCTGCACCTGGCCCAGCTCATCTTCGGGCCCGCCCCGGTCACGGTGGCGATGGAGCAGGTGGCCGAGGTGATGCAGGGCTGGGGCTACCGCAGCCAGACTCGCGAGGACGGCCGCTACCGGCTTCCCGGCATCCTCGCCCAGGCCCTGCTGATCAACCGCAGCCCCCGCCTGGCGGACCTGAGCACCGAGGCCTTCGCCCGTCTGCACGCGCACCCGGCCACCACCGGGCGCCACCACTCGGGCACCCTTTATGCGTTGCAGCGGGCCGTGGCTGAGCTCGGGTACTGCCAGGCGCCGGTGCGGCCCGGCTTCAACCACGCCCCCACCCTGGCCGGGGTGCCCTCCAGCTGGGCGAACTACCTCGACCGCTGGCACGACACCTCCACGCTGAGCCCCGACGTGCGCGCCAACATCCGGGTCAACATGGCCAAGGCCGGGCGGTGGCTGGCCGCCGAGCATCCCCAGGCCAGCGACCCCAGCCAGTGGACCCGTGCCACCTGCGCGGCCTGGGTCGCGGCGGTGGACCGCATGGCCGTCGGCGACTGGGTGCAGCGGCGCGACCACCTGCACGACCGGGTCGGCGCGCCGATCGCCCCGCGCACCAAAGCCCACATGCTCATGGGCACCCGCGCCTTCTTCCGCGACCTGCAGGAATGGGAGTGGATCCCACGCCGCTTCGATCCCACCCGGGCGCTGGCGGTACCCCGCAGCGTCGCCGCGCTGATCGGTACCGACCCCCGCGTGATCACCGACGACGTCTGGGCCAAGCTGCTCTGGGCCGGACTGAACCTGCAAGCCCAGGACCTGCCCGGCACCTCGGCGGGCAGCTACTACCCCCTCGCGCTCATCCGCGCTCTCACCCTGACCTGGCTATTCTCCGGGCTGCGCAGCGACGAACTCTCCCGGCTACGGGTCGGCTGCATCCGCTGGCAGCACGACGGACAACCGATCACCGGCGACTCCCGCGAGGTACTGGCCGAGCAGGCCGTCTGCCTGCTCGACGTCCCCGTGCACAAGACCGGCACCGCGTTCACCAAACCCGTGGACCCGATCGTCGGCCAGGTCATCGAGGCCTGGCAAGCCGAGCGTCCCACCCAATCCAAGCGCCTGGACCGCAAGACCAGCGAACACGTTGACCTGCTCTTCTCCATCCGCGCGCACCCCGTGGCCAAAAACTACATCAACCGCACGCTCATCCCGGTGCTGTGCGCCAAGGCCGGGGTGCCCACCGCTGACGTCCGCGGCAACATCACCAGCCACCGAGCCCGTTCCACCATCGCCAGCCAGCTCTACAACGCCAAGGAACCGATGACCCTGTTCGAGCTGCAAGCCTGGCTCGGCCACCGCAGCCCGCTCAGCACCCAGCACTACGCGAAGATCACCCCGAACACCCTGACCAAGGCCTACACCGAAGCCGGGTACTTCGCCCGCAACGTACGCACCATCGAGGTCCTCGTCGACCGCGACGCTGTCACCTCCGGCGCCGCCGCTCAGGACCAGCCCTGGCAGCACTACGACCTCGGGCACGGCTGGTGCAGCTACAGCTTCTTCGAGCAATGCCCGCACCGGATGGCCTGCGCACGCTGCGACTTCTACACCCCCAAGGACTCCACCAAGGCCCAACTCCTGGAGGCCAAAACCAACCTGCAACGCATGCTCGCCTCGATCCCACTCACCGACGACGAACGCGCTGCGGTCGACGACGGACAAACCGCCCTCGACGCCCTCCTCGACCGCCTCACCGACGTCCCAACACCGGCCGGCCCCACCCCACGCCAGATCGGGGTTCCGCCCACCACAACACTGCTCCCAATCCTAGCCGTCCACCAAGGCAAACAGACACAAACCGGACAAATCTGATTCCACAGAATCTTGTTCGTCATGGAAGTCCGCACCCGACGGGTCCATCTCCTCGGGGTGACCGCGCACCCGACCGCAGCCTGGACTACCCAAGCCGCCCGGAACCTCCTGATGGACCTCGGTGATCAGCTCAGAGCTTTCCGCTTCCTGATCCGCGACCGGGACTCGAAATTCACTGAAGCCTTCGATGCCGTCTTCGGCTCCGAAGCCATCACCATCGTCAAGATCCCTCCTCGCACACCCCGAGCGAACTGCTACGCGGAACGGTTCGTCGGCAGCGTCCGCGCCGAATGCACCGACCGCATGCTGATCTACCACGAACAACACGCCCGCACCGTTCTTGACCAGTACGTGCGCCACTTCAACAACCACCGCCCACACCAGAGCCGAGCCAACACCCACCAATCCACGACCCCGCTACCGTCATCCCCCTCGACGCACCGATCCGACGCTCCCGAGTCCTCGGCGGACTGATCAACGAGTACCGGCGAGCAGCCTAGCCAGAACCGAGAAACCCCTGGTCGAGGTCTCGTATCGAGTTTTGGCACGGCACACGTCCACAAGAGCTCACCTTGCGCGAAGCGCTTGTCGTCACCAGTGGGTCTCTGCGCCAGAACATCATCGAGGAGGTGTGGACGGAGATCTTCGATGTGGACCAGTCCACGATCTCGCGGTACATCACCTTCCTGACGCCGCTGATCGAGCAGGCCACCGCTGAGTTCAGGCCATCCGCCGAGGAGGCAGCGGAAGCCACCAGGGGTGCGATCACCCTGGTAGATGGCACTTTATGGCCCTGCTGGTCCTGGGATGGTGAGCGTGAGCTGTGGGCGGGGAAATACAAGACAACGGGTCACGGGTCGCTGATCGTCACGAACCGCACCGGCCGTGTCACCTTCGTCTCCGAGCCGGTGACGGGCAACCAGCACGACATGGCCAAACTGACAGGATCGGAGTGCGAGATGATCCTCAAGCTGGCTGGCAGTGTGATCGGCGACAAAGGATTCATTGGAACCGATTGCATCATCACTCCGGTGCGTAAACCGAAAGACCGTGACCTGTCCATGAGCGAACAGGACTACAATAACCAGATCAGCTCGCTGCGCGCACCCGTCGAGCGAGCCGTCGCCCACCTGAAGGCATGGCGGATTCTCTTCACCGACTACAGAAGGCCGCTGAAGACCTTCTTGTCCTCGTTCCGCGCCGCTATCGGACCCTATTTCTTCAAGGAGGGTTTTGCATAATCCGTGCGTCCAGCAGTTCGGGCGCCACAAGGAGGGAGTTTGTGGTGTAACCGGATGAGAAGCTCAGGGCAGCCAGCCGGTGTGAGTCCGGTCTAGGGAGACGCCAGGGTCCCCGGTAGCTGGTTCCCGGCGTGTGGAGAGATCCTCGCGTCGAAGCGGAACGACAAAGCCTCCACTCTTGGGGGGCGAGCAAACGGCCGGTCCGTAGCATGAAGCGAAACCTGCAGCGTCGTCACAAAACCCTCGCGAAAGCGGGGACCAAGAGGAAGCCGAGCCTCTGGGTTATGGGCGAAGGCCATGGACGGTATCTGAGAGCCTGGAGCGGATACCTAGGAATCCTCCGGCGTAAGGGGTGCGGAACGGTGGGAAGGTTGTCCTGGGAACTGGAGAGAGCCTCCTCGGTCCCGTGCTGCGGGAACGGGAAGCATGTCCACTTATAACCGGTGCTCCCGGGAAGTGGTGGATGGCCGAGAGGCAGTCGGAGGGGGTCATACTAGTGTTTGAGAGTTCGGGACAACAGAACCCGGCTTGAGCGAAGGGCCCCTACTTCATCGATGCCCACGTATGGGGAGAAGGAGTCTGGCCAGTGCCCGGCAAAGGGCTAGATCAGCCAGGTAAGTCTGTCAGTTCGCCGGCCGACAGTGCCGGAGGATCGGCTAGGGCCATCAGACGAGCTGATGGACTTACCAAGCTCCAAGCTTTGCAGCGTGTGCTGTACCGCTGTGCCAAGCAAGATCCGGAACGTCGTTTCCATGCCCTCTACGATAAGCTCACCCGCGGTGATGTGATGTGGCAGGCGTGGTGCGATGTGGCGGCGAACCGAGGGGTTCCCGGGGTCGATGGGATCACGATCGAGTCCATCGCGTCCGAGGGCGCTGAGGGTGTCCGTGCTTTCCTTGGTGAACTCGCGGACCGGATACAGTCGGGTCGTTATCGACCGGTTCCGCTGCGTCGAGTGTATATTCCCAAGCCTGGACGAGCCGGGGAGCAAAGGCCGCTATCTATTCCCACGGTGGCCGATCGGGTGGTGATGAGTGCGGCGAAACTGGTCCTCGAACCGATTTTCGAGGCCGATTTCCTGCCGGTGAGTTTCGGGTTCCGCCCGAAGCGATCTACCCATGATGCTCTGGAGGTGGTCCGAGTGGAGGCCAATCGGGGCCGGGAGTGGGTACTGGACGCGGACGTCGCGGACTGTTTCGGCTCACTTGATCATGAGGTCGTAATGAATCAAGTGGCCCGCCGAGTCTCTGATCGGCGAATGCTGAAGCTGATCTGGGCGTGGCTGCGGGTGGGGATACTCGATCGGGGAGTGGTGAAGACACCCGTGTCGGGAACCCCGCAGGGTTCACCGATTTCTCCGCTGCTGGCGAACATCGCGCTCCACAGGTTGGATGAGAGATGGGTCGCGGAGTGCGCCAGCTTAGGGGTGCTGGTGAGGTATTGCGATGACTTTGTCATCTTATGTTCCAGTCAAAGTAGAGTCAAGGAAGCCCGTCGGCGAGCCGAGATGATCCTGTCCACGCTGGGACTGCGACTGCACCCGGACAAAACCAGGATCGCTTGCCTATCTCGGGGCCAAGACGGCTTCGTCTTCCTCGGCTTCTCTCATCGCAAGGGAAGATCCTGGAAACACTCGGATCGTTATTTCCTTCAGAAGTGGCCGTCCGATCGCAATATGACCCTGATCCGAAGTAAGATCAAGGCGGCGACAGGACGAAATCAGGTGAGCAGACCCGTCAGCGCGGTGGTGAACGACCTCAACCCGGTACTCCGGGGCTGGGGAAATCACTTCCGGTGGGGTAACTCCGCCCGGAAATTCTCTGCCATCGACAGCTATGTTCATCAACGATTGGCCATCCTCGCCAGCAACAAGGAAGGACGCCGAGGCCGGAACTGGAAGAAACGCTTCACCTACTCCTGGGTCCGATCCCTTGGCATACACCGACTCAGCGGAACAGTTCGCTACCACCGGACTGCGCATGCCTGACGGTGAACGATGTCGGAAAGCCGTGTGTGGGAGAACCACATGCACGGTTTGACGGGGGGAAGCTGGAAACGGAGTCTTCGACTACCGCGCCAGCTTCCCACCCTACTCGACTCGAGGTTTGAGCGAAGACCGTACAAGATCTTGAGATCACCAAAGATGACCGATGGGTTGTCATCGTCCGTCGCGAACAATGGCGCGGCGCGCGTGCACACTCGAAGGGAGATGTCCGTCTTGTCGGTCCCAGAAATCGACGCCTCAAGGGCCGCGGTCAAGTCGACGACGTTTTCTCCCCATCTCTTAGCCGAAAACGTGCCCCCGTACTTGAGGAACGCCATGTCCAGTGGTTGGATAACCTGCTTGTCCGTCTCCGGCGGAACGACAGTGTCATACAGCGTCAGGATCGCCTGGATGGGCCCAGCACTGTCGCGGGAAAGAACGGCTGGACGGAGACAGATCGGGTGTTCCATGTAATCGAGCACTCGGAGATGCGCAGCGTATCGGCCGATTTCCGACGTCTCACCGGTGACCTCATAGATGCCGGTCGAGGTGACGCTGTACAGGAGCCGGATGGCCAAGAGAAAACGATTGACGGTGCGGGTTGCCAGCGCGATGAGGTCAAACGCGTTGGTTCCCGCGCGCGTGCGGAAACGAGCGTTTCCGGCCGGGAGGAATGGTGCGGCACCTCTCGATTGAACGCGGCAACTGCCGTGGGAATGATGCGGGCGATCTGACTGAGGGCTGTCCCACGTCCGGCGGGAGCACGGTCACCGGGCCGATGGTGAGGACACTGCGATCGACCGTCGTGAGGTGCAACCATGCGCACGCACGCAACCTCGGTCGTCGGGCTGTCGAGCCGGTCGACGCATTCCAGGATGACCTGCTCAACCGTCGCGCTGGCGGCGCTGTAGGGCTCATCAGAGGCGCCCAACCGGGCGATCGACGCTTCGAGCAAGCTCAGCGCAGGGTCTGTTCGAACTGCTTGAACGCGGGACCATTCATCACGTCCGAGCCGTAGTAGTCCCTGCCCACGCGCACATACGGATGCGAGGCGGGGCATGGGATGACCCGCTCGCGCGTAAGCGAGGTAAACGCCTCCTCCAGCATCGCGACGGCGTCGGCTCGAACCGTCTCCATGTCCGTTAGCAGGATGGCCTATCTCCCCTTGCGCTCGTCGTCGGGAACCGACGGTGCGCCGTGGCTGATGTGCCGATGGCGTTCCTCAATCATCAGCTGCGGCAGCTCAGTTCCTCGGCTGGAGGGGCCGTCGTCTTACCCCGGACCCAATGGAGGGCAGCCTCCACCGCCGAGCCGTACGTGAACGTCAGTCCCTCCGGTGCCCGATGTCGCTCGTCGACGTCCATCCCGTGGAGGTACTCGGTGATGATCACCAGGTCGGATTGCGGATCGAGCGCCGGGTGGGCGGCGCGGTGTCGGTGTACCCGAGCACCCACGCGAGCGTGTCCCGCACCGCGGAGAAGCGTTCGCTATCGTGGATGACGAACGGTAAGTCCGCGCGCGGGTACAGCTTCTCCAGACGCCGAACCGCCGCGCCATGTTTGTCCTCCAGCAACTCCCGGGCTCGCGGGGCGATCCCTCCGCTGACGGTCATGGTTCGCTCCTCTTCGGACTGTGCAGTGTGCAACGCCGCGGTGACGGTGCACACACAGTGGTCTCGGCACGGGTGCTCCACGCCTGAAGGTTGCCGCGCACCACTGCCGTGGCGACCGGTACGGTGCACGGCACATGCCCCGAGCACCTCGCGTCACCGGCCGCGACATCGTCCGTGCCCTCGGCCGATGTGGCTGGGTGATGGTCGTCCAACGAGGATCCCATGCGCAGCTCAAGCATCCGGATCGCGGGGGGCGAGTTACCGTCTCGCTGCACGCCGGCGAGACGATCGGTCCGAAGCTGCTCGTGTCGATCCTCCACCAGGCGGGACTGACGATCGAGGAATTCCTGACCGTGTTGTGAGATGATGAGTGGGTCATGCGCACCTACACGATCGTGGTTGAACCTGAGGACACCGGCGGCTTCATGGTGTCGGTACCCGCCCTGCCCGGCTGCTTTACCCAGGGCGCGACCCTCGATGAATGCCGCGAGCGGGCAGTCGAAGCCATCGAGGTCTACATCGCAGGGCTTGAGGCCGACGGCGAGCCGGTGCCGCAGGAACGTGCCACGCCGCAGTTGCTGACCGTCACCGTCGCCGCGTAGCGTCCGGCACAGTCGCCCACGGCCGAGGCGAGTGCCATCCGACGTGTGCTGCGGCGCCGAGTGAGCTAGCGGCGATCTGAGGAGAATTGAGACCTATTGAGACCTATTGAGACCCATTGAGACCCACAGAGGCGGGGCCGAGAGCCTGCACCCCCTCTGACCAGGCGCACCTGGTGCGCGCTTACTCGAACCGCTCTGACCTGCTGGAACGGCTCACTGAGGTGATGCAAGCAGTCCGGGGGAGGAGGTCTCGGGGTAAGAAGTAGCACCAGGCATGATCATTTCGTGTGTTTTGTCAAGTGGGTGCCACCCGCTGATCCTCGCCTGACAGACATCCCAGGCGAGGATCAGCAGCGTGCGGGGTGCAAGTCTTGACGACCGATCTGTTCGGTGCCGGTGGACAGGCGCTGCTGGAGCGGGTGGTGTTGGCGCCGGCGTCTCGGGCCCGGGTCGACTCGGCTCGCCGGGTGATCGAGGCCCTGGACTTCGAGATCGAGTTGTTCACCAACCTGGCCGGTGGCCGGCTGCGCGGACACCCGGGTTACACCGCCATCCAGGCGATCTCCGGGGTGGGGGGCGATCCTGGCCGCGGTGTTCGTCGCCGAGATCGGTGATGTGCATCGCTTCGGTCGGGCAGCGCAGCTGGCCAGTGGGGCCGGGCTGACTCCCCAACACCATGAGTCCGATACCACGGTGCATCGCGGACCGATCACCAAGCAGGGTTGCCGGCTGGTGGGTTGGGCCGCGGTCGAAGCCATCCAACGCACCGACACCCACAGCCGCCTGGGCCAAGTTCGTGACCAGGTCGCTCAGCGCCGCGGGCGCAACATCGGCACGGTCGCCGCCGCCCGCGAGCTCATCGAACTCATCTTCTACGCCCCTGCGCGACGGGCACATCCGCTGCCTGGACCGCCGCGGCGCATGATCTGCCCACGACCGCGGTCGGACGCGGGTCGTGCAGGTCATGACCCCCGTTCATTGGCGGGTCGCCCCTTCTGATTGACCCCGACCGACCGCACCTGTCGTAGCACTCCATGCCACCACGCGCGGTGAAAAGATGACCGACAACCCCCTAGCGGGCTTGTCCACACCCGGGAAACCGACCTGGAGCAGGCCACCCGACCCCACCACGACAACCCCAGGAGCACACCCCACCCCCCTTTCTTTCTCCACCCTCAACAGCGTGCGCCCAACGGCGCCGGCGTCCAGGACACTCTGGTGCTGTGTGCGTGGGTGGCTGTGGTGGTGGCGCGCAGCCTGCGGGGCCGTGTCTCCCAGGTCAAGGGCGCCTCCGGCGTCGCTCACGCGATGGCGCTACGCGCCACCCTGGCATCCACCTGCCCATCGCCCTGTGGCTCGTGGTCGGTCTGGCCTCTGTGACCGAGGACTGGCGCTCGTCTCGCCGACGCATGGACTTCATCCGCTTCACCGGCGAGTGGTTCGTCTACTTCGTCCTCATCGCCCTCGGCGGCGGCGTCCTCGTCGCGTTCACGACCGGCACCTTCCAGGCCATCGGGATCGACCCGAAGAAGTTCATCACACAGTGGCTGCTGCCCTGCGGCGCCGCGGCCGCGACCGTCGTGGCCGCCTGGCTCGTCGAAGCCAAACAGAGTGTGGTCGAGAACATCGCCCCGGTACTCACTCGGCTGTTCACCCCGCTGTTCACCGCAGTCCTGCTGGCCTTCCTCGTCGCCATCGTCTGGACCAGCGCCGGCATCGACGTCGAGCGCGAAGCGCTGATCCTGTTCGACCTCCTGCTGGTCGTGGTGCTGGGGTTGCTGCTCTACTCGATCTCAGCCCGCGACCCACCGGCCCCGCCCGGCCTGTTCGACCGACTGCAGCTCGCCCTCGTGATCAGCGCGCTGGCCATCGACGTGCTGGTGCTCCTGGAGATCACCGGGCGCATCACCGCGTACGGCACGACACCCAACAAGGCCGCAGCACTCGGCGAGAACGTCATCCTGCTGGCCAACCTCGCCTGGTCGGCCTGGCTACTGCTGAGGATTATCCGCCGGCACACGCCCTTCGTGACCCTCGAGCGCTGGCAGACCGGCTACCTGCCGGTCTACGCCACGTGGGCCTGGATCGTAGTCCTCGTATCTCCTCCGCTGTTCAGCTACCTCTGACCGACCAGGCCCCGACCAATGACCCCAACGCCGACGACCGGAAGATCGGTTTGACCCCAAGACCGCGGGCGACACTTGCGCGCAAGCACCTCCAGCCCGGTCGTACCAGGAACACGGATGAGCCTGCGCTGGTGCACTCATCGACATAAGCGGACGTCGTCGGCTCACACGCCGCGAACAGGATGCGGATCTCGATCCTCTTCCCCAACGAGAGAAGGGAATCGCACCCCAGAGAAAAGTGAATGCCCAGGTCAGCGACATAGAGCCTCCTCCAGAGGGCTCGCCGTGGGCTCGCGACGATTCCGGTCCGCCCCCGGGGGACAGCCGGAGGACCGGAATCTTCGCGTCAGAGACCTGAGCATTCACAGGTGGTGGTGGCTGCGCCGGTGGTGTCGGTGCGGCCGGCATAGGCGCGGGCAATGTTGTAGCCGGGTGGCGTTCGACCCAGGGGAGGGTGGTGTGGCGCAGCCAGTGGGTGGAGATGCCGCGGGCGTGACCCAGGGGAGTTTTGGTGGCCGAGGTGGCGCACAGATGGGTCGTAACGGCGGGCCGGAGTGCGCGGAATGATCTGGACCGGCGCGACACTGCGGGTGATGCTGACCCACACCACCGAGACATTGGCAAGGGGATCACACCGATGACCGTTTCGTTCCTCCTTACCCCGGAGCAAGAACAGCTCAAAGCAGCCGCCCGCGGCTTCGCCCAGGATCAGCTGCGGGATCTCGCCGCCGTGACACGTGCGGAACCCGACCCTAAGACCCGGGCGCTGCTGCTGCGGCCGGCGTTCGAAAATGCTGTCGCGGCGGGGTTCCTCAAGGGCCTGATCCCGGTGCCGTTCGGCGGGGCAACATCGAGCGGCGTCGACGCCGCCATCTTCATCGAGGAGTGGGCAGCGGAGAGCCCGGACTTCGTCATCTCGATGGCCGGTCCGCTGATCGCGCTGGCGCCCGTCTACCAGGTGGGCACCCCGGAACAGGTCGAGCGCTTCGTACGACCTTTCTGGCCGACTCCGGCGCACCGCTGGCGGCCATGGCCTTCAGCGAGCCCGAGGGCAGC
The DNA here is from genome assembly GCA_963823755.1 of uncultured Actinomycetota bacterium. Taxonomy (GTDB): domain Bacteria; phylum Actinomycetota; class Actinomycetes; order Mycobacteriales; family Pseudonocardiaceae. The sequence continues at coordinate 284,546 of CAWGMP010000009.1, forward strand.
GCGAACTTCGACGCCGAGGGACCCGGCCAAGGGATACGCACCACCGCGGTCCCCGACGGCGACGAGTGGGTCATCAACGGTCGTAAGGCCTGGGCATCACACCTGTGCGGCTGGGACGGCAACGGCCCGGACATCATGACCATCGTCTGCCGAACCCCTAGCGGCATCTCGCTCATCGTCGCCGAACACGAACACCTGGCCGGCAATATCCAGGTCGAGGAGTACTATGACCTACCCGGACTCAAGGGCTGCCTCATCACTCGAGTCCGACTCACCGACGTGCGCGTTCCGCGCGGCAACCTCCTCGGTGAGCAAGGCCAGGGAGTGGACCTGACCCGCAACGCGTTTCTCCCCAGCGGCGCGTCGATCGGCATCTTCGCCGCCGCCGCGATGCGGCAGGCCTTCGACATCGCCTACCGCTTTGCTCTCACCGAGAAGCGCGGCGGGCCGGTGCCGATCATCGAGTATCAAGCCGTGTCCGACATCCTGGCCGACGCCAAGGGAAAGATCGAAGCCGTCCGGTTGCTCGCCTGGCGCGCGCTGGACGCCGTCACGTCGATGCACCCCAGCGGGCTGGAACTTGCCCTGCATGCGAAGATCTTCGGCTCCGAAACCAGCGTCGAGGTCATCAATGAACTAATCAAGATCGTCGGCGTAACCGCCTACGACGAGAAGTTCCCCATCATCCGCTACCTGATGGACACGCTGTCGTACCCGATCATTGAAGGAAGCAACGTCGGCGTGCGCCGCAGGCAGTTGCAGGCGCTGTTCCGCACCCCGGGCTACGACCCGCTCTCCGCCTCAGGCATGGCCTGAACGCTAAGCCTGGATCCACCGGAGAAATTGTGGTGGGAGGGGTGTCGGATAGGGGTAGATGCCCTCCGAACTGGGATGATGGGACTTGTCGAGAGTCCATCTGACCGAGTGTGAAGGGCATCTACGAGGTGCGAGCTTCTCATACCCCGGCGGCGGTGTCAGCGATATTTGATGAACCGAATCTGGTGCCGTGTGCTGGTCTGGTGCCCGAGTTGCGGTTGGCCGAGCGTGCGGGGTTGCACGGGGCTGCTGACCGGCGGGTTCGGCTTCCTGCTTCGGTGGGTAGTGGTGGGGCGAATCCGGGGGTGAAGATCACGTCGATGGTGGCGGGTATGGTGGCTGGCACCGACTCGATCGATGACCTGGCAGTGATCCGGCATGGGGCGTTGCCGCGGTTGTTCGGTGGTATTCGGGCGCCGTCGACGTTGGGTACGTTTCTTCGCGGGTTCACCTGGGGGTCCCTGCCGCCAGTTCCTTGTCCGAGTGCGCGATCACCAGGGAGGCGTCCATGCGGATCACGATGGTCTTACCCAGGTCGGTGTCCGCGACCCGTGACGGGGGGATCCGGCCGTGCCGTTTTCGATCAGCGCCCACACCTGTTCACGGGTCTTCGCGCGCACCCGGGCGATCGCGCGCCGCTGCGTCTCGCCGATCTCAGACAGTGCACGCCATAGCGTCGGGTCCGAGGCTACCGGCCCATACAGCGGTGTCTGGTCGCGCAGGTGGCCAATCCGAGAGCACCCGGCCACCATCAGCGATCAGCACCGCCGTATCCGCCAGCACCTGGCCCCGATCATGAACCGGCACGAAACCACGACGAACCAGCACCCGGGACAACACACTGGTCAGGCCCGTCCGGTCGGCGATCAGCCACAACGCCGCCGTGCCCGCGTGATTGATCACATCCTGACCGGCGATTTCCACGGCCAGGTCCCTCGACCATCACTGAGCTCAGCCACCTGAAAAGTGCTCCTTGATCCTCGCAGGTTCCTGTCCCCGGCACGAGCCAGAACAGACCTGCGACGCCCGGTACGGCTGAAACGCCGCATCAATCTGACACGTGGACCGACTGGCAGTCGTGGGGGTTGGTGTCGGTGGAGGGACTGCACACTAACCACACGCCTGCGGCTCGGCGACGACGCGTGATCATATTACGCGATGCGGCCCCGCCCAGCGAGATACGCCTGTCCTATTCGTCCCAGTGTCGGCCTCGAAGCTGCTAGGACGGGACGGGATCCAGTGGGTTGCTGAGCTGCGGAAAAGGGCAACTGTGGTGGGATGGTGTGCTGTGAGTTGTCTACCTCGATGCAGTCTGGGTTCGACCGCAGGGTGATCGTGAAGGCAGCCTTTAGAGCGAACGGATCAACGCGGCGAGTGCGGTCCCGTCTTAGAGTTGTAGCGGAAGACTAGCTCCGGGGCGCTCGTCGAGGAGCTGGCGTAGGTGCTCAGTAGTGGCGCGCAGGTCGCGTTCCCATCGTTCCTGCGCTTGGTCTCGGGCGTGTTGGACGACATCGAGTGGTCGATGACCCATTGCCGAGCGAGCACGCTGGGTTCGACTCCGCGAGCCTGGGCGATCTGGCGCAGCTGCTCGATGCGCTCAGCGGGCAACCGCAATCCGTAGACCGGGCTCGTTTTGCTGGCGCGGCGACGGTAGGGCAGGTCGACGTCGCCCGTGGTCTCTGCATGGTCGGCTTCGGTCGCGATCTTGTCGAGCAGTTCTCGATCGGGAGTGGTCATCAGGGCTCCTCGTCTTCGGCTGAATAGGCATCTCGCCAGTGCCGGGGTGCTGGCCACGCGGTGACGACGTGCCAGAGTCCTTGCGGGGGATGCTCGTGGGGCAGCAATACGACGAGTAGTATCTGGGCGGCTGTGGGGGAGTACCCGATGATCCGGATCGCTTCGCCCGGTGCGGGACTTAGGGTCGCGAGCGATGAGGCCGCGGGGGTCGAGGGCAGCCTCGATCGCAGTCGCCGGGTCGATGGCTATCGCGTTGGGGTAGCGGAGTGATCGCCGCAAGTGCGTTGGGTTGGGCACGTCGACCTCGATGATCGGCAGGGTGACCACCGGCACCCCGTCGTACAGGTCCTCGTACACACCCATACTGTATAACAACGTTTAACAGGATGCTGTCTGTCCCTGTGTAGTCGGTTGGCGCCTGTCAGGCCCTAGAGTCGGCCTGTGCCTGTGAGCTGCATGGTCGGTGAGTTCGGCTGGCCAGAAGTCGTGGGGTTCCAGAAGTCGGTCTGTGTCTCTGACCTGGGTGATCGGTGTGCGCGGCCGTCGGGCATGATCGTGAGCCGTGTCGTTGCGTCTCCTTTATGTTGATCTTTCTGCAGCTGCTGAACCTGCTGTTGCTACTTGGCCGTTCACCGCCACCGCAGGTCATCGGCGGCGTGGAATCGGAGGTTTTCGACACCCCTAGCACGTTCTGAGTTGGTGTGGCTGAGCGTCTCACACGACGGCACGGGTGTGGCTACCCTGTCCCCATGGGTGCCACCACTGCCACGTTGAACCGTCCGTTCGCACAGGCCTCCCCGGCTGAGCTGCGGGAGGTGATCGTCCCGGAGGACCGGGAATTGTTTGACGAGCAGTACCGGCAGGCTCTGGATGCTGCGGCAGAGACACTCACGCTCGACGGTGCTCGAGAAGTTCCTCGCGCATTGGCGGCGTATCGCTTGGTCGCAGACCGACATGGGCCACGAGAAGTGGCGGGCGGTGCGCCGGCCCGTGCCGAGGAGACGCTGCGCACCGGGGAGTCACCACCTGGCACAGTATCGGCCGACGAGATGCGCCAGCGGCTGCGGGCACGCCTGGGGCGAGCCTGACCGGTGTACGAGGTTCGCGTCCACGAACAGGCGCAGGCCACGCTGGATGCCTTGCGGGCTGAGGTGATTGTTGCTTACATGGGTGTTCTTGACGTGCTGGAAGTGGCCCCTTGGAGTGGGGAGCCGTTGCGTGGAGATAACCCGGGCGGGAACGTGCGGACCCTGGTGTTCGGCCCCGGCGGCGACGACGGTCGGGTCTTGGACCTGATCCTCGAAGACCAGCGCCGGGTTGATGTGCTCGAGGTGCAGTGGGCTGGTTGAGCGGTGGTGCTGGTCGCGGTCGCTCGCGTAGTGCTCCAGAAGGGCTTCACCGGTCCGGACCTGACCCCTCGGGTTCGCCGTACGATCGGCGTGGTGCTGCTGCGATGCCACCAAGAAACTGCTGGCTGTCCTGGGCGGTGGGGTCGTGGTCGAGTCTGCGGGAGCGTCGGACCCACAGCGGAACGCCAACCTGGTCTCCGTCGATGGCCGCACGTGCCTGCTTACTCACCCATGCCGGGACCATGTTCACCCTCCTTGCTTCGGACGTCGGGGTCCGAGAGCTCCTCCGGGCGCTCCACGGCGTGGTTGTGGGCCTCGTTGAGCGAGAGTTGGCCGCCGAGAACCGGCCCGCCGACACGTTCGGCCGGCTCAATCACGAAGACGTGATCTGTCGCGTCCACCTCTCAGCATTACAGCGAGTCGAAGCGGAGAAGCAGGCGCGCAACTTCCTGATGGACCTCGGTGACCGCGTGGCAGTTTTCAAATTATTGATCCGGGATCGCGACAGCGAATTCACTGGCGTCTTCGACGCCGTGTTCGCCAGCGAGAACATCCACATCCTGCGCACACCCGTGCGAGCACCCCGGGCGAACGCGATCGCCGAATGCTGGATCGCCCCCCACCGCGCACTGAACCAGGCAGCACCGCTCCAACCACTTCCATCCCCCACATCGTCATCCCAGCTCCGCCTCCGACGTCGCGATCGGCTCGGTGCCGGATACGCGAATACGCCCAGGTCACATGACGTGGATGACCAATTCGGCACCCACAGGCGGGCGATAAGTGAGCGCCCAACAGCGTTTACGCTGTTGAAAAGTGCTGGCCAGGGGTAAGGTCGACTCGCCGACCTTCCGATCTTCAGGACTCGGGATACGAAGGCTACCTGTGATTAAAGGCGTTGAGTACCCAAAACGGTGAAAACAGGGAGGAGTCGAATGACCACATCATTCGTGTTGGCTCTCACAGGTGCACTGTTGATCCTGGTCGGTCTCATCGGAGGAGGTTTCAGCTTTTCCGGTTCCATGATGCCCGTAGTCGGCAAGGTGGTCAGGATTCCTTGTTTCATAGTTGGTGTCATCTTAATTGCCTATGCCATTGCACTTGCGCTTTACGAAAATAATGCGGTTAACAATAACGGGAGTACTCAAGGTCCTGCTGGTTCGGTGGCACTACAACCAAAACAAGGTGTT
>CAWGMP010000010.1:0-102205 GCA_963823755.1 uncultured Actinomycetota bacterium
GGATCCTGCCGCGGCTGGCAGTTCCTCGGTCAAGCATATGGACGTCAAGGGTCCCGTCACCATGATCTCCAAGGATCAATCGGAAGGGCGACAACGGCTCCTATGACAAGGTGGAAAACAAGGTGACGCTGACCGGCAACGTCACCCTTCAGCCAGGGCACCAACGTGACCAAAGGCGATCGGCTCGTCTACGATCTGACCAGCGGCCAGGCGCAGGTCTTCTGGGCCGACAAAGACCGGGTGCAAAGCGTCTTCACGCCCGGCTCCGGAAGTCCAGACGTCGCCGGAACGCCCTCGAAGAAAAAGCCTCAATCGAAGCCAAGCCCTGCGGGGACGGCGAGCACCCGATCGGCGAGCTGTTGCGTCGTCGTCGCCTGTGCACCATGTTTGACCCCGGCCACTCCGCGCCTCTTCAGAGCTTGCTTGACGTGCCTGTTGCTTCCCCGATCGGTTCGCCGGCGCCAGCCCGCACGGCACGAGTCAGCGCCCGTGACCGCGTGGCGGCTTCCGTTCGTCGGGCGTACGGCGGAGGCCGAGCGGCGTTCGGATCGACCCGCGGACGCCGCACTGCTCGGACCTGACGCTGTCTTCGGCTTCGGCGGGCCGGACGAAGACAGCTCCGCCGCCGCCCTCGTCGAGGATGCCACAGGCGTTCTGGGCGTCCACAATCTCGGCAAGTCGCTACCGCGGCCGGCAGGTCGTGCAGGACGTCAGCTCGACGTCCGGCGCGGCGAGGCGGTCGGCCTGCTCGGCCCGAACGGCGCCGGCAAGACGACCGTCTTCTACATGATCACGGGCCTGGTGCGGCCGGACAAGGGGCGGATCGAGCTCGACGGGCACGACGTCACCGGCGCTGCCGATGTATCGCCGCGCGCGGCTCGGCATCGGCTACCTGCCGCAGGAAGCCTCGATCTTCCGCGGTCTCAACGTCGAGGACAACATCCGGGCGGTCCTGGAGATCACCGTTCCCGACAAGGCGCGGCGCGAGGCGGAACTCGACGACCTGCTCGACGAGTTCAACATCGCGCAGGCTGCGCAAGACGCCCGTCCATCGCGCTGTCGGGCGGCGAACGGCGGCGCTGCGAGATCGCGCGCGCGCTGGCCGGCCACCCGTCCTTCATGCTGCTCGACGAGCCGTTCGCCGGCATCGATCCGATCGCGGTCGGCGACATCCAGGACCTCGTGCGGCACCTGAAGGGCCGCGGCATCGGCGTTCTGATCACCGATCACAACGTGCGCGAAACGCTCGGGCTGATCGACCGCGCCTACATCATCCATTCCGGCCACGTGCTGACCGAGGGCAGCGCCGACGAGATCGTCGCCGATCCCGACGTGCGGCGCTATCTACCTCGGCGAGGACTTCCGGCTGTAGCAGCGGCCGCGGGCCTGCAGACCGGTTACATGCTCTACGAAAGCCGCTCGGTTTGTGCTGGGCCAAGCACACGGCTCAGAAGCGTGCTATAAGCACTCGACGGCGCGTCGCTCAACGGCGGTTACCGGTTAAGCGTTGGGTCTGATGATGGCATTTTCGGCCAAACTGGTGATGCGCCAGGGCCAATCCCTGGTGATGACGCCGCAGCTCCTGCAGGCCATCAAGCTTCTCCAACTCTCCAATCTCGAACTCGCCTCCTTCATCGAGGAGGAACTCGAGCGCAATCCGCTGCTCGAGCGGGCCGAGGAACGCCGCGGCGAGCCGCAGGAGCCGCGCGACGAGCCAGGACGATCGGCTACCGACGCCGAGCCGAGCGAGCGACGACTGGATCTCCGACGAGTTCGAGACCGACCGCGCCGCCCTGGAGACGAGCCTCGGAACCGAACTCGACAACACGTTCGATGCGCGAGCGGGCCCGAACGCCGCGCCAAGCGCCGGCCGAGGTGCATGGCCTCTCGCGCCACGTCCTGGACCGGAGCGCCGGGCGGCAGCGGGCGACGGCGAGGCGACCCAATCTCGAAGAGCTATCGTGGCCGCCGCTCTCCCTGCACGACCATCTCGGCGACGCAACTCGCGCTCGCGCGTGCCGATCCGGTCGACCGTATGATCGGCCACGCGCTCATCGACGCCATCGACGAGGCCGGCTACCTGCGCGAACCGCTGGCGGCCATCGCCGAGCGGCTCGGCGCCGACCGGTCGCGGGTCGAGGCCGTGCTCGCCATCGTCCAGAGCTTCGAGCCGACCGGCGTCGGGGCGCGCGACCTCGCCGAATGCCTCGCGCATGCAGCTGCGGGAGCGCGACCGGTTCGATCCGGCCATGGCAGGCGCTGGTCTAGCCACCTCGAGCTGCTGGCGCAAGCGGGACTTTGCCGGCCTGCGGCGGCTCTGCGGCGTCGACGACGAGGACCTCGCCGACATGGTCGCCGAGATCCGCCGGCTCGACCCCAAGCCCGGCCGGGCCTTCGGCGGCGGCGCCGGTCCAGACCGTGGTGCCCGGACGTCTATGTCTGGGCGGCGCGCCGGACGGCTCCTGGAACATCGAGCTGAACACCGACGTGCTGCCGCGCGTGCTGGTCAACCAGACGCTATCAGCCCGGGTCCGCAGCAAGCGGCAGCGAGGCCGACAGGAGCTTCGTGGCCAACTGCCTGCAGACCGCCAACTGGCTGACCAAGAGCCTCGAGCAGCGGGCGCGCACGATCCTCAAGGTGTCGAGCGAGATCGTGCGCCAGCAGGACGCCTTCTTCGCCAAGGGCGTCGAGCATCTGCGGCCGCTGAACCTCCAGCGTCGCGGACGCGATCGGCATGCACGAATCCACCGTGTCGCGCGTCACGTCGAACAAGTACATGGCGCGCCCGCGCGGCCTGTTCGAGCTGAAGTACTTCTTCACCGCCTCGATCGCCTCGACGCTCGGGCGGCGATGCGCATTCGGCCGAAGCGGTGCGCTTCCGCATCAAGCAGATGATCGATGGAGAAGCGGCCGCACGACGTCCTGTCCGACGACGCGATCGTCGCGCGGCTGAAGGAGGCCAACATCGAGATCGCCCGGCGCACGGTCGCCAAATACCGCGAGAGCCTGCGCATTCCCTCGTCGGTCGAGCGGCGCCGCGAGAAAAGAGCGTCAGGCTGGTGCAGGAGGTCGCGGTCGCGTTGACTTCATTCGGCGCCAGACTAACGCTGGCGCCATAGGGACGGAGGCAGAAAGAATGACGGTTCGGGTGTCGGGCAAAAACCTGGCCATTGGTGAAGCGCTTCAGGATCATGCCCAGCTTCGCATCGCGGCGGCGGTCGGGCGCTATTTCGACGGCCCGATCTCCGGGCATGTGGTGATCGAAACCGAGGGATCGGGTTACCGATCGGATATGACGCTCCACCTCCAATCCGGTCTGACGCTTCAGGTCGATGGGCGAGCCCACGACCCCTATCCATGTTTCGATCAGGCGGTTGAGAAACTGAGCGGCGCCTCCGTCGATACAAGAGCCGGTTGCGGGATCGCCACCCCGTCGGTGTACCCAACGACATCCCGTTGATGGCCGAGCGCACGATCGAACAACCGGACGAAGAGGATGACGGCGCGGACTACAGTCCGGTTGTGGTGGCGGAGCGCAAAATGCCGCTGAAGGCGATGTCAGTGGCGGTCCGCGGTCTCCGATCTCGATCTGTCAGGTGCTCCGGTCCTGGTGTTCCGCCACGCCGGAAACGGGCACGTTAACATCGTTTATCGACGCGCCGACGGACATATCGGCTGGATCGATCCTGCTGACGCGACTGACGGTGTCTGACTCGGCATGCGAATTGCTCGCTGCATCTGGCAGATGAGCTGACAGCCGGATCGAGGTTCGGCTGCAAGACAGCGGAAAAGATGCCGACCGGACGGTTACGGGTTTGCAGCTGTGCGGCCTGGTCAGGGGGGATTTGAATTTACCGATGGGATTGACCGATCTGATCGCGGCGGATGCCATTCTTCCCTCGCTCAGGGTGTCTTCGAAGAAAGCGGCCCTGCAAGGCGTGAGCGATGCCGCGGGGCAGATTTCCGGCCTGCCGGCGGAGGACACCTCGATGCCGTTCTGCAGCGTGAGGCCCTTGGCTCCACCGGGATCGGGGCGGGCATCGCCATCCCGCACGGCAAACTGGAGCGCTGCGGCCGGATCTTCGGCGTTTTCGCCCACCTCCAGAAGGCCGTTGATTTCGATTCGGTCGACGGCGCCCCAGTCGATCTTCTGCTGATGCTGATCGCCTCGAACTTCGCCGGTGCAGATCGCTGAAGGCGCTTGCTGGTCGCCCGCTTCTTTCGCGACCCCCGATCGGGGTGCGCTCTGGGCGATGCGCGACGCGAGTCGATCTTTGCCGTGCTGTCCGGCAGCGAAATCGAGACCCACGAAGCTGACGGACCGATCAGCGGTGCCGCGGCGAACCTCTGGGGTGACCGGTCTTTAGGCCAGCTCGAGTTCAGCGCATTTCGCCTGAAGGATGGCCCGGTCGAACGGCTTCATGATGTAGGTATCGGCGCCGGCGTGCATCGCCCGGGCGATGTGAGCGAGATCGTTTTCGTCGTGCACAGAATGACGCAGTGCGAGGCAAACCCTACGCAGACCACGTCGTCTAGCAGTAACAGGCCTGGGCGCTGCATGGCGGTGAACGAGTTGAACGCGGCCGCGGGGTCGTTGCCGGCCGATCCCTCGATAACGACCGGCCAGCAGAGGAATTACACCAACTGGCACCTGGTAGCAGTTTCCTTAACGACACCCCTGTCGAGCTGTAACGTGGTTTGCAGTCGACCACCGTAGTGGACACTCACTGAGCGTGACCTCCTCAGACAGGAACCACCTCGTGGCTGAGCAAACCCTTCCGAATCTCCTCGGCGTCCACGCCCTGGTCTGGGTGGGTGACACCTCGCCCGCATCGGTCGATTACGCCGTCGCCAAGACCACAGAGACTGGATACGACCTGCTCGAGCTGTCCCTGCACGACACGGCGAACCTCGACGTCGCTGCCGCCCGCCGCCGGCTCACCGAGGCGGGCCTGCGGGTCGTCTGCTCCCGTGGGTTGGCCTTCGACGCCGACATTTCCAGCGAAGACACCACCATCGTCGAGCGAGGTGAACAGCTGTTACACGACTCGCTGCGGATCACCGCCGAACTCGGCGGCACCCACTTCACCGGTGCCCTTTACAGCGCACTCGGAAAATACCACCACCCGCTCAGCGACGCCGGTCGGCGCAATGTCGTGGCCGTACTCGGGCGCCTGGCCAGACAGGCCCGTGACCGTGGCATGACCTTGGGCCTGGAAATCTGCAACCGGTACGAGACCAATGTGGTCAACACCGCCCGGCAGGCTCTGGTCCTCGCCGACGACATCGGCGAGGACAATATTCTCCTTCACCTCGACACGTACCACATGAACCTCGAGGAGGACGACCTCGTGCGGCCCGTCCGCGAGGTAGGCGACCGACTCGGGTACATCCACATCGGCGAGAACCACCGCGGCTACCTCGGATCGGGTCATCTCGATTTCACCGCGTTCTTTCATGCCCTCATCGACGTCCACTACACCGGACCCATCACCTTCGAGTCCTTCTCCTCGGCTGTCATCGCCGCCGGACTCTCCAACGACCTGGCCATCTGGCGCAACCTGTGGAGCGACGGCGAGGATCTCGCCCGCCATGCCCGAACCTTCATCGCCAACCACCTCACCGCCGCCGGCGTATCGTGATGACCTTCGACCAGCTCGTGGACCGCGCCCGTTCGCTCATCGCCGACGGCACACGGGCGCTGCTGGGCATCACCGGTCCCCCGGGAGCGGGTAAGACCACCCTCGCTGAGCAACTCATCCAGACGCTGGCACCCGCGCCACCACCGACGCTCATCCCTGATCAGTGGATCGCTCACGTCCCGATGGATGGCTTCCACCTTGCCGACAAGGAACTCGCCCGGCTGGACCGCTGCGACCGCAAAGGCGCTCCCGACACCTTCGACCCTGCCGGCTACGCAGCCTTGCTGCGCCGCCTACACGAAGACATCGACGAGGTCGTCTACGCCCCCGGCTTCGAACGCACCCTCGAACAGCCCATTGCAGGTACGATCCCGGTGCCTCTGTCCGCCCGACTGATCATCACCGAAGGCAACTACCTGCTGTTCAAAGACCATGGCTGGGACCGTGTCCGGCCACAGCTCAACGAAGTCTGGTACGTCGACCTCGATACAGACGAGCGTGTCCGCCGACTCATCACCCGCCACGTCCGGTTCGGAAAGGAACCCATCGCGGCGGCCGCTTGGGCCTCCGGCACCGACGAACGCAACGCTGCCTTGATCAACTCGACCCGATCCCACGCCGACCTCATCGTCCCGGTTAGCCTGATGCGCTCTCTCGGCGCCCCATCGGCCCAATTCCAAACGGGATAATCATGCAGGCACCGCGGACCACCGATCCGTCGACGCTGACGGGGCGGCCGAACACCAGTGCGCTGATCACCCGCGGCCGAGCCCCGGTGAGCATGGCGGCGCCGTCGCGTGACGCGGTGTCGCGGCCATTGGGCTAGGCTATGCATTTCTCGCAGATGACGGTTCCCTCGCGGGGCAGTGCGCCGCAGGCGCACCGTTTATTGATCCGAGATGTCTCAGCGTGTATCAACTCCTCGGTGTCGGCGTCACCTTCCTTTGTGGGAACAACTCAAGTGCACAGCACAACGGCCCCCGGGTACCATTAGCACCCGGTGAACCACGTGTTCCCTACCGGGCCGCCTCGAACTCTTTGCACGGGCGGGGGTGGTCCGGTTTGTTCTCCACCAATCGTTTATTTTTCTCCTTGGTCGTCTAAAATTTTCGCCTTGCTATCTGTCTCCACCGCGCACTGGGCATACGCCCGGATAACCTCTTGCCTCTTACCGGCTCTGCCGGATGGGATGACCGAGAAGTCAGACGGGTGCGAAGATCGGCAATCCGATCAGCTGTGAGGGGGGAATCTCCAGCGCGCTGGCCAGTGCCATGATCTCGGAGAGGGTCAGCTCGCGTTGTCCGTGTTCGATGCGGTGCAGGGTGGATTTGCTCATTCCGGCTAGCCCGGCGATGACCCGCAGCGACTTGTCTCGGTTTGTGCGGATCCGGTGGATGCGCAGGCCGATCGTGCGCATCGTCATTGCGGCATCCTGACTCACCGGGGCCGGCCTTCTCGGGGAGCGAGCTGGTGGTGATGTACTGCGGTGGGAGTGCCTGCGCCTGACTAGCGGCGGGATTCCTGATCCGATGGACAGTGGTGGTGGGGGCTGGTCGTCATCGAGGTACTCGGTGAGCTGCTGGTCAGGCCGTGCACCGGCACGATCCAGTGCTCCCGGCTCAGATCGCCAGTCACCTGCTCACCCCTTCCGTGGTTCTGCTGAGTCAAGCTAGGTTCATACGTCATGTCATGACCTGCACAGACATCACTCAGACCAGTCTTCATGGTCACGGCGTGATCATCTCCAATGATCGCTGAGACATGCACTGCATCGGGGTACGCTCCAACCGGATAAGGGTGCGGTGAGTGGCTATGCATAGTGTCCTCAGGGCGCTGTCCCGGAGAGATGTGCTGATGAGGCCCCAAAGGCGTCCCAAGGGTGGACCAGTGAGGCACTACGCTCAGCGCGACAGTTCCCGTGTCTGTCGAGAGGATCGTGGGTGCACCGGATGGTCAGCGTTCAGTGCTGGACTGGAGCTGAGACCAAGGCTCTGCGCCAGGCCATGCGCCTGAGCATCCGCGCTTTCGCCGCGTATCTCGGTATCGACGCCCGGACGGTGAACAAGTGGGAAGCCCGGCACACCACCATCACCTTGCGCCCTCATACCCAAGCACTCATGGACACCGCCCTCGCGCGGGCACCCGAAGAGGTGAAGACCCGCTTCATTCACACAGCGAACAGCGCACCGCAGGAACAACACGGAAACGCAGCGCAGCTCGCCACAGTTGCGCATGACCCCCATACCGAACCGTTCCCGGGCTCAGACTTCCGTAACCCCTTGTCAGGAAACGACGACCCCGACTCCTTACGTACTGAGTCAGCCCCCAATCCCTGCATTATTTCCCAGATGTCATACTCAGGCGACGATGGAATCGCAGGCTACTCGGAGGAACGACCTGAGGGTTCACAGGGTCGTCCGGGTGATTCGGCGGCTCAATCACCTTCGTTGACACAATTCGGTCCTGTCGGTGATTTTGCTGCGTTGTTCGCCGCGAACCTGGCGCTGTTCACCGCTGCCGCGCATAGTATTCGTGAAGGGGAGGGGTACAATGAGCTACTTACGAGTTTGCGGCGATTGGTGGACAGGATGAACCGACGTGACCTGTTGCAGCTATTCGGTTTGACCGCGACGACCGCATTTGCTTCCCCGTGGCTCGAAAGTCCGGATCCAGGCGAACAAGAGCGCGTGGTAGCGGCCATTATTAAACCGGAAAGGGTAGATGCGCAGATCATCACGCACATCGAATCGGTTCTTTTCGACGCCCACCTCAGCAACGACAAGCTAGGCCCACGGGCGGCGCTGCATACCGTTCTTGCCCAGCAGAAGATATTACAGGCCATGGCTGCCGAGTGTCCCGATGAGCTACGGCCGCGCCTTCTCTCGGTGCTCGGAAATTCCCAGCGAAGCGCGGGCTGGATTTCCTTTAATGCTGATAATCTGTCTGCTACGCGTCGGTACTACGAGCAAGCGCGCGTTGTTGCGCATGACGCACAGGATCTGGAACTCGCCACCATGGTGCTGGCGAACTTGAGCCATGCTGCCGAATCATCCGGACAACCGGCCATGTCGGTTGACTACGCTGTTGCCGCACAAACATGGGCAGAACGAGCCCATAATGCCTGTTTGAGCTGCGTTTGCTTCCGACATTAGCGCATGCGCCTTTGCGGCGATGGGTGACTATAACACAGCAATGCGGCACCTTGAAAGCACGCAGGCCTATCTACCCGAGTGTTCGGAACAATCAGCGCTTACCTTCTACACTTACAGCGAAGCGCTCCACGTCGCTAGACGCGGCCAGTTCCTGCTTGAGCTCAACCGGCCAGCCGACGCGGTGAAAGTCATCGGCGAATCGTTGAAACTCTATGCGGCGGAGCAGCCCGACTCTTCTTCTTATAGAAATATCAATATCGCGATGGCTAAATTGGATCTTAGTGCAGCCCACGTGCAAGCAGGTGATATTGATGAAAGCACAGCTATGCTTTCGAGTGTTGTGGACTTCGTTTCCCAGAATCGTGCCGATCGCCTCGTGAAACGAGTGCGCAGCATCCGTGCCACCCTGGAACCATGGCAGGACACGCCACCGGTCAAGCAACTCGATGATCAACTTCACGGATCCGGGCTACGCTCCTGATCAAGGGTTTCGGTGGACCTCAGCCAGTTCCCCAAGCCGCAGCCAGGACAGCAGGGATAATAAGCGAGCGCAAACCGGACTAGAGTCAACTGTCCGAGCCCGACCTCGCCGATTTTTGATCAAGCGACTTAACATCAGCGCAAAACCGATCAGATCAGTGATCTCCACGTACTTGTTCCCACGGCGCTGGGCCGACCCCGCTCGACGTCCTCGAAATCCGCTTCTACCGTGAGCACCGCACCTCCGTGTGTGCGCACACGGCCTTTCCGCGCGACTCCGGCCAGGAACAGCAGTGCAGGTGGGAAGACCGACCACGCCATGGTCGAGGACGACTGTCGGAGCTGTGGGCCGCCACCTCCGTCGAGAAGCTGACCGACCGCTGGTGACGCGGCAGATCGGCGGCAGGAGCGGCCAGCACCAGGAAGCGGTCGAGCTGTTCAGTCACCATCACGGCGGCGACCCGGGCGGTGCCGTCGACGCGGCAGTGCTGCTGCGCACCGAATGGCGGTGGTACGCAAGATGGCATTACGGGTCTTCGTCGACCGGGTCGACCGAACCGCAGTGGTGCGCCGGGCCAGGGAGGATCCCGCCGGTCGGTCCGCCGCTGGACGTCCGAGTTGGAGTCCCGGACCGCTGGTCCGGAGCCGACGACGCTCCCCTGACGGGGCGGTGCGCCGGAATGGGTGACGGCATCAACGGGTACGGTCCATCACTCGATCTCATGGCCGGGAGGTCGAGGTCCGAAGGAGACGAGAATGACGAGTCGTGCACCCGGCGCCGTCGCCGCGGAGGCCGCGCTGGTCGGTCAGGTCGTCGATTTCATCAGGTGGGTCGGGGACGGCCGCAAACTCACCCAGAAGGGAGCGATCACCCTGGCTGATGCCCGGGTCCTCGTCGACCGGTTGGGCACCGGGGACGAGATTGATCCCGCGATCGGCGAGCGGGTGTTCAAGACCACGTCGAGTACGGGGCTCCTGGGTCTGTGCTTGATCGTGGAGTGGGCCAAGGCGGTACGGCTGGTGCGGGTCGTCCGGGGGCGGCTGGTGCCGGTCAAGAAGTCCGCCGCGTTGCTCGACCGCCCGGCGGAGCTGTGGATGGCGTTGTTCGAGTCGTTCGGGGGACGGCTGGGTACCGCGTTCCTGCCCGCGGGGTGGGGCGAGTCGTTCCTGCGCCGTGAGTTCGCCGCCGGCGCCGACGCGCTGCTGTCCGCGCTGCACGGCCGGGGCGGTGCGATCGGCCTGGACGAGCTGTGCAACCTGGTGTGGGACGCCGTGACGGCGGGCTACGTGCTCGATGACGCCACCGAGGAGCAGCTGGCCACGGCCCGTCTGATGAACGGCCGCGATGTCCGGCGCACGCTCGCGGTGCTGGGCCGGCTGGGTGCCGTGACGCTGACCGAAGACTCCGCCGAGCTGACCGAGATCGGCCGGTGCGGGACTCGTCGGATGCGGGGAGAGCCCGAGCCCGGTGATCGTGTCCACCGGATCACCATCACGCTGGCCGAGGTCGCCGAGCCACGGGTGTGGCGGCGGCTACTGATCCCGGCCGCGATGCCGCTCAGCCAGCTCCACGGCGTGATCCAGACGGCGATGGGTTGGCATGACCACCACCTGCACAGCTTCACCGACGGCAGGCGCACCTATGGTCTGCCGGACCCGGAACTCCAGTTCACCGACGAGCGCTCCGTGCGGTTCGGCGATCTCGTCGTCGAGGGTGGCCTCATCGGCTACACCTACGACTTCGGCGACGACTGGGAGCACGAGATCGTCGTTGAGGCGGTCGGCGTGGCCAAGCTGGGTGAGCGTTACCCCTGGTGCGTCGGCGGCGAGGGCGCGTGCCCGCCGGAGGACTGTGGCGGCCCGCCGGGCTACGAGCATCTCCGGGAGATCCTCGCCGACCCGAGTGACGAGGAGCACGACGACATGGTGAAGTGGTTGGGCCTTGATCATGCTTCCGAGTTCGATCCGGCCGCGTTCGACATTGAGGCGGTGAACCGCGGGCTCGTCGCGGTCGGCTGGCCGCAGTGACGGCGTCCGGGCGAACTCTGATGTACGGGCCCGAGGTGTGACGCGCGGACGCCAGCGTCCGCCAGGTCCCAGGATACCGAGCTGGTCGCCACCCGGTCCCGGCCCTCGGAGCCGGCCGGGTGCCATCATCGATTTAGGTGACCACATAGCACGGCCGTAGGCCCGCCGCGGCGCAGCGGCACCAGACCATCCCCGGCGTAGCGCCAGATCATCTCCGGGATGAACATCTCTCAGGGTACTGCCAGAAATGCCGCCCGCCACTGCTCGGGCAGAACCCGTCGGCGGTCAGGTCGTCCACCAGCACGGCTAGCAAAGACGGCTCCGTGCTGGTCATTTCTTCTTCTCATCGTCGTCCTGGTCGTGCTTGCCCCCAGCATCTTTCCGCAGGGTCGGCTGGTTCGGATCGTATCCGTTGCCCTCGTACTTGTCCTTGTCGTCTTGCTTTTCGTGTGTGTTCATTCCATGCTTTCCCCTCCTCGCTCCAGTGAGCGGCTGCGTCACGCACCGTGGCTATGCCACGACGTGACCAGCTGCGACAAAGGGGGCTGATGCCCTCGACGTGGCGTGGTCGGCTGGTGAGACCGTCTGTGGCTGGGATGATCTGCGGGTTGGTCTCGGCGGGAGGGGCTGAGTTCGTGTTCCGCGAGGTAGAAGAGATG
The DNA here is from genome assembly GCA_963823755.1 of uncultured Actinomycetota bacterium. Classification (GTDB taxonomy): domain Bacteria; phylum Actinomycetota; class Actinomycetes; order Mycobacteriales; family Pseudonocardiaceae. The sequence goes on from CAWGMP010000010.1 coordinate 11,963, forward strand.
CCGCCGCTGCGCATGTGAGAGCGGTGTGAATGATTGCTCAGTCTCGGTCCCCCACGATGACAGTGGAAGTAAGTACGGTACTAATAGTAAGGATTAAACCAGCTGGGTCCGAAGAGGTGACTACAATGGGGCGGGCGACGAAGGCGGGAACGACGGTCGGTTCGGTGGCGTTGGCGAAGCGGGACTTCGTGGTGGCGGGGTTCGCCCAAGCGGTGGAAGGGACCTCGGCGGAGCGGGTTGGTAGGGAGCTGCGGGAGAAGACCCCGCGGAGCGCACACGCGGAATTCGCGCCTGCGGCCGACCGGCCCAGTGTGGTGGACTCGGTCGAGTCGGCGAATGAGGGCCGGATCGCCTCGCTGGTCCCGCTGCGGGTGGGTCGGATGGCGGCCTCGCCGTTCGCCTTCCTGCGTGGTTCGGCTGGGCTGATGGCAACGGATCTGGCCGCTACCCCGAACACCGGCCTGGCAGCGCAGTTGTGCGGGGACGCGCATGCGGCCAACGTCGGCGTCTACGGCGGAATCCGATGGGCAGATCGTGATCGACGTCAACGACTTCGACGAGACGGTGTCCGGACCGTGGGAGTGGGACCTCAAGCGGCTCGCCACCAGCCTCGTAGTGGCTGGGCGGGGGATGGGCGGGTCCGAGACCAGTTGCTCCGGAGCGGCATTCGAGTCGGTCGGTTCTTACCGGAAGACGATGCAGTTGCTGGCCTCGATGCCGGCGCTGGCTGCCTGGCGCGCGGTGACCGACGAGAAATTCCTCGCCCAGGTGCACGCGCGGCAGCTGCGCGCCACGTTGGAACGGGTGGCGAAAAAGGCGCGGCGCAACACCAGTGCGACGTTCGCGGCGGAGTCGACGGTGCGACTAGAGGATGGGCGGTGGCGGTTCGTGGCGTCGCCGCCGGTGCTCACCGAGGTCTCCGAGGAAGAAGCGGCGGTGGTGGTTGGGTCGCTGAGCGACTACGTGACGACGGTCGTTCCGAACCGCCAACCGCTGCTCGGCCGATTCACCGTGCATGATGCGGCGTTCCGGGTGGTCGGAACCGGCAGTGTGGGATTGCGCTCCTATGTGGTGCTGCTGCGTGACCACGTTGACGAGCCGCTGGTGCTACAGGTGAAAGAGGCCCGGGCCTCCGCGCTGCTGCCTCATCTGCCGCAGGCTGGGTTCCCGGTGCCGCAGGTCGAACACGAGGGGCGCCGGGTGGTGCTCGGGCAGGAGCGGTTGCAAACGATCAGTGACACGCTGCTGGGGTGGACGACGGTGGACGGCCGACCTTTCCAGGTGCGGCAGTTCCGCAACCGCAAGGGCAGCGTCGACATGGCGACCCTGCGGCCAGCCGAACTGGACGACTACGCCCGGGTTTGCGGGGCATTGCTGGCCCGGATGCACGCCCACACTGCGGACCCGCGGGTGCTGAGCGGTTACTGCGGGAGAAACGAGGTGTTAGACGAGGCGGTCGCGACGTTCGCCATGGCCTACGCCGACCAGACTGAGCGCGATCACGCCGATCTCCTCGCGGCGATACGGGCCGGCCGGATACCCGCAGAGACCGGATGAACTGAACCGCCCGCAAGACCGCTTGATCACGAATCGACCCAGACAAACGACAAGGACCGCACTGATGGAGATATCACACTGGCGGTCGATCGGGCCAGTGTGTGCGGAAGGAAGGCAGGGTCCCCCGTCACGACCTTGATCCCGGGAGGTACCGACCGGACTCTTCGCCGCGCGCTTTTCCGCCACCACGAGCGGGCAGATCAGTCTGACAACAGCACCGAGCTCAGGTCACGCCGCGGGGTGACCGGCAACTCGGTGACCCCGGAGGCCGGCCATCCCACCCGGACGATGAGTTGAGGGTGCTCTGGCACACCCAACACTTCGTGCTGGAGCTCTCGCCGGCTCATCCCCACCTCCACGGCCTGACTCAACGGTGTGGTGGCCAACCCCACCTGGGTCGCGGCCAACAGCACCGCGCTGGTGGCCTCACCAGCGCGCAACCAGTCAAGTGGGTCATCACCCACGGTAGCGATCACGAGCAGCTCGGCGGCGTCATCAACCCGGCCGTGCCCGGCTAGTTGCCGCGGCTGGCTGAGCTGTCCGCGGGGGAACCGGCGCAGGGGGGATTCCTCCGTGAGACCGGCCGGGGGCGGTGCCACGGTGGCGGCGGACACGCCGTCGCGTGCGCCGGCGTAGCGGCGGGTCCACAGCTGCAGCTCGGCTATATAGCCCGGGGTGAACTCCTGGCGGTGCGCGGTCTGGGTGAGGGCGGTGGTGAGCCGCTGACGCATCGGCGCACCGGTCACCGGGACCAAGAACGCGCCCACGCGCCGCGCCTGCTCAGCCAGCGCCCGTACATGACCCATCAGCACCGGACGGTGGCTCATTTGGCGCCGGTCGGTCCGCCGGCGGTGGATCGCCGGAAAAAGGGCAGCGTCGGCGGGGTCGCCCGGACCCGACCGGATCGTGACGGTGGCGAGGTGACCGCAGTCCTCCGGATCGGGCAGGCAGTCCACCTCCACGGCCAGCTCCCGGGCGGCGCACGCAACCTGCAGGTGGTGCAGGGCAGCACCGCAGCTCAGGATGAGGTCGCGGCGGTCCGGGTCGGTCGCGGATAAGTGCCGGTTCCAGTCGGCGTGCAGCTCCACCGCCTCGGGGCGGATCCGCCAGCGCCAGGGCTGAGTATTGTGAACCGACGGCGCGCGCAGCGCGTGTTCGACCGCCATGCCCACGTCCGTGGTGTGGATCATGGTGTACCTCCGATTCTCCAGCGCCGGCCAGGGCGACCACTGTGACCAGCATCCGCTGCTGGGGCGCCACATGACCAGAGGCGTTGGTCCCGCGAGCAGGCCCTTACGACCGTGCCGTCAACCCACAGCGCGGGGAGACCAGTCATCGGCAGGCGATGCTGGACCTGGCCCAGCGTTGGGTGCGCGAAGCGGGTGACGTTGCGAGCGGCGAGCCCGGAGGTCGAGGTGATCGAGCCGTTGTGGTGGGAGAGGGGCCGCGACGGTGCCCCGCTACTGGTGGTGGGTTCCCGGGGCCCCGGGGCCACCGCGGGCTCCCTGGCATGCTGGGCTCCACCAGCCAGTCGCTGTTGTATGTGGCACCGTGCCCGGTCGCCATCGTGCAGCACTGAGCTGCCCTAAGTCGACGGCGAGGCAGAGCAATACGCGAGGTACTTGCCGCGAGGGCAGCAGGTAGCCCAAAGGCGACCACGGCGGGTTGGGGGGCATGCCGCTTCCGGTGAACGGGAGTTCCCAGCGCGTGGAGCAGGTGGCCGCCAAGGTGCTGTTTCTGCTTGTCGGCAGGCCTATATCGTCAATAGTCCGCAATCTTCAATGGTCCGCGACGGCGCCGGTGCTCGAACCTGCGTTGTTGTTGACGATGGCGAGCATGGTGGCTTTGGGGTCCTGGGTTAGGCCTTGGATGAAACCATGGTGATAGGCCTGGCAGGCCTTGCGGGCCGCCCATCGCCGTAAGAGAGGCACGCTCAGGAGAGCTGGTACTTCGAAGACGCCTGGTCCTAGACAATCCAGTCGGCGGGAGACTTCTGCCCCGAGGCGTAGCGTCTCCTCGACTGCCATGCCCACGGTCGTCCCTGTGGTGCCGACGATGGGAGAAGCTCCACAATGCCTCGGCATCCGTCGCCCGCCAGTTCTGTGGAGGGTTGTCGGCTGACGGGGTCGGGATCCGGGTCTCAGGTCTGAAGGCGTCGTGGGGAGCACCGGTGGCTGATCGGACCGCCCGGTAGAGGGCCTCACCGCGTAGTCGGCTGCCGGAGACTCCAAGCTGGTAAGCGACTTCGATGTCGTCGATGCCTGAGCGGACAGCGGCGATGGCGAGCTCTTTGCCGACGCCCTGCTCAAGGAGGCCGTCGCCGAAGAGTATTCCCCCTCCTTCGAGGGTGAGGCCATGGCTGTTGTCCCAGTCGTGAAACACCCGGGCCAACAGGTCGCCGAGAGTGATGGGCGGAAACCCTCTTGTGCGGGCGTTGACCGCCGCATGGGCACGGTTGTAGAGAAAGTCATCAGGGAGAATCCTCGCCGGTCGGACGAGTTCTCGTAGTGCCGAGGTCGTGTCGGCGGCGACTTTGCGTTTCAGACTCTGCCAGAACTGTGGGTATCGGTGGTGCCAGAAGTGGCGGATGGCCGTGACCGGAGTCCGCAGGTGCCCTGCCGCGAAGGCATCGGTGAGATAGTGCTGGGCTGCCGCCTCCCTTGCCATCGTCAGGGACTCCTCATCCCGGCAACGTCCCAGCCGGTAGGCCTCATCGAGGGCCACCTCGTGGAGGCGGCGATAGGCGACACGTGCTGAGTCGAATCGGGTGGGCTGTGGGCCGTTGTGGTCGTGAGCGGTGTCGGGTCGGCCGGGAGCGACGAAGTGGTCGCCGTTCGCAGTGGCCAAGGTCAAGAAGCGGTCCCGGACCCGCCTTTCAACCTTGGTAGCTGCCGCAGTGGCGGTGAACCGGAACTGGCTGAACTCCCCTCCGGGCTCGAAGCGGGCGTCAACGAAGGCCCCGTCCACCGCTATCACCTTGAGGGCGCAGATGATCTCGTCCCGGGTGCCGAGCTTGGTTCCCCGGTTGCCGGGGATGGTGGCCAACCGGAACAGATCGTCGGATGTGAGATCTTCAGGTTCGACCTGGGTGCGCTCGACGCCGTGGGTTTCAGGGCGGTGGCTGGCGAAGAAGTCACCGCTCAAGGCGATCACGTCGCCGTAGCTGAGAACAAAACGATCCTCGGCTGAGTCGCCGCCGACGTGGACGAGCGCGCCTGCGGTGGCGGCCTCGCCCACGGCGCGATGCTCATCGGACTTCATCGGGGGCCTGCCGAGTCACTGGCGGACGCTGCTGCGAGCGGCCGGGGGTCCTGAGGCCCGGTTGGCGTGTGCCGGGTGGGGGAAACTCGCCCGGAGTCCTCCACCCTGTTGTGGGCCCAGTTGGCGAGCCAGGGGGCTGGTCCAGTCGGTCGGGGAGAGCGTGCGACCTGGTCACAGGTCGTCTCCCGGTCGGGATCCAACAGGCCTGGTGCCCCGACGCGCCCCGGCCGCTGGATCGTGCTGCGGTCGCGGAGCATTGTAGGTTCGACGCGGGCGCAAGCGGCAACGTGACCGAGCGCTGCCACGTAGCGATCGGTGAAGTCGGCGACGTCAGCCGGGCCGAAGAGCGGGTGTCGGTAGCGGAACACCAGATGTAACCGGCCTGCTGCGGTGACCGCCCCGACGGCTAAGCCCATGGGCATCCTGGTCGGTGGGGAGAACCATACCTCGCGGGCGCGGAGCTCTGGCCCGAAGTCCAGGTCCTCATCGAGGCGGCCGAGGTTGGAGAGGATGGCCGTCGGCATCACCCTCTCGGAAGCGGCGAGGCGGGCAATGCTCCGCTTCGCTGGCAGCGGCAGGTGCTGGAGGACGTCGAGGAGCCTGACGGCGGCGGCGGGAGTGCGGGCGGCCTTGATGCGGCGGGTCCGACGGCGGATCGTCTTGACTGTGGCGGTGGCGTCGCCTCGGTCTTCGGGACGGGTGACGACGGGCACCATGAAGGTGAAGTTGCCGAACACCTCGTGCCAGGATGCCTTGGGCCGCAGGTTAGCCGGCATGAGCACGCTAAGTCGCCCGGGAACGCCGCCGCGCTCGGAGTTCCAGCTATCTAGGGCCAGATGCAGGCCAGCCAGCAGGAGGTCGTTGACGGTGGTCCCCGCATCAGCCTTGGTGACCAGTGCCGCGGTCTGTGCGGCGTCGAGAACGAGGTAATGGAGGCCGTAGCCGGAGCGATCCTGGCCCCCTCGGGGGACAAGGTGCACTGAGCGGGGGGCGGCTTGACCGAGTTCGCCCATCAGTGCCCGGAGCTGGGCCCACCGGCCGCTCGGCGCAGGGATCTCCACCTCTTCGGGCGGCGTTTGGGACACGGGGTCGCAGCGTCCAGCGTAGGCCCGGGCGATCGAGCGAAGCAGGCCCAGCCCGGCGATGCCGTCACCGGCGGCGTGGTGAAGGTTGAGCATCACCACGTCGCCGTTGCGATGACGGGCGAGGCGAATGCGCAGCGGTGGCGACATCGCAAGCGGCACTGCCCGGCTCTGCAGGTCGGCCCTGACTCTCTGCAGAGCGTCGTCGTCAGAACACACAACGACGTCGAGGGGGTCGACATCAGGTGCGGGGGTGATCTCCCACTCATACCCAGCCCACCGCTGGCGGGCAATGGTGGCCCGCGCGCGAGCTCGGGGGTGTCTGGTGAGCGCCACCTCCACGGCCTGTCGCAGCCGATCCTCCACGACGGTGCCACTGAGGCGGACTTCCAGGTGGACGCTCCACGGTTCGGCGACCGAGTCGAGGTGATAGCTGGCCTCGTCGAGGGCGCAGAAGAATCGCCGAACTACCTCCGGACTCGAGCTTGCCTTCGCCTCACCGACCCCCAGGGTGCCGGCGAACTCCTGCCACTGAGCGGGGGGCCGCCGTCCACCCGAGTCGGCATACATCAGCCGGGTGGCAGTGGACGACCTCCACGCAGTGACATTCACAGTTGCTCCGTCTCGATCACCACGCCGACCCTCTTGGGTGCCAGGTGCTCCTGCAGCGCGTCGGAGACCTGCTGGGTCGGGCGCTCCCGAACCTGCGAGGCCCGGGCGAACAGGTCGACGACCCGGACCAGCTTCGACAGCCCGAGCATGCGCTCGCCGGGCAGGTAACCGATGTGGGCGCTCCCGTGGAAGGGCAGATCGGTCACCGCGCGCTCCGCAGTTGGCAGGTCTACCTCTGCCCGGGAGAGGACTACGCGAAGGCTGTGTTGGCGCACGGGTGCTGATCGCTCGGGAAGCGATCCCGTTGACTCGACGATGCTCATCAAGCTGGCCGGGGCGCGTAGCGGGTGGCCAGCCGGGCCAGCGCCACCGCGGCGGCGAACAACCCGAAATCACGCAGTGCGATGTCGAAGAAACCAGGGAAGGTCAGCAGGTTGATGATGATCCCGGCCAGCCAGGCGGCCACCAGCCAGGCACCGAATCGCGGTGCCACCGCGACCATGATCCCGGCCACGACCTCGATCACGCCTACGGCATACATCGCCTGCTGTGCGGTGCCGGGCACGATGCCATCGATCCACGGGGCCAGATAGCCCGGCCAGGACACGAGAAAGTTGGCGAACTTGTCGAGCCCGAACAGGATCGGAGCCACGGTGAACACCGTGCGCAGCAGCAGGAAGGCCTGATACGCCGGGTCGGACCAGGTGGTCGTCCGGGCAATGCTCGATGTCGACACGTCAGCGGTGGCCATGAGAACCTCCTCCTAAAACAAGATATGCTCTTGTTAGAAGCTAGCCGTCTTGACTAATTTAGTCAAGTATCATTGATTTTAGAATGGCTGCCTGCCGGAAGTCGCCGTGCGAGCCAATCGCTGGTGCCTGGTCAGACGAGCATGCCCACCCGTCAGTGGGTGATGACGGCCAGCACCGCCACCGACGACCACGACACCGGCTGCTGGTCAGGGGCGGTTGCGCCGCCGGAATACCTTGGGCAGCCGGCACCCCGGCCACCACTACCTGTTCGCCCATCTCAGCCTCCTCGCCACAGAACCATTCAGTCGCGACGACGACGCTGCGGCCCTCGAGCTGCCACGCGCGACTGCGGCGTCTCATCCCTCGCCGGCTGGCGGACAAGGACCTCCTCGAGGTGGTCTACCAGCGTTGTACCGGCCGCACTGGCTGTCCCGGCGCGGGACGCCCGTTGAGCACACCGAACGCTCCGGAGACGCACCACGGGCAACCCTCACCAGCGCCTACCAACCTCGTGTCAACGGCGGACGACGTCACACTCACGGCGACGATGCCGGGCAACACCACGAAGTCGTGCGTGTCGATGGGTACAGTGCCAGATCCGTCAGCATCAGCTTTTCTAGCGTAATTTCTTCTATCCGCGCACCGCAGCCGCACGAGCAGCGGGAGGAGCTGGTGACGAAATCCCTTACGCTCTGGTCGACCATCCGGCGGGGCACGGGCTCCACTGGCGGGATAATGACGAAAATCGGCTCGATGGCCACAGGTTTTCTATTTTTGCCCGGTCAGCGCGAAGAATTCCTGCCGGGAGCGGGCGTCTTCGCGTAATATTCCATGAAGTGCTGAAGTCACGGTGCGCGAGCCGGTGGCCCGCACGCCGCGCAGCGACATACACAGGTGTTCCGCTTCGATCACCACGCCGACTCCCTTAGGCGCCAGGTGCTTTTGCAGGCCGTCGGCGACCTGCTGGGTCAAGCGCTCCTGGACCTGGAGATCCCGGGCGAACAGCTCGACAACCCGGGCCAGCTTCGATAGTCCGAGGATGCGCTCACCGGGCAGGTAACCAACGTGGGCGATACCGTGGAAGGGCAGCAGATGGTGCTCACACAGCGATTGCACAGGGATGCTCTTGGCGAGCACCAACTCGTCGTAGCCCTCGTCGTTCGGGAAGGTCGTCAGGTCGAAATCCCGTGGGGTGAGCAATTCGGCTAAAGAACGAGCGACGCGGCGCGGCGTGTCGGACAGGTGTTCAGACGTCGGATCCTTACCCAGTGCGACAAGCAGATCGGCCACTGCCCGCTCTGCTGCAGGCAGGTTCACCACCTTCCGGGGCGGGACAACCCGAAGGCTGGGGTGGCGCACAGCTGCTGGTCGCTTGGGACGCGATCCCGTTGGATCAATGACGCACATCAGGTTGGTCCTTCATCAGTGGTCCGAGACCGCGTTCGTGTCGGGCAGCAACGCAGCCTGGATCCACCGTGCCTAGGTCGCTGAGGACGGCCCCCAGCCTGGACCAGGTAGCGTGAACGCCGTGCGTCGCAGCAGGTAGGTGCGAAATCGACCTTCGCCAGTCGCGCGGTTGGTGGCTGGGGACATCGCGTCTTGCCGCATGCAGCGCTCAGCCCAATGCTCGGACTTCGATTTTCCCGTCGCGTACCCGGGTCTCGTAGACAGGCTGGGGTGTCGAGGCCGGACCGCGCACGATGCCGCCATCGGTGAGCCGGAAGGTGCTGGTGTGCCACGGACAGACGACGCATCCGTCGATGAGTTCACCTTCATCGAGTGGACCGCCGGCATGGCTGCAAGTGTTCGCCAGCGCGTAGAGCTGCCCGTCGTCGCGGACAAGTAGCACCGCGGCCTCTCCGGCGAAGACCCTACGATGCTCGCCTTCGCCGAGCTCCGCGTCGGTGAGTACCGGGGTCCATTCCTGTGGACGGTGCTCGAAGGTGGTGTGGTTGACGTTGACCGCCCTTGCGAACGACAGGTGCCCACCGAGGTATCCACCGATCATCAGGGCCCCGAGACCAGCGAGTCCCAGTGATTTGCCGCGTCCTCGCCGGCCGCTGCGACGGGCGAGCAGCGATGCCACATATAAGCTGAGCGCGGCCACATTCGCGCCGGCGTGCACCATTCCTACCCGGGTTTGTTCGCCGATGGTGTCCGACCAGTCGTTAAGCCCTGTTACAGCGGTGGGAATCGCGCTGAGGATGCCGGCGCCGACGAGCAAGTCAGCGGCCGGCTCCGTGCTGGCCCCACCGACGGTGTCCAACAACGTGGACATGCTCCACGCACCGATCGGCAAGTCAGTCAGCATGGGATGAAGTGGATGGCCCAGGTGCGTACCACTGAGCAAGTTACGGACCCGGCGAGGCCGCACGGCTTTACCGACCAAGCCCGCCAGCGGCTTGGCGACCTTGTCCAGGATAGCGAAACGTTCAATGCGGCGCACCAGCTCATAGGGGAAGACCATGAGAGAAAATCCTTTCTAGCAGGGCGGGGCGTTGAGTGGTCAGACAACATGGGTATGCAGTGATCGGCGCGCTCTAAAACGGTGCCAGACCACCAATATCGGCACCCAGCAGCGGAGAGCGCGGACCTGAGCGCCGGTGCACCTGGCATCCGTGAGAACTCATCGCAGTGCGCCGTGACTGACCTCGACGCGGTCGCCCCCTGCTCGTCCACCGCAGCCTCCCTCGCTGCAAGAACTCCTTGTAAGACCAAGGTATGCTGATGTTAGAACAGTCATGGACCTCCGTCAACGGGAGTTGTTTCTAGAATGGTAGCTGGGAAGCAGTCCTTGGAGGCGCAGATCTCCGCGGTCGCCGCGCTCGACGAACCGACCCGTCGCCGGCTGTACGACTACGTCGTGCACCAGCCACAACCAGTAAGTCGCGACGAAGCCGCCGAGGCTCTCGGGCTGCCACGCACGACCGCCGCGTTTCATCTTGACCGACTGGTGGACGAAAACCTGCTCGACGCAGGGTACCAGCGCCTCACCGGCCGCACCGGTCCTGGCGCGGGACGGCCGGCTAAGCTCTACCAGCGGTCACACCGTCAACTGGCCGTGTCGCTGCCTCAGCGCCGCTATGAGCTGGCCGGGCGGCTGTTAGCCAGTGCTCTCCAGCACGCCGAACACTCCGGGGACGCACCACTGGCGATCCTCGACCAGCGCGCCTATCAGCTGGGCAAGGAACTCGGCGAAACGGCGCGCAGCGCCGCTGGCGACCATGACACCCGAGACACTGCGCTGCAAGTACTGGAAGAATACGGCTTCGAACCTCGTGTTCAAGGTGACGAGGTCACACTCGTCAACTGCCCCTTTCACACCCTGGCACAGGAATACACCGAGCTCGTGTGCGGGATGAACCTGCGCCTGCTCGACGGCCTTCTTGACGGCCTAGGCACCACCAGATTGACCGCCCATCTGCGCGCAGTTCCGCCCCACTGCTGCGTCCGTCTCCGACCCGCCCCCTAACACCCCGCCGGCCTCAAAACCATCGCTGACTAGCGACCGCCACGTCGGGGACCGGGTGTCGATCTGGGTAGACCGGTAGGGCAACCGCTGCAGACCTGCCGGAAACACCCGGATTCATCATCGCCAACGCGGTGGTCTTCGAGGTCGACCTGGTATTAGGCGGGTGGATCCCGCCCGGTCCGCCCCACCGGGCATAGCAGGGCAACCAGGCCAGACCGCACCGCCCGCTACCCTCGGCGAGGTGATGAGCAACCCCCCGACGACCGCGAACCTGGCGACTGGCGCCGCGGAACTGGCCAGCACCATGATCAACCGTGGGCTACGCGGTGTGCCAGCGGTCAACGAGGACCAGGTGATGGGCATCATCACCCGCTCGGTGACCATCACCGACCAGTACGCCAACCCGCCGATCACCACGTCGCCCTCGTCCTGGCGCAAGCCGTCCCCGGGGTGGTACACGCCGAGGTCGCGCACCCCACCTCGCGGCGGGCCTGACCGGCAGTGTCATGGGCACTGATCTGGCGCGGGCCTGGCGAGTGAAACAACCGGGGCCGATGGACACTCAGCCGCTGCGTCCCATGCGGGAGCCGCCGCCTGTACCAGCCGCCGGTGAGCTGCTGGTACGGGTGCTGGCCTGCGGGGTGTGCCGCACCGATCTACACGTCGCCGAGGGAGACCTACCAGTGCACCGGCGCGGTGTTGTTCCCGGCCACGAGGTCGTTGGTGAGGTCATCGGATGGTCCTGCGGCGAGTTCGAGATCGGACAGCGGGTGGGCATCGCCTGGCTGCGCCGCACCTGCGGGCGGTGCCAGTACTGCACCCGCGGTTCGGAGAACCTGTGCCCGCAGTCGGAGTACACCGGCTGGGACGCCGACGGCGGCTACGCCGACTACACCACCGTGCCTGCCGACTACGCCTACCCGCTGCCCGATGGCTATCCCGACACCGAGCTCGCGCCTCTGCTGTGCGCGGGCATCATCGGGTGGCGGGCGCTGGCTCGGGCGGACCTGCCGCCAGGCGGCCGCCTTGCCCTCTATGGTTTCGGCGCCAGCGCCCACCTCACCGCCCAGATCGCTCTGGCTCAAGGCGCCACGGTGCACGTGCTGACCCGCAGCCCGCAGGCCCGAGAACTCGCCCTCGCACTGGGCGCCACCTCGGTAGGGGGGACCGCCGACCTACCGCCGGAGCCGGTCGACTCCGCGATCCTGTTCGCCCCTGTCGGAGAGCTGGTGCCGTGCGCGTTGGCCGCGCTCGATCGGGGCGGCACCCTGGCAGTGGCCGGAATCCACCTGACCGACATTCCAGCCCTGCACTATCAGCAGCACCTGTTCCAGGAGCGGCAGATCCGCAGCGTCACGGCCAACACCCGCCAGGACGGTCGCGACTTCCTGCGCTTCGCCGCCGAACACCGGCTGCACGTGGTGACCACTCCGTACCCGTTGGACCAGGCAGACACGGCACTGACCGATCTCGCGGCTGACCGAGTACATGGTGCCGCCGTCCTCATCCCCTGACGACTTCATTGATGTCGTCTAGCCCGCGTCTACCCCGGTCAGGCCAAAGCAAGAATGGCAATAGTGAACAACGTTACGAGTATCAAAAAGCCCTAGTAATGCGAGATTCACGCCAGCGCAGCGGTGTGATCGGGAACGTAAGTCTGCGTCTCCCGCGGTGGTCGTTGGTAACCACGCGATGATGGTCGTGGGGGTAGCTGCATCGGGGGTCGCTGCACGTCGTAATAGGAGATGGTGGACAGCAAATGGGCGATCATGTTGATGCGCGCTCGCCGTTTGTCCTCGCTCTCCACAACGTACCACGGGGCCTCTGCAACATCAGTGTGCACGAACATCTCGTCTTTGGCTCGTGAGTAATCCTCCCAGCGAGTGATCGACTCCATATCCATATCGGAAAGTTTCCAACGTCGCATCGGATCCTGCAGTCTGGCCTGGAAACGGCGTTCCTGCTCGGCGTCGCTGACCGAAAACCAGTACTTGCGTAAGATGATTCCGTCTTCAACGAGGAGTCGCTCGAAAATCGGGCACTGGTGCAGGAACCGGCGGTATTCCTCGGGGGTGCAGAAACCCATGACCCTTTCCACTCCAGCACGGTTGTACCAACTCCGATCGAACAACACAATCTCACCCGCCGCCGGCAGGTGCGCCACGTAACGCTGGAAATACCACTGCGAGCGTTGCCGCTCGGTGGGCGCAGGCAGCGCGGTGATACGTGCGACACGCGGGTTGAGGTACTCGGTGACCCGTTTGATAGTGCTCCCCTTGCCGGCGGCATCACGTCCCTCGAAGACGACCACGACTCGCGCTCCTACCACCCGCACCCATTCCTGCAACTTGACCAACTCTGACTGCAGACGGAACAACTCCCGTTCGTAGACGGGGCGCGGCAACCGCCGGTCATGGTCTGATGTCACCGCTTTCGACTTGCCAGCCTTGGCGACCAAGGTCATCTCCTTCTCCTCCAACTCAGGGCACTTCCTCCAATGAGCCGCTGTGATGGATCGTCGGGGGCGTTGTTAGTGGCGGCTCGGGCAGTTATTCGCCTGGCGTGTTCGGTCGGTGGCCAAGGGCAGCGAGGATTGGCTGGATGAGGTCTAGGGGCATGGGGAATACGATGGTAGAGCGCTGGTCCCCGCCGAGCTCGAGGAGGGTTTGTAGGTAGCGGAGCTGGATGGCGGTGGGGCTGCGGCTGAGTATTTCGGCGGCGTCGTAGAGGTTTTCTGCGGCTTGGGCTTCGCCCTGGGCGTTGATGATTTTGGCGCGGCGTTCGCGTTCGGCTTCGGCTTGGCGGGCGATGGCGCGCTGCATGGCCTCGGGGAGCTCGACGTCTTTGATCTCCACGGTAGTGACCTTGATGCCCCACGGTTCGGTCTGGTCGTCGATGATCTTCCGGAGGCTTTCGTTGAGCTGGTCTCGTTCGGCTAGCAACGTGTCCAGGTCGGCGCGACCGAGCACCGAGCGCAGCGTGGTCTGGGCGATCTGGGAGGTGGCGACCGCGTAGTTCTCCACCTCGGTGATGGCTTTGCACGCGTCGACCACGCGGAAATAGGCGACGGCGTTGACCCGCACGGAAACGTTGTCGCGGGTGATCAGCTCCTGCGGAGGGATGATCAGGGTGACGGTGCGCAGGTCGACCCGCACCATGCGGCCCACCAGTGGGATGAGGCCGGTGGGACCGGGCCCGCGCAAAGGCAGCAACCGGCCGAGGCGAAAGACCACGCCGCGTTGGTATTCCCGCAGTATGCGCAGGCTGACAGCAGCGAGTCCGACCGCGGCGATCGCGGCGTCGGCAAGAAGCCATGTCATGGGCCGCTCCGGGTGTGGACGCCCCATGTGGTGTGTCCACAGTCGCGGCTGCGGGTGGTGAAGCGCAGGCCGTGGGCGGGGGTGGGTGGCGGGGAATCGGCCAGACTGGCGCGCAGATGACCGGTCAGCCACCAGCCCGCGGCGCCGACCAAGGCAACGGCCCCGGCGAGCAGGGTCAGGTCTGCTGGGCTGTGGTGGCGGAACACCTCGACGGCCGTGATCAGGCCCGCGAGGATCACCAGCAGCAGCGCCATGACACGGTGAAAGCGGGCGGTCTCTGAATGCGGCCACGGGTCCAGCGACCGGACGATTTCGCGGCCGAGGTCAGAGGTTGTGCATCGGTGCTTGGTAGGGCAAGCATTGCAGACCTGCGGCTTGGCCCGGTAGCGGACCAGGCGCAGCTCGGCATCGTACTCAAATGGCCACAGCGTCTGGTCCTCCGGGCACACCCAGTGATCATGTTCGCGACGATAGGTGAATCCCGCGGTACGAAACCGTTCGGACCGGTGGTGGGTGTGGCGGGCCAGCACGTCCAGCCCGGCTGCCGCGACAAGCAGAAACATCGCGTAGCCGACCACCACAATCGTCTCCGCATGCGCGCCGGTCATGACCCGCCTGCCTCCGCTGGCTCGTCGACGCGCTCGGTGAGCTCGGTGAACAGCGGATGCTCAGGCTCCTCCCGAGTCAGTTTCTGCACCGTGTACCGAGCACCGAGCCAGGCGATGTACAGGAATGGCAGCGCCCCGCCGACGATGAATATGACGTCGCCGGGCAGCCGTAGCCATTCCAGCAGGCTGTTGGTCGGATTGGCGATGAACTTCAGCTGGCGTGCGTCGAAATAGCCGGTGTTGACCGAGTGGTACAGCTGTAGGACACCCAGCGGCAACATGGTGGCAAAACACATCCAGGCCAGCCCGATATTGAGCGACCAGAAGGAGAACTTCGCCAGCCGGTCTGGCCAACGCTGGGGCGGGATGAGATAGCGCAGGCAGAACAAGCCGAGCCCGACTGCGAGCATGCCGTAGACACCCATCATGGCGGCGTGGGAATGGTTGGCGGTCAGTGTAGTACCGATCTCGTAGTAGGACACAATGGGCAGGTTGATGAGGAACCCGAACACACCGGCGCCGAGGAAATTCCAGAAGCCAACGGCTACGAGGAACATGACCGCCCAACGGTGCGGGAACGGGGTGCGGGACGCGGCTTCCTGGCGGGCGCCCAGTTGCAGGAAACTCCACGCTTCCACAGTGAGGAAGGTCAGCGGGATGACCTCGGTGGCGGAGAAGAACGCGCCGAGGGCCAGATGCTCGGCTGGCTCCCCGTTGAAATACATGTGGTGCATCGTCCCGATGACGCCCCCAATGGAGTACAGCAGCACATCGAGGTAGATCACGGTGAGCGCGATCCGCTCGCGTACCACGCCCAGCAGCACGAACATGTAAGCGACCATCACGGTGGTGAACAGCTCCAGAAAATCCTCCACCCAGAGGTGGACAACCCAGAACCGCCAGAAATCTGCGGTGGTGAAGGTATCGGTCGAGCGGGTCAGCAGACCGATCGCATACACCCCCGGAATGGCCAGACCGGACAGCACGAACAGCCACGGCAGGTTACCGGGATGGTCCCGACGCAGCCGCTGCCGCAACCCGCGGACAAGGATGACCCCCCACAACGCCAGGCCAGCGGTGAGCAAGATCTGCCACAGCCGCGGCAGGTCAAGGTACTCAAACCCCTGGTTGCCCACGATCGAGCCGGTTTTCACATAACCGTGGATGCTGGCGAACTCGGCAGCGAGACTGCCGAAGACCACCACGGCCAGCGCACCCAGCAGCACGTACGACAGGCCTGCCTGCCCGCGCGGCTCACACCCAGCGATGATCGGGGCCAAGAAGATACCGGCCGCCAGGAAAGCCGCCGTTACCCAGAACAGCGCAAGCTGCAGGTGCCAGGTACGGGCCAGGTTGTACGGCAGGATCTGGGCCAGGTCGACGCCGAAGAAGTTGGTCACCTCAGCCCGGTAGTGCTCCGACGCCGATCCCAACAGCGTCTGGGCGACGAACAGCAACGCCAGCACCAGAAAAAACCAGGCGGTTGCCCGCTGCGCCGGGGTAAGCGCCACGTCCCCGGGGGCCGAAACGAGATCGTCTCCGCCTGCCGTCCCCGCCACCCGAGCCGGTCTCCCCACCGGCCGAACACCGCGAACAACGCGCCGATACCGACCAGCAGCGCGATCAGCGATAACACGCTCCACACCACAACATGCCCGCTGGGCCGGTTGCCCACCAACGACTCCGGCGGCCAGGAGTTGGTGTAAGAGTAATCCTTGCCCGGCCGGTGAGTCGAAGCGGCCCACGACGACCACGCGAAATACGACGTCAACCGGTGAATATCAGCCGGGTCGGTCATTACCCTCGGCCGTAAACCCTTCTCCGACGTGGGGTCACCGAAATAACCGGAGTAATAGCGTTCCAACTCGCCGTATGCGATCACCTGGGCACCGCTGAAGGTCAGGGTATCGGTCGTCGGGTTATAGCGGTTGGCTTGAAAGTCGCTGATCACCTGCTGGCGAGCTTGATCAGAACCGCCGTACGCGCGAAGCGCGACCTCCGCCGCCCGGTGCAGGTAATCGGCGGTGAAATCCGGACCCAGATACGCGCCGTGACCAAATATCGACCCGTACTCCATCAAGCCGGCTTGCAGGAACACCTGCTGCCCCGCACTGACGTCAGCCCGAGTGAACAGCACCTTCCCATCCGGGCTCACCGTGCGCGCCGCGATCGGTGGTTCGGCCGTGTACGTACGGTATGCCAGCAACCCCAAGACTGCGAACCCCAACAGCACCACCAGCGCAACCGCCTGAATCCAGCCCTTGCTGATCAACAACTCCCGACGCGTGATTCCGGTCGTCATGGCGGCTCCGCTTCTCCGAGGGAGACTGCGCTTCGATGTGCATACCTACTTTCACATCCGACGCCAAACCACGACCCCACTCCGTCCGTGCAGCTAACGCCACTACACCCCACGACGTTAGTCCCGATCTCAGCGAACACGGCTTCGGCGACGGATCCACGGCACGAACATGGCAACACCCCTCACATACGCGTCACAGCGTCATGGCGATGAGGAACCCAAACCGATCCATGGTATCAGCCAACGAGATGACCAGGGTATTCACCAGACGGGAGAGCCGCTGGCTTATTCATCGGCCCGAAGCATGACCTGGAGCTTCAGTACAAGAATTCGCGCCAGTCGACACACAACTGCTCAATGACCCCACTAGCCCCAAGCTTCCCCGTGGACCGCAACCGCCCGCAAGCTCTGATCGGTATGCCCGTCAGGTTGCCACCCTGGCGCTGCTAGCCATCCACGCGCCATCGCGCAACCGGCAGGCGGCACCGGGTACAGACGGGACACCGGCGAGGATCCCGCCGATCAACCGCACGGTGCCGTCGCGGTCCATGATGCGCAGTGTCGACTAGGCACCGGGCGGTATCCTGTCGCTACCTCCTCGCCGAGGTTTCGCCCCGGGCTAGCTCCCCGGGGCACCGGCAGGGGGTCTCGGCATGGAGAGGGTTGTGTGGATGCTGACGGTGACGCGCGGACGACCGGTGCCCAACTGCGCCGGATCTGCCACAGTCTTGGAGGCCGGGGACCACGCGGGTCTGCCGGTGTAGCCATCGGGGGAATCGGGGGAACGGTCTCATGTGCTGGACGTCCGCTGTCGTTGACTGGTCACAGTCGTCATTCGTGATCGATGTACCCGAGACGCCGCGCCCGCAACACAAGCGCGACCGGATGCACGCGCCGGATTGGTGCACCGATGACAGTAGCGGTTGCACGTTGCTGGCGATCCACGTGGCGGACAGCTCGTGGGCGATTCACGGCCCAGGTGCACCCGGAGTGCGGCTGTCCAAAGCCGAGATGATCACCCTGGTCGAGAAGATTCTGGAGCGTGCTCGATGAGCTGGTACCTGCGCTCGATGGCCGATGCCGACACCCACCGCGGGGACTATTCGATCGTCACCCGCAGCGTGCACGCGCTGTGCGGTATCGAGTTCATACCCAAGGAACTACCGTTGGGTGGCCCGGCCCTCCCCGGCAGCCCGCTGGACCCCGACCAGGTCTGCCCGCAGTGCCGCACCGCCAGGGCCCCGACCCGATGAGCGGCCATCCGTAGGGGACCTCCACCCTGGACTTCAAGACCCCACCTGCTTGCTGCCCGCAGGTGACCATCCCGGCGCACTCAAGGCCAGGTGCGGACACTATTTCCTCATGTCACCACCTTGCATGGCGATCCTCTTCCGGGGACGGTGCCCGCACCGTCACGTGATCTTCACGGCGAAACACAGCGATACACCGACTGGCGAGATGTGTGTCAGGTACCGCGCGTGCCGCGCACCCTTGACAGACATCCCAGGAGCTTGAATGTCAAGCGTTGACCGCCACTCACGGTGCAGAAGACGGCACCATCGACGGTGCCCGCGTCGCGGTTGCCTCCGTCGGCATTGTGGCCGCGCGGTCGTTAGCGTGCCGCTAACCCGCCGAGCACCCGTGCGGTCCGCAGACGGCCGGCAGGGCAGTGCTGCCGCGCCGCTTCCGTTCCTCGACGCTGCGCGCCTGCGGTGCGGGTCGGCTTGCCATCGGATACCTGGGGAGTCCGTGCAGCACGCGGCCCACAACGTCGTCACGGTGACGGCGCCGATCGAAAGCTCGGCGCCGGGAGTTATCCACAGCTCGTCGCCATGGTCAGCGACGCGAGAGCTGCAGAGATAGTGGCGCCAGACAGTCACGCTGCAGCGTTTTCGATGCGGTGTGGCCATGCGGTCGCTTCGTCGTAGCAGGTGCGGGTTTTGAGGCAGCCGTGCAGGATGCCGACGAGCCGGTTGGCGAGTTGGCGCAGGGCGGCGTTGTGTTCGCTGCCGTTGGCTTTGTGCTGGTCGTAGTAGGCGCGGGCGCCGGGGGAGGCGGTGGGTGCGCTGAAGGCCTGGGTCATGAGGGTGTCGATGAGCCGGTCATTGTGCACAAATCGGGCGAGCACGACTTTCTTCTTGCCCGAGGCGCGGGTGATGGGGCTGGTGCCGGCGTAGTTTCTCCGGGATTTCGCATCGGTGTAGCGGTCGGGGTCATCCCCGAACTCGGCGAGCACCCGGGCACCGAGGACCGGTCCCAGGCCGGGCTGGGACACGATGATCTTAGCGTCCGGGTGCTGACCAAAATACGCATCGACCTGCCCTTGCAGGACCTTGACCTGCTCATCAAGGGTCCGCAACACCGCCACCGCGGCGCGGGTCGTGGCCGCGTAGGCCTGGGTGACCACCTCGGGCTGGCCCAGGTGCTCGGCGCGCAGCACGGCCTGGATCCGCGCGGCCTTCTCCGCGACGTTGCGGCGGCGAGCTCGGGTGAGTGCGGCACTGATCTGGGCGATCGTCAACCTCGACGCCGAGGCCGGGTCCGGTGCCCTGGCCAGCAGTTCCAAGGTGTCGGCAGCATCGAGATCCTCGAACGCCTCCACCGCGGCCGGGAAGTAGTCCCGTAGCGCGTGGCGCAGTCGCTGGGTGTGGCGGGTACGTTCCCAGATCAACGTCTTGTGCGCCCGCGTCACCACCTTGACCGCCTCGGCCTGCGGTGTGTCCGCGGCCACCGGGCGCAGCTGGTGGGAATCGGTGCGCACCATGTCAGCCAGGGTGTGGCCATCGGCGGCGTCGCTCTTGGCCCCGGACACACTGTGCCGTTCCCGGTAACGGGCCACCTGCAACGGGTTGATCCCATACACCGTGTACCCGGCAGCGACCAACGCGACCACCCACGGACCGCGGTCGGTCTCGATCCCGATCACCACCTCGGCCGCCTCAGCGTCCTCGCCGAGCTGCTCACCGATCATCGCATGCAGCCGCGCCATCCCCACCACCCCCTCGGGCAGCCGGGCCTTGGCCAACCGCTGCCCCGTGGCGTCCATCAACTCCACATCGTGGTGCGCCTCGGACCAGTCATCCCCCACGAACAACAACCTGTTCCCTCCTCATCATCGATCATCCAGAGCAGCCCGCGGGAGAACCATCAGCGACCTAATGAACCAGTGCTCACACCACACCACAGCGGGCACGACATCCCATCAGCGATCAACTCCCCCGACCCACCAGCAGGGGCACGATCTGTCATCAGGACTCCAGGCCCGGGGATACACAGTGCTCACCTGCCAGCGGCTTGGCGCGAGCCTGCCGGATGGCCGACCCGCTAGCTCTCATTAGGGTGGACCTGCCCACCGGCAGGGCCCACCCCGGTGACACCCGGCGCCGCCGATTGAGCCCACATCCCCCGTAGCGGTTCCCACAGCCCGGCCTGTCCACCACCGGACGTGGTCTGCACGATCGTCATGGTCCTGACTCCCAGGTCAGCACCTCGTGGAGCACATCGAGCGCGCTACCGTCCACCCGGCGTTGCACGAGTGCGTCCTCCGAGACGATCAGCGAGGATGTCCGCTTTCGCCAGGCGAAACAGTCCCGACTGAACCCTTCGATGTGGATCAGGTCCACCCAGTTATCACCGGCTCGGTGCCCCACCAGCGGACCATCCGCGCCCGGCGCTGCTCGTTGGAAGGTAAAGCCACCCCGCTTGGCGTGGTCGAGCAGGCGTTTTGCGGTCATCACTTCGGGGCTATCAGGAGTTTCCATCGGCCATCGCCCTCGGTCCGGCCGGAAGGTGCTGTCTCTTTGTCTCCGCTCGTCGCCGATGTTGAGCTAGCACGGTAGTTTCCTTTCGGTTCATCTTTTGTGGATCCACGTCCAGCACCATGGCGGCAATACCATGCGGACCTGCGGCTCTGGAGGCTGAGCAACGAGCGACGGCCATGAGCTAGCGTGGGGGTAGCGGGTGAGACTGTACTCACCTACACATCGCCATGGACTGACGGCCGACTCACGGACGGTAGTCCTGAGAGGCAGGGGGTAGGACTTGCGGGCGGGGCAGTCGTCGGGTAGTCGTCAGCCGTGGGGAAGGGGTTCTGTTTCGGGACGACCACCCCGTTGTTGGGTGCCTCCCCTTATACGGGCGGCGCGTAATAGGCACTCAGGTGGATCTGGCCGCGTTCGCAGACAGAGCCGTACGGCCAGGGGATCTCGAACTGTTCGGTTTCGTCTGGCGGGATCAGCCTGAGAGCCACAGGGTTGGGCTGGCATGGGCCGTTTTGGGCGTCGCCCTCGCCGGGCACCACCGACCAGCGCATGCTCGCCGACGCAACACCGCGGACGGGCAGCGTGACGGTGCTCGGGCCGGGCTCGAGGTCCCCACACCGCCTGGGTCGGCAGTTCCTCGCCGTCGTGCCCGATGAGTTGGAGGCCGCTGAACCCGAACAGGGTGCAGTCGCCGCCCATGTTGGTCACGACAAGCAGTCCAAAGCGTTGACCAGCACCCTCATCGGTGAGGATGACAGCCCCACGCAACACACCCGCAGTACATCGCGTCATGCCGAACACTTCCTCGGTTGGCGTGCCTCCACAGTGGATACCATCAAGCTCACCGACCAGGTTGGAAACATCACGACCCTCGATCAGGCACGCGATGCGACCATCTGCATGGCCGATCCTACCCAGGGTGAACGTCCAAGGTCATGGGCGGGCCGCCGTCCCAAAGTGGCGGTCGATCACCTCATCAGCTCAGGCAGCCTCCTCGGGATGAGAAATCTCCGGCCCGCCCACGCGAACCCTTCCGCGGCGCGCGGGAACGCTGCGGCGAGGCCAGCGCGCTCTGTGAGATCCGCTTTCGTACCCGACCAATACTCGGTACGTCAGACCAGCTACTCACGAGCTTACTCATACCTCCCCCGCTCGACAGCGGCCTCGCCCCGGCGCGGTGAGGCTGTGGGCTCACTGACGCGGTAGACCGCGATGCGCGCGGACGCGGTCACTGCGGTCGGGTCGGGGAGAACCTGCAGACGCTGTGTGAGGACTGGGGGTGGTATGTGGTGGGCGCTTGGTCCCATGCTGACGAGTGCGGCAATATCTGTGTGACTCAACGACATCAGGTATGTCAGGTCCTGAGTGTCGAGCTGGTGGAAATGGTGGAGGTCGGAGGCGAGACGCTCGGACTTGTTCCGGTCGACTGTGACCATGCCGAGGGGGCCGATCAGCTCCTGCAGATGGTGTGTCGTTGGCGTGGCCACCACGAAGACGCCGGTGGAGGCCAGGATGCGCGCAACTTCCGGAAGGTTGCGCGGGCCGAAGACACTGATGACGATGGCGACCGAGTGCTCGGCCAGCGGAAGGCGTTGCCAGACGTCACGTCCGAGCGCGGCGAGGCGAGGATGGGCACGCGCTGCCCGTCGTAGCGCTGGCGCGGACAGGTCGATGCACAACCCGTGGCGGTGTGGGAGCGCGTCGAGGAGGTGCGCGAGGTAGTAGCCGGTGCCACCGGCGAGGTCGACTATCAAGCCGGGGCTGGTCTGGGGATCAAACTGAGCGGTAATCGATTGCAGCGTGTCGGCGATCGGTGCGTAGTGACCGCTTGTGAGGAACTGGTCCCGAGCGGTGATCATTGGCGCGCTGTCAGCTGTTCCCGGGTGTCGGCCGCCGGTGCTGAGGTTGACGTAACCCTGTCGGGCGATGTCGAAGCTGTGTCTCCGTTCGCACCGCAGCCGCTCGCTGGTCAGGCGGATCGGAGTGTCGCAGACCGGACAGCGCAGGTCAGCCAGTACGGCGGCGAGCGCGGAATGTCGGGTCGAGGGCACGGTGTTCAGCGCAGGGTCGCGCTGAACACCGCGGGGGCCCGGTCATGAGTCGGCATGGATGCGTCTACCGCTCGCCATCCTCGGCGCAACTGCGGGAAGGTGTTGACCGGCCAAGGACTCGACTTCAATTCCTTTTACGGCGATTACAGTGGCAGGGACCATCGCCGGAATCGCTTTGGCACTGCTGATCGTCCTCATTTTTTCGTAGGAGGCAGCACATGGGGCTCGGCCGCTACTCACAGCGGCCGCTGAGGGCGCCGCAGTGCTTGTCCTCGGCTCCCGCGAGCGCGGTTGTTTCGCAGGGAGAGTTCTGGTCGTCGGCTCACCAGCCGATTCGAAGGGACAGCTGAGCTGGAAGTCACTGCTTGAGCAGCACGTCAGTGTCCCGGAACTCGGCACCGTAGAAGGTGTGCAGATAGTCCAGCGCCATCCGCTGTCGCTGCTCGTACTGGCCTTCTGCCGTGGGCTCGTAGACACACGTCGCGTCCGTCACCACGGTGATATCCAGACCGCGCCGAAAGGCGTCGTATGCGGTGTGGCGGCAGCAGCAGTCCGTGTGTTGACCGACGATCACTAGCCGCCCGATGCCGCGCACCCGGCAGGTGGTGTCCAGGTCGGTGTTGGTGAATGCGGAGTAGTAGCGCTTCGGTACGACGAGATCGCCCTCGTGCGGTCGTAGGTCCGGGATCACCTGGGCGCCGGGCGAGCCGGCCAAAGCGTGTCACCGAAGACCTTGAACTCGAAATCGTCCGGTTGATGGGCGTCATTAGCGTAGATCACCACCCAGTCCTCGCGCTGGCGAGCTTCCTGTGCAAGCGCGGCGATCGGTTCGACGATCGGTCTGGCGGCAGGGTTGGCCAGTTTTCCATCAACGAAATCATCGAGCATGTCCACGATGATCAGTCCGGTCGTCACCTCATCCACCCGTCCGCATAAGACATCTTCGCTCGGCTCGTATTCCAAGAGTCTCACGTGGGCGACTACGCCGTCCAGGATCCATCAGCGCCTCAGCGGCCGGCTGGTAGTCCCTCTGGCCGACGAGTTGGGCGTGGGCGTCCCAGGATCCCACGGTGTGCGGGATCTACCCCACCGCGCGGCCAAGGTCCGTGCAGAACGCGATCATGCTGTCGGCGGATGAGAAACCTCAGGGCAGGCCCTGGATCGGACCGCGCCGATGCTGCCCCCGCCCCCCGGCCTGCCCAGGGGGTCGTCATCTTCACAGAGCACCTTTCATGCACTCCAGGTTATGCAGCCGGGAGCTCTTCTACATCTGTGAGATGACTGCGATCAACCTACTAGGAGGGCACGCTGGCCGGAAAAGAGCGAGTCGCGGCTGACCGGGACATCACCGACCAGCCCGGCCCACTACAGTACCTCGACGGTCCGAGGCAAGTCTCTCAGTGGTTCGGTCACAGACGGAGAAACTTCCGGATTACATTACTTTATCTGATGTAGAGGACTACATGATCTGTACTACTTGAATTGTGGTAGATATGCGATCTGGGTCAAGGAAAAATTTAGTGGCCTACCTGATTCTGACTACGTAAAAATGAGAACTACCGACTCCTCGAAATTCGACATAAACTAAGCGGGAAGCCGAGGAGTCGGCGTTCCGCGGCGTACCGGTTGACCATCTACCGGTACGGCGCTTTATTTGATATTTCTCCACGCTCCGGTTTGCTGGTTTGCTCGACAACCTGGGTCATGCGTGAAGCCCTCAGACCACAAGCTTGGATCACCGATGAGGAAAGGGTAAGCTATCATGTCAGAATCTCACCGTGGCACGACGAGCCCCCCTGTGGCTTGGGTACGTGCTGCGCAACGCTCCGATGAGAAGAACACGGAGAATGTCGCCCATCTCCCATCACGGCTACATCCAAAAGCGCGGCGCGACGCCCGGCGGCTCGAACGCGCACACCGGAAGAACGACCAGCAGCTTGCCTGGCGCGTGCAGGACATCCTCGTCGGGCGCGGTCTGACCCAAGCCGATTACAGCATCGCCGCTGGGCATGTCTACCACGTGCCGCAGGTCGTCTCAGTGGTCACCGGGCCTCCGGTAGGGCTGAAAATCCGCACCTTGCCCGGCCAGATGCCGGAGGACTTCACCGCACACACCTCGGCGATCGCCTACCACCTCGGAGTGGCCGACGTCCGGGTAGTGCCGCTCGGGCCCTCCCTGATCCGGCTAGAACTGCTGCCCGGACCACGCTGAGCTCAGGCGTCGGCAGCAGACCCAGCCCGCAGAAACAAACTGAGGGACACCCCGGTACCCGTCAGGAGATCCGGCTACCTGGTCCGCGACAACGACACCGACTGGCACCGTTCGGTCCCCCCGACTCGCCAAGATCCAGCAATGCGTTGCGCCTTTGCTGATATCGGCTTAAGGCTTGAAGGCACCTCATGAGAGAGCCAGGAGTGTCGTTGCCTGTACCCTGCCGGCCTGGCCGGCAGGGTACAGGGTGAGATGCATAAGCGGAAACGCACTCTCTCTGGTGATCGTTCAGGCGTAGGAAACCGCCCTGATCACCAGCAGCGCTGCATCTACAGCATCACCAGCGTGGCAGGCCACAGACACCTCGCAACCAGCGACGTTGCCGGAGCTCCGGGTGCATCATGCACAGTGAGTCCGACTTTGCCTCAGCTAACGCGACAGTGCCGCCTTGGCACGTTGAGGAAGCCTGTGGATCGCTCCTGAAATTTCACAGGTCACCTTCACATACCCTAGACCATGCAGTACCACTACATCAGACGCGGTAGTACGGAAGGGTTTCTACATCTGTGGGATGACTACGGCCGATCTACTAGCGGAAACGACACCACCCTCGAAGCCAAGGGTTGCGTTTAGCAGCGATCAGTGTGACACTACCGGAAAATGGCCTAGTAGCACCTGGCTTCCGACGTCGGAGAAGAGGAAAAATGACTCTCCTTGAGAAACATCCTACAGGTGGGGCGCTAAAAAATTTCCATGTGCAGTCATTACGTAAACGTATCGTGGTAATTGTCGCACCGCTTGTTCTCGCCGCGGGCGCTGCGGCAGCTGCACCATTCGCCTTGAGTCCACCTACTCTCAGCTGTCATGGTGATACGCCCGGTTTCTGCCCCAGCAGCCCTTTCGATGGGTCGCCATACGAACAGGTGACACAACTTGACTCATAAGACTGTAATCATAACGATGGAATTAGATTCGGCATGACTAGTCGTACCGCTAGCCCCCTGCCTGCAGCGAGAAACCCGATGAAGATTTCGGGTTGGATACCGAAGGAAATCCACACCCCGCCGTCATTGAAACGGGATGTGACCCTGCTGCCCGCACTTTTCCTCTTTAACTGTTTCGAATTCTCTTCTTGGGCTCATCTAGGCCAAGTGGCCACCGAGCCGTGGTTGCTCCTCGTATGGCTGTACGGGCTGGTCGGGCTCGTCCCACTAGCCTGGCGAGACGAGGCACCGGTCCTTGTTTTCGCTACCCAGTGCGTGCATACTGTGGCCGCGTGGTCAATTTTATACTACTACATTCCTGTCGTAGGAATTCCGGTTGCCCTGTATTCCGTTGCAGTCCACCGCAGCAGGAAGATTTCACTATTAGCACTACTGGCGTCTTTCATTCCCAACGGGCTAGGTGTCGCCGCACTATTTTGGATCTACCCCTCTACTGAAGTAATCAAGATATTTTTTGCTAATTCTGTATTCATTGTCCTCATGACCAGTGGAGCGTGGGGGTCGGGCCTTTTGATCCAGGCCAGCCAGCAGCGTGTCCAACAGCTGGAAAGTGAGCGGAAAACGACTTGGGAAGCGGTAGCGGAGGAGCGTAGGAGAATCGCTCGAGAGCTACACGACATCGTCTCCCACGCGGTGACGGTGATCGTCCTGCAGGCCGCCGGTGCGGCGGTCGTCTTGCAGGACTCCAGGGCGGCCAGAGTCCCCGAGACCAACCTTACCCAGGTCGAGCAGTCATTGACGAACATCGAGATGATGGGTAAACAGGCGATGGCTGAGTTGCGACGCCTACTCGGGGTACTGGTGAGCAGCGACCCCGCCGACCACGCCGCGGGCCTCGAATTCTGGCCGCAACGCGGATTGGCGGATCTGCCCACTCTCCTCACCTCGGTCCAAGACAGCGGAATGCCGGTCACCGTTCACGAGGAAGGTACCCGACGCGATCTGGACCCGAGCGTAGACCTGACCGCGTACAGGATTGTGCAGGAAGGCCTGACCAACGTCCTCAAACACGCCGGTAAGGACGGCGACCCGCAACTACGGCTGGTCTGGGAAGACCAGAGCCTGACCATCAGGATCGACAACCACATCAACCTAGCGGAGATGCCTCGCAGGCAGGCGCTCTCCGTCGGCCACGGCCTGGTGGGTCTGCGCGAACGGGCTCACGCGGTTGGAGGACACCTGCACGCAGGAGCCCTCCGCGGGGTTGGCTATCAGTTGACCGCCACTCTCCCCTTCGCTGCGCCCGCGGTTCCTCCGGGGGTTTCGTCTACTACCGGGCTATGTCCCTGCGCCCAGGGCCCCGGGGACCAAGGAAAATAGCAGCATGATCCGAGTCATGATAGTCGATGATCATCCTTTTGCGCGAGCCGGCATAGCAATGCTGGTCAACGGCAAGGAAGATATCGCTGTCATCGCAGAAGCCGCCGATGGCCAGGAAGCCCTTATCCAGGCTCGCGCCGAGCGCCCGGATGTGATCCTCATGGACGTGCGCATGCCGGGCATCGATGGCGTTGAGGCCACCGGCGCTGTGATTGATGAGGGTCTGACCACGGAGAGCGGTCAGCCCATCAGGATCATCATCCTCACGACCTACCACGTCGATGACGCTGTTTATGCCGCACTGCGCGCCGGCGCATCGGGCTTCCTCCTCAAAGATGCCGCTTCCGTCGAGATCGTCGCCGCGATCCGCGCGGTGGCCGCCGGTGAGGCCTGGCTGGATCCCGCCGTCACCCGCCGGCTCATCGACGAATTCAACGCCCGACCCGAACAGCACGCAGCCACCCCAGCTCAGATGGCTCAGCTGACCCCCCGCGAGCGTGAAGTCCTCATACTTCTGGCCCAAGGCCTGTCCAACGCCCACGTAGCGGTAAAATTGGCCATCAGCGAAGCCACTGTGAGGACACACCTTGCTCACGTCATGGCAAAACTTGGCGTCCGGGAGAAGGCCCAAGCGGTGATCGCCGCCTACCAAAGCGGACTTGTCCACCCCCTGCCCTCCCCACCTAGCCCTTCCCAGTAGCGCGGAGCGCCAGACACCTTCCACTCCGCGCCAGGACAGCGGCACCTACGCCACTGTCTAATCTTCAGCACTGCTCCGCGGACGCCGACGGTGGCCCGCTGGGCTGACTGGCACCGGGCGTGACCAGCGGCCACAAACCATGAGCTCCCGCCTGGATACGCTTTGACTCTCCTTGACCAGGCCCGGGGACCTTTTCCCGCGGATCTCGGCGTCTCCTCAGAGCGCGTCCGGCTGGCTGCCACGAACTTGTCGCCCCATCACGTCATGAACGTTTTTACTGCTCATCGCCCCCGGGCCGCTGAACTCGATCCAGACTCAGTCACAAACCGAGACCGCTCCAATATTGACCTCCGATTCCTGATCATCACAATGAGCGCACAGGATTCGACCCAGTGCAGCAAGTGGCAATGCCACTGCTCTCCGTATGTCAATCTAACGATCTTGTATTATAAGTACTGATACGTCACCCATCTCGCGGTAACGATTTTCGATCGCGGAGCGATAATAAAGACAGGACCTGTACGGGCTCCACTACGTGCGGAGAGTAACAATGACTCAAGAAGAAAAGGGTGTGACCCCGTTTGGCACGGTTACGTCAGATCATTTGATCTACAACGTAGACCGAGGTTGGTTCAGGGGAGGGTCGCCAGAGAACATCCCGCTCCGCCAGGTCACCAGCGTGAAGCTGGAGACCAAGCGGAACCCCGTCTTCGGGATTCTGCTCGTGCTCGTTGCACTTGCTTGCCGAGCCATGGGCCCCATCGGAATAGTAGTTGCGATCGTCCCGCTAGCCTTCGCCATCCTACTCATATGGGGATCACCCTTAGTTAAGGTGAACACCATCCACGGCACCTTGCGGCTCGCCGGCGGGCCACCGTGGACCCGCCCCGAGGCCGAATGGTTTGCCGCAGCGGTGGACCGCCACCGGATCGTCGACGCCTCACAAGCCCACTCAACCGGTGATCGCCGCTACCCGCTCCGATCGGGAACCCAGCCACTCCCACGATCTCCAGTATGAGGTGGACCGCACGGGTACGCCGCTTCGACACGAGCAGCTCGACGTGACGAGGGAGTTGTACGCAGTGCGCAGCCCGCTGTGGTGGTGGCCGGCCCGGCTGCGCAAGTGTTCGGCCACCTAGCGCACCCCAGCGTGCTCAGAAGATCGCAATCGCCGGGAATGTCTATCACTATGCCGCCGCGCAACCGCAGCCCGGCAACCACGGGGCCAGTTCTCCTGGTATAGCGGTGGTATAGCGGGACCGAAGGCCCTACCGTCGCGGTCGCTGCGCGCCGAACACTGGTGTACCTGCCGGGAGGTGACATCATGCCATTCGTCGATCGCGTGGACGCCGGGCGCCGGCTGGCCGAGCAGCTGCGGCATCTTCGAGACGAGGACTTCGTGATCCTCGGGCTTCCTCGGGGTGGTGTTCCGGTCGCGTTCGAGGTGGCCCAGGCACTCCGCACGCCATTGGATGTCATCGTTGTGCGCAAGCTGGGAGTACCGTTCCAACCCGAGCTGGGGATGGGTGCCATCGGCGAAGCCGACGTGCTCATCATGAACCAACACGTCGCTCGCACTGCCCGGGTCACCAAAGCCGAGATCACCGAGGTTGAGCAGCGTGAGCGAGCCGAGCTCGAGCGGCGCGCCCGACGCTTCCGCGGGGATCGGCCCCGACTGACGCTGGCGGGCCGGACTGCGGTCGTGGTCGATGATGGTATTGCGACCGGCTCGACCGCCCGGGCCGCCTGCCAGGTGGCCCGGGCACAGGGTGCGGCCCGCGTCGTGCTCGCGGTGCCAGTCTGCTCGCCCGACACCATCAAGTCGCTCCGGGACGAGGTCGACGAGATGGTGTGCCTAGCGACTCCGCGACGGTTCTACGCCGTAGGGCAGTGGTACGCCGACTTCCGGCAGACCTCCGACACGGAGGTCGTGGACCTGCTGCGGCGCGCCGAGAAGGCGCTCTCCGTGGTGGCAGCGGCAGATTCGATCAACAACGATCCGCCACTGTGCGACGAGTAGGTCGGGGTATCCGGCGGGCCGCTGCGGTTCGCCGGGCATGTGACCGTGCCGCCCTCCTTGGCCACTCTGAGTGCACTCGTCGCACCTCTGTCCGGGCACCCCCGTCAGGAATACGGGACGCTGATGTGCACCTCTACCTCGGGCTTGACCTTGAGCGCACCGAGCATGGCAGAAAACGGCTTGATACCGAACTCGCGCTGATCAAGAGTGATCTTGGCGTTCCAGCACTTGCCGTCGTTGCAGGCCTCGACAGAGATCGGACTGGTCACGCCGTGCAGCGTTAGATCTCCCTCGATGCGCGCCCGGTCGCCCTCGCGTACCACCGACACCGAACGAAACTGGATCTTCGGGTATTTCCGCACTTCGAGGGTCTTCTCGGCGTTCTTCTCGATGTCCTTGCGTTCAGACGCCGAAGGCGCTTCGGTCGTCACCCGCAGGGAACTCGGGTCGAAGTCGGCCGTGATCCCGTCGTCGTCCCCGACGTCCAGGGACAGGCTCGTCACCTGGAGGGTGATGTCGTGGCCGAAGGAGGTCAACAAACCCTCACGAAAGACCGATACCCGGCAGTCCACTGCTGTAGCGTCGAATGTTGGCACTCGTTCAGCGTAGCCAGGTAGGACACAAAGAGTCACCGGCATTCACCCGAAGTGGCACCACCCAGTCACCGGGCTCACTCGATGAGACTCCTCAAAGCCGCCACCGAGGGCTGAATCGCCTCCGCAAGCCGCTGCACGTCAGGCAGGCCTCCGACATCATCGACCCACGTCGCTGCGGCCAATGCAGACCCGGCCAGCTGGATGCGCCGGCGTAGCTGAGACAGACGCGCCGCACCGGTGAAGCTTCGCATAACTGATCGGGTAGGGCAGGGAAACCTGCTCAACACGGCAGGTGCATGATCGTAGCCGTGCAGATCCTGGTCGACGCGGACAATCTCGACGTGCCGCGGTTGCGTCTGCTCATCACAGCGCTGGACGCAGCCTCAGGCGCAGATATCGTGGTGGCCGGCGCGCAGTCAGCGTTGCAAACAGTCGATTGGCCCCCGCAGGCTCGGGTTCTGCCGGCTAGCGGTTGGCAAGGAGCGGATCTGTTGCTGGCCCGTGCGTACCGCGCCGATGACCGGCCGCTGCTGTTGGCTTCCGGCGACGGGGACTTCGCCCAGTTGGCGCGACGCCATCCTGGCCCGGTACTGCTGGTCGGCGGGACTTCGAGCCGCTCACGGGCATTCACCGGCCCTCGGATCACCACCACCGATCCGGCCCTCGACGGTGGCGCGGAGCTGCGCTCGTGGCTGGACCGGTCGGCGGCGCTGTGGTCTTCCATATCCCCAGACACCTCACCATCCCCCAGGCCACTCCCCGTGATGCACCGGAGGAAAATCGTGTCGACGCTATTCAGCCGCATCATCCGGGGTGAGATCCCAGGCCGCTTCGTCTGGCGTGACGAACGCTGCGTCGCGTTTCTCACCATCGCTCCGCTGCGACCGGGGCACGTCCTAGTCGTCCCCAGGGACGAAGTCGATGAGTGGACCGACGCGGATGACGACATCGCTACCCACCTCATGATGGTGGCGAAACACATCGGTGCCGCACAGAAGATCGGCTTCAGCGCGCCGCGGGCCGGGCTCATGATCGCCGGGTTCGAGGTGCCGCACCTCCATCTGCACGTGTTCCCTACCTGGACAATCGACGATTTCGACTTCAGCAGGGCAGACGGTGATGCAGACCCGACCGAACTCGACGCCGCCGCGAACACCCTGCGCCAGGCACTGCGGGACGCAGGGCATGGCGACCGCGTGCCCAGCTGATCGTTCAGGGAGATCACAGGCACTGACCTCATTCAAGGGGTCAGCGGTCGGAAATCACGTAACCGCAGGCTGTTGGACACCACGAACACCGAGGAGAACGCCATCGCAGCGCCGGCGATCATGGGGTTGAGCAGACCGGCTGCCGCCAGTGGGAGCGCAGCGACGTTGTAGCCGAAAGCCCAGAACAGGTTCCCCTTGATGGTGCGCAGAGTGCGTCGGGAGAGCCGGATCGCATCCGCAACCACTCGCAGGTCCCCGCGGACCAGGGTGAGATCACTGGCCTCGATGGCGGCATCGGTGCCGGTACCCATGGCCAGCCCCAGATCGGCCTGGGCCAGCGCAGCCGCGTCGTTGATCCCATCGCCCACCATCGCCACCACTCGACCTGCCCGCTGTAGCCGGCGCACCTCCTCGACCTTCCCCTCGGGGAGCACTCCGGCGATCACCGTGTCGATTCCGACCTCGGCGGCCACGGAACGGGCGACGGTCTCGTTGTCACCGGTGAGCAGCACCGGGATCAATCCCAACCCGCGCAGCAGGCGCACCGCCTCAGCGCTGCTCGACTTCACCGTGTCAGCCAGCGCGAGCAGACCCCGCACCCGGCCGTTCCAGGCCACCGCGACGACGGTGCGACCGCGGGCTTCTTGGTCCGCCGCAGCTGAGACCAGCGTGTCAGGCAGCGACACCGACCACTGCCCAGCCAACCAGACCGGCCGGCCCACCAGCACCACGGCACCATGCACCTCGCCCTGCACACCCAGTCCCCGGGCCGAGCGGAAACCCGCCACGGTGGGTAGCTCACCGAGCCGCTGCCGACCCCCGGCGGCGATTGCGCTGGCGACGGGGTGCTCGGAGGCGTCCTCCACTGCGGCGGCCCGGCGCAGTACCTCGTCGGCGTTCTCGCCGGCCACGGGTAGCACGTCGACCAGACTCATCGCGCCGGTGGTGACCGTGCCGGTCTTGTCCAGCAGCACGGTATCCACTCGCCGGGTGGACTCCAGCACTTCGGGCCCCTTGATGAGAATGCCCAGCTGCGCACCGCGACCGGTGCCCACCAGCAGTGCGGTGGGTGTGGCCAACCCGAGGGCGCAGGGGCAAGCGATGATCAACACAGCGACCGCGGCGGCGAATGCGGTTCCGACGGGGGAACCGATGACCAACCAGACACAGAGCGTGGTCACCGCAAGTGCGATCACGATGGGCACGAACACCGCCGAGACCCGGTCGGCCAGCCGCTGCACCTTGGCCTTGCCGCTCTGCGCGTCTTCCACCAGCTGCGCTATCTGCGCGAGACGAGTGTGCGCACCGACTCGGGAGGCGCGCACCCGCAGGAGACCTGAGGCGTTCACCGTCCCGCCGGTGACCGCCGAGCCCGGGTTGACCTCGATCGGTACCGACTCACCGGTCAGCATGCTTTCATCGACGGAGGAAGACCCTTTTACCACCTCTCCGTCAGTGGCGATCTTCTCCCCCGGACGGACCGCGAACTCATCGCCGACCACGAGCCGGTCGATCGGGATGCGTATCTCCTGGCCACCCCGCAACACTGCGACATCCGAGACACCGAGGTCCAGCAGGGCACGCAGCGCCGCACCCGCGCGTCGCTTGGACCGAGCCTCGAAGTAGCGACCGGCCAGCAGGAACACCGTGACGCCAGCGGCAACCTCGAAGTAGACCCGGTTATGGGCGTGGGACCCGGAGGGAACGACGTCGTGCGCGGTGATGAAGCCGCCGCTACCGACGTACCACGCGTAGCAGCTCCACAGGAAAGCGGTCAGCACACCCATCGAGACCAATGTGTCCATCGTGACCGCGCCGTGCCGCAGGTTCTGCCAGGCGGCCCGATGAAAAGGCCACGCCCCCCATGTCACCACCGGGGCTGTGAGGACGAGCGACAGCGCCTCGAAGTTGTGCGGCACCTGGAGACCCGACACCATCGACACCATCGACATCGCGATCACTTGGATGGCCAGCACGGCGCTACCGACTAGCCGTTCCCGCAGCACACCCAGCTCGACACCGTCGGTTTCAGCGTTGGGACTGGGGTGGGGATGGGTGTCATCGGGTCGCTCGGCGGGCAGTTCGGCGGTGTAGCCGGTGTGTGCCACAGTGGCGACGAGATCCTCAGGTGTGACGCCGTCGGCGTAGCGGACATGCGCCTTCTCGGTGGCATAGTTGACGTTGGCGCTCACTCCGTCGAGCCGGTTGAGCTTCTTTTCGATGCGAGCTGCGCAGGACGCACAGGTCATGCCACTGATGGCTAGTTCAACCTGATAATCCAGCTCGTCAGGTCCGGCTGCGGGGCCAGGGCTGCGATCGTGGATAGTGGCCACGGTCACCTTGCCAGGGCGGTGAACTCGGCGGTCCGGATCTGACCACGATGCTGGAATTCCAGAAACATGCGGTAGTAGCCGGCGGTGGGCACATCGGCAGCGCCCCGATCTCCGGTCCAGATCACCATATAGCCATCAGTCTCGGCGCTCGTCGCAATCTTCGGTTCCGGGGCTCGCATCCGGCCAGTCCGGAACTTTCCAGCGTGAAACACGTCTAGTCCGAAGTCTCAGGTGAGATCTCATAGCCGGCCTCATCGACCGCCGCGCGGACCGCGGCGCCGTCCAAAGGTCCGTCACTGGTGACATCGAGCTGGCCGGTGGCCAGGTCAACCTGTACGTCGGTGACGCTCTCGATGGCACCGACCTCCTGGGTCACCGCCGAAACACAGTGCTGGCAGACCATCCCCGTGACGATGTACTTGCTGATCGTGGCGGTGTCCCCCATGTCATGACCTCCTCGAGCTCGTTGTGCGGTATCCCAGCGGCGTCAAGAACGGACCAGGCGGGCGATGGCATCGGCTGCCTCCTTGACCTTGACGCCGGCCTCGGCCTGGTCGGCCGCGGCGTCGACCACGCAGGTGGCCATATGTTCTTCGAGCAGAGCCAGTGCGAAGGATTGCAGTGCTTTGGTGGCCGCCGAGACCTGGGTCAAGACATCGATGCAGTACTGGTCCTGCTCGACCATGCGTTGCAGCCCGCGTATCTGGCCCTCGATCCGTCGCAGCCGGTTGAGATACGTGTCACGGTTCTTGGTATAGCTCGCCACTGCGCTGTCCTCTCTCGACCCCTCATTCATACCCCTACCCGGTATCAACTATACCCCCAACTGGTATCTTTCGGCGAACCCGGCCGCGCAGCTATGTCGGGACGAGTACCACCCACACCGGGCCGGGTGCGAAGGTCAGGGGTGATCCGTCCGACAGGGTGAACGTGGTGATCGCGTCGGGAGCGGGACGCGACCAGCTCCCGTTGAACGCCTGTCCGTCGCGGAGCACGACCGTGTTACCGCCGCCCACGGTCGCCGCGAACGGCGATGGTGAGCCTGCGGCATCGCGGACCGTAGTGGCATGCACCGACACTTGCTGCAATACCACGGTTGCCGCACTGGGTCGCGGTCCCGAGGCCGAAGTGAGCGGCGCACCGTCCATGGAGAACACCCACCGAGCGTCCGCGGGTACCCACTGCACCCCGATGGTGGTCGCTGGGTACCTCACTTCGGTGCCCGGCACCGCGCGACCGCCAGGCGGCGGAGGTCCGAAGCGGAATCCGATATCCCGGGGTGGAGCCCCACCTTGGCGGAGCAGGCTGACGTCGCCGTAAAGGTTATGCGGAATCAACCTTCGCCGATCTCGGTGATAGCCGCCCGGCCGCGCCAAGGCCGAGACGTCAAGCACCGGCGCACGAGCCACCAGCCCGCCGACCTCGGATGCGGCACCCGAGAATGCCAGCGCCGGCCGACCGAAATTGGCCAGCAGCTGCACGTCGGACATCCGCGCGCTACGCACCGGCCCAACCACTGACGGGGCCTGGGACTGATACACCGCCAGCAGCCGGCTCAGACCGCCCTCAACCGGCTCGATATAAACCAAGTCCGCCAGCGTGAGCCCACTTTGCGGGCGGGCCACCGAGGCATTGTCGATCTTGACGCCGAGCACGGGTGCGTCGAGGTCGGTCGGGAGGCCGGTGAACGGCGATACCAGAGGTGGGCCGGCCACCGGGTTGGGCAACGGCACAGGCACCGGATCGGCCGGAATCCGATGCGACGGAACCGGCGAAACGGGCAGGTCAGCCGCCGAGGACGGACTCACCTGCGCGCTCGTGGAGCGAACCAGCACCGTTGCGGGCAGCGCATACACCACCAGGAGCAGAGCCAGCAGTCGCAGCACTCGTGCCCGCCTGCTTGTCACCATCGTGACCACCCCCTTGCCGGCGCACGGTGCGACGTTGGGTGACAATTCATACCAGCGGTGATCGAGGCAGGTGAAATCCCGGCGCACTGCCCGTCGATCGCCTCGCGCCATTCAGCGGCACCTTCTTACGGACAGTGACGAAAAATACTCTGGAGGTGGCACTCCGCTCGGAGGATGACAAAGAGTCGCGCGCCGCTTACGCTGGGGGACATCGCTCAACGTCACTATCGGGGGAACCTAGTGAGTGTGAGCCGCGGGTTTGCGTGCGTCGAGCCGGGACGCGGCCTGGTGGCTTTGCACCCGCGGCGGTGGAAGCTGTGGGGCGAGCGGAGAGGGGTCATCGCCTACGTACTCGCTGTGGACGTCGCTGCGATGGCGCTGGCTGCCGGGATAGTCACAGCGATCCCGGTTACTTCCGGCGATCT
Organism: uncultured Actinomycetota bacterium; assembly: GCA_963823755.1. Taxonomy (GTDB): domain Bacteria; phylum Actinomycetota; class Actinomycetes; order Mycobacteriales; family Pseudonocardiaceae. The sequence goes on from CAWGMP010000010.1 coordinate 48,469, forward strand.
GATCCGGTTCGGGGTACTGACCGCTGGAGCGATCGTGCACCGGGAGACTGTCAGCAAGATCGAGAATCTGCGTGAGCGGGCGACCAACAACGGTGTGCTCCCGAACCTCACCTCATTGTGGATCTTCGCTGCGGCGCTGTCGGTTCCGTTACCACTGGTTTTCGCCCTGACCGCAGTGGTCTACCTGCACTCCTGCTGCCGGAGCAGCTCAAACAAGATCTACCGCACGTTCTTCTCGGGCGCGACGATGGTATTGGCTCCCGCCGCCGCGGTCGCGGTTCTGCAACTGGTCGAGCCCGCTGAGTATCCGATCATCCCACACGGCCCACCCGGTCTCGCCGTCCTGATCGGTGCCGGGACGGCATTCTGGGCGGTCAACTACGCGCTGGTGGTCGGTGCCGTGATGATGTCCGACCCGCTGCAACCCTCTCGCCAGGTCCTGGGCAACCCGAGCGACCAGCTTGTTGTGGCGGCCTCGCTTGGGCTGGCGGTCGCGCTCGCGGTCGTATTGGCGTGGGAACCATGGTTGGTCGCAGTCCTCCTGATCACCGTGTTCCCGCTGCACCGCGCCTTGCTGCTACCGCACTTCCAGCAAGCCGCCCGCACGGACAGCAAGACTGGTCTCTTCACTGCGGGCTTTTGGCGTGAGGCCGCTGGTCGAGAGCTCGAACGGGCCCGCAGGCTCGCCGACCCGCTCGGCGTTCTGATGCTCGACCTGGATCATTTCAAATCGTTCAACGACCGGATGGGCCATCTCGTCGGTGATCAGATGCTGCGCGCCGTCGCCGACGAGCTCCGCTCCCAAACCAGGCCTTACGACCTGGTGGGGCGTTTCGGTGGTGAAGAATTCGTGATTCTGCTGCCCGGGGTGGGAACTGCACAAGTCGAGCACATAGCAGACCGGATCCGTGAGCGCATCAGCCGGCTGCGAGTCTTGGTCGACGGCGCGCACGATCGGCCGGTGACGGTGGACGGCATATCGGTGTCGATCGGGGCGGCGGTCAGACCCGATGACGGCGACGAGATCGACCAGCTGCTCTTTGCCGCCGACGGCGCTCTGCTGGCCGCCAAAGCCGCCGGTCGCGATCGGGTACGCCTGGCAACGCACTCTCGCTAAACCCGATCGCTGACCCGATATGGAGACATGTCAAGCCTATAGAGTCCGGCTTAGCCCCGATATGTCTCCGTATCGGGCGGGGTGGGAGGTGCGATGGCTGACTGTGGGGAGTTCGCTCGGTTGGGGACTGGGGAGCTGCTGGACCGGGCTCGTGCGGTGCGTGACGCAGTGCACGGCACGCGGGTGACCTACTCCCCCAAGGTGTTCCTGCCGCTGACCATGCTGTGTCGGGATCGGTGCGGCTACTGCACCTTCGCGCACGCTCCCCGCGAGCTGCCGTCGCCCTATCTGGAACTCGACGATCTGCTGGCGATCGCGTGCCGGGGTGCGGAGCTTGGCTGCCACGAGGCGCTGTTCACCCTCGGCGAGCGTCCCGAGCTGCGCTATCCATCGGCGCGCAATTGGCTGACCGACCACGGGTACGACTCCACGGTGGACTACCTCATAGCGGCATGCCACGCGGTACTCGAGCAGACCGGGCTACTCCCGCACACCAACGCCGGTGCGTTGCATCACGATGAGCTCGCCGCGCTGCGCGAGGTGACCGCCAGCCAGGGGATGATGATCGAATCGTTACGGCCGGACCTGGCCGCACACCGTGGCGCCCCGGACAAGCACCCGGATAGGCGGCTGGCCACCCTGCACGCCGCGGGCGAGCTGGCGATCCCGTTTACCACCGGGATCCTGGTCGGCATCGGCGAGACCGAGGCCGACCGTGTCGTGGCACTCGAAGCGATTGCGCAGGCGCATTGCCGGTATGGGCACGTGCAGGAGGTGATTGTGCAGAACTTCCTGCCCAAGGGGGGCACGGCGATGCGCGCCCTGCCGCCTTGCCCACCGCAGGTGCATCTACGCGCCATCGCGTTGGCGCGACTGTTGCTGCCACCGCAGGTGCATGTGCAGGCACCGCCCAATCTCACCGACGATCTGGCGAGCCTGCTTGCTGCCGGTATCGATGACTGGGGCGGGGTCTCCCCCAGCACCACGGATCATGTCAATCCCGAGCGACCGTGGCCCGCGCTCGACGAGCTGCGCAGGGCCACTCAGGAGGCGGGTCACACCCTGGCACCACGCCTGGCGATGTATCCGGAGTACGCCTTGAACCCGGCCCGGTGGCTGGCCGAGGCAGTGCGTTTCCGGGTGCTGGACCGCTCTGACGCCGAGGGACTCGGCAGGGACGACCCGGGCGCGGTATTCCCGGAGCGTGCGCAGCAGGCCATCAACGTCGGGGATGGCGCGGAGGTGACGCTGGCGGCGCGCCGCTCTACCGCTTGGTATTCAGGTATCGACGTCGTGCCGCCGATGCTGCTCCCCACGCCTCCGCGGGCTACCGGCGCGGTGCGCTCGGTGCTTGACGGGGTCCGAGGGGGCCAGCGCCCCGGACTCGACGAACTGGTGATGTTGCTGCGGGCCCGTGGCCCCGAAGTCGGCGCCGTTGCCGGGCTGGCCGACGAGCTGCGCGCAGCAACCGTCGGCGACACCGTCACCTACGTGGTCAACCGTAACATCAACTACACCAACGTGTGCACCTTCCGGTGTCGCTTCTGCGGGTTCTCCAAGGGCCGGTTGTCGCTGAACCTGCGTGGCGCACCGTACCTGCTGGAGCTGCCTGAGATCGTGGCGCGGGTACTGGAGGCGCAACAGTGGGGCGCCACCGAGGTATGCCTGCAGGGCGGGATCCATCCTAGCTTCGACGGTGACTACTACCTCACGGTGTGCCGAGCCATCCATGAGGCCGCGCCCGGGATCCACATCCATGGTTTCACCGCGCTGGAGGTCACCGAGGGTGCCCGGCGGCTCGGCGAACCACTCGCGGACTACCTGACCCGGCTGCGCGAGGCGGGTTTGCGCTCGCTGCCCGGTACTGCGGCGGAAATCCTCGATGACGAGGTCCGCGCCGTACTGTGCCCTGACAAGATCACCACCGCGGAGTGGCTGGAGGCGCACCGTACGGCCCACTCGGTGGGGCTGCACTCCAATGTCACGATGATGTTCGGGGCCATCGAGCAACCCGTGCACTGGGCCCGGCACCTGCTACGAGCCCGTGAGCTACAGGCGCAGACCGGCGGATTCACCGAGTTCGTTGGACTGCCCTTCGTGCACATGGCGACCCCGATGTACCTCAAGCGGGCGGCCCGGCGGGGACCAACCTGGCGGGAGGTGCTGCTGGTGCACGCAGTAGCACGGATCGCGTTGCACGGGCTGATCGATCACGTGCAGGCGTCCTGGGTCAAAATCGGCGCTTCCGGGGCCCGCCAGCTGCTGCAAGCCGGGGTAGACGACCTCGGCGGCACCCTGATGAACGAGAACATCAGCCGCGCGGCCGGTGCCAGCCACGGGCAAGGTCTGGACGAGGCCGGGTTCCGTGCGATCGTCGAACCACTTGGTCGGCCGCTGATCCAGCGCACCACGCTCTATGAGCCGGTGAAAGCCTCGTCATCCTGATCGTCCCGGAGGTCACCTGGATGCTGGTGCATGTTCGGCAGCCCTCCGCGTTTCGCTGGCTAGGCCGATCCGTTGCCGACGAGCATCCGGAGCTGGGCGAACAACTCGTCCCGGCTGGTCACGTCCAACCGCTGACGCATCCGGGCCACGTGGTGCTCGACGGTCTTGGCCGAGATGAACAACCGTTCCCCGATCTGACGGTAGGTCAGACCGGTCAAGATGAGCTCGGCCACCTCGCGTTCCCGGTCGCTCAGCATAGGCGCGCCGGCTGGTGCGGTAGGACGGGATACGGGTGCTGGCTCAGACTGATCGATGCCGCCATCTCCTGGGCCACGGTCCGGCGGGCCACTGTCCGCCCCAGCGCTGGATGCGCCGGGCCCGCTGGCCTGTAACGCCCGGGCACATCCAAGCAGCGCAACCATGACCTTACGGTCGGTGGTGCGGATCGCTGCCTGACCGGCCAGCCGAGAACCGTCGTTAGCCAGGCCGATCGACTGCAGTCCACGGGCTGCCGACTCGATCTCCGACGGGTCGAACTGCCCGCCCAGCACCTGCATCCAGGCACGACCGGCGGCAGCGAGCACGGCAGCGTAGTGGTTGCTCTTCGCAGCCCGCACCAGGGCAGCCGCATGGGGCTCAGCTGCGCTGGGCTGCTCTCGCACGATTGCGGCATGCAGGCCGTACCAGTGCAGCGGTGCAGCCCACAGCGGCGGATCACCCAACCGCTCCAACAGGATCCGGGCCTGTTCCAGGTGCGGCGCCACCCGGTCGAAGTCTCGTAGCCTGGCCGCGGCCACGGCCAGCTCACCCAGCGGCAAAAGAGCGAACAGGTCAGCCGGGTGACGGACGATCGCTTCCCTGGCCGCCACCCACGCAGTGTGCAGGGTGGGAATGTCACTTTCGCGTCGGGCCAAGCCGACCGCAAGCGCGGCCGCGAACAGCTCGTCGCGTGGTTCGAGGACGCCGGAATCGGGGACCGTGCGGGCCAGCCAACGCCGGGCCAGCGCGGTGTCACCACGGATCATCGCGGTCCAGGCCAGCAGTAGCTGGTAGCGCGCACGCGCGGACAACCCGCCGACGCCACAGGCCAAGGCCCGCTCCAGAACCGAGACAGCGACGTCGAGTTCGCCGGAATGCAGCGCCACGATCGCGGCCAGGGCAGCTGGGGTATCCGGTAGGAGCACGGCTCGTCCGCCTGGTTCGAGCAGCGCGGCTGCCCGGGTCAGCGTGGACAGGACCGCCGTGGGGGCCGCCATCGACGAGCCGAGTACCGACTCCAGCACGCCAGTGGCCATCAGTGACTCCACCCCCGCCAGCAGCGTCGGTGGCCGATCACCACCGGAGACTGCCAGCACCTCGCGCGCCTCGACCAGCGCCCCAGTACCCAGCAGCGCCAATGCAGCCAGCGGTGCCGCCGATCCCATCTGGCCCGTGCCGACCCAGCGGTAGACCTCGACACTGCGAGCCAGCAGACCACGCTGGGCCAAGATCGCAGCCGCAACGTTGCCGGCCTTGGCGAGGTCTGGGCAGGAGGGATCGGACAACGCCTGATCAGCGAGGCGCAGCGCCTCGTCCAGATCGCCGGCGAGAGCCGCCGCCTCGGCCCGGCGAGGTGCCAGCGTGGTGGGGTCCGCGCCAGCGGTGACGGCCTGGGCGTACAGCTGCGCGGCTCGCATCGCACCGTCAGACCCGATCGGTGGGGACTGAGCCCACTCTGACCGGGCCCATTCGGACCGGGCCCATTCGGACCGGACGGAGTCTGCGAGAGCGGCGTCGCCGGCGGCTTCGACGACGGCGGCGAGGTCACTGCCGCGGGCACCGGCGTCGATCAGCTCACGGGCTAGGTCAAGGACCGGCCGGCCGCGTTCGAGGTGGGCGGCGAGCACCAGCCGCTGGATCACCCGTCGGGTCCCCGGCGCGGTGCCGGCCACCAACGCCCGTTGCACCAGCGGGATCACCCGGCCCTCGCCGAGCAGCAAGCCGCTCGCTTGCGCCATCGACAGCAGGTCGACAACCACCGCCGGATCGAGCGCCAGCACCTGAGAGAGAATCTCGGGGTCAGGGGCCGCGCCGAGGCCCACCGCGAGCAGCAATGCACGTAGCTGGGGGGCGAGCCGATCGAGGTCGTGACGGATGCGGTCGATGACATCCGACGGCAGCTCCGGATGATCCACGTCGAGCGCGGCACCGGTGCGCAGCGCACCCACCATCTGGTCGATCAGCCTCGGTACCCCGTCGGTCTGCTCGCAGAGCAGCTCGACCATCGCCACGGGCGGAGCTGTCCCGAGCAACGACGCGCAACGCTGCTGGATCCCCTGCCGATTCAGGCGACCCAGCAGCACCGGTGGCTGGTGACGGCTCAGAGCGTCCTCGAGTTCGTCCAGCGCGGCCTTCCGCGACCAGGGACGGTACGCGATCGCAAGCCGCGCATCGCTGGTCAGCACTAGACGACGCAGCTGGTCGAGGTCGGGACTGTCCAACAGATGGGCGTCGTCGACCAGAACAGCCAGGTCCGAGGAAGGGGTGAGTCCGACGGCCACCGCGCCGACTCCGACCACGGTTAGTCCAGCTTCCAGGTAGGCCTGGTGCAGAGCTGCCAGCAGCGCGCTTTTACCGCATCCGCCCGGACCGACGACACTGACCGTGAGCGGTGCAAACGGGTCGGCGCGGACGGTGTGGTACAGCGTCTGCGCCGCCATTATCCCGGCCAGCGACGCTTCTGCGCCGTCTTGCACCGGCCGGCGCCGAGCCGTTACCTGGGTCACGTGGGCTGCTTGGGACGACGCGGGCTGGATGTCTGGTTCGTTGTAGCCGGGACGGTCGTAGGAGTAGGGCCAGCCGTGGTGGCATGGGTGGTCGTAGGAGTAGGGCCAGCCGTGGTGGCAGCAGTAGTGGGCGTGGGCGCGGTCGTGGGAGCGGGCGAAGTCGTGACAGGCGGATCGGACCAGCTGGTGGACCAGGAGTAGGTGGTGACCCCGGTGGGCTGAGGCGCTCTGGTAGGCACGACGAGGGCCGTCTTGGCGGTCCCGCCGACCGGTTTGTTCACCGCCACAGTGGGCGTCGCGCGGACCGGACGGTTGAATCCCCCGCTGTGCGAAGCCTCGTCGCTGTTCCCGGTGTCCGCGGCCGGGTTGGTGGTAGCGGTCACCGGCGCCGCGCCGGGCGGTGTCCCGGCGTCTGCCGGGGCGACGGGACCGCTGCGCGAGGCCAAGAACGGGACCGATGCCACGCCTGCGGTGGTGAACAGCGCTAGCACCCCTGCCATGACGACCCGCCTGAGCCGCCGTGATCTGGCCCTGCTCCACTCGCGCTCGGCAGATTCGACGTCCAGGGGGATAGCTGTCAAAGATGGTCGCGGCGGTGCCTCCAGCTGGACCCCTGCTTGGACGTCGAGCCAGGCAGGCGATGTCGGGGGCTCGATGATGACCTCGCCCCGGAGCGGCGCGTCCGGAGCGGGAGCCGCCTCAGCGGTGTTGGAATCAGGGATGTCGGGAGGAAACGCGGACAGGGCGGCGCCAAGTGCGATCGCAGCTTTGGGATCAGCATCGACGGCGACCGGGCGACCGAACTCCGCCGAGACGAGCTGGGCGACGAGCGGTACTCGCGAGGAACCACCGACCAGCAGCACAGCGTCGAGATCCTGCGGGCTGACGTCTGCAGATCGGAGTGCCCGATGCAGCGCCTCGACGGTCGCTTGCACCTGCGGTCGGATCATGTCCTCGAACTCGGCCCGGACCAGCCGCACCTGTGACTGAATCTCGGGCGCCAACACTGGGATCGTCACCTCGGTATCGGCCGACAGTGCTTCCTTGGCCTCGGTGCACTCGCGCCTTAGTGCAGCCGTCGCGGCCAGCGTGGCGGGAGCCTCCGGGTCGAGCTCACTCAGGGCCGGCACTGCGGCCACAACGTGACCGAAGACGGCGTCGTCGAAATCCGCGCCGCCCAATTGTTCGATTCCCTGGGGCACGCCGAGCACTGAGAACGTCGTGGCACCGGTCTTGCGGACGACAGCCGCGTCGAAGGTTCCGCCGCCGAGGTCATAGACCGCGATGGTGCTGCCGGAGTCGACTCGTTCCTGAAGCGCATAGCTCGCCGCGGCAGCCTCGGGCTCACTACGGAAGGTGACTTCTGGCAGGTCGGCCCCGCGCAGTGCATCCGCCACGGTCTGAATCTTGTATTCGCCCCAGCCGGCGGGATGCGTGATCACGATGCCGGCGGCGGGTCCGCCCTCGCGCTCGGTGACTCGGTCGACCACCCAGCGGACCACCATCGCGGCGATCTCGGGTGCTGAGTGCGGCACACCGCCGATGACCATCGGGACCTCGTCGCCGATGCGCCGCTTGAACTCCCGGACCACCCGCTCAGGGTGGGTATGGGCGCGGCGCTCGGCGGCCTCCCCCACCACCACCTGGCCGTCCTCTCCCAGGTAGACCACCGAGCTCACCGCGGTCGAGCGGGTACCCAGCGCGACCACCTCAGGCAGCGCCCGCCGCCCAGGCTCCTGCCGGCAGAGGGCCGCGGCGGTGAAGGTGGTGCCCACGTCGATCCCGAGCCAGTAGCCCATTTCCGCGTCCCCCCTCTCGTCGCGCTGATCCCAGAAGCCCTAGCTGTGTCGAGCAAATCTGTACCGCGTCTGACCTGCGTATCGCCGATGCGAAGCACTCCGTTAGCGACACTGGTGAGTATCGCGATCTTCCGGACGGGTGTCCGATGTTGGCAAGGCCAGCCCCCGCCAGAACCCCCTACCAGGAGCGGCCTTCAATCTCTTAACGCGGGAGATCGCAACCCGGTGCGATCCCCGATGACCGGGGTGCGGCAAGGGACATAGGACTCCGGCTGACCCCCTGGAGACCATCCTGCATCGACAACCCAGGAGTACCCTCCAGTGCGCTGAGCACCCCATCAGCTCCGCCACCCCATCCCGGGGGCGGCGGGGCTGATGGCAGGTATGACCGCCAGCAATGAGAGGCCGACATCGTGAGTGCAGCAGGGCCGGCAGGCTTGGACGTCGTCGACCGGGCGATCCGTTTGACCGAGGCGGGCGACCGCCCCGACCTGGCGCAGCGGCTGTCGCAGACCCGTCGTCGGCTGCTCGACCCCACCGTGCGGGTGCTAGTGGTCGGCGAGTTCAAGCAGGGCAAGAGCCAGCTTGTCAACGCCTTGGTCGATGCCCCGGTGTGCCCGGTAGACGACGACATCGCCACCGCTGTGCCCACCGAGGTGTACTACTCGAAGACCCCCGTCGCGACGCTGGTGAACAAAGTCGACGACGCCTCCGACCCCGAGACCACCGAACGGGTCGATGTGCCCATCGAGGCGCTCGCCGAGCACGTCTCCGAGGTGGGCAATCCTGGAAACCACCAGAATCTGCTGCGTGCCGAGGTGGGCATTCCCCGTCAGATCCTGGCTGACGGGCTCGTGCTGGTCGACACCACTGGCGTCGGCGGGCTCAGCTCGGTGCACACCATCAGCACCGTGGCCGCGCTGCCGACCGCAGACGCCGTGCTGCTGGTCTCCGACGCCTCCCAGGAGTATTCCGAACCCGAGATCAACTTTCTGCGGCAGGCGATGAAGCTGTGTCCCAACGTCGCCTGCGTACTCACCAAGACCGACCTCTACCCGCAGTGGCGACGCATCGCCGAGCTGGACAGGGTCCACCTGGCTGGAGCCAGGGTGGGGGCCGATCTGCTCGCGGTGTCATCGACGCTTCGTCTGCACGCGATCCGCACTGAGGACCGGCAGCTGCAGGAGGAATCCGGCTTTCCGGCGCTGGTGGGGTACCTGCTGGGTGCAGTGGCGCATGCGGACCGGCTGAGTCGCCGCTCGGTAACGCACGATATCTTCACCGTCACCGACCACCTCGCGGTGTCGCTGCGGGCCGAACTGCAGGCACAGCAGAATCCCGAGGGCAGCACGGCGCTGATGGCTGAGTTGGAGGCCGCCAAAACCCGCGCCGACGATCTGCATCGTCGCTCGTCACGATGGCAGCAGACGCTCAGCGACGGGATGGCCGACTTGAACGCCGACATCGAGTTCGACCTGCGCGACCGGTTGCGGCAGATCATTCGCAGTGGCGAGACGGCGCTGGAACAGGCAGACCCGAGCACGATCTGGGAACAGTTCACCGAGTGGCTCGCGCAGCAACTCGCGGCGGCCACTTCCGACACCTTCGTGTGGGCGAACCAGCGGGCTCAGACGATCGCTCACCAGGTTGCTGAGCACTTCGCCGAAGATGGCGGCGAGCTGCTGCCGGAGCTGCGGCTGGGTGCTGTGCCGACCGCCCTGAATGCAGTGTCTGAGCTGGTGGCCCCGCACGTCGACGACCCCAAGCTCCTCGGCAAGCTGCTCACCGGGATGCGGGGTTCCTACGGCGGTGTACTGATGTTCGGAATGTTGACCATGTTTGCGGGGGCGGCGGCCACTTTGTTCAACCCGATATCGATCGCCGCCGGGCTCGTTCTCGGCGCCAAGACGCTGCGTGACGACAAGAAGGGCCGGCTGAAGCGGCAGCAGGCCGAGGCCCAGATGCTGCTGCGCAAGCAGGTCGACGACGTCATCTTTCACGTCGGCAAAGAATGCCGGGACCGGCTGCGGCAGGTTCAACGGCTGCTGCGGGACCACTTCAGCGACGTAGCGACTGAGCTGCACCGTTCGCTGTCGGAGTCCATCCATGCCGCCGAGAAGGCCGCGAATACCGAGGGATCCGCCCGGCGCCAGCGGATCCAGCAGATCAGGGCCGAGCTCGAGCAGATCGACGCAGTACGCGATGACGCTCGCACTCTGCTGGCTGCACCAGGAAGCGAATCGTGAGCTCGCCGACAAGGACGACCGCCGGCATCAGCACTGCGGTCCGGGCGGTGTTGCGGCGGGCGGCCGAGGCATACCGCGACAGCCCTACCACAGCGACCAGACTGCGTGATCAAATCGACCGGCTTGACGAACCGCTTCGAGTGGCGGTCGCGGGCAAGGTCAAAGCCGGCAAATCAACGCTGCTCAACGCCTTGGTCGGGGAGCAGATCGCGCCGACCGATGCTGGGGAGTGCACCCGGATCGTCACCTGGTATCGAGACGCCGCAAGCCCGCGCCTCACCCTGATTCCTCGGGTGGGCTCTCCGCGACAGCTGCCGCTGACCCGGACGGCGGGCCGGTTGGAGTTCGACCTTCGGGGTAGCGCACCCGATGACGTCGAGCGGCTGCTCGTCGATTGGCCCTCCCGCGGCCTGCGGGCCACAACGCTGATCGACACCCCGGGTATCGCATCATTGTCGACGCACATCTCGGCCCGCGCCATCGAGCTACTCGCACCTACCGACCGACCATCGGACGCAGACGCCGTCATCTACCTCATGCGCCACTTACACGCCACCGATGTGCGGTTTCTCGAGTCGTTTTACGATCAGGTCGGCGCTCCTGCCGCGGTTGTCAATACGGTCGCGGTGCTTTCCCGGGCAGACGAGATCGGCGCCGGACGGCTCGATGCGATGATGTCGGCGCGCCAGGTAGCCCGTCGATACCGCGCTGAGCCCAAGGTGCGCCGGCTGTGCCAGACCGTGGTCGCGGTGGCCGGGCTGCTCGCCCAGACCGCTCGGACCCTGCGGCAGGCAGAGTTCAGCGCGTTGTGCGAGCTGGCTCAGGCATCCCGCTCGGAGCTTGATTCCCTGCTGCTGTCGGCCGACCGGTTCGCGGCGCCCGATGCACATCCGAGCCTGCCTGCGCAGATTCGGGGCGCGTTAGTGGAACGGTTCGGACTGTTCGGGCTGCGGCTGGCCACCACGCTGATCCGCCAAGGACACCGCGAGCCGGCCGGGCTCGCCGAGGAGTTGGTGCGGCGCAGCGGTCTGGAGGAGCTGCGTACTGTGCTGGCCACTCAGTTCACCGAACGTCGCGACGTGCTCAAGGCCCGGTCTGCGCTGCTGCTCGTCGATCGCACGCTGCGGGAGGAACCGTGCCCCGAGGCCAGCCGGTTGGCCGGTGACGTTGAACGGATCCTCGCTGGTGCGCACGAATTCCGGGAGCTGCGACTGCTCGCTGAGTTGCGCGCTCCGGACGTTGCGCTACCCCCAGACGCCCGGTCCGATGCTGAACGGCTACTCGGCGGACATGGTGCCGCGACACCCAACCGGCTCGGCCTTGAACCCGACACGGATCCGGTACTACTCCGCGAGGCCGTGATCGCCGCACTGGCCCGCTGGCAACGACGCGCCGAAAGCCCACTGTCCAACCGCGCTGCAAGCGACCGGGCTCGAGTGGTCGTTCGCAGCTGTGAGGGCATGCTCGCCCGCCTGTCTTAAGGATCATTCCTCACACAGTGAAAACTGCATCTGTAGACGAATCCACTGAGAGGACGAAACGGTTTGCTGCCCTTGACCACCCGGGCGCTGGTGGTCAAGGGCAGCAAACCTCTCTAATTCAGCTGGCCGCGGAGCGCGCCCCCGGGGAACGCAGTCGAGTGGACGTTGAAATAGTAGTCCGCCGGACGGTTGATGACAGCGTTGATTGTTTCCGGGGTGGTAGGGACGCAGCCCGAAGCGGTGTATTGTGCCCCAGGGAAGTGCTGGTTGTTGAAGAAATCGATCGCATGTGGACCCTCGCTGCCCCGGGCGGCAGCGTGCAGGTGCAGGGCGGTCACTTCACCACTGAGCCGACTCCAGTTGATGGTGAAGCAGGCCGTTTTTTCTTGCGGTTTGAGATCTAGCGTAGCCGAGCCCTGCCCGTCGGGATCGCCACCGCTTGGGACCTCCCCGCTGGTCAAAGTGATGGAAAAATGCCCATTTCCAGCTTGATACGCCGAGCTTACCTCGTGCGCCGAGGCTGACGTCGGTCCGGCGAGAACGAGGACCGACGAAACGGACGCCAGGAAGACTCCGACTCGTCCCACTGTCCGAGCATTTTTACTGGGCTGCATCGTGGGACGTTCCTTGCCCCTGTCGGCCATTCTTTAATTCCCCTTTCAAGCGTTTCGGTAGCACAGTCGAGCTTGCCGCGACCACATGGTCGTCGAGCTGGTTTGTCATCTGTCCAGAACCCCACCGTTCGAGCACACCACCAGCGGCGACAGTTCGAGGGGACTGTACGTAGCCGCGAGCTCTGTGCCAGCCAGCTACTCCAGAGCGAGCCGTGAAGGCTCGCCGTCCGGGGAGGCTGATGTTATCGGGTGGTGGGGTGACTATGCCTCCCCGGACGGACCCTAACCCAGCTGACCGCGGATTGCTCCGTCTTCGTGCTCGGTCGTGTGGACCATCAGATAGTAGTCGGACGGCTCGTCGATCACGGCGCGGATCTTCCAGCGGTCGCTATGGACACAGTTCACGACAGTGTTTCGCGCCCCGTCGAAGTGTTTGTTGTTGAAGAAATCGATCCAATGCGGGCCGTCGTTTTGGCGAGGGGCGGCGTGGAGATGGAAGGCGGTCACATCGCCGTCGAGCCCGCGCCACGTGAGAACGTAGCAGACTCGTTCATTGTCGGGGTCGAGGTCAAGGCGAGCGAAACCCCGCCCATCACGGTCTCCACCATCACGGACTTCGTCACCGGTCAGGGATATGGAGAATTGCCCGTGCCCGTGCTCGTACGCGGTGGTGAACTCCCCAGCCGCTGAGGCTGGTCCAGCGAACGCCAAGATCGACGAGGCGCACGCCAGGAATACGCCGGCCCGTCCCATCGTCCGGGCGCCTCTCCTGTACTGCATCATTGGGGACCTTTCTTGCCGTTGACGGCCATCCTTGCGCATCCTTACTCACGACCAGATCTTTCGGGCGGCGAGGAGACCGCTGATACGACTTCTCACTGTTTGGGCCCCGACCGATGGCAGCATAGCCCAACCCGGCATCAGCGCGAATAAGCCGACCTGGTCTTCTCCACTGGCTCTCCGTGTATGCATTACGGGCGGCGCAACAGAAAGTCTTCAAGTAATATCCGATGGAGGTGTAACTGTGGATATCTTGTCACATTGGGTGATAGCAGGGAACCTGCTGCCTGGTCAGGCTGGCCGGGGCTTCTAGGCTTGTGTGGTGAGCTACCCCGGAGGTGACCTGCACGATCAGCTTGCGCAGGTCAGCGCGCAGGCCGTCCGCTATGAGGCGAGGCCAAGAGATTGAGACGTCCAGTATGAGCGAGCCGCTGCGGTTACGCTCGCCGCGTCACCGGGTGAGCCCTCGTGCGATCACCTGGTGGACCACCCAGGCCGCCCTCGAGGTGACTGCCGTCTTGATCCCGCTGACGGTCGGCCTGGTCGTCTGGGCCGACGTGCGACCCTGGCTGATCCCCTGCACCGCCGCATTAGTCGTCATCGGTCTGGGCTACCTGCTGGTGATGCCGCGATGGCGGTTCCGGGTGCACCGATGGGAGACCACCGACGACGCGGTCTACACATCGGCGGGCTGGATCAGCCAGGAATGGCGGGTCGCTCCGATGTCCCGGATCCAAACCGTGGACACCGAACGTGGGCCGTTGCAGCAGTTGTTCGGCCTGGCCACTGTCACGGTCACCACGGCATCGGCAGCCGGGGCACTGCGGTTGGCGGGGCTGGACCGCGCGGTGGCCGACGATCTCGTCGAGCAACTCACCGAGACCACCCAGGCGACTCTCGAGGATGCCACATGACTCAGACCATGCCGACCGAGTCCGGCTGGCAGCGCCTCGACCCGCGGATGCTCGCCGTCACTCCGCTACGTCAGCTTGCCGGGTTCCTGCCGGTGATCGCAGTGGTGGTGGTGATCGGCGTCGGGCAGGACATCGGGGGGCGGGCCTACGGGTTATCGGTCGGTGTGCTGGTTGTCCTGCTCGCCGGGGTGCTGCGGTGGTTGACCACCCGCTACCGGATCACCAGCGAGCGCGTCGAGCTGCGTTCGGGCTTGCTGTTCCGCACCGCCCGGTCGATTCCGCGGGACCGGATTCGCAGCGTCGACGTCACTGCTGGGCTGGTGCACCGGCTGTTCCGGCTGTCGGTCGTCAAGATCGGGACCGGGGAACGCACCGACGGCGTCGAGTCGCGCGAGCTGACTCTCGACGCGATTTCCGCCACCGAGGCCGACCGAGTACGGCAGCGCCTGCTGGACCCCCTGGACGTCGGCCATGTGGAAGACTCAGGTGTCGCGGCTCCGCCGCCTGTGACCGAGTTGGCCGCGCTGAACTGGTCCTGGCTGCGTTTTGCCCCGCTCACGGTGTCCAGCCTGGTGGCGGTGGGCGCCGTCGCCGGGGCGTTCGGGCAACTCGTCAATGATGTCGGTGCCGATGCCGTGGACGTAGGCGGTGTCCGCGAGAGACTGAGCATGGCCCCGCTGTGGCTGGGCGTCACCGCGTTCGCCGTGCTGGTACTGGTGATTGCGCTGGTGGGCTCGGTGCTGATCTTCGTCGAGGCCTGGTGGAGGTTTCGGCTGGCTCGCGAACCGGGCGGCACCCTGCGGATCCGCCGGGGACTGCTCACCACCCGATCGGTGTCGCTGGAGGAGCGTCGACTGCGCGGGGTCGAGGTGGTCGAGTCGCCGCTGTTGCGGATCGGGCGCGGAGCACGGACCATCGCTGTGGCGACCGGCCTGGGAGGCCGCCGTGGTCACGGCCGGGGCAGCTTGTTGCCGCCGGCGCCGCGAGACGAGGCGCACCGGGTGGCCGGGGCGGTGCTCGCAGAGAACCCCTCCCCCACCCGCACGGCGTTGCGCAGTCACCCACTGATGGCACTGCGGCGCCGGCTGGTGCGCGCGACGCTGCCGGTGCTGGCGGGATCCGCGGTGCTGTGGTTTGCTCCGGTGCCGCTCTGGCTGGCGTGGGCGGCACTGGGCCTGTTGCCGGTGACGGTACTGCTCGCAGTGGACGCCTACCGCAATCTGGGACACGCGCTCACCAGACGTTATCTCGTCACCCGGCATGGTGCCGGAATGCGCGGCACAGTCGCGCTGCAGCGTTGCGGCGTGATCGGCTGGACGGTCTCGCAGTCATTTTTTCAGCGCCGCGTTGGGCTGGTCACGGTGACCGCGACCACCGCAGCGGGCAACGGCGGGTATCGCGTGATCGACGTCGTGACCGCCGAGGGGCTGGCCGTTGCCGAGCAGGCGGTGCCGGGACTGCTCAAGCCGTTTCTGCAACATGACATGGGCGGCACCGGGCGCACACTAGGCTCGGAGTCGTGAACGACCGTCTGGTGTGGATCGACTGCGAGATGACCGGGCTCGACGCAGGCAAGGACGCGCTGATCGAGATTGCCGCGCTGGTCACCGATGGCGAGCTTCGAGTACTCGGCCGGGGCGTCGACGTGGTGATCCACGCCGATGACGCCGCGCTGGATTCGATGCCCGAAGTGGTGCGCGAGATGCACGCGAAGTCCGGCCTGACCGAGGCGGTGCGGCAGTCCACCGTCACTCTGGCCGAGGCGGAGCGGCAGGTGCTGGACTATGTCCGCACGTGGGTACCCGAGGCACGCTCGGCGCCACTGGCCGGTAATTCGGTAGCCACCGACCGAGCATTTCTCGCCCGCGACATGGCCGCGCTCGACGGGCACCTGCACTACCGGATGGTCGATGTGTCATCCATCAAGGAATTGTGCCGCCGCTGGTACCCCCGGGTCTACTACGCGCAGCCGACCAAGGGACTGGCTCACCGGGCGCTGGCCGACATCACCGAGTCCATCCGTGAGCTGGCCTACTACCGGTGCACCGTGTTCGTGCCCGCACCAGGCCCGAGTTCTGAGGAAGCGCGGGCGGCGGCCCACGACATCGCCCGTCAGATACCCGACCGGTGACCCGAGTCCAGCGCCCGGTACTCTTACCAGCAGCGCTGGTGAGGGTACGCGCAATGGTGGGTGTAGCTCAGATGGTAGAGCACCTGGTTGTGGTCCAGGATGTCGCGGGTTCGAGTCCCGTCACTCACCCCAGTTTCTCGACGACCTGTAGCAGCCAGCATGAGGGCGCCGCGCAGGAGAAGCGTCGAGGTCCACCACGAGCTCACCGGGGCATCGATGAGAGCGACGCCGAATTCTGCAAGACCGCTGGAAGTTCTCAATGGCGCGCACGTGGCTGTCATCGAGCAAGCCGAACGGGCCAACCGCCTGATCACCAAGCACGTCACGACGAGGTGATGACGGTCTCGGCTATTTGTTGCCCGACACCCACTGCCCCCAGGGGATCTGCCAATCCCCGAATCCGTCCCACGGCTTGAGGTCCGGGCCCCCGGTGTTGGCGTTGATGACGAGGTCGCCCTTCTTCACGTTGTCGAAAAACCATTTGGCATTGTCCGGCGATAGATTGATACAGCCGTGACTGACGTTGCTGTTACCCTGCTGGTCAACCGACCACGGGGCGGAATGCACGAACTCGCCGCTGTTGGAGATGCGGGTAGCCCACTGCACTTTGGCGATGTACCCGCCGGCGTCGAGCGCGAGACCGAACGTGGTCGAGTCCATGACCTTGGTCGCATTCCGGTCGGTGACCACGTGCACACCCTTGGTGCTGGGGGTATTCGGCTTGCCCATCGAGATCGGCATCGTGCGCACCACGCGGCCGTTGATCTCGACGGTCATCTGGTGGGTCCCGCCGTCGGCCCGAGCGATGAAGGCGTCACCGACCGTGAAGTTCGACGTACGATCCTCCTGGCCGTACACCCCACTACCGAGGTCCTTGCCGTAGTCGTGGATGGCCACGGTGACGTGGGTCCCCGACGCCCAGAACTGTCGCGGGCGCCAGTGCACTTCTTTGGAGGAAAACCAGTAGAAAGCACCCTCGATGAGTGGGCTCGTGGTGACGGTGATCGCGTTCTCGGCGGCTTTCCGGTCTGAGATCGGCTCGTCGAAGTACACCGAGATCGGCTGACCCACGCCGACCGTTTCCCCGTTGAGCGGGTTGATCGACGGATAGGTAAGGGTCCGCGGCTCAATGGTGGTGAACGTGGAGGTGCTACTCACCAGCCGGTTGTCGTCGCCGACCGCGCTGGCGCTGATCGTGTAGGTCTTGCCATAGCCCAGTGGCCCGGTGGTCTTCCAGCTCGTGTCATCGGGCTCACGCTGCCCGACGACTGGAGTGCCCTGGGGATTGGTCAAGGACACCTGGCTGAGCTTGCCCTTCGCAACGGTCACCGTGACCGGCGTCACTGGTGAGACACCGACCGCACCATCCGGCGGATCGGGGGTGATGATCGCGACCGGAGGGGGCTGTGCTGGGACGACCTGGTGCCTGGCGGGAGTCGGCGCACCGGTGTGACCCGAGTTGCACCCCGCCAACAGCATGCCGAGCACACCGCCGACAAGCCAAGCCGTGATCATCACGCCCCGCTTGACCTGCCCCGACACTACGTTCCGACCTCCGGTCGCCGGACACGACCTACTCACCCGCACGGGCACCGTCCATTTCCGTGATCTACCGCAAGAGGCTGAGCCTGCCGCCCCGGACCGACAGACTTCGCTGGCGTGCACACACCAGCTGGACACGTCTACCGACGCACGGCGGCGCTGCCTGGTTGCTTGCTGCCTGGTTGCTTGCTGCCTGGTTGCTTGTAGCCTGGTTCGGACCGGCCGGAGCGAGCGTGCTAGCGTCTTGGCCGTCGCGCTGGCGTGGCTGGCACGGGCGCCGCTAGCTCAACTGGCAGAGCAGCTGACTCTTAATCAGCGGGTTCGGGGTTCGAGTCCCTGGCGGCGCACCACCTCTCACCAGCACAGATGAACGGAAGAAGATCGCATCTAAGGATCTTTGTCCATCAGACTGTCCATTAACGCGCTGTACGCTGCCGTTATGGCACGCAGGAAGCAGCCTCCGAAGGACCTGACCGGCATCCGCCAACGGGGCGGCACCTACCAGATCCGCGTCTCCGCCGGGTACGACCCGGTAACCGGTCGGCAGCTCATGCTCAGCGACTCGGCCGAGACTGAGGATGCGGCAGTCCTGGTCCGCGACAGGCTGCGGGAGCAGGTTCGGGACAGCACCGCAGCACGGACGAACGTCACACTCGGCTACCTCCTTGACGAATGGCTGTCCGGCCATCAGGTCGAGGAGACGACACGCGCCAGCTACCGGCTGCTGATCAACGGCTTCATCCGTCCGACACTCGGAACCACTCCCCTGGCACAGCTGTGTCGGCAGGGTCCGCGCCCCTTCGAGCAGCTCTACGCTGAACTGCGAACCTGCCGCCGTCGATGCCACGGCCGCTCCTTTGTTGAGCACCGCACCCCTCGGCCGCATGCGTGCGACGAGCGATGCGCAGCGCACATATGCAAGCCGCTCGCCGTCTCCTCAGTCCGTCAATGCCACGCGGTGCTCAGCGGTGCCCTGAACGCCGCCAAGCGGTGGGGGTGGATCACCGTCAACCCGCTCGACGCCGCCCAACGGCCACGCATCCCCGCGCCGCAACCTGATCCACCCTCGGCCGAAGAAGCAGTCAAGATCGCACACGCAGCCTGGGGGCAGGATGCCGATTGGGGAACCTTCGTCTGGCTGACCTTCATCACCGGAGCCCGGCGCGGCGAGCTGGTCGCGCTCGCGTGGGAACACGTCGACCTGACATCCGGCTTCCTGACCATCCGACGGAATCTGGTCCGGCGCAACGGCAAGACAATCCTCAAGGACACCAAGACCCACCAGATGCGGGTGATCAAGCTCGATCAGGACACGATCGCCATCTTGACCGACCACAAGCAGCGTGCACGGCGGCGCTGCACCGAACTCGGCACCACGCTCGACGACGACGCCTTCGTATTCTCCTACGCACCCGATTACCGGCGGCACTGCGATCCGGACGCCATCACGCACCGGTACGCAAAGATGACCGCCGATCTCGGCATCGACACGCACCTTCATGCGCTACGGCACTACAGCGCGACCGAGCTGCTAGCCAGCGGGGTCGACCTGCGCACCGTGGCAGGCAGGCTGGGCCACGCTGGCGGAGGGGCAACCACGCTCAAGGTCTACGCCGCGTGGGTCGCAGCCGCCGACACCAAAGCCGCCGACCTCATCGCTTCTCGACTGCCGCGCCCACCGCAGGCTAGCAACGTGCCCGCTGGAAGCTAGCAAACTGCGGCCGGAAGGTCGTGATACGTCGGCGCTGGCATGCTGAGCCGACTTGTATGTCGAACTGGGCCGCGTGGTCGACGTGGGTGGGTGCTTCGTCCCGGTCGCCATTGGCGGCAAGGGCAGCGAGGTCGACGCGGAGTGCGCGCGTATCAGCGCGGACGCGTAGGACGGAGTCAACCCGGTGAGGGCATCGATGATTGCTGCGGGGTCGGTCCCTGGTGGTCAGGCGGGGAGGGGTAGGACGGATTGGGGAAGGTTGGTGGTTTGGATTATTTGGTTGGTGCCGATGAATCTCCCGGCGATGAATAGTCCGGCGGTGTGGGCTTTGGGGCCGGCGTGGCTGGCGCAGGCGTCTTGGAGGATCCATGGTGTGAGGTCGTGTTCGAAGGCGTCGACGGCGGTCTTGAGCACGCAGATATCGGTGTCGATGCCACAGATGTAGAGGTCGGTCCAACCGCGTTCATCGATGAGGTGGGTTCCTTCGGGTGTGAACAGTGTGTAGATGTACTTGTTGATAACTGGTGTGTGGGGGTTGAGGTAGGGCGCTAGCTCGGTGACGAGTTCGGTGTCTGGGCCGTTGGCCATTTTGGTCCAGCCGAGCAGTCGCTCGAATGGGCTGTCGGCGTAGTTGAGGTATCGGCTGAAGACCACGTCGCCGTGGGCGGCTTGCCATCGGCGCACGAGGTTGGCGATGGTCGGTATCACGGATTTTGAGTGTTCGGTGATGAAGCCGTTCTGTACATCCACGACCACGAGTACCGGCTCGGGTTCGCTCATGTCACGTCCTGTCGCACTCTCGGAGGATCTCCACCGCCTGGGCCAGATGCCGATTCAACCCGCTAGTCTGCACCACGGCGTCGCGCATCGAGCGGTGTTGCGATGTTTCTTGCGGTCGTTCGGTGGTCAGTCGTGAGTGAATGCCGCGCAGGAACCGCCAGCTGAACTCGGTAGGCACCACGGGGTCATCCCCTCGTTCGACCTGGTGGCGGAGGTGATCGCAGTAGGCCCATGCCGCTTGGACGGAGAGCTCGCAGGTGACTAACTCGTCCTCGCGTAGCGCGCGGTCTTGCGCGATGGGGTGGTACACGACGCCGGACCAGGATGCGTAGCCCAGTGAGATGCCTTTCATGCTGAAGTCGACGAGTTCGGGGTGGTCGAATCCGTCCTGGAGGAGGGCCCGTTCGACGAGCGTGGCAGGCGCGAGGCACGATTCGTCGATGTTGTCTACTCGCGGCACGAGCACGCGGGGGATGCACATGAGTCGCAGTGCTGTCAGAAGATCGCGGCCTTGCCAGGCGGGCTCGTCCACCCAGTAGAGGCTTAGCACGTAGGGCTGAGCGCCACCCTCGCCACTGGTGAGTGCCTGGAGTTGGTCGCGCGCCCAGTGCATGTTCTGTTCGTAGGTGATCCTCCGCCAGACCGCGAGGTGGGCGACGGAGTCAAGCGCGAGGTCCTCCACGAGGTGAAACAGCGCCACACCGAATGGCCAGAGGTACAGGTTGCATGAGCCGGCGGGATGCTCGACCGCTCGCCGCCGGCACTGCGTCCACTGGTCATGCATGATTCTCTGTATTTCGCACCACGAGCCGCACCACGACCGCGCGGGCGAGGCAACCGAGACCGCCCGGCAGGATGCCCTCCGGTGCGGTGCTTCGTGGGGAGCTTGCTCGTGTGTAGCCGACGCAGACCCTCGATCTCTGTCAGTCTGACGATGGAGCGGTTGGACCTGAACCACGGTGCCTGTGCGGTTGGTTAGCAGGAGCCGGTTCGCTGACGGGTGACATCAGAACAGGGCACCGGTGCAGGCAGTTCCGTCGAGCACTGGGTGGTGGTGAACTGGATGGCTGTCGAGGGCGGCGCAGGCGTCAGCGTGTGCTGTAGCGATCGTCTGCCCGCGCGCAAGGCTCCGATACAGCTGGCTGGCGAAAAGCTCGGACAGGTCGTCATCGATGATCGCTGGCCAGGCGATCAGTGCACCGACGAGTTTTGTCAACGACCGCGACGGTTCATGGGAGCCGCATGCGCAGAGCACGATGAGACGTGGACGGGATGACCGCTCGATGGTTGCTGCGAAGGCTTCGTACCCGACGCATCGGGCAGAGCCGTTGAGGGAGAGGAACAGGCCGCCGAAGGCGCTGTGGGCGGCGATGTGCAGGACAGTTGGACGGAGGGTGTCCAGTTCGTATGAGAGTTCGGCCAGCTCGATGCAGGCACGTTCGCGGACATCGACGTAGGCCGGCGACATGTGCCGGCGGATGATCGCTGCTTCTGGGCCGAACATGTTGCCGCCCGGTCGGGGGTCACCGGAGATCACCAGAATCCGACGTATGGAGGCGATGGGCGTCGTGCGGCCGCTGCTGGCCTCTATCCGGTGGACGAGCTGCGTTGACGCCAGGAGGGACTGGTGCTGGAACTGATTCTGTGACGAGTGCGCTGAGACGGCCTCGGACTTGCCAGCAGGCCAGGAACCTGGGGGTGGCGGTGGCACGGGTAGAGCGGTGAACGGCGGGACGACCGAAGTGGTTCGGTGAGTCAGTGGCTTAGCGTCGTCCATGCGTCGCCACCGGCGCAGAGTCTGCTCGCTGATGGACAGAGCGACGGCGATCTGGGACCAAAAGACGCCCTTGTTCCGGTGCTCCCTCGCTTTCCACACTACTATCATGATCGCTGCGTGGCGGTCGTGCCTGTTAGGAGCGGCCCGCACCATGCTGGCCAACTGATGCAGCCAGCTGATCTCGGTCGCGGTGAGCCCGAGCGTTGGTCTACGGCTTGGTCGCGGTCGTCTCGCCGGCATGAGCGATCGAGTCATGCGCCGGTTCATCGTGGGCGGGCGCGGTGATGGTTGCGATGATCGTCTGCAGCGCCTCGTCGTGGGCGGGGTTCTGGCGGGCAAGGCGGCGCAGTCGGGCGGCGGCGGCTTGCCGTTGGGTATCGGTGCCCTGCTGGGCTGCGGCCCGGGCGAGATCGGCCACCTGGTCTGGGGATGGCGCAAGGGCGGCGTCGGTGAGTGCCGCGTGGACGGCGAGGAGGAACGGGGCGACGAAGGGCAGTTGAAGGAGGTGGGGGGCGGTGAGGAGAACGTCACCAATCGCCGCCCGGTCTCCGTTCTCGACGTAGGCCATGGCGGTATCCACGGCCATGCTGACATCCATGACGAGGTCGTAGACCTCGGCGATCGGCATGCGGGTGGCCAGGCGTGCGATACCGAGGTGCTGGGCGATCACGGGATCATCAGCGGCGTTCTTGAGCGCGGTGAGCGTGCGTGGGTCGTTGAGAAGGCCGGGCTCCTGCCGCAGGAAGGCACGTGAGGCCGTCCAGGTCGGAGTGTCCAGCCACTGTCGGAGGAGGTCGGCGTGAGCGTGGATGGCCCCCAGCTCGGCGAGCACGGTGTCCGCGCCCCGCGCGGCGATGTCGTCGATAATGGTGGCCAGTTCGGCGAGCGATGTGACCTCCGGGTACAGCATCTGCGCCAATCGAAGCTCCTCATGGCGACCGGACCCCAAGTCGAGGTTTTCGCGGAGCAGGCTCTGCTGCTCGGCCCAGCTCGTCGCGCCTAACCAGGTGTTGAGCACTGTGAAAAGATCGTCAGGCAGTGGTCGCTGCGCCCAGTCGGGTAACTCGCAGACGTCGCGCGCCGCATCCTCGACGAGGTCGAGGACTGCGGCGCGGACCGTTCGGCGAGCCCGGCCGGCCCGTCGCGTGTTGTCCTCCTCTGCTGCCGCGATGGCGCTGGCGGTGAGGTCCTCCATGGCGCCCTTGGGGTCACCTCGGCTGGCTCGCCACCGTGATCGCGCGACCAGGAGCTCGGCTCGTGGCCCAGGAGAGAAGCCAGCCCAGGTCTCCTCGAACGCCGCTAACCCGAGCTCTTCGCCCGCATCGGCCCGCTGAGTCGCGAGGTTGTTCAGCGACGTCGCGAGGTTGGGGAGGAAGGCGGCGGGTTGGGCCTCGGCGAGCCGACGGTAGTGGGTGACGGCTTCGGTGATCGAGGCCAGCGCGCCGTCGCGGTCACCGGTGTCGGACTGCTGCCCGGACAGGTTGTTCAGCGACATCGCGAGGTCGGGGAGGAAGGCGGCGGGTTGGGCCTCGGCGAGCCGACGGTAGTGGGTGACGGCTTCGGTGATCGAGGCCAGCGCGCCGTCGCGGTCACCGGTGTCGGACTGCTGCACGGACAGGTTGTTCAGCGACATCGCGAGGTCGGGGAGGAAGGCGGCGGGTTGGGCCTCGGCGAGCCGGCGACGGATCGTGACGGCTTCGGTGATCGAGGCCAGCGCGCCGTCGCGGTCACCGGTGTCGGACTGCCGCCCGGACAGGTTGTTCAGCGACCCCGCGAGGTCGGGGAGGAAGGCGGCGGGTTGGGCCTCGGCGAGCCGACGGTAGTGGGTGACGGCTTCGGTGATCGAGGCCAGCGCGCCGTCGCGGTCACCGGTGTCGGACTGCTGCACGGACAGGTTGTTCAGCGACATCGCGAGGTCGGGGAGGAAGGCGGCGGGTTGGGCCTCGGCGAGCCGGCGGTAGTGGGTGACGGCTTCGGTGATCGAGGCCAGCGCGCCGTCGCGGTCACCGGTGTCGGACTGCCGCCCGGACAGGTTGTTCAGCGACGCCGCGAGGTCGGGGAGGAAGGCGGCGGGTTGGGCCTCGGCGAGCCGGCGACGGATCGTGACGGCTTCGGTGATCGAGGCCAGCGCGCCGTCGCGGTCACCGGTGTCGGACTGCTGCACGGACAGGTTGTTCAGCGACATCGCGAGGTCGGGGAGGAAGGCGGCGGGTTGGGCCTCGGCGAGCCGACGGTAGTGGGTGACGGCTTCGGTGATCGAGGCCAGCGCGCCGTCGCGGTCACCGGTGTCGGACTGCCGCAAGGACAGGTTGTTCAGCGACATCGCGAGGTCGGGGAGGAAGGCGGCGGGTTGGGCCTCGGCGAGCCGGCGGTAGTGGGTGACGGCTTCGGTGATCGAGGCCAGCGCGCCGTCGCGGTCACCGGTGTCGGACTGCCGCCCGGACAGGTTGTTCAGCGACGCCGCGAGGTCGGGGAGGAAGGCGGCGGGTTGGGCCTCGGCGAGCCGGCGACGGATCGTGACGGCTTCGGTGATCGAGGCCAGCGCGCCGTCGCGGTCACCGGTGTCGGACTGCTGCCCGGACAGGTTGTTCAGCGACGTCGCGAGGTCGGGGAGGAAGGCGGCGGGTTGGGCCTCGGCGAGCCGACGGTAGTGGGTGACGGCTTCGGTGATCGAGGCCAGCGCGCCGTCGCGGTCACCGGTGTCGGACTGCTGCACGGACAGGTTGTTCAGCGACATCGCGAGGTCGGGGAGGAAGGCGGCGGGTTGGGCCTCGGCGAGCCGACGGTAGATGGGTGACGGCTTCGGTGATCGAGGCCAGCGCGCCGTCGCGGTCACCGGTGTCGGACTGCCGCCCGGACAGGTTGTTCAGCGACGCCGCGAGGTCGGGGAGGAAGGCGGCGGGTTGGGCCTCGGCGAGCCGGCGGTAGTGGGTGACGGCTTCGGTGATCGAGGCCAGCGCGCCGTCGCGGTCACCGGTGTCGGACTGCCGCCCGGACAGGTTGTTCAGCGACATCGCGAGGTCGGGGAGGAAGGCGGCGGGTTGGGCCTCGGCGAGCCGGCGACGGATCGGTGACGGCTTCGGTGATCGAGGCCAGCGCGCCGTCGCGGTCACCGGTGTCGGACTGCCGCCCGGACAGGTTGTTCAGCGACGCCGCGAGGTCGGGGAGGAAGGCGGCGGGTTGGGCCTCGGCGAGCGGCGACGGTAGTGGGTGACGGCTTCGGTGATCGAGGCCAGCGCGCCGTCGCGGTCACCGGTGTCGGACTGCCGCAAGGACAGGTTGTTCAGCGACCCCGCGAGGTCGGGGAGGAAGGCGGCGGGTTGGGCCTCGGCGAGCCGACGGTAGTGGGTGACGGCTTCGGTGATCGAGGCCAGCGCGCCGTCGCGGTCACCGGTGTCGGACTGCCGCAAGGACAGGTTGTTCAGCGACCCCGCGAGGTCGGGGAGGAAGGCGGCGGGTTGGGCCTCGGCGAGCCGACGGTAGTGGGTGACGGCTTCGGTGATCGAGGCCAGCGCGCCGTCGCGGTCACCGGTGTCGGACTGCCGCAAGGACAGGTTGTTCCACCACGCCGCAAGCTGACCGGGTGCTTCGTGATCGGCTGTACCAGCTGGTTCTGGCGGCCTGCTCCTGAGCGTCGCGGTAAGAGCAAGCGCCCGCAGTGTCACGTGACCGAGCGGGATGGTGTCCGCGAGCTGCTGCAACGGCAGCGGGGAGTCGTCTCGATCGGCCAGCGCGAGCAGAGTCGGTTCGAACGGGCTACCTTGAGCGGCTGTGACGGCAAGGGCCGGTCGCCACATCTCTGGCTCGTTGGTGAGCGTGGCTGCCGCGAGTTCGGTGGCGGTTCGGTCGTCTTGTTCGGTGGCACGGGTGATCGCGACGCAGGCGTTGAACCGCTCCTCGTCATTCGCATGGCGCAGGCACCGTCGGAAGAGGGTTCCGTCGGGTCGCAGCTCGCGGAGTATCAGCCGTTCGCCGACAGGGTCGGGGCGGATGGTGACCGTGCCCGTGTCGGAGTCTGGGGGTAGGAGGCTCTCGATGACGGCGGCCAGCTGGGTGCGCCACTCGGGTGCGCCCGTGAGGTCGGGTACGGCACGTATCGCTTCGGTGACCCGCTCCGGTGTCGGGGCGAGCAGGGTGACGCAGGCCCCGACCGCCCGCAGGAGTCGTTCCGGGGGCTGGGACATGCCACGTTTGGCACAGACTCGAGACCAGTAGTCGAACTCACGAACCAGGATCTCGTCGTAAAGCTCCGAAGGTGAGTTCGGCAGGGCCGTGGTGCCGTGAGCAGCCAGCCAGGCGAGCATGACCAAGTCCAGCGTGGTCCACCGCGGGTTGTGCGGCGGATTGTCGATCTCTGCTTCGGCGGTGCCGAGGTGCTTGGCGAAGGCACGCCGGGCACGTTGGAACACCCCGGTGACCGAGGGGTGGCGCCGGGGTAACTCGAGCGGGGGCAGAGCGGCGAAGGGGATGCCGTCCCGGGTCAACGAGCTGCTGATCTCCCGCCACCAGCCGCCGAGCCCGCGCGCGGTAAGGACGACGCAGGCTGGTTCGGGACGTCCGCGCAGGGCCTCGATCAGGGAGATTGCGGTGGCCGACTGAGCATCTTCGGCATAGTCGAGCACGACAAGCAGCGGAGCGACCAGGCCAGCGAGCCAGCGGAGATCAGCCGGGTCTACCTGTCGGGTCAGGAACCCCGTGTACCAGCCCTCGGCTGTCAACCGGGTGGCGAGTTCGGCCGTGAGGTGGGTCTTTCCGGCGCCCCCGACCCCGTGCACCACCGCGACGCCGGTCCGTTGCTCGGTGTCGGGTGCCTGGCACCAGTCCAGCAGCAGGTCGAGCTGGTCGCGGCCGTAGAAGGGGACCACCCCGCGGCGAGCCCGGAGTTGCATCAGCGGGCTGTCGACCGAACTGGACTGGAGATGGTAAGCCGGGCTGAGTGGGCTGCTCTCGGGTACGTGCGGCAGGGGCAGGACGTCCTCGCGGTGCCACGCCACACCCACGTCCACGCCGACACCCCACCGCCACCTCCCGGTGCTGATGGCCTCGGTCAGCATCGCGGCCCCGGTCGCGACGGCTGTGTCCCAAGTGGCAGAGGCGTCCTGGGTGGCGCGGGTTACTCTGGTGACGTCGATGGCGACGAAGGAGCCCGGCTGGTCGACGCTGGCGCGCACCTGACCCGTCAGCTCGGCGGGAGGCGTGTTGTGCACCGCGTCCTGCCACGGATAGTCCGCCGCAGCCGACCGGGCCCAGCTTCCGTCCAGCCAGACCACGACCAGCGCGTGGCCAGGTGCGCCCGCTACCGAGTCGAGCACGACGATCATCGGATGGAGTCCGGCGTCGAGGCACGCGCCGCTGAACGTGACCGCGATATCGAGGCAGGTTCCTCGCCGCGGTTCGTGCAAGACCTCATCGGGGGGCCTGATGGCCTGCCTACCCGGTTCGCTGGAGATCAGTTCGTGAACGTAGGTGATGCCGCACTGGGCGAAGACATCGTAGATCGCGCGTGCGCGGTACCAGGGCGGCTCGTTCGACGGCCCGGACAGTTGCCGGGCCAGATCGGCGGGCAGCAGCCTGGCCGTCACGTCTCCCTGCGCATACTGCGCCAGTGCCCCCGGTGCCGACGCGCGCGGCCATCGAGGCCAGCGCGTCACGGCTCGATCACCCCGATCACATCGCCACCAGTCACTCGGTCGACTCCTGGCACGTTCACCACCTCGACGTCGACGCGGTACTGCCCAGGCGTAAGCCCGGGCACCATGGTCTCCCACCGACCACCGTTACCGGTCATCCGAATCGCGGGCACTGTCGTGGTCGGGGCGTCTGTGTCGGTGGTGATCCGCAGCCATCCGGTCGCGCCGTCGGTGTCATCGCTGCCGTGGAGATCTGCGGTCAGCCGGTGGGGTTCACCGGCGGCGATCACCTCCCCCATGTCCAGTCCCAGCCACGGTCGCCCCGGTGTATCCCCGCGCACAGCCGACGTCGACTGCCCCTCGAATTCGCGCAGAACATCTACTGCCACCGTCGTGGTGGCCA
Organism: uncultured Actinomycetota bacterium; assembly: GCA_963823755.1. GTDB lineage: Bacteria > Actinomycetota > Actinomycetes > Mycobacteriales > Pseudonocardiaceae. The sequence continues at coordinate 76,604 of CAWGMP010000010.1, forward strand.
TCGGTACGTGCCGGTCCGGCACCGCACGGCGGGCCAACGGGTCCTCAGCCAGCTCGATCGGGTACGCCGAGATCGCCGGTACCGTTCCGTCACCGCGCCAGCCGGTATTCGGCAGCCATTCCGGGTCGCTCTTGGTCACAGAGACTCGGCCGTCGCGCACCACCGCCCGGCTCAGCGTGGCGTGTCCCCGGGCGAACAGCGCCAACGTCTGGGGCCGGATCGAGTCGTCAAGCTCGCGCCAGCTGTCCTCGATCTCGCGATGCATGCCATAGGCGTCCCACGCCCGCCGGCAGAATGCCGGTCCCGCCTCCGTGGTCAGCTCATGCGGGTAACGCTCGACGCCCGTCGCCTCGTCACGGATCGCCTGGTAACGAGGAAGCAGGTGGTAGGTCGACGGCCATTCCCGGAGTACGTCCGCAGCGCAGGACAGAATCCAACTGGTGACCGAGGCGACCGGCGCAGGCCCGAGGCGAACACCATTGAGCAGCCAGTCCAGGGATTTCGGCGCACCCCGGTGCGGTGTACCCACTGTGATCAGCGCCTGGCAGAAGGCTGCACCATTACACGGGCCAAGCCAGTAGCGGGCAACCAGCCCGCCCATCGAATGCGCGATGATGATCACCCGACGACGTTGGGCACCCTCGGTGAGACCACGCAGACGCCGGTCGACCGCGTCCCTCAGTTGTGCGGCGGCAGCAGGGACACCGAGCCGGAAGTCGTAGGGGAACAGAACGAGGCTGGCGCCCGACTTCGGAGCGACCCCTTCGCGGGCGATGTCGATGTCCGCCTCGCTCAGCCCAAACGCGTTGATCAGCTTGCGAACCAGCTCGTCGTAACCAGGCACGACCTTCCACGGCAGCACCCGGGTAGACGGCAGCAGAGCGACCGGACACAGCCGGGGATGCTCGGCCAGACTGAGCCGCTCCGGCCCGAATGCCGCCTTAACGTACTCTCTTCGTCTCCGGCCCCAGACCGGCGCGCCTTCGCAGGTCTCTAACACGCTGCCACCGATGCCGGGGATCACCACCACGAGATGCTTCAGCCGCGCCACTGCACCACCGATCGAGTAGGGCTGGGTCGCGGTGCGCGGCCTGGGGACGCCCGTGCGTGAGTAAGGCTTACCCGATTGAGCGTATCAAGTGCGCCTGCGCCTCGGGCAAATCGGACGTATCGAGAGTTGGTTGCCCGCGTCCTACGCTGCTCCTGTGGCCCAGAGGCGCGGTGGATGGCAGACGTTCGGTGAGAAGACGGTCTATGACAACCGCTGGGTACGGCTGGGGTTGGTGGATGTTGGTGCGCCCAACGGTGAGCGGTGGGACTACCACGTGGTGCATCTGGACCGGATCGCGGTCGCACTGATTGTGGACGATCAGGATCGGGCGTTGATGTTGTGGCGGTACCGGTTCATCACGGAGCAGTGGGGGTATGAGTTGCTCGGGGGCATGGTGGATGCGGGTGAGGATGCGGCGGGGACGGCGGCGCGGGAGGCGGAGGAGGAGAGCGGGTGGCGTCCGGTGGGGGAGCCGGAGCATCTGGTGAGTTTCGAGCCGCTGCCGGGGCAGGTCACCGCGCCGGTCGACGTGTTTTTGTGGCGGGGAGCGGAGCGGATCGGGGAGCCGACCGATACCGAGGAAGTGGGCCAGGTGGAGTGGGTGCCACTGTCTCGGGTGCCGGAATTGACGCAGCGGCGGGAGCTGCTGGGATCGGGAACGCTGGTCGCACTGCTGTACTACATGGCCTCACGTGACGATGCCACCGCTGCCGGGTAGCACGAGCCGGTTGAGTCGTTGTTGTTGCCGGTCGGATTTGATTTGCGCTGTGAGGCGGCGGGCTTGTCGTGCGTGGGTGAGGGCTGCGTCACGGTCGCCGGTGGCGGCGTAGGCGTACGCGAGGTCGACCAGAAGAGCGGTGCGTGCCCGGACGAAGTCTGCCGGGAGGCGGGCGAGGGCGATGGTGAGCTGGTTGATCGCGTCGGGTGCGCCTACTCGGGCGAGTGCATTGCCGCGCCAGCGGTCGAGGTGGGAGGCGCCAAGGAACAGGAACGGCAGCGCGGGGTCGACGGGGTTGGTGGGCAGCAGGTCGGACGCGGTATCGAAGGCTCGCCGTGCGTCGTCGGCATGGCCAGCGGCGGCGAGGGTTTCGCCGTGGGCGGCGGCCAGCCAGGTTCGGAGCAGGGGTGCTGCGGTGCCGTTGGCGAGGGTGCGGGCGTGGGCGATCTGGTCGACGGCGGCGGTGGTTTCGCCGAGGTCGATGAGGACGAAGGCTTGTTCGGCGATGGCGTGGGCGAGTAGTGCGGGGGAGTCGGCTTCGCGGGCGGCGGTTTTGGCGCGTTCGTAGTGGGTCCAGGCTTGGCCGAGGGCGGCGCGGTCGAGTGCTTGCCATCCGGCGAGCGTGGATGCCTCCACGAGGACTTCGGCCAGCGCGGGCCGCTGCGGTCCTGCGCGGTAGCACAGTAGTTGGTGCACGTGGTTGATCTGGGTGCGGAGTTGGTCGAGTTGGGTGAAGGCGCCGAAGCGTCGGTCGATGTGGCGGGCGTGGTCGACCTGGTGGCGGAAGATGCCGATGGTCTGTGCGTCGACGGTGCGGGCTACGGCGAGCCGGGCGCGTAGTTCGGCTGCTTCGGGGTCTTCTTCTGGCTCGTCGGGGAAGCCGAGTTCGGTGTTGGTTCGGCCGTAGATCTCGCGGAACAGGCGCTGGTAGATCTCGCTGGGTTGTTCTTTTCCGTTCTCCCACCGCGACAGCTTGGTCTTCAAGCTTGCCTTGGTCGCGATCGGCAGGTTCAGGGCGTCGGCGCGGCGGGTGAGGAGGTCGATCACCTGGGCTGCGGTGTAGCCCAGGTGCCGGCGCATGGCCTGCAACGACGTCATCATGGTCGACTCCGGTCCCGAATAAACCGGCTCTGAGCTGCGTGGTTAATGGTGGTTAATGGTCCCGCTGTTAACCGGTGCCAATTACGAAGCGGCATCTGTTGGGCGTTTTGTAGTGCCATGCAAGAAATCACGGACCCCACCGGTGGCTGTTTACGGGCAGGTCTAGCCATTGCGGGCGGTCAACTCGTCCAGGCGCCGTTCGATGGCGGCCAGGCGTCGGTCGATCGAGGTCAGCCGGGCTGTGACGGGGTCAATTGGCGAGTTCGCGGGTTGGTTGTGATCGGGCGGGGTGTGACCACGCAGCACGGCGTCGAGGTGCTCGGGGTGCCAGCCCAGGGCCAGCGACAGCGCTTCCAATGTTCGGGCATTGCGGCGGCGCTGGGTGGTGTTGCGATGCAGTTCGCGCACGATGGCCACGGATACCTGAGCCCGTTCGGCCAACTCGCGTTGTCGCCAATTGAGTTCGGCAAGCCTCGCATCGATCGCCTGCGCGACCGCCGCCCAGTCCTCTGTCACCTATTCCTCCGCGCTCCGCCCTGAGCGCCGAAGGGTAGCCCCGACCGTTGTTCCGCATTTCGCACGCCCAGTGAGCACTGAAATCAGTGCATTTAACAGATGACATCATTCTTTCGATGGGGAGTTCGTTATGGACAGCAATACGAAGGGCGCCGGGGGGCCGGCGTTCTACACCGTCGCGGAGGCCGCCCGGGTCCTGCGGGTGACTCCGGCGACGATCTACCGCGCCATCCGGGACGACGCCTTCCCGGCGGTTCGAATTCGTACCCGGTATGTCGTCCCGGCGGCAGCCGTCGACGCGCTTGCCGCCGAAGCGGCCGAGTCCGGTGGGTGCGTGGACGTCGCGCAGATGGCCGCGCAGCGGCGTACCGCTCGCGAGGTGACTCGCGCAACTGGGGGTGCGTCGTGGTGAGCCCCGACCACACCCCGGACTACGAGTCCATGGCCACCGGCCTCGACCGGTGGCGGCTGGTCCCGACCGATGTCCTGACGGCTGTCGTGCGGGGTGGCCTGTGCTTCTGGGAGCTCTGGCCTGCCGAGGAGCCCGACTGGGACGACTGCGCGCCCAGCGACCGGCGTTTGGCCGCGCGGCTGTGCGCTGGATGCCCGGTCATCGCCCAGTGCTTAGAGCTGGACCTGCGCACCGCGGGCGCGGACACCACCGGCGTATGGGGCGCACTGCCCGAAGACGACCGGCGCGCGCTGCACCCCCTCTGGCGGCGCCACCGCCAACACCAGCACCCGACAGATCAGAAAGGAGGACAGAGGCCATGACCGTCAACCTGACCCCGACTGTGGTGGTCACCGCGATCGGCGTCCTAGCGGCCCTGGTCATGGTCTGGCGCGCGGGCACCCGACGGGCCTGCCGGGCGGCTGAAGCCACACACGCTGCCTCTCGGGTGGTCTCGCTGGCCGGACAGGTGTTGGTCACAGCCGGCGTGATCATCGGAGTGCAATGGGTGGCGATCACCTACGCGCCCGGCAGCACGCTGTTCTGGGTCGTGCTCGCCCTGCCGGCGCTGATCACCGGGCACGTGCTCACCAAGGCCCTGACGGTGACCTCGCTAGACATCACCCACCGGCGAGGTGACCGGCGATGAACACACCAGACGAAGGCGGGGAGGTGGCCGCCAGTCAGCGGTCACCTGCCCGCCCTAGTGGCGAGACGGCCGCACCCCGCGTGTCGGGGTCGGAGATGGTACCGGCGCCGGAGGTGCTCGACGGGGAGCTGATCACCGAAGCGGAGTACACCCGTCGTCGGGGCTTGCACTGCCTGCCCGTGCTTGCGGTGGTGGCGGTGATCCGGGAGTCGGATCGCACCAGGAAGGTCACCGCGGCCGTGGTGTCGTGGGTCACGTGGTCTCTGCGGATGGCGGCTCGCGCGGTCTACACGGTGGGTGTGGGTCAGGTGAGCTGGGTGCGTCGCGCGGTCGATGCGCTCACGCACGGCCCGGTGCGCGAGCAGGTTCGATTGGCCCGGCTGGCGGGGGATCGGGAGGCGCTGGCTGAATGGACTGAACGGCTGGTTGCGCTTAAAGACGGCCGCGCTGAGCGCCTCCGGGCACTTCCGGCCACTCTGGTCGCGGGTCTGAGGGCGCTGTTCGTGGTTCTGTGCGTGCTGGTTGGGTTGCTGGTCGTGGTCGGGGTGTGGCTGGCGTTCACCCCGGACAGCATGGGCTGGTCCGGCTGGTGGTCGCTGATCAGGAACATCCTCGACGGGACGCTCACCACGCTGTCCATTGCGGTACATGCGGCGGTGTGGGGTGGGGTGCCCGCACTGCTGGTCGCGGCGTGGCGGGAGGGCCGTCGGGTGGCGTCCGCGCCGCGCTGGCTGATCTCGGCGGATGAGCGCGCCGAGCAGGACTCTGAGATCACTGCGGATGTGATCACCGCCGCGTTGCGGCACGTCAAGATTCCGGCGTTGACGCGCTACCTCACTGGTGGTGGGGTGTTGGAATACGTGGTCACCCCGCGCGAGCAGGGTGGCGGTACCTACACCCAGGTCCGGTTGCCGATGGGCGTCACCGCCGCCGAGCTACTCTCCAGCGCCAAAGTGGAGTTGCTGGCGGGGAACCTCGGGCGGCATCGGCATGAGGTGTGGCCTCAGCGGGAGAAAGACACTGACGCCCGGGTGCTGGACCTGTGGGTCGCGGACAAGGGCACGATGGACAGACCCGCCCCACCGTGGCCGCTGCTGCACGACGGTGAGGTTGACGTCTTCCGGGACCGGCTGCCCTGGGGTGTGACCATGCGCGCCGAGCAGATCACGGTCGGCATGCTGCAAAAGCACTGGCTGATCGGCGCGACCTCCAAGCAGGGCAAGTCCACCGTGTTGCGCCTCCTCGCGCTCGGGCTATCGCTGGACCCCACGGTGGAGCTGCACATCGCAGATTTGAAGGGCGATGGTGACTGGTCGATGTTCGCCCCCCGCGCAGTGACCCTGATCGAGGGCAGCACCGACGAGCATGCGGCGGCCACTACCGACATGCTCGAATGGGGTGTCGCAGAGGTCGCCCGCCGCTACGACGCCAAACGGGCTGCCGAGATCATTGGGCCGATCCCCCGGGAGGTGTCCCGCCGTAAGGGCTACGGGTTCCACCCGATCTACCTGTTCGTCGATGAGTGCCAGGTGCTCTACGGCGCGCAGCACCCCATCGGCGGGGCCAAAGACGACGCCCGAGCCTGGCGGGCGGCTAAAAAGCTGCATGACCAGGCCCGCGCGGTCAACGTGCACCTGCTGCAAGCCACCCAACGCCCCGACGACCGCACCCTGCCCGCCCGAGTCCGAGAAGGCGCCCACGTGCGGTGTGCACTCAACGTGCCCAATCACGAAACCGCGAAAATGATCCTGGCCGACGCCGCCGACCGCGGTGCACGCCCCCAGGACCTGCGTCCCGGCGCGGACGCGGGCACGGTCGTGGCGACCGGTGAGGTGGAGGACATCCCCAAAGGCCAGGTGTTCGCGATCGTGCGCACCCATTATGTGTCCACTAAGGACGCCTACACGGTCATCACCCGAGCGATGGACATCATCCACCACACCGGCCGCACCATCACCCCCGACCAGCCCACCGAACCCGAGCCCGCCCGGGACCTCTTGGTCGACGTCGCCACTGTGCTGGACGGCAGCGACAAACTGCGTTCCGCTGACGTGCTCCATCAGCTGCGGGCGCGCTGGGAGCCAACCTACGGTGGATTGTCGGCGCAGCAGTTCGCCACCGCGTTAGAGGAGCGCGGGGTCGAGGTCAGGAAGCGCTGGCTCGATGGGCAGCCCGGACAACGCGTCGTGCTGGCCGCCGACGTCACCGCCGCACTCGACACCCAGCACCCGAATCCGGCCGTTCCCCAGCCGATCCCGGCTGAGGCAGACGGTGAGGCATTACCGTTTTTGTGAGGCACGTGCCTCACCCCCTCACCGGGGTCTGCCTCGCCCCTGACCTGCGGCGAGGCAGACAACCCCGGCGAGGCAGACCAATACCCACCAGCCCAAATCAGGCGGTTTCGGCGCCCTGGGTGGGGTACCTCGGCCTGCCTCACGGGTCTGAACGGATCTCACTTGTGGTGCCAGCCGGCCGCGGGGAGCCAGGCGGGGTGAGGCTCAACCGGCGGCCGACCGACGATCTAACGGGGAAGGGCCGTACCGCCGAGTGGGTCAGGGTCGTCGACACCAGCCTGCTCACCGGTGGTGTCGAACTGGGGGTGGGCATTTTCAGGGCTGCCTGCCGTTGCTGGCATAGCCTCTCGTACCGGACCGCCCCGGCGTCGGTGAGCGCTGATCGCCGCATGCCGTAGGAGTCCAGGTCGGCCAGCGCCACCAGCCCGCCCGCAAGTAATTCAGTGAGGCATCGGCGACATAGCCCGGTACCCGGTGGCCGCTATCGAGCCACCGGTCACCCACCGCCGCCACGCCACCCTCGCTCACCCGCCGCAGCGCCATCCAGTCGTAAAGGTCGGCCCCGGCCAGGGGATTCTTCATGGCAGCCGCCGGGTGAGGGCCCCGGCCGCAGCGTGGCTGTTGGGATGGAGCATCCGCCACAGCCGCCCACGCTGCCGGTGACGCGGTCGACCAACCGGCGTCGTGGTTGGCGTCGACACTGCGGTGCACCTCGCGCACGGTCGACCGACCGGCGCGACCATCGATGCGGGCGAGATGACATACTCGCACAGCGCCACATACTCCCCGCGGCGCTGGCCAGCAGCTCTGCTCTCGTCGGTCACGTCGTGGGCCTGGCCATCGAGACAGCAGGTGATCGGGATCGTGCGCAGCCGCTTAGCACCCGATACCCCGGCCGGGACGTCGCGCCCCGGGTCGTTGGGGTGTCGTGGCGGTCGAGCGGGCATGGTGGCTTGTCACCTCGTGTTTGTGATCGCTGGAATCACGGCCGGGAGCCGGGGTCTTGGGGTTCCATCCGGCCCCCGGCCGTGATGCGGAGCCCCGGCGGTGCTTTAGGGCAGCGCGGCACCAGGGCCCCTGGTCGCTCGCGTTCGTGCGAGCTGAAATAATCTTGCAGGAGCGGTGGTATCAGCGAAACGACCGCCGCACGCCATCAGGACGCCACGACAACGCCACACAGAGGAGGTGAGCTGACGTGGTCGACCGACCGCCACGGACGCTGCTGGAACAGCGCATCCGGCAGCGTTGCATGACCTTCGAGGAGTTCGTCCAGCACGCCGAAGCCTTCGCCCACGACCATCGCGAACCGGGCACCCTGAGCCTGCGGCACCTTCAACGACTCGTCAGCGGCCAACCCCTCGGCGCGCTCCGCCCGGCCACCGCGCGACTGCTCGAACGGCTCTTCGGCGAGCCGATCGCCGCTCTCCTCGCCCCACCGAAGACCGCCACGGGCAACGGCGACAATCCCGCCGACGAACTACGGCAGCTACTCGACACCGCGCGGCGCGTCGACGGCTCGACCATTGAGCTCCTGCATCACCAACTCGATTCGATCCGCCGACTCGACCGGCAGTTGGGAGCTGTTGTCGTCCGCGAGGAACTCAACGCCAAGATCTGCCAAGTCCAGCGGCTCACCACACACAGCCTCGCGCCGGGCACCCGGAAGCCGCTCGCCGCGCTGCTTTCCGAGATGCACACCCTCGCCGGCTGGCAAGCACTCGACCTCGGTGACCTGACCCAAGCCTGGCAACACTACGAACACTCTCGATCCACTGCCGCCCAATCCGACTCCATCCCGCATGAATCCCACGCGGCCGCAGAACAGGCATTCGTCCTCATCGACGCCGCAGCGACCGGCGACGCAGTGGACCTACTCGACGGCGCCCGGCGCCGCGCCGACGCAACCTCGCCCCGCGTCCTGCGAGCCTGGCTGGCCGCCGCGCACGGCGAAGCCCTCGCCGCCCACGGCGACCGGACCGCCAGCCTGCACGCCTTCGACCGAGCAGCCGAACTGCTGCCCAGCGACGCGACCGACGAACGCCCCTACGTCGCACTCGACACCGTGCACCTCGCCCGCTGGCGCGGTCATGCGTTGTCCCGCTTTGGCGACCCCCTCGCCATCACGGTCCTCACCGACGCCCTCAACCGCATCGACCCCTCATTCGTCCGCGCCGAAGCCGCACTCCGCGTCGACCTCGCGACCGCTCATGCAGCCGACGGCGACCGGGATGAAGCCCGCGAACAGGCCAACCACGCGACCCGGCTCGCCGCACAGGTCGGCTCGACCCGCCAGCATCGCCGCTTGGCGAGCCTCCTCACCACCGTCCGCCAGCCGGACTAGACCGCTCGATCTTGTGGCTTTGTGGATCGATCTTGACCGGACCTCGCGTAGTGTTTGCCTACCTCAGCGGCCGTCTTGCACCAAGTCAACGTCTCTGGGCAAACCGAACTACTGCACTAAAGGTGCGTACCAGTGCATCGCGCTTGACCCGAATTTCATGATCAATTCCGCGGCGGACATCAATCCATCGCGTCGATCACTGCCGGTTGACGCGCCAGCGCGACACGGGGTGTGAAGCTGCCTCAAGTTCGGCGCAGGCGCGCACCACAGCCGCACGTTCGGTGGAGTTCGTACCATCGACCGCGAGCTGCACGCGCCGGGTGGCCTCGGCCTCGTGTCGGACTGTCGTGCAGTGGGTGATCCAACCACGAAGGACGCCGCAGACGGCAGTGACCAGCAGCAGAACCACGGCCAGCAGCGGGCGGCCAGTGGCGAAGTCGAAGAACTCTCCCATGGCCGCCCTCCTTGTGGATCGTGCAGGTGAATGGATCCACAGTCCTCCGGCCGTCGCATTCCCCTCTACAGTGGGGAAACTTCGGGAAACTCGACGTGGCAAGGGGATCAATGGCAGGTGGCCGACCCTCCAAGGGGAAGCAGCAGCGGTATCCGGAGCTGGAAGAGCTGGCGTCGTGGTTCCACCGAGCCCTCGCCGACGCTGGCTACCGCAGTGTCCACGAGTTTCTTGGGCGGGGGCTGTTCGAGAAGAACGCGGTCTACGGGGTGTTCGGTGGGACGAGGCTGCTCACGCTGGAGTCCACTCAGTCCCTGGCCGTCGCGCTGAAGCGCAGCCCAGCGCAGGTCGTGCCGATCTGGACGCGTGCTAAAGAGGCGCGGGACCGCGCGACGCTCGCCACCCGGCGCGCGCAAGAGCCCCGGATTTCCTCGTGGGCCGAAATCCCAAGGCCGTCCCTAGCTCTGCACGATCTGCTGGAGGCCCAATGCGCCTCGGTCGAACGCCTTCCCTACGAGTTGCTTGCCGTTCAGGAGCCGCCCCTGTCGAGCGTGTACGTACGGCAGCAGGTACGGGCTCAGGCGACAACCGAGAGACGCGAACGGCAGGACACTGTCGCGGGCAGACCTGTTGCCGAGGAACCTCCCGCGTTGGCCGGCCCGCGGCAGACGTTATCGGTTCCCGACGCGCTTGAGCAGCACAACCACTTGCTAGTCACCGGGGAGCCTGGCGCAGGCAAGTCGACCATGAGCAGCTATTTGGCCCGCAACCTGTCCCGGCTGTGGCTGCGGGAGGACAGCGCGATAGACGCGCCGATCACCGAGCCGGTGGTGCCACTGCGGGTGTCCGCTCGTTCCCTGGACAGCAATGGCTCGTGGAGCGCCGTGCTCGCCGAGGCGGCCTGCCGCAGCTTTGGGCGAGGCATGCGGGAGGATCCCGATCCCAGCCTGTTCGCTGGTCGGGTTCAGGGAGCCCGCTGGTTGATCCTGGTGGACGGGCTCGACGAGATCCCCGACCCCCGGCTGCGTCGGGAAGTCATCCGATCGGTGGCCCAGCACGCCCGACCGGGCAGCGAGTACCGGTTCGTGGTAACGACCCGCGCCCTGCCCGAGTCCGAACTCGCACCACTGCGCACAGGCAATGTGGGCAACTATGTGATCGAGCCGTTCGACAGGCCCGAGCTTGAGGAGTTCGCAAGCAAGTGGTTCACCGTCCAGCAGGGACCGTCGCCCGCAGCGGAGACCGACCGCTTCCTCCGGGAGACCTCCGACGGTCGCCTGCGCGAGTTGGTACGAAACCCACTGCTGGCCACAATCGCCGCAGTGAGCGCAATCAAGGAACCGGACCGGTCCCTGCCCGCCAGCCGGATCAGCCTGTATCAACGGTTCTGCTGCTATCTCTCCGGTGATCGAAGCGGTAAGCCCAACCCGCTGGCGCAGCTGCGTCGGCACCACGAGGACAACCCCGAACTGTTGGCCTGCGTACGGTGGCTGCACCGAAGCCGTTCAGAGGTTCTCGGCGCGCTGGCTCGCCGTCGGCTAGAGAGCCAGGACAAACTATTCGAAGCGGCGGCGGAATGGGTAGGTGACCAGGTACCCGAGGACGTCACGCTGGTCGACGGCTGGAAGAACCACCTCTGGGAGGAACTAGTCGGGACTGGCCTGCTGGTAGCGCGAGAACGCGAGTTACGTTTTCTGCACCAGTCCTTCGCCGAGTTCCTGTCGGCACAATCGCACGCCGAGGCTATCGGCGACGACTTCGACGAGCTGGACACCTGGATTCGCCGGGGGTTGCGAAAGGCGGAACGGACCTTCGTGTTGTTCACCTTTGCCATGTGGGCCGACCGGCCGGGACACGACATCGGCACCGTGGTCAAACGCCTACTGTCCTCGCTGGATCCGCGGCGACTCCTGTTTGCCGGAAGGCTGATGGCCGAGGGTGTCGTCGTATCGGACAACATAGCCGTCCGCGTGATCGACCGGCTCTTCGCATTGGTTCGCAATGTTGGCGATTCTGATTCTGATGTCGCTGATGAAGGGTTCGAGGTGCTCGGTGCATTGTTCGACCACCCGGCTGTTCCCGCCCAGTTGGACGCATTAGCTGGCGACACAAAAATTCCAGTGGATCGGCGAGTATCGGCCTTGGAAGCGTTTGAGCGACTGCGGGGCGGTGAGCGTGCCCAGTTACTGCTAGCCGAGCTGCTGCCCTCAGCTTATGACCAGTCGTTGCATCAGTGCGCGCGAATCGCGGTCAGACTCGGCCAAGCAGCTATTGATATGGTAAAATGTCGCGTCCTCCAGATGGTCGAGGAGCCGGATTCCGACACGGAAGAGCGAACTAACGCCGCCGAGGTGATGCGAATTCTCGGCTTGGTAACGGACGTGGCCGACTTGGCACGCTCGGTCTTAAGAGATACGAGGTCTACCTCCCAACACCTAAGGCGGGCCGCCGAGGCATGGCTCGCCGCACAAGGCGAATCGACCGTGTCCGAGATCGCTGTGCTGGCCAGTGGCCGACCCGCGCACGACTATGAGGGTAGGGCTCAGCTCGCTGCCTTCCTGCACAAGGCGGGCGACGGGAAGACCGCGGAGTCCCTGGCTGGCGCCGTGCTGGAAGACGGGATGGCGGACGGCGTAGCGGTGGTAACAGCGGCCAAGACCCTGCTGTTGGTGCGCGGCGTAGAGGCCCTCCCGAGGGTGCTCATCGTGGTTGACCGCTGGTCTGAGCGAAGCAATGGGGAGGAGCTGTGGGACGTGGGCCAGATGCTTGAACAGCTCGCGCCGTATCCCGAAGCTGCGGTGGTCTCCCGGGTCCGCGTTCTGCTTGAACGGTTTCCTGGCGTTATCGGTGCGAACCGTCTCATCAAGGCATGGCTGGCCGTGGAGCCGACGGGAGAGTCCGTCCTAGATGCGACCGACCGGGGCGCTACTCTCAGTGTTTTCGATCAGGCGTGGGCCGCGCAGCATCTCCAGGACACTGGACACCAGGCCGCCGCGACGGAGTTGGCCGAGCGTGCGCTTCGCTCACGGCACGGTCTTCGGGAGCACTATAAGAAGGCTGCTTCGGTGTTGCTCAAGGCCGACCGAGCCGCCGTAGTATCAAGACTCGTTCGCTGGGTAGAACAGAATCGGGAGTCGGCTTGGCTCGCGGGTGTCATGGATGCGCTCGACGATCCCGACCTAGAAGGCGAGCGGGTCGCGGCATTTTGCGCCCGAGAGCTTCTAGCTCGTCCTCGGATCGAGGGTGAGGAGCTTTCTGACGCGCTGGTCGTTCTGCTGGTACTTGAGGGCGAGTCGGCGACGCAGTCTGTGGCAGAAGCTGCCAGGGTGCGCCCCGAACTGGGTTTTCGCCAGCGTAGGGAAATCGCCGGAGCACTCGCGGCCGTCGGACAGTTGGATTTAGCCCGGTCCGTCTGGGCTGATATGCTCAGATGGCAGGGCTATCCCGCCAGCGCGGAAGTTAACCTGATCCGGGATTTTCTGAACGCAGGTGTGGAGCAGTGGGCGACTGAGCGGATGCAGGAGCTGCTTGACGGCCCGGCCACAGCTCCGCTGCGTGCGCAGCGGCTGCGGCAGATGCTTGCCTGGCTCACGGTCGGTTGCGGGTCAGTCGGTGCGAGCGTTTAGGTCGATATCCACGAATAGCACACACCAGTCGCACAGGAATTTTCGTGGCTTCCCTATGTCGATGTGCTATTAGCGGGATGGTTCACAGTCTTGGCAAGTTGTCCTCCGCTGCCGGCAGGGTCGGCGAACTACCGCTCGACGGCCACGGCTGGCAGCGACCAGCCCTGCTGACCGTAGTTCGGCCACCGCGCGGTATGCCGTGCCCACGGCGACGCTGTAGCGGTTTGCGAGATCGGCGACGGTGGGGAGTTGATCCCCGGGTCGCAGCGCACCGCAGACGATCGCACCCCTGAGGTCGGCGGCAATTCGTTGGTAGGGATTGTCGACTGCTTCGTGATCCGCAGTGAACGTCGGCGCGCCGATCACGTTATTGATGATCGGAGGGCTTGGCATACGCCCGCCGAGGTGGCCGGCGGCCCGTTGGTCGGCCTCGGCCACCCATGCCGAGTAGACCCGCAGCGTGGTGGCACCCCCGCCACTGTGACCGAGGCGACCAGCGACGGTGCGAACATCGACTCCGGCGGCGATGAGTTCGGTGGCCGAGTAGTGCCTCAGCTGGTGAATATTCATATCCCAGCCAAGCTTGGCGCACATCCGCCGGTATCGTTGCCCGACAGAGTCGGGCTTGAGCCAGGTGCTGTGGTCGATCGAGGACGAGAAAAGACGTCCTTCCCGGGCCAGCGTCCGGTCGAACTCTTGAGCCTGACTCGTGCAGTGGTCCCGGTAGGACGTCAGCAGAGTGACGGTGTTCGCGTCGAGCGCTATGCGCCGCTGCTGGTGCGTCTTGGTGTCCTTCTCCCATGTCGTGGCGCCCTGTTGGCCGATACTTGTCTGGATGGACAGAACCTGATTGTCCAAGTCGAGGAGATCCCACCGCATCGCGCACAGTTCGCCACGCCGCGCGCCGGTGGTCATCGCTAGCCACACGAGCATGCCCCACGAGAGGTCGCGGAACGCCTCATTGACGATGGCGGCCGCCTGCTCGGGAGTTGGCGGGTGCGGGTCGGCGGTGACTGTGCCGGGGGGCTCGGCCTGGTCGAGTGGATTGGTCGAAATCCATCGCCACCGGACCGCCCGCTTGAGCGCACCGCGCAGGCAAAAGTGAATCTGGCGGATGGACGAAGTCGCCAGCGGACGGCACTCATGCGACTTGCATCGCTGGTCGCACTCGTGCTTGCCGGGGGCGCGGTGCTCGACGTATTTTCTGCCTCCGCAATGGGTGCGGCAGGTGCGGAGCACCGCGTAGAACGAGTCGAGTGTCTCCCCGTTGAGACGGCCTACCTGGAGCTTGCCGAGCAACGGGCGAATGTGGTTGCGAATGTAGCCCTCATAGCCCGCCCGGGTCGTGGCGTCGACGTTCAACAGCTCTAAGTAGCGGCCCATGAGCTGATTAACAGTCGCCTTCGTGCGTGGATTGCGTCCTTCATCGACCTGGTTCAGCAGCCGCGCGCGAGCTTGCTCCGCTTCGCGTGCCGCGGTGGGGCCGGCGGCGATGGTCTCTCGGAGGTAGTGCCGGCGTCCGGTGAGCGGGTCCTCGCCCGCATACACCTTGACTCGCAAGGCCCCGCTCCGCAGCTCCTCGACCTCGCCCCGCTGACGGAGTCTGCGTCCGCTCCTAGCTTCGGTCATGGTGCGAGGGTACACAGTTCGCACCACCAGCCGCACCACGCGACCAACAGCAGCGATCTTCCTCTAGTTATTTCAGCTGTTCAGAGATAGTGCCCCCGGCAGGATTCGAACCTGCGACACACGGTTTAGGAATGCGTGTTACGAGTGTGTCACCATGCTCTATCTGCGCTTTTGATTTCCTTCGTGTTGCACCACGGGCCGTCAGAGTCAGGTCCGTCGATGTACGCAAGCTCGGGTGG
This sequence comes from uncultured Actinomycetota bacterium, assembly GCA_963823755.1. Taxonomy (GTDB): domain Bacteria; phylum Actinomycetota; class Actinomycetes; order Mycobacteriales; family Pseudonocardiaceae. Next base: position 91,670 of record CAWGMP010000010.1, read on the forward strand.
CACGGCCAATCAGCGTTCACACCGAAGAGGTCCGCGTTGGTCAGATTGGCGCCGATAAGGTTCGTGTTGGCAAGGCAGGTACCGCTCAGGGCGAGTGCGTCACGGTTTTTGCGTCCAGTCCCATCTGCGCCGTACTGGTTTCGTATTGTCGCGCGTTCGCATGGGGTGGAGTCTGCGGCTGGGCGGGTGTAGCCTAACCGCGTCTGTGTTGATGCGGTGTTGTTGCCTGCAGCCCGTCGCAGTCCCTTGTCGGCGAGACGTCGGTGCACGCCGGTCAGCTTGCACTATCTGTGGTGGCGGTGGTGGTGGGCAGTCCCAGTGCGAGTCCTACTCGGTGTCGTGCTGTTGCTTCCTGTCCGGCGATGCATTTTGCGTAGACCCTGAGTAGGACGGCGACGCTGTGTCCGGCCCATTCGGCGACTCTGGTGGGTTCGACGCCGCCGTTGAGCCAAGTGGACACGGCGGCGTGGCGCAGGTCGTAGGGTCGGCGGGCTAGCGGTGAGGCTGCTTCTTCGGCGCTGAGGGCGCGGCGTCGGGCTTGCTGCCACACCCGCCCGTAGGTGCTATCAGAGAGGTGTCGTCGTATGGCTGGTGCCGTTGGGGGTGGGTCGCGATGGGGACCGCGGTGGGCTGCGTCGGCGTCGGCGTTCCTGGCGGCGTTGTCTGTCGCGGCTTTGGCGGTTGTGACCAACCTGGCGACTACGGTCGTTCCTGACTCGTTGCCGTGGCTCAAAGCCGGCGCGGTCTTGTGGCCTGCGGTGGGGATGCTGACGGTGCTGAGCGCTGTCCTGGCAGCATGGGCCGCGCGTGCATCTGGCTCGCCCGGTGCGCTGCGAGGGCCCATCTCCCACCCACCGCTGCTGCGTCGCTTGCGCCGCTTGTTCGCTCGGCGGGCGGAGCGCGAGCGTCAGGCTAAGGATCAGCAGCTCGCCTTGCGCGTGCAGGACGTTCTCGTAGGGTGCGGGCTCAGCCAGACCGACCGGATGCCGCAGGTGGTTTCGGTAGTCGCCGGACCCCCGGTGCAGTTGAAGATCCGCACCCTGCCCGGCCAGAAATTCGATGACTTCACCGCGCACCTCCCGGCGATCGCGTACAACCTGGGAGTGGCCCAGGTTCGTCTCATTCCGCTCGCTGAGCCCTCCCTGATCCAACTAGATCTGCTTCCGTAAGAAGAAATAAAGTCCGATGACGGCTTTTAGCATGATTTGGTATTTTTGTATGGGTGCACGGTACCGGCCGCCTTCCTCGCTGAGCATTCGCCATGTCTTGAGGTGTGCGATGGCGTGTTCGACGGCGGTGCGGATTTTGCTCAGCGCGGTGTTGAACTCGGCTTGACTGACGTCGAGATCGCCACCAGGGAGCCGCTTGAACGTGACGAATGTCGATGCCCTCGACACCGACGTAACCCCAGTCGGCCGGAGTCGGCATATCGGCGAGCACAGCGGTGAGGCCAGAGGCGGCGAAGGCGTGGGCGTCGGGACGGGCTCCGTGCACCGGGATCGGGCCTACAGCGGCCAGGCGCCCGCCCAGCGTGGCAGCGATCTGGATGTTCATCCCGGGATATCCGGCCTTGCCGAGCACAAATCGGGGATGTGCTGCCAGTCCCAGGTGGGCAGATCATGCCGTCCACCAGCACTGTCCCCGCGGTGCTATCAAGTTGGTCGCTGCGGGCTGGGGGGTCAGCTTCAGATGGATCACTATGGACGTGTGGATGCCGCCTCATCGTCGTTGTACAAGGGCTACCGCTTCCCGCTGGAGGTCATCAGTCACTGCGTGTGGCTGTATCACCGCTTTCCGCTCAGTCTCCGCGAGGTCGAGGAGATGATGATGGAACGCGGTGTCCTGGTCAGCTATGAGACGATCCGGGCGTGGTGCCGCACGTTCGGTCAGACCTACGCGAACGGGCTGCGTCGCCGACGGCCACGGCCGGGTGACAAGTGGCATCTGGACGAGTTGTTCATCAAGATCCAGGGCAAGACCCACTACCTGTGGCGGGCGGTCGATCAAGACGGTGCCGTGCTGGACATTCTGGTCACCTCTCGGCGTGACGCCAAAGCCGCGACCAGGTTCTTTCGGAAGCTGCTCACGGGGTTGCGGTCCGTGCCACGGGTGCTGGTCACTGACAAGCTGGCCAGCTACGGGGTGGCCCACCGGCGGTTGATACGTGGTGTAGAGCATCGTCGGTCGAAGTATCTGAACAATCGGGCCGAGAACTCCCACCAGCCGACCCGGCAGCGGGAACGAGCTATGAAACGCTTCACCTCACCCGGACACGCGCAACGATTCCTCTCCGCGTTCAGCGGAATATCATCGCACTTTCGGCCACGTCGTCACCGGCTCACCGCTGAGCAGTACCGCCGGGAGATGGCCGTCCGATTCACTACGTGGAACCAGGTCACCGGACTGGCCACGGCCGCCTGACACATGGCGCCGAGGACCGACCGATCCACCCCAACCATGCCCAGGCGTGATCCGACAGCTCGAACTACCGACCAACTTGACAGCACCATTTTGTCCGCGCACGCACCGGCCTACTGGTCGATCTCGCTTACGCCCACGCCGCCGCCGGTGACCGTGACGCCGCCCTTGCCTACGCCCGCCAAGCCCGCCGCCTCGCAACCCAAATCAAATCCGATCGCCAACAACGACGGCTCAACCGGCTCGTGCTACCCGGCAGCGGTAACACCTCCCCGTGAGGCCAGGTAGTACAGTAGCGCGACCAGCGTCCCAGATCCGAGCAACTCCTGCCGCTGCACTAGCTCCGGCACCCGGGACAGTGGCACCCACTCCACCCGACCCACTTCCTCGGTGTCAGTCGGCTCCCCGATCCGCGCAGCCCCCCGCCACAAAAAGACGTCTATTGGCGCCGTGACCTGTCCAGGAAGCGGCTCGAAACTCACCAGACGCTCTGGCTCCCCCACCGGACGCCACCCGCTCTCCTCCTCCGCCTCCCGAGCAGCCGTCGTCGCCGCGTCCTCACCCGCGTCGGCCAAGCCCCCGAGCAGCTCATACCCCCACTGCTCCGTGACGAACCGGTACCGCCACAACATCAACACCCGATCCTGACCGTCGACAATGAGCGCCACCGCGATCCGACCCAGATGCACAACGTGGTACTCCCACCGCTCCCCGTTCGGCGCCCCCACATCCACTAACCCCAGCCGCACCCACCGGTTGTCATAGACAGTCTTCTCACCGAACGTCTGCCACCTACCGCGCTGCTCCGCCACGTCAGGAGCGTAAGCGCACGGTCCCCACCCGCAGAGCAGGACCGGACGCGCCAGCACGACGTGCTACTCCAACTCGGCAACCGCCCGGCCACCTCGACCGTCAAGTCCTTCGACCACGCAGTAAGCCTCCTAAAATGTGCTCCTCGATCCCGATGAACATGAGGCTCATCACACCCTCATGTACCCAGGTCAAGGGCACTTTCGCGTTCACGGCATGCGACCTTGCAAGATCGCCGTGAATCTTCGAGGCTGGCTGCCGCCCGCGCCGCAGCAACCAGGGCGTCGCCCTGGATGGGGCTGCCGCTCAGGAGGCGATCCCTCGCCGCGCACCCAATGACACCAGAAGCGGCCGCGGGGGCCGCGGTCGTGCGTCCAGCATGGCGCTCCACCGAGGCCCTCGCGGCCGCTCCGTGACCGGCCACATGCTCGCGAGGGCCCTTCCGCTACCGTTCAGCTCTTCCAACGTTTCGTGGATACTTGCTGGTGGTCGATGCAGGCTTGCACCTTGCCCTAACTTACATTCGTCTGTGTGGCAGGAGAGGTTGGTGTACGAGAAGGCAACGCGCGGCGGCGCTTCCCGCATCGTCATCTCCTATGCTCCAGATTCCGACGAACATCAAGATGCTGTTTGGCAGTTCTGGGTGCTCCTTCGAGCCCATAGTATTGACGCACGGCTACAGATCCTACCCACCTCGCCGCATGGCGACAGCGCGCGGTCGATCATTCGGCAGCTTCGCGAGGCGGATCGCGTACTCGTCGTCGCGTCGCCAGAGTATAAGCGGCGCGCCGAGCGCCAAGAGCCGGAGCACCAAGGTCAGCCTGCAGAGTCCGAGGCATATCTCCTTGGCAACTCCGTATATGACGAATATACTCGAAGATCAGGTCGGTTCGTCGCGGTGGTATTGCCAGGCCAGTCAACGAACGATATCCCGGAGTTCTTGACTTCTGCAAGGATCCACTATTTCGAACTGCCACAGCTCACCGAGTCGATCATCGATCCACTTGTTCGGCTGCTGAATCGGCAGACAGACGGCGCGTCATCAGACTCGCGACACGACGCTAGTAAAGCTGCGGATCGCCCTCCCTTTCTTCGGACTGAGCTCTCACTGGAATGCACGATGAGGGACAGCCTCCTCACCACACGTGCGATCCTCGCCGGAACTGAGATCTCCCGACAAGAGTCACCGGTTTCTCCGGATATTCTTGCAGTATGGAAGGGGCTGCGCAGTGGCCCTCAGGTAGCGGCGAGCCGGATACTTGCGGCAGGACAGGAGTTGGCGTCCGCAATATTTGACCCGGTTTCAGAACATCTTGTTGCAGATTTCCTAAATCAGCTCCCTCTGGGTGACTGGGTCGATGTCATATGGGTAACTGACGACGAGGCTCTTGGCCTTCCAGTAGAACTCCTACGTTTGACGACAGCCGCTGGAGATGACCTCGGGCCGCTCGCTCTCAGATCGGGTGTAACCGTAATACGTCGACTGGCGGAAACTACCGCACTCGCATCTGCGCCGCTTCCAGGTCCGCTCAAAATTCTCGCCGCGGTCGCCGCTCCCGAAGAGTCACTGACGGGAAACGTGCCACTGGACGTCGAGGCTGAGATGCAGGCCATCATAGATTCGGTCATTGACGTATCGGACGATCCGCGTGCGCAGGTAAGAATACTTGAGGTAGCATCACTGCCGCAGATCGCCGACGCCCTTGCCGCCGACAATTACCACATCCTGCACCTCTCCGCGCACGGCTCGGCCGACATGATTGAACTAGAAGACGAAGATGGGCGCCCAGTGAGCGTTGGTGCCCGCCAACTAATAGGCGCAATCAGTCGGGCCGGACAAGCGGTCCCGCTCATTCTTCTTTCTTCTTGCACGACCGGATCGCAGGCATTGGCTGTAGAATTAGTGCGCAGCGGAGCTCCTCGTGTCATTGCCATGCAAGCGCCGGTTACAGACCAGTACGCCACTCTTCTGGCTGCATCTCTGTACCGCAGTGTTATCGAAAACCCATCAAACTCAGTGAGCCAGGCGCTGGCACTTGCACGACAGCAAACGGAGAGCGCCCTCGCCAAGCGTAGGCGCGATACTGATACCCCACCGCCTGAGTATGGGGTTCCCACTCTGTTCACCGTTAGTCCCGAGCTTCCGCTCGTCGCGGCGACTGCGCCGTCTCAGCCATTGAGCCGAATGACCGTAGTGCCTAGCGGAGCATCTGTCCGCGAACTCTCGATGGGCCAACTAATCGGCCGCCGCCGAGAGTTGAGAGACACTACAGCTATCCTCAGCGATTCCCCCGAAGCCAGGCAGCAGTGGGGCCGCAAGGCCGGCGTGCAACTAACAGGGGTCGGCGGGGTTGGAAAAACCGCTATTGCAGGCCGTGCCATGGCCCGCCTTCGGGCCCGAGGCTGGATCATTGCAGTGCACGAGGGACGATGGGATCCGACGGGACTATTCACTGCAATCGCCAATGAACTCGACGTTGTACCAGCTCTGACTGCCGCCGCCGCCCACTTCGGCAGTCACGAAGTAGACGATATCGACAAGCTCAACCTCTTGACGGAGCTGCTCCAGACCCAGCGACTGCTTCTGATTTTCGACAACTTTGAGCAGAACTTCAGCGGCCCAAGTGGTGAGACGCTTCTTGACCCTACCTTTGCAGAAATTCTACGCCGTCTAACGGAAAGCGCCTTGGCGGGAGCCATCCTCCTGACATCGCGGTACCCGATACCCGCCGACGACGGACGGCTCGTCGAAATTCCTGTACCGCCGCTATCGCCGAGCGAGCTGGGCCGCCTATTCCTCCGCATGCCAGCACTCCGGGATTTGTCCACGCACGATCAGAGAATGCTAGTCCGCACAATCGGCGGACATCCTCGACTGATCGAATTCGTAGGTGCGCTAATGCGAGGCGGACCCGCCAACCTCCGTCACGTGCAGGCCAAACTACGCGAGCTTGCCCAAGACGCGGGAATCGACATTACAAGTCCACGCGAACTCGACCAAGCCGTTGAGCATGCCAGACTCTTGGGGAATGCTGACATTCTTCTGGGCGAACTAATACACCTACTCACCCCTCGGCAACGTGTGATTCTCGATCAAGTAGCGGTCTGCCGGGCACCGCTACTCTTAGATGATCTTGCTTATGCGCTAGGCGACACTAATGCGGAAATTGTAATCGTTAGCGCAGAGGATCTGCAATCTGACCTTGACCATCTAATCGATTTAACACTGCTGACTGCTGGTGCGGAGATTGGCATGCACCCGTGGACTGCAGAGCTGCTTACAAGAGACAGAGATGATCTCGCGCGTTATCACGAGCGGGCCCTGGCCGCCCGGATGCGCAGATTCCGCAACGGCGCGGCAAACTATCTGGATCTTCTAGATATGCCACGGCACCTTGCCGCGCTGGGTATGTACGACGACGTGGCCAGCATCGCCGAACAGGCTAAGGATCTACTTCCCGGCACACTCGCACTTGCGGCGTTCCTCTCAGAAATCCGACCGCTCGTGCCTCAAAAGGAACGCGCATGGATTGTGATTACGGACCTGGAATCACGGACTGCCGCTGACGCCGGAGACCTGCCGGGCGCTACCCGGCTTGCGGAGGAGGTTCGCGAACAGGTTGCCGAACGCATAGCAGCTGGCTCTGAAACTGTCGACTGGCATCGTTACCTGCAGATAAGCCATAGTCGCCTTGGCGACCTCGCTATCGCAGTTGGCGATCTTCAGGCCGCGGAGCAGCACCTCGAGACAAGTCTCCGGACAGCTGAGTTTTTAGTCGAACGCGAACCGAGAGACAGCGACAGTCAGCGGGCTCTATCGGTATGCTGGAATCGGCTAGGCGACTTGGCTGCAGCCACTGGAGACATTCTGGTCGCGGAGAAACGCTATCGAGCAAGCCTCAATATTATTGAACGACTAGCGGAACGTGAACCTACTGACCGTTCCTGGCTCCGCGACATTGCAGTCAATCACGAGCGACTCGGAGACCTTGCCATCGCCTCAGGTGACACTACCGGAGCGAGTCAGCACTATCGCGCAAGCCTTGATATCACTGAGCGGCTCGTCGCAACGGATCCGATCAACATTGTTTGGCAGCGTGACCTCTCTATAAGTCATAACCGGCTCGGCGATGCGGCTGTCGCGGGTGGTGCTATCACCCAGGCGGAGCAACACTACCGGGTAAGTCTCGACATTGCTGAACGGCTCGCGGCGGCTGATCCGACTAACACCAACTGGCAGCGGGATCTCTCGGTTAGCCACAATCGACTCGGGGATCTTTCGGTTGCGTCGGGCGACCTTGATAGAGCGGAACAACACTTCCGTGCGGCGTTGGAGATTCGGGAACGCCTAGCGGCCGCTGACCCAACAAACGCAAGCTGGCAGCGTGATCTCTCGCTCAGTCATGAGCGATTGGGGGATGTTGCATTTGCATCTGGTGATCTTTCTCGCGCTAGAAACGCTTATAGGGCAGGGCTGAATATTGCGGAGCGCCTAGCCGCCGCCGACCCGGCCAACGCAAGCTGGCAACGCGATCTGTCCGTTGGACACAACAAGCTCGGCGACTCCGCATCTGCTACCGGCGACCTCGCAAGCGCAACGCGCCACTACCAGATTAGTCTGAGCATCATAGAGCGCCTAGCCGCCGCCGACCCGGCCAACGCAAGCTGGCAACGCGACCTTCAGGCGGGCCGCGTACATCTTGACCGACTCTCTCAAGCGCGACAGGAAACCCTAGCCAAGGATTTTGCAGAGGATCGACCACGAGTAGATGTCTTCATCAGTTCCACCGCGAGCGACGCCCGCACCGCTCGCCAGATAGCCCGCGAGCTACGCTCACTCGATCTAAACGTTGTCGTTGATGCGGATAGGATCTTTACTTCTGGCAACCGTTGGCAAGAATCAGTTGCCGGAGCTTTCGAGGATGCCCGCGCCACCGTGGTTCTAGTTTCACTAGCTTCTTTGGAAAGTAGCTGGGTCCGTCAAGAGATCGCAACTGCGGTAGACAATGCCCACGCGGGTCTCACGCTCTTGATTCCGATCGTACTTGACAATTTTATTGACGAGGGGACGCTCGAAGGCCTTGGGCAGTTCCAAGGAATTAAGATCAGCGCAGATAGCGGCATTCGGGGTGCCGCGAAAGAGATTGCTCAAGCGCTGGCACTGTCGCGGTCGGAGGTAGTCGAGCCCAGCCCTCGGGCCGCCATCGGCAATACGGAGCAAAGACTTACAGCGAACGAATACGAGCTCGGCGAAGACCACCCCTCTACACTAGCCCTACGTGCCGATCTCGCCGGCCTATATCGGAATGTCGGCCGTCGGGAGGCCGCGGTCGCACTGTTGGAACGAACGCTCAACGATGGCGAACGAGTCCTTGGAACGGACCATCCATCGATGCTCACCGTTCGAGCCAACCTAGCAACGCTCTATCAAGAGGTCGGACGGCAGGACGCCGCAGTCGCGCTACTAGAACGCACAGTCGATGACGGCGAGCGGATCCTTGGAACGGACCATCCATCGATGCTCACCGTTCGAGCCAACCTAGCAACGCTCTATCAACAGGTCGGACGGCAGGACGCCGCAGTCGCGCTACTAGAACGCACAGTCGATGACGGCGAGCGGATCCTTGGAACGGAACACCTCTCAACCCTTACGGCCCGCGCAAACCTCGCTGGACTCTATCAGCAACTTGGCCGCAGAGAAGCCGCGGTCACGTTACTTGAACAGTCGCTCGCAGACGGTGAACGGATCTTCGGGTCCGATCACCCGTATACTCTGACCGTACGAGCGAACCTTCACCATGTGCTGCACGAACGATCCGCCGGTTCTGCACATGTCTAGCGCCTCTACTTGTACAGGCGTGCTCGTGAGCTACGCTCACGACCCCGACGTCGCTGGCCATAAGGAGCGCGCACTTGAACTTGCCCAATCGCTCCGGATTCGAGGGGTAGACGCGCTAATAGACCAGTTTCTCGAACATGATCCCCCTAACTGGCCCCGGTGGATGACAGACCAAATAAAGGCAGCAGATTTCGTCCTCTGCCTCGCATCGCCTGCCTACAAAGTGCGCTTCGAACAGCGTGGCGACCATCAGATCGGACGTGGGGTGAGGTGGGAGGGAATGGTAGTTACAGAGCACATTTACGACAACATCGTAGATAATCAACGAAAATTTATCGCAGTCGTACCCGAGAAGTGCTCCCACCACGATATACCGGATGTATTGCTGCCAATTGGCAGATCCTACTACCTGTGGCCTCAGGATGACGAAGATCTTTATCGGCGACTCACTGGACAACCGCGCGTCTTGCCTGAAGCGCTAGGTGACATAGTAATGATGCCGCCGGTAACGATTATTGCCCGAAGGAGCCGTCACACGCAACCCCCACGCAATCTGTAGCTGCCCATGCCTCATATGAACCCAAACACAGGCTTGCTCAGTTAAGAAAAAGGACTACAGTATGACTAACGGGCTCTTCAACTTGAGCGGGCACCGGTCGATTTCTCGCTGACCTCCGGCGTGGTTTCCGGGGTGAAGTGCAACCGTACTCGGCGGCGGTAGTTGGTTCGGTTTGTGACCCGTAGGCAGCGCGTTTCACCTGTTTGATCAGCCAGTTGGTGCCTTCGGTGGCGGTGTTGGTGATCCCGGTGGTGAGGAAGACCTCGATGCCGGGCCACCAGGTCTCGATCGTCTCGGCGAGGGTGGTCAGTTCGGGGATGTCGGTGGCGGCGCACCAGTCGTAGAAGGCCCACAGCCGGGTGTGAACCTCATGGCGGCGCCCGCCGGTCGCGGCGTTGGCGCATAGAGGCTCGGAGTTTTTTCTCGGCAATCCGGACGGTCAGGATGCCCGGTCGGGTCAGCCGTTCTACATGCGGGCCATGGCTCGAGCCCAGCGGCGTTCGCGGCCGCGCAGCAGCAGTCGCCGGTTGGCCCAGGCCGGGTCGGCGGCGCGGCGGCGTCGACCGAGCAGATCCGGGTGTCGCGCTGGCGCATGGCGGTGTGGGCGGTCTTGGCGAGCATGATCAGGTGGAAGTGGTCCACTGCGATCCGGGCGTGCGGCAGTGCCTCGCGGATGGCAGCGGCGTAGCCGGCATGCAGGTCGATCACCACAATCTCGACCGCGTCGCGCGAAGGCCTGCGAGCGCGCAGCCAGCCAGCTGCACACCGCACCCTGGGTCCGGCCGTCAACCTGAGTCGGCGCACCGTGCTCCAGACGACGGGATGCGCTCGGCCCTCGTGGATCTTGTCCATTGGGCTGTCCATTAACCCTGGTCCTCCGAGTGTCGCTGGTGCCTCCGCGGCGCAACCA
>CAWGMP010000011.1:0-211478 GCA_963823755.1 uncultured Actinomycetota bacterium
GGTCAACATGGGACAGGCGAGCCCGGGTTAGCCCGACCAGATTGGGGTTGATCACCGGGGTCAGCCCGACGTTGCATGACTCGCTGACCAGCACCGCGACCAGCGAAGTCAGGAGTACTCCATCCGGGCGGTGTGAGTTGAGACGTGGGTGAAGGCGTGCGGGAACCCGGTCCAGGCGTGCACCTCGAACAGCAGCTCGGGTAGGTCGATGGGCGGCAGCATCGCCGCGGTGGTCGTGCGCAGCCAGGTCAGCGACTCTGGTTCATCCAGCGCGCCGAGCTTGTCCACGCTCAGCCGGGGGCGCCCGCCGTCGGTCGGGACGATGACCTCGACCTTGGCGTCCGCCCCGGCCTCGTCGAGTCGTTCGGCCATTTGTCGCCACGCCGCGTCCAGCCCTCGGCTCAGCGAGGCCAGGTGCTCGCGCACGGGCGCCTGCAGGCTCAACCCGGCCAGTACGTCGTGGCGCAGCGCCTCCCACCGGGCGCCGTCGAGGAGCCGGGCACGCGGATCTGACCAGCGCTGGGACGGCGCGGCGAACACATCGCGGCGGTTGAGCGCTGTGAACAGTTGCTTGAGTACGCACACCACGTAGGCGTCGCGGTCCACCGCGCCGGCGTCCAGCGCGCGGTTGGCGTACACCGCCGGGCGCCACGCCGGCGCGACGAGATCGGCGTCGATGTCGGCCGGGAGCAGTGGGCGTTGCCCGACCCGCCGGCGCGCCAGCGCGGGCAGCGTGCGTACCGCTGCGAGTACCCGCCGCCCACCCAGTGCCGCGGACAGCGCATCGGACTCGCCGAGCAGCCTCAAGAACGGGCGCACAGTGTTGTAGCGGGCGCCCAGAGCGGTGCGCAGCGCGGTCTCCGCCGACCCGTCGTCGTCAGGTACGAGCTGCTCGACGGTGTCCAGCGCGTTGGCCACCGCGGCGCGGGAGGCGACCTTGTCGATAGTCGCCCACACTGCGGCCGGGTCCAGGGTCGCCTTCCGTTTCTCCAACCCCTCCAGTTCGGTGAACAAAACCCGGGAGGCACGGGCCAGCGTCCGGGAGGCCTTTTCCAGCACCGCCAGCATCGCCAGCCGGTCCCGCTCGGTCGCCCGGCGGGCCGGGCTGATCAACCTGGTGGCCATCAGCAACGCGAACAAGTCCAGCGCGTCGTCGATCGCCGCGGCTTCCAGACCGCGTACGACCGCCGCGATCAGCGCCGTGCGCTTGGGCTCGGATGTCCGCTCAATGGCCTGGGCCTTGGAGAGCAATCCGTAGCGCGCCAGCGTCACCAACCGCGTCACTGGCACCCGCGACAGATCCACTCGCCTCAGCCCGAACGCCGCGATCTCCTCGACCCGCTCCATCGCGCGGGCCATCGCCGTTCCCGTGGACCGCGTGGGCGGGCGGCGTAACCGCTCCAACTCCGAAAACCGCGCCCCGTCCGGCACATCCAGCAGCGCCACCAGCGCCGTCGGCAGACTGGGATCGGCGCGCCGTACCGCTCTGCTCACCGTGGTGTGCAGCCGGCGATCGGCGACCGCCCGGGCTTCGGCGACCTGCCGGGCCAACACACTTGCTCCCGGCAGCAGTACGCGATTGCGCCGCAGCCACGCCACCGCATGGTTGAACAACGCCACCGGCCCCTCCGGGTGCGTCCACGCCCGCCCGTACAGGAACGTGCGGAACTTTCGGCCCCACGCCCGGTCCTCGAACTCGTGATAGCCCAAGCGGCGCCGGATTTCCCACGAGTGCTCGTAGGCCGTCTTGGCCCGCTCGACGTACTGCTTCACACACGACGGGTCGCTGATCCCCAGCTGTTCGGCCAGGTACTCCACCACCGGCCAGGGGCACATCCAGCGGGTCTTCCAGAAACAGCCCGATGTAGCGCACCGTGCAGATCTGCAAAGCCATGCCCAACCGATGGGCATCGGTCCGCCTCAGCGCGACCAAATCAAGATCATCGGAGTCGAGAAAGAAGAACCGCTCCAGCTCCGGCCGTGTGGGCACCTCCTTGAAACACCCGTAAACAGCCTGCTCATCGGTCAGAAACTCCACCGGCATGACCGCGAACCATAGTGACCGCGATCACTCGCCTACACCCGAGACCAACACTGCCTATCATGATCGTTCTCAGCGCCAACGGCTGTACCTGTACTACTCAACCCCGAACACGTGAAAGATCAGGCGACCACCGGGGGTGGTGGTGTCGAGGTTCTCGTGCAGCGAGGTGAACCCGACCTGGCGCTTGCGCAGATCACCGACCATGGTGATCAGGTTTTGCAGGGAGTGTGAGAGCCGGTCCAGAGACGGCACGACCAGGGTGTCGCCAGACCGCATGAAATCCAGCGCGGCCGCCAGCTCGGGCCGGTCGGCGTCTTTGCCGGATTTCTTGTCAGCGAAGATCCGCCGGCATCCGGCGGCGGTGAGGGCGTCCGTCTGCCGGTCGAGCCGTTGAGAACCCGCGCCGACTCTCGCGTAGCCGATCTTGTGGCCGGTGAGGGCGACAGGCTCGGCGGCGAGCGGGTTGATTTCGGCGTTTGGTACCACCTCCCTGGCGCGTCGCCGGCCCCGGCTTCTCCTCGATGATGACCAGGCCAGTGTCATCAAGGTTATCTTCGTCGCTCTGGTCGTAGAGGTTATCGACGACCTCGCTCCACGCTGGGTGTGCCTCACCTGTCTCGCCCACCTCCTGTCCACATGGCCCTGAGAAAGATCGACATCCCCTACCCCGGTAGGCAGCGACGCCGGTTCACCGCACCGGTGTCCCCAGGCTTATCACCACAGATCCAGCGGGGCGGCTGTCGGGCGTAGCGGGCGCCAGCCGGCGGCGTCGAGCTTGGCGAGCTCAGCTTCGACGTCCACGGTGATGACGCCGAAGAAGTTGACGTTCTCGCTGTGCGCCGGAGAGATGTGCGCCAGGATCTCATTGGGCACGTCCCGGTCCTGGGCCTGTAGCTGTTGGACGGCCAGCTGGTAGTACTCGGTCGTCCAGGTGATTACCGAGTTGGTCAGAACAGTCAAACACCGCGCCTGTTCGGTCTGCTCGGGCAGCTGCGGTTTGGTGATGGTGCCCTGGTGGGCGTAATGCAGATCGCGGCGCAGCGCGTGCAGCGACTCACCCTTGTTCAACTGGCGGGCGATCTTGCGGCGGTACGCCGGATCCGACAAGTACTTCGCTCGTGGATCGTGCGACGCAGCATCCCCCACTCCTTCAAGGCCGCCGCTAGGGCGTTCTGTCGGGAAGCGGCCGACCACTTCCCGACGATCAGTGACGCGGTCGCCTGCCCATATTTCAGCGAGCCCCCCATCCGCAGCAGGTCGGGCCAGCAATCCTCCACCAGATCTTCGTTCTACCGGGCAGTCAGCAGGGGTCTGGCGTGCGGGTAGAGTTTGGTGACCTCGGTGGTGTGTTGTCCCGGCACAACGTGATCTTCCCCAGGTCCCGGATGCGCGGCGACAGCACCTTCCCCACGAGACCAAAGAGGGCAAAGTTGATGAGCGTGACGCCGTGGGTATCTGTCGCGTGCTCGTGGATGGGCAGGTCTGTGGCGTTGCCGAGGAAGTCGTCCAGTACATAGTGCGCCTCGCGGGTGGTCGGGACGATCACCTTTGTTCCGTACGTGGAGTGCTGGTCGGACACGTGGGTGTAGGTTGACAGGACCTGGCCACCGAAGACGGTCATCTCCCGGCCGGTCAGCGACTTGCCACGCACCGGGAACCTCGGGGCACCCCATTCTTTCTCGACCCGCCGCTCAGCCCTCGTGTCGATCCTGAGCACCAGCTGGATCATCAGCTCGACCAGCCTGTCGGTGATCTCCGTCGTGCGGGCATGACACAACGCCGCCAGCAGCGTCAACCGCACCTGGCGCGGTGACTCGACCAGATCAGACAGAAAGCAGCGGGCCGCTCGGTCCCGCCAGGCGATCACCAGCTTCTCCGTCCACCCCTCGAACAGATCCGTCGGCAATCCCAACGCCTTGACCCGCTCAAGCTTGGCGACCTCCCGACGGAAAGTCTCGGTGCTCAGCGCCCCGGGGTCGGCCTTCAACTCATAGAGAAACCGTTCGCCACCCCCCATCGAGGACTCGGGATCCTCACCCGGCCCGACTAGCCCGCTCGAGGCGTTCCGCCACCCCATCAACGGCATCAAGCCGGTGCTCAACAGTGCCACAGAACCGTTCCTCGAACTGACGCACCGCACTGTTGACCAGCCGTGAGATCTGCCCGAACGTCGGCGGCTCCAACCGCACCTTCTCCGAGCGACAGTGCGCGAGCACCGCGTCCCGCAACGCCTCCCGGCGTAACTCCGTCGGGCACACCTCCCGCGACAACCACTCGGCCAAGCCCTCCTGATCAACCTCGCCGCACTCACGGAACCCCAGCGCCCTACGGACCTGCGCCCGGTGGCGCTCACTCGTGCGCCCGCTGCACTGGTACATCGCGAACAGCGCCGGATCGACCTTGAGCTGCTCGGCCAAGTACGTCACAGCCTGCTCCGGTACCTCAGCGGCATACTCCGGGAACCTGCCGTCGATCTCGAAGAATTTGAGCAGCGCGGCGAACCCCAATCGAGTCGCCCCCGGCTTGCCGCCGATCAACTCCCAGTCGGGCTCGATCAACGTCCAGGACGCGATCAGCTCCTCGGGCTCCCACTCACGGCGCATGAACCAGTCAACTGATCACCCACCCGCACGATGCGGAACCACCCCAGCCCAGTTGGCGGCTAGCCGTAGCTTCGGGAGTCCCGGGCCTACACCACGGCACTAGCGACGGCGACCATGCTCGATGACGACACCCGCCGCGCCTACGCCTCCCGAGTCCGCGGCTACCTGGCCTGGCTCGAGGCGGCCGACACCGACGGCGACCCCCTCGGCGACAAGGCCGCCCGCGACGGCGCCGTGCGCGACTACCGCGCCTACTTACAGATCGTCGCCAAACGCACCCCGGCCACCATCAACACCGTGCTGGCCGCGATCGCCGACTTCTACGCCCGCCGCGGCCTCGGCGCCCCCGAGGTCCGCCGCCTCGACCTCCCCCAACGCGCGCCCCGCGCGCTCACGCCAGGCCACCCGCTGGCAACGCGCCGTGGAACGCTGGCTCAACCCCCGCGACCGGGTCCTGGCACTGCTGCCCTTCTACGCCGGGCTGCGCATCGGCGAAGCCGTCACGCTGGATCTCGACGACATCCGCCGCTCCGCCCGCAAAGGAATCATCATCGTCCGCTCCGGCAAAGGCGACCGCTACCGCGAAGTCCCCACCCACCCCGACCTGCGCGAACACCTCGACCTGTGGATCGACGACGAACGGCCCGACTGGAAAAACGCCGACACCAACCCCGCCCTGCTGCTCAACACCCGCGGCGGCCGGCTATCCACCCGCGGCGCCCACGACATCATCACCGCCATCGCCGACGACGCCAACCTCAACCAAGAATTCTCCAGCCACGTCCTCCGCCACACCTTCGGCACCACCATGATCCGCCAGAAACACGACATCGTCGTCGTCGCCGAGCTCATGGGCCACCAACGCCTCGAGACCACCCGCTCCTACACCCTGCCCACCGCCGAAGACCGCGAACGAGCCATCAACAGCATCCCCAGCGACCACTGACCAGGCCATCTAAAGATCTACGGCGGGTTTCTGGCGTATCCCGCTCATACCCGTTCAGCGCCTTCCCTGGCCTTCGTCCTTCACTGCCGGGCTCGTCACTCCCTCGTCCCCGCCCACCGGACGGGTCATCTAACGACGCGGCAGGCTTCACTTCACGTTACGGACCGCTCAGTTGCACGCCCCCAAGATTGGGACGCTCGACGCTGGGCTTCGACCCCGCTGGACGCACCAGTGGCTAATGATCTCCACCGGAAACCCTTGTACGACGGCGCACCGGTACCCACCAGAGCCCCCTCGACCCACCACCCAGACGATCCGTCGATCATCCCAGCTACCCGGCCGCCGCCCAAGTTGACGATGCCGTCTGGAGTGCCAAAGCGCTGCGGCGGCGATGCTCTGACCAGGCGATATACCACCGATTGCGACTCCTGGCAGCAACCTTCACGACACCCCTGGTGCGCGGTGAGCCGACTGTCAGCCGGGTCATATAATCTTCAGTGTGAAAACCAATACGACTCTCACCATGGATGACACGGTGCTGTCCCAGGCTCGGCAGGCGGCCGCCGCCGAGGGTAAGACGCTGTCTTCCTGGACCGAGCGCGCCGTGCGCGCCGAGCTGATGCGCAGATCGGCCACGATCGCCGCGCAGTGGGAACGCACCACCAGGGACCCGCAGGCACGAGCGCTCACCGAGCTAGCCGAGCAGCAGGCCATGAGCGAGGCAATCCGTTCCAGTGGCCAGAGCTGGTGAGTGTCCCCGAACCGCTCCGCAGCGATATCTGGTCGTTCCTGCCGACCGTGGCCGGACGAGACAAGCCCTCAAGCCTCGGCGCCGACCGAGTGCTGGTGCTGTCCAACAGCACCGCGAACACGCTGCTACCTACGGTCTTCGCCCTGCCAGTGGTCACTGACGCACCACGGATGCCCGCCCTGGCGGTCGAACTCTCCGCTGATGATCCCCTGCCGGGCAGATCGGTGGTGGTCTACCAGGCCAAAACCGTTTATCGACCCTGGCTGGTCGAGCGCATCGGAAGCGTGACCGAGGCAACCCTGCACTCGGTGTTCGCCGTGATGGTGGGCTACCTCGATCGCTGAGCCTGCGGGATATCCCGTGGGTTCCGCCTCGTTAGCGTGTCTCGAGTCCCCGCATTGTCCCTGATCACCGCAGCAAAGTGGTAGCGGGGCCGGTCCAGTGAAGATGACAAAACTTCAGGATTTTCGATGCATCCTCATGATCACTTCGCAGGGGTGAGGGCACTAGGAACCAGAAGGCGCCTGGTCAAAACCGTCCCAGACCGGCTGGGACCCCCACGGGATATCTCACAACAGGCCGAGGCCGTCGGCCACGCGGCGTATCAGCGAATCTGAAAAATCAGGGAATTTTGATCAATGGATTGAGACAATGCACACCAAGCACAACTGGATCACCACACCCATCACCGCAGACCTCTTGCGCGGCGCCCTCGACCTGGAGTACACCGCGTGCGGTGTGCTGCCGCACCGGCTGCCCGCCCGGGCTCGCGCCCAGTGCGCCGACGGGCAACTGGCCATGGCCGAGGCTCAGCCGTCAGGCGTACGACTGGTCTTTCGTACCCGGGCCACCGCCGTCGAACTGGACACGTTGCCCACCAAGCTGGTCTATGCAGGCGCCCCGCCCCGCCCGGACGGCGTGTACGACCTGCTCGTTGACGGCCGCCTGGCTGGCCAGGCTAGCGTGGACGGCGGCAACACCCTGACCATCGACATGGCCACCGGGACCGCCGAGAACCAGCCGGGCCTGGCCGGCACCCTCCGCTTCACCGGCCTGCCCGACGGCGTCAAGGACGTCGAGATCTGGCTGCCGCACAACGAGACCACCGAACTCGTCGCCCTGCGCACCGACGCCCCTGTCGAGGCCGTACCCTGGGGCGGCCGCCGGGTGTGGCTGCACCACGGCAGTTCGATCAGCCACGGCTCCGACGCCGCAAGCCCCACCACCACCTGGCCCGCGCTGGCCGCCTGTCTCGGCGGTGTGGAACTGATCAACCTGGGTCTGAGCGGCAGCGCCCTGCTCGACCCGTTCACTGCCCGCGCCCTGCGCGACACCCCCGCCGACCTGATCAGCCTCAAGATCGGAATCAACCTCGTCAACGCCGACCTGATGCGCCTGCGCGCCTTCACCCCCGCCATCCATGGCTTCCTCGACACCATCCGCGAAGGTCACCCCACCACACCGCTGCTGGTCGTCTCGCCCATCTTGTGCCCCATCCACGAAGACACACCCGGCCCTAGCGCCCTAGACTTCACCGCCCTCAGCACGGGGCAACTGCGGTTCCGGGCCACGGGCGATCCGATGGAACGCGCGAGCGGGAAACTGACCCTGGGCGTCATCCGGGACGAGCTGGCCCGGATCATGGAACAACGAGCGGCCAAGGATCCAAACCTGCACTACCTCGACGGCCGCGACCTCTACGGTGAGGCCGACTCCGCCGAGCTGCCGCTGCGTGACCAGCTCCACCCGGACGCCGCCGCACACCGCCGCATCGGCGAACGCTTCGCCAAGCTGGCCTTCACCACCAACGGCCTCTTCGCGGATCGCAGCTCCTGAAATCGGGTTCTGTCGCGCCACCCATGATCGACAAGGCAGAACCTAGCACCGACTGAAAACGATCAAGAGGAGCATGTACGGCCGAGTCAACCTCGACCTACCTGCCGCCGCGCCCTGTACTGTGCCGAAACTCGACGCAAGCCCGGACCCGGGTCTGTTGGGTAACCAACAGTTGACGGGTTCCTGAACCTGCCGCCGACGTCTCCTGGCCTCTCTGATGCCTGGACCGGCCGTTGTACGGGTCCGACCGAGATACGGAGGAGGTGGCGTGGGCGCGGGAGCGGACCCAGTCGGAGCGGCATCTGTTGGCGTTGGTGGTGTTGTTGAAGTCTTACCAGTTTTTGGGGTATTTCCCCAGGCTGGAGGTGGTGCCGAGGGTGGTGGTCGAGCATCTGCGGGATGTGTTGGGTCTGTGGGGCGGGGTCGTGGCGACCTATGAGGTAGACCGCACCGGCAAGCGGCATCGTGACTATGTGCGAGACCGACTGGGCGTGGTGCGGCAGCCAGGGGGGTGCGGGGGATCGCTGAGGAGGCGATGCGGGAGGCGCTGCTGAGTAAGGACAACCCGGCTGACGTGATCAACGTGGCGTTGGAGGCGCTGGTGAAGGCTGGGTGTGAACTGCCTGGGTACACCACGTTGGATGAGATGGCGGGCTCGCTGCGGGCGGAGGTCAACGGTGGGTTCCACCGTCTGGTGGCGGGCCGGTTGGATGCGGCCGCGCGGGCTCGGGTGTTGGAGTTGCTGGTCGTGGACCCATTGTGCCGCCGTAGCGGGTTGGCCCAACTCACGCAGCCGGCGCCGAAGGCGACGGTGACCCGGTTGAAGCGGCATTTGGCGTTGTTGCGTTGGTTAGATGAGTTGGGCCCGACTGAGGTGTGGCTGGCCGGGGTCCCGTCGGGGAAGATCGCGCACTTCGCCGGCGAAGCTGCGGTGGCCGATGCCGCCGAGTTGCGCGATGTGGGCCTGGAGAAGCGGTTGACGCTGTTGGTGTGCCTGATTCATACCGCCCGGATCCGGGCTCGGGATGAGGTGGTGACCATGTTCTGTAAGCGCATGGCCGCCATCACTAAGAAGGCCCGCGAGCACTTGGAATGGCTCCGCGAGCAGCACCGTGCGGAGTCTGAGCGGCTGCTGGGGGTGTTCGGTGACGTGCTGACCGGAGTCCGGGAGGCCCTGGGTCCCAGCGAGGTTGAGGAGGACAATCTCACGGCGGACGCCGCCTCATTTTCGTCTGATCCGATCGGGGTGGTGTGTGAGCGAGCGGGGCGGATGGTGCTTAAGACGTTGTCCGACGCCGGTGGGGTGCAGGCGCTGTCCAGCACACATGAGGCGGTGTCGGCGCACCACGGCAACAACTACGCCCCGCTGATGGAGCGCTACTACCGCTCGCATCGGCCGGTGCTGTTCGAGTTGCTGGATGTCCTGGAGTTGCAGGCCACCAGCACCGATCACAGCGTGCTCGAGGCGGTGGGGTTTCTTCGGGCCAACTGGCACCGCATCGGCGAGTACATCTCGGATCACCACGAGGGCACGCCGGTGGACCTGTCCTTCGCCGGTGAGATGTGGCAGTCCACGCTGCGCGATCGACGCAGGCCGGGTCGGCTGCGACGTCGGCACGTCGAGGTGTGCGTGTTCGCCCACCTGGCCGCGGAACTGCGCAGCGGGGATATCGCAGTGGCCGGCTCGGACTCCTACGCCAACCTGCACAGTTGATGACCTGGCAGGAGTGCGAGCCGTTGGTCGCCGAGTACTGCGCGCAGGCCGGTATCCCCGCCACCGCGACCGAGTGCGTCGCGCACTGGCGTGGCGAGCTCACCGCCGTCGCGGCCAGCGTGGACGCCGGGTCTCCCGACAACGCTGACCTCGTCCTTGACGGTGGCCGGCCGGTCCTCAAGCGCCGTACTGGCAAAGGGCGCCGCGCGTCGGCGCTGGCGTTGGAGGCCGCGATCCACGAGTGTCTCCCGGAGAGCGGCCTGCTGGACATCGTGACCCGCACCGCTTACCAGATCGGCTGGACTCGTCACTTCGGGCCCGCCTCCGGGTCGGACCCCAAACTGCGCGATGCGCTGGGCCGCTACGTGCTGACCAGCTTTTGCTTCGGCACCCTGCTGGGCCCGACCCAGGTCGCCCGCCACATGCCCGGCCAGATCTCTGCGCACGAGCTATCACTAGCGTTTCACAAGCACTGCAGCGACGCGAAGCTGCAGGCCGCGCAGACCGATGTGATCAACGCTTTCGCTCGGCTCGACCTGGTGAAATTGTGGGGAGACGGATCGGTGGTGGCCGCTGATGGTTCCCAGATCAATACCTGGGAGAACAACCTGCTCGCCGAGACCAGCATCCGGTACGGGGGCTTCGGTGAGATCGCCTACCGGCACATCTCCGACACCTACATCGCGCTGTTCTCCCGGTTCATCCCCTGCGGGGTGTGGGAGGCCGTCTACATCCTCGACGGGCTGTTGCAGAACACCTCCGATATCCAACCGGAGAGGATCCATGCTGATACCCAAGGCCAATCGCTGCTGATCTACGGGCTCGCCGCCCTGCTGGGGTTCGAGTTGTTGCCGCGGATCCGCAACTGGCACGACCTGATCTTCTACCGACCCGATCGGCACACCCGGTACCGACACATCGAGAGCCTGTTCGGTCCCCACTCCATCGATTGGGGCCTCATCGAGGCCCATTGGCCGGACCTGCTGCGCACCGTGGTCTCCATCCGGGCGGGCCGGATCTCCTCGGTCACCCTGCTGCGCCGCCTGGGCAACGACTCACGCAAGAACCGGCTGTACCGGGCGTTCCGCGAACTCGGCAGGGTGTTGCGCACCATCGTGTTATTGCGCTACCTGTCTGACCCGGCACTGCGGGAGACCATCACCGCGATCACCAACCGGGTCGAGGCGTTCCACGGCTTCGCCGGCTGGCTCGCCTTCGGCGCCGAAGACGGCGTCATCGCCCACAACGACCCCGCCTACCAGGAAAAACTCGTCAAATTCAGCCAACTGCTGGCCAATTGCGTGCTATACCAGACCGCTCTGGACATCACCACCGCCACCAACACCCTCGCCAGCAACGGCCACCCCGTGGACCCGGTCGACCTAGCCACGGTGTCCCCACTGATCACCCACACCGTCCGCCGCTTCGGTGACTGGCACCTCGACCTCACCCCACCCGAACCCCCCGTGACCTCCCACCTGCTACTGCCCACCCAAGACGACCCCAGAGATCCAGATTCCGAGAACACCCATTCTCGGCAGTAAACTCCGGGAGTGGCTTCCGAGAACACGGCCCAGCACGGTCCGCATGACCAGGAAATCACTTCCGAGAACAGGGTCGCCGCGTTGGAGGAGTACCGCGTGGCGCTGGCCGTGGCGCCACTATCGGCACAGACGGTACGTACCTACCTCTCCAAAGTGCGCGGCTACCTCTCCTGGCTGGCGGCCGCACACGTGGACGGAAACCCGCTGACCGAGCGGCGCGCGCGGGACTGGGCGGTACGCGACTACCGAACCCACCTGCTCACGATCGCCAAACGCGCGCCAGCCACCATCAACAACACCCTCGCCGCGCTCGACGACTTCTACACTCGCCTCGGTCTCGGCCCCGCGACCGCCGACCGGCTTGACCTCCCCATACAGGCACCGAGATCGATGGACCAGCGCGGTGCGCTGCGCTGGCTGCGCGCGATCCAAGCCCACCCCGCACCACGGGACCGGGTGCTGGCGCTGCTGCCCTTCTACGCCGGCACCCGCATCGCTGAAGCCGTTCGTCTCGACCTCAATGACGTGCGATTGTCGGCCCGCAAAGGCACCCTGCGCGTCCACGGCAAGGGCGACAAGATCCGCGACATCCCGGTCCATCCGCAACTGCGCGCCGACCTGCAACTCTGGCTTGACGAACGCCCCCACTGGCCCAGCGCCAAGGACAACCCGGCATTGTTGCTCAACCGCCGTGGCGCTCGGCTGACCACTCGCGGCGCTAGCCAGATCTTCCACACCATCGCCGAAACCGCCGGCCTGGACCACAACATCACCGCCCACATCGGCCGGCACACCTTCGCCACCACCCTCATAGTTCGCAGAGTTGCATCAGGCGTAACAACGGGAGCCATTCGACGGAGGGCGTGATCGTTGTGGTTGCTGGGCTTGGGGTTTTCGGGGGCGGGCGTTGGAGGAGGTGGTTGCGTTCGACACGCCGTCTGGCTTGGGATGACGGAGGTCTGTTGCATCTGATGGCAGGATGCGGCATCCGGTTTGGTTGCCTTCAACGCCACGATGAGGCATGTGATGCCGGCGGGGAGGGTGGCCGGGATGGAGCAGTCGGGAGCGGTGGTGCTGGCCTTGGTGGGGGGCGCGACGCCGCTGCGGGTGGAGTCGGTGTTGTTCGAGGAGATGCTGGTCGGTTGGCGGCGTCAGCAGCTCAGTCGTCGGCTCGGTGGTTCGCTGATCGACGGGCGCGAGCGGACGGTGCGGCGCTTCCAGGTGTTCGCTGAGGGTTGGCCGTGGAGCTGGAGAGCCGAGCAGCTCGAGCGCTGGGTGGCTGAGGGCGGCTGGGCGCATTCGACGGTGCGGTGCTATCAGGGCGCGGTGGCGGCGTTCTGTAGCTATGTGACCGATCCTCGCTATGGCTGGGTGGCGGAGTGTGAGCAACGGGTCGGGGCCCGGCCGAGCCAGATCTGCCACGAGGACAACACCGCGACTCATGTCGCGGACTATGAGGGTCGGCCGGAGCGGCGGCCGCTGTCGCGGGTGGAGTGCCAGGCGCTGTTCGATGCTGCTGACGATCGGGCGCAGCGACTGGCCGGGTCGGGACGCAAGGGGTGGCTGACGGCGTTCCGGGACGCCACGCTGCTCAAGGTGACCTACGGGTGGGGGTTGCGCTGCCGGGAGGTGACGATGCTTGACCTGACCGACTTCACCGCCAACCCGGCGGCCGAGCAGCTCGGTGGGCTGGGGGTGTGTCATGTCCGCTTCGGGAAGGCGATGCGCGGCTCCGCGCCGCGCCGGCGCGCGGTGGCCAGTGTGATGCCGTGGGCGGTCGAGGCGCTGGAGGAGTACCTGGTGGATGTGCGGCCACGCTTTGAGGGTGCCGAGCCGGCGGCGGTCTGGCCGACCGAGCGGGGTGGCCGGATCTCGACCCGCTCGGTGGATGACCGGTTCGCGCTCTACCGGGCGGCGGCCGGACTGCCGGTCGAGCTGTCGGTCCACTGCTTGCGGCACTCCTACGTGTCGCATCTGATCGAGGACGGCGTCGACCCGTTGTTCGTGCAGCAGCAGGTGGGGCACTCGTGGGCGTCGACGACCGCGATCTACACGACGGTCGGCGCGGCCGCGAAGAACCAGATGCTGCGCTCCGCGCTGGCCCGGGCGTTCCACCGACACCTCGGGAGGGTGAGATGAACAAGCAGGTGGGCTACCACTGGCATCTGCGCCGGCTGATGGCCGACCGGGGGATGTTCGCCACCACCGACCTGGTGCCGCTGCTGGCCGAACGGGGGGTGAGCCTGTCTCGGGAGCAGGTTTACCGGCTGGTGGTCGGGGTCCCGGAGCGGCTCAACCTGGCGGCGTTGGCGGCGTTGTGCGACATCCTGGACTGCTCGCCCGCCGAGCTCGTCGAGCCCTACGTCGACGCGCCCGCGAGCGCAAAGGGTGGGTCGGCGGGCACGGCGCCGCCGGCCCGGCCACGGCGAGCACGGGTCGCGCCGTTACCGCGACGGTGAGCGGTGAGCAGCGCCACCGGCAGGTCGTGGCCGCGGTGCTGGCCTGCGACCCGACCCTGTCGGCGGCACAGGTCGAGGCCGCGATCGCAGCGGTGGCGGGCCACCCAGCCGCGCTCCGCAGCCTGGCCGTGGCATTGACCGCCGACCCAGCCGCGTTGACCATCGCGGCGCCGCCGGTGGTCGGTCGGCTCGTCGAGGCATTGCGGGCCGGGGGAGCCACGTCGCTGCCGGAGCCGAGCTGCGCGGTCTGCGCACGGGTCGGCCAGCCGCTCACCCGCTCGTCCACCGGCGGGGTCTGCGCCCGCTGCCGACGCCGCGAGCTCGCCGAGGCCTGCGCCCGCTGCGGGGTCATCAAACCGGTCGCCGGTCGCGACAGTCAACGCCGGCCGGTCTGCGCCCGCTGCGCGGACCGCCCGCAACGCCAGTGTGGTCGGTGCGGACGGATCTCCTCGGATCGCCCGACGCGCCCAGGGCGAGGAGCCCGACATCTGCGACGGGTGTTTCCAGCTACCCGAGGCCACCTGCTCAGGCTGCGGCCGCCGCCGGCCCTGCAGTTTCGCCAGCACGAACACCCCGGTCTGCACCAGGTGCGCGCCGCGGCGCACCCTCGCCTGCGCCCGTTGCGGCCAGGACAAGCCACCCGTGGCGAACTGGGCCGAAGGGCCGGTCTGCGACCCCTGCTACACCGCCGCGCTACGCCATCGCGGCACCTGCGGCAGCTGCCTGGCCCAGCGACGACTCGTCAGCCCGCCAGGACCTGACGCGACGACCTGCGCTGACTGCGCCGGGCTGCCGGCCAGCCACGTCTGCACCGACTGCGGCCTCGAGGACAAACTCTACGAACGCGGTCGGTGCGAACGCTGCGCGCTGGTTCGCCGCACCGGTGAGCTGCTCCACGCCAACGACGAGCAGATCCCACCCGCGCTGGTCCCGATCCACGACGCCATCATCGCCACCAGCACCCCGCGCACCGCATTGAACTGGCTGCGCAACGGTGCCGGCGCCGCCGTGCTCGCCGACCTCGCCGCCGGCACCACACCGATCAGCCACGCCGCGCTCGACGCCCACCCCCGCCGACGCGGCGCCGACTACCTCCGACACGTCCTGGTCACCGCCGGGGTGCTCCCGGCCCGGGACGAAGGCCTGGCCCGCCTCGAGGCCTGGGTCGCCACCCTGCTCACCGGAGTCGAGCAGCCCGAGCATCGCCGGCTACTGCACACCTACGCCACCTGGCGGGTCCTGCGTCGGCTACGGCGCCGAGCCGCGCAGAACACCACCGCACCGACCCCGACCGGCTACCCCCGCACCCAACTGCTCGTCGCCACCCGATTCCTCGCCTGGCTCGACCAGACCGGCCCCACGTTGGCCCAATGCCGCCAACGCGACATCGACACCTGGCTTGCCAAAGGACCGGCCGGCTACCCGGTTCGGGACTTTCTCAGCTGGGCCGCCGAACACCACCACTGCCCCACGCTGCTCGTGCCAGCCCTGGGCAAAACGACCGGAGCGGCCACCGACACCGACACGCGCTGGGCCCTGATCGCCCGCCTCCTCCACGACGACACCCTGGAACTCACCGACCGGGTCGCCGGCGCCTTCCTGCTCTGCTACGGCCAGCAGCTGTCTCGGATCGCGGTGATGACAACCGAGCAAGTACACCGTCACGATGACGTCGTCTCGCTGCGCTTCGGTGCACACGATCTGACCGTCCCGGAGCCACTGTCGGTCTTGCTCACCGACCTGATCGACGTTGGCCGCAGCCACCTCGGTGTCGGCTCGCCCACCACCAGCCCGTGGCTGTTCCCAGGGCACCTACCAGGACGTCCGATCACACCCGCCCGCCTCGGCGAACGCCTCCGGGCGCTGGGCATCCGAGCCCTACCCGGCCGACGCGCCACCCTTCTCCAACTCGCCGCCGAAGTCCCCGCCGCCGTCCTCGCCGAACTCCTCCACCTCACCCCCGCAACCGCCACCCGGTGGACCCGAGACGCAGGAGGCGACTGGTCCCGCTACGCCGCTAACCTCGCAAGCAAAAGCGATCACCAGACGTGAGGAATAGCCGGTCAACAGATCATCAACTCAAGGCTATTCGACAACATCGGAACACTGCTGGTTACCAGTACGGCCACAGGCGCCAGCACCAAGGAACTGATGGCGCGGATGGGGCACTCATCCGTGCGTGCCGCACTGATCTACCAGCACGCCAGCCGGAGCCGTGACAAGGAGATCGCCGACGCGATCAGCCACAATGTGCAGAAAACCCGCCGCATGGGGCACGTGAAGGGCACGTCAAAGGAAATGACGGGGTGACGCGACAGACCCGGAGTCTGGGTCCACCCCAGCTGACCTGGGCCGGAGCCCCTTGAAAACGCCGTGGAGACGAAGGGACTCGAACCCTCAACCCCCGCCGTGCAAAGGCGGTGCTCTACCAGTTGAGCTACGTCCCCGGCTCCAGGCGCGACAAGCGCGCCCAGTGCGTCTCAGACGCTCGGAGTGGTGGCCTCGCGCCAGAGCTCTGCCTCCGCCTTGGCGGAACGCTGACGTTGGACGACGATCAAAGCAACCAGACCGACGAGCAACAGCGCCACAATCTTCTTCACGACGGTTCGCCTCCTGCCAAGTGGTTCTTCTTCACGTGGGCCTAGCTGGACTTGAACCAGCGACCTCATCCTTATCAGGGATGCGCTCTAACCGACTGAGCTATAGGCCCCCGGCGACCCGGCGAGGTTACCGCACCGCCTCGATGGCGCCTAACCCGCCTGAGGGGTGCAGGTCAGTCAGGTTCGGACAGGGTGACCTCGACGCCACCGACGAGATCAGCCGCAATATTGTAGACGAGCGAGCCGACGGTGGCCAGCGCAGTCAAGAGCACGATGTTCACCAGGCCGATCACCAGCGACGCCCCGAACACCCGCCCACCGCTGATCAGCTCCGCGTTCCCCTGAAGCTGGGGGTTGTTCACCGAGGTGAGGTCGGAGTAGGTGCCGTTGATCTGGTCCCATACGCCCATCCCCGCAAGCACGCCGTAGAGCACCCCGACAGCCACCATCCAGACCAGGAACCCGGCGACCGACAACACCAGCGACAGCTTGAGCACCGACCACGGCTCGAGCCGTTGCAGCTGCAGGCTGGTCCGCCGCGGGACTCGGACAGATCGTGACGGAGCGCTCGGTCCGGATCCCGCGCCGGCGGCCGGCACCCGCTCGGGCGGCGTATATCCCCCGACGCGCACCGTGGACGGTGCGAAATCCGGACTCGCGCCCATGGCCTGATCTTCGACCGACCCATCCATCGGTCGTGGCGGCGTGTGCCTGGTCAAACTCTCGGCGACCGGGGGGCCGACACCCGGCGAGTATCCGTAGGCGCGGGCACCCGTCGGATGCCGATCTTCCTGCTCGCGAACGGCACCACGGGAGTGCTCCGGTGCACCCACCTGCAGCGACACCGTCTTGGGGTCCGCGTCGCTGTTCACGGGCCGCTGGCGCTGCAGCGGAGGCGACGTCGCACCGTTACCTGAGGGATTCTTCTGGCCCGGGTTCCCCGTGGCGGGGTTGGGTGGGGCCGCCTCCTCCCGGGTCGGCTCCGCGACAGCCTCGAGTTCTGTCGACGCCACCTGGACCTCGGTCTGCTCAGCGTTCTCGGGCATCGTCACGACTCTTCCCTGGTCGGTGCACCGCCGGCAGCTGGGTCGCCGGTCTCTGGGTCGCCGGCCTCTTCGGCGTTGCGTGCCACAGCCACCAGGCTCGCGCTCTCCCCAAGGTTCATCAAACGCACCCCTTTGGTCTGCCGGCCGGCCTTGCGCACCTCCTTGGCAGTGGTGCGGATGACCCCACCGGTGGAGGTGATGGCGTACAGCTCGTCGTCCACATCGACGACCAGCGCCCCGACGAGCTTGCCACGCCGGAGGTCGTACTGGAGGGTCAACACACCCTTGCCGCCGCGTCCCTGCACCGGGTAGTCGTCCATCGGTGTTCTCTTGGCGTAGCCGCCTGCGGTCGCGACCAGCACGAACCGCCCTGGGATCACCACCGCGAGGGACAGCAACTCGTCACCGTTGTTGAACCGCATCCCGAACACTCCCGACGTGGCCCGCCCCATCGGTCGGAGCACCTCGTCGGTAGCCGAGAACCGGATCGACTGGCCCTGCGCCGAGACCAGCAGCAGGTCGTCGTCGGAAGCGCACAGCACCGCGCCGACCAGCTCGTCGTCGTCACGCAGGTTGATGCCGATCAGGCCGCCGGCGCGGTTGGAGTCGAAGTCGGTCAGCTTGCTCTTCTTGACCAGACCGTCGCGGGTGGCCAGCACCAGGTATGGCGCGGCGGTGTAGTCCTTGATCTGCATGACCTGGGCGATCTGCTCGTCGGGCTGGAACGCCAGCAGGTTCGCCACGTGCTGGCCGCGGGCGTTGCGGTTGGCCTCGGGCAGCTCGTAGGCCTTCGCCCGGTACACCCGGCCCTTGTTGGTGAAGAACAGGATCCAGTCGTGGGTGGAGCAGATGAAGAAGTGCGCCACGATGTCGTCGCTCTTGAGGCCGGCACCCATGACGCCCTTGCCGCCACGCTTCTGCGCCCGGTACAGGTCGGTGCGAGTGCGTTTGGCGTAGCCGGTGCGGGTGATGGTGACCACGACGTCCTCGACGGCGATCAAGTCCTCGTTCGACACATCGCCGTCGTAGCCGGTGATCCTGGTGCGGCGCTCGTCACCGTACTTCTCGACGATCTCCGCCAGCTCATCGAGAACGATCTGGCGTTGCCGCTCGGGCTTGTCCAGGATGTCGAGGTAGTCGGCGATCTCCCGCTCGAGCTCGGCGAGGTCGTCGATGACCTTCTGGCGCTCCATCGCGGCAAGGCGCCGCAGCTGGGTCTCCAGGATGTAGTTCGCCTGGATCTCGTCGACGTCGAGCAGCTCCCTGAGCCCGGTGCGCGCATCGTCCACCGTCGGGGACCGGCGGATCAGCGCGATCACCTCATCGAGCATGTCCAGTGCCTTGACCAGACCGCGCAGCAGGTGGGCGCGCTCCTCGGCCTTGCGCAGCAGGTACCGGGTCCGCCGCACCACGACGTCGAGCTGGTGCCGCACGTAGTGCCGGACCACCTGGTCAAGGCGCAGGGTGCGCGGCACGCCCTCGACGATCGCGAGCATGTTGACGCCGAAGGTGTGCTGCAACTGGGTGTGCTTGTAGAGGTTGTTGAGCACCACCTTGGCGACCGCGTCACGCTTGATCGTGATCACGATGCGCATGCCGATGCGGTCGCTGGACTCGTCGTTGATCTCGGAGATCCCGGCGAGCTTGCTGTCCCTGGACAGGGCCGCGATCGACTCGATGAAGTTGTCCGGGTTCACCTGATAGGGCAGCTCCGTGATCACCAGAGTGGTGCGGCCCCTGGTGTCCTCCTCGATCTCCACCACGCCGCGCATCCGGATCGAACCGCGCCCGGTGCGGTAGGCGTCGCCGATGCCGTCGGTACCGACGATCAGGCCATGGGTCGGGAAGTCCGGTCCCTTGATCCGCTCGATGAGCGCGTCGAGCAAGGTCTCGTCGTCGACGTCGGGGTTCTCCAGCAGGTAGGCCACACCCGCGGCGACCTCGCGCAGGTTGTGTGGCGGGATGTTCGTCGCCATCCCCACCGCGATTCCCGAGCTGCCGTTGACCAGCAGGTTGGGGATCCGGGACGGCAGCACCGTGGGCATCTCGGTGCGACCGTCGTAGTTCGGCTCGAAATCGACGGTCTCCTTGTCGATGTCGCGCAGCATCTCCTGCGCCAGCGGGGTGAGCCGGCACTCGGTATACCTCATCGCGGCGGCCGGGTCGTTGCCCGGAGAGCCGAAGTTGCCCTGCCCGTCGACCAGCGGGTAGCGCATCGACCACGGCTGGGCCATCCGCACGAGGGTGTCGTAGATCGCACTGTCACCGTGCGGGTGGTAGTTGCCCATCACGTCGCCGACGACCCGAGCGCATTTGACGGGGCCGCGGTCGGAGCGGAAACCGGAGTCGTACATCGAGTACAGCACCCGCCGGTGCACCGGCTTGAGCCCGTCGCGGACGTCGGGCAGCGCGCGCCCGACGATCACGCTCATCGCGTAGTCGATGTAGGAGCGCTGCATCTCCTGCTGGATGTCGACCGGCTCGACGCGGTCTCCGTCCGGCGGCAGGGTGATCTCGGTCACGGAGCTTGATTCCCTTCAGCGGCCACTGACGTGCGCGCAACCAAGCCAGTCTATCTGTGACGCGCTGGGCCCCCCGCCCGGACGCACTCGCCCGCTCTCCTGTTGCCGAGTCCGACGAGGAAGCTGTCCGGTCCGCTCAGAGCACCTTTGAGGTCGAGCTCGGCGACACGAGGTCGGTGGCTCGTCGGAGGCGATCAGGTACGGCCGCGGGGGAGGCAGCATTTCTTGTATTTCAGGGCCGAGCCGCACCAGCAGGCCTGGTTGCGTCCAGGCGGCCAGGCGATCTCACGGGAATGTTCCGCCAGCTGGTCCACGTAGGCCTCACGAACCTGCGACTCGGTGGGGGCACCACCGGTGCGCTCGGCGTAGTCGGCCAGTTCATCGACGGCTCCGGCCAGCAAGACCAACCGGGGATGGCCCGACTCCGCCCAGAGCACCAGCGTCCGCTGCACCGTCGTCCGGTATTCGTCCCAGGTGTGGCCGTATTCCTCGGTGAGCACCGGCCAGCGCGGGAGCAGCCGGTCGAACTCCGGTTGCGGCCAGAACAACAGCGCGATCACTGCGTGGTCGGGCTCATCAGCGCTGAGCGCCTCGAACACCATATTCATCAGCCGGTCGGCAAGGTGATCGTGTTCATCGTGTGGCAAATCCAGATCTCGGCGTACCCGGTGGCGTTCCTGCACCAGCGCGAACGCCATGACCGCTGCTTGCTTGTAGGCTGGTCCCCCTCGCTGGGACTCCAGCGCGTTCCGGCGTTGCAGCATGGTGACCAGGTCCTCGGTCAACCACCGCTCCGCGGTCTCGGCATGCCCGCCGCTCTCCAACGCCTCGCTGATGTAGGACACGGCCTCGTCGTCCTCGGACATCAACGGGCGAAGCACCGCCAGCTCGGCCATCGCCTCATCCTCACGACCAAGTCGCAGCAACAACTCGGCATGGAACGCTCGCGGGTAACCCTCCGGGTCACCATTGACGCGGTTCGCCTCGAGCGCCCGGGCGGCCAATAGCTGAGCCCCCTGCAGATCCCCAGCGCGATCAGTGATCTCCGCGGCCAGAATCAGTGCGTATCCCGTATCGGCCCCGTCCGCCACCATGCCCCGATCGACCGCCTCGATCAGTTCAGCGGCGATCTTCAGCGGCTGATCGGAGTCAAACGAGGAGTGGCCGATCTCGTCGAGATCGTCAGTGGTGAGTTGGCCAGTCGAGAGCATGCGGCACCGTATCGTCGGCATCTGCGCGGTCCCACGAAGCCCCCTGCCGCCACACTCCTCGGCGAGCATCATCGCCCAACCCGCAGGTCAGCGTTGCAGGGCGCCGACGCCAAGCAGCGCGAGCGCCTTGTTGATCTTATCGAGGTCGAAACGCGCCGGGTCGTAGTCGACCGGTATCCCCTCGCGGTACATCTCGTGTTCCGGGTGCTTCTCGTCGGCCAGCGCGCCCATCAGCTCATCGAAGCCCCCCGGGCCGCCGCAGTCCTCGGGCGGGCAGGCCCGACGCCCGGTCACACATCGCGGGTAGGTCAGCGCCGGGTCGGCCCGGCCGACTGACTCCACGATGATGTCGTGCCACCAGTCGTCGCCGAAGTCGTACCAGTAGGAGAACCGGTCTCCGGCCTGGAGCCGGGCCAGCGTCCGGCGCGCCTCGTCCATGGTCTCGTCGAGCATGTGCCTGGGGTCGGCGTAGTCCATGCCGTCCACCTCGAACTGGTGCAAGTGGCAGTCATACCAGCCCATCGCGGCCTGGATGACATGATGCAACTCGGCAAGGCTCATCTTGGAGGGCACCTGCAGCCGTCGCCAGACTGGCGGCTTCATGTGCCGCAGCGACACCTTGATCGTGTGAATGCTGGGCCGTACCGGCATCGGGCAACCCTATTCGTCGACACTCAGGGTGGGCTTTCCGACCCTGTGTTATCGGGAGTGGTCCGTGTCGTCTCGGCTGATGGCGATCCGATGCCAGTGCTCGTTGATGATGTGCCGGAGTTGATCGGAATTCTCGGACAGACGGGAGACGTCTCGTATCACCATGAGGTCCGCCCGACCGGCCGCCACATCAGCGAGAACCCCACGGCATCGCTTCGAAGCGCGGATGCCGAGCGCGACCTCCGCAACAGTGCCAACCGGCACCACGCCGGCACGATCACACCAGTCCTCCAGCTCCTGGACCTGCCGGTCGAGCGCATTGCGGCGTTGTGATCGGGCGTAGAGGACCGCGGTACGCGGCATGCGACCAGTCTAGATAATCCGGCTATGTCGTAGAGCCGAGGATCTGCCCAGATCCGTCACACGTGGGGCAGTTCTTCGCCGTCTGAATCTCCTGTACCTCAGGGTGGTCATCCAGGTTCGCACGCTTCCATCCGATGCTCACCTGGGCACCGTGGCACTGCGGGCATATAGAGAGGCGCCGCTGGTCCTTACCCATGCCCACCCCTTCCGAGCCACTACTTGATCCTCGACAGCCTAGCTCCGAGTATTCAGGCGATCGTGCAGCCGAGCCCGCGCCCAATTTCGATGACTGCTCTGCTACCCATTCACCTACTCGGCTGAGGAGGCACTGGGTCAGTCCGGGAGGAGACCGCCAAGGCTCACAGTGACCGGGAAAGGCTCGGTGGTGATGAACCGCTCTGTGACGGGACCGGGATCCTGGTAACCGAACGCCGCGGCGAGGTGACAATCGACCAATGTGGTCGTCCTCACCCAGCGCGGCGTACGCATCAACAGTCAGCAAGCGCCCCGGCAGCTCCGGCTCAGCGGTCACATCGCCTCCTCACGTCCCGCGATCAGACGTCGAGGAAACGGACGTCTTTGGCGTTGCGGGTGATGAAGGAGCGGCGGGATTCCACGTCCTCACCCATCAACACGCTGAACAGTTCGTCCGCGGTCGCCGCGTCATCCAGGGTGACCTGCAACAGAATCCGGTTGGTCGGGTCCATCGTGGTCTCCCACAGCTCCTTGGCGCTCATCTCACCCAAGCCCTTGTAACGCTGGATCGCGTCGTCCTTGGGTAGCTTGCGACCCTCCGCGAGACCCGCTTCGATGAGCCCATCGCGTTCCCGGTCGGAGTACGCGTACTGCGCCTCCGCCCGCGGCCACTTGATCTTGTACAGCGGTGGCTGGGCGAGGAACACATGCCCGTGCTCGACCAGCGGGCGCATGAAGCGGAACAGCAGGGTCAGCAGCAGGGTGCGGATGTGCTGGCCGTCCACGTCGGCGTCGGCCATCAGCACGACCTTGTGGTAGCGCAGCTTGGCCAGGTCGAACTCGTCGTGAATCCCAGTACCCAGCGCGGTGATCAGCGCCTGCACCTCGGTGTTCTTGAGCACCCGGTCGAGCCGGGCCTTCTCGACATTGATGATCTTGCCGCGGATCGGCAGGATCGCCTGGTACAGCGAATCCCGGCCAGATTTCGCCGAGCCGCCTGCGGAGTCACCCTCGACGATGAACACCTCGCTCCGCGAGGGGTCGGTGGAGCGGCAGTCGGACAGCTTGCCGGGCAGACCACCCAGATCACCTGCCGACTTGCGGCGCACCAGCTCGCGGGCCCGCCGTGCGGCCAACCGGGCCTGCGACGACGAGACCGCCTTGTTGACGATCGTCTTAGCCTCGGTGGGGTTGCGCTCCAGCCAGTCGATCAGCCACTCGTTGCAGGTTCGCTGGACGAACGACTTGGCCTCGGTGTTGCCCAGCTTGGTCTTGGTCTGACCTTCGAACTGCGGCTCCCGGAGCTTGACCGACACAATGGCGGCCAGGCCCTCGCGCACATCATCGCCGCTGAGCGCGGAGTCCTTTTCCTTGAGCAGCTTCTTGTCCCGCGCGTAACGGTTGACCACCGTGGTCAGCGCGGAGCGGAAGCCTTCCTCATGGGTGCCGCCCTCGTGGGTGTTGATCGTGTTGGCGAAGGTGTAGACCGACTCGGTGTACCCGCCGTTCCACTGCATCGCGACTTCGACCTCCAGGCCGTCACCCTTCGCCTCGAAACCGATCACTTTGCGGTGGATGGGGTCTTTGGAGTTGTTGATGTGCCTGACGAAATCCTCCAGGCCGCCGGGGTAGCAGTAGGTCTGTTCCTTGAGCCGCGCTAACTGTCCCCCAGCGTCCTCTCCATTCTCGTCGGGAATCCGCTCGTCTCGTAGCGTGATCGTCAGACCCTTGTTGAGGAAGGCCATCTCCTGAAGACGACTTGCCACCATCTCAGTGTTGAAGTTGGTGGTCTCCAAGATAGTCGGATCAGGCCAGAAGGTCACACTCGTGCCGGTCTCACGAGTTGGTTCACCCTTCTCCAACGGTCCGGGGACAGCGTATTTGTAGGTCTGCCGCCAGACATAGCCCTTCTGTTTGATCTCCACATCGACGCGGGTAGACAACGCGTTGACCACAGAGACGCCCACGCCATGCAGACCGCCGGACACGGCATAGGCCTTCCCGTCGAACTTGCCGCCTGCATGGAGAACAGTGAGTGCCACCTCGACACCCGGTCGCTTGAGCTTCGGATGGATGTCAACCGGAATACCTCGACCATTGTCGACCACCTGGAGCCCACCATCCGCCAGGATCGTGAGGCTGAACCGGTCGCAGTATCCTGCGAGAGCCTCGTCGACCGCGTTGTCGATCAGCTCCCACACCAGTTGATGGAGACCCCGTTCTCCGGTGGAGCCGATGTACATGCCGGGCCGTTTGCGCACAGCCTCGAGGCCTTCCAGCACAGTGATCGACTCAGCGTTGTACTCGCTCTTCTTCGCTACCACGGGCCTGGTGTCTCCTCGCGCTCTGTCCAACAGACGTCAGGGGGTGCTGCGTCGTGCGCCGCGCTGCATGTAGCCGGTATCGGTGGCAGGGGGTTCGTCGGCGCCAGCCCACCAGGACCATTCTACTGGTGGGCTACCTCAGAACGGGGTCCAGGACACCCCTCACTCGGTCGCTGACGCCCGAACGGCGATGCCTGAGGGTCCCCCCCTGCGGCAGACAGCTCACCGAGCTCTCCTTCGTGGGTGCCCGCTTGGCGTTGGGCCGCCACCACCGGTATGTCGAACATCTCGTCGATCCTGAAGCCGTATCTGCTCAATACCGTGAACCAGGCGGTGCGACCGAGCTCAAATCGTCGGACAACGGCTTGGGTTGTCGGCAACTTGTGCTGCACCAACGTCTTGACGGTCTCCTATCGATTCGGAGAGCGCCGGTCAACCGTAGGTGTCTCGCGGGCCGCGGCCGCGGACATGCCGAGGGCCGTGCACCCAGTTCGGCGTCGCCGGGCCCTGCACCCGTAGCCGGTTCACCACGCCAGGCCCGACGCCGGCGGTGATCCGCGCGATCAGCTGCCGTTGCAGTAACCGTAGCTGGGTGGCCCAGGCCGTGGAGCCGGCCCGCACGACGAGCTCACCGTCCTTGAGCGATACCGGCTGGGCGTGCTCGGCCACCTCGGCACCCACCAGCTGCGCCCACCGGGCGAACACCACACCTGCAGAGACCCGATCCACCCAACCGCGATCGGCGACCAGCCGGGAGGCCAACCGGCCCAGCAGCTGCGGATCCCGGTCGTCCGGCCGGGCACCGGACCAGCGACGGCGCCGTCGAGACGCCACAGGTTGGGCCGCTGACCTGCGACGTGCGGAGCCGGCGGCCCGGGCGGCGTCCAGCGCAGCGCGGGCGATATCGGCGCCTCGGAGCCCGTCAGGCGGTGTCGGTGACGGACTTGCGGGGTCACTCAACATCGACTTGTCCACACTATCCACAGGGTTGTCCCCAGGTGGGGGTCGATTACCGGACACGGCGCACCTCCCCGTCGTGCACGTCGAACCACGTCCCCTGCAGTTCCTCGGGCACATCGGCCGGCACCGCAGCGGTGACCACCACCTGCTCAGCAGCCAGCGCGACCTCCGCCAGCCTGGCCCTGCGCCGGGTGTCGAGCTCGGCGAAGACGTCATCGAGCAACAGCACCGGCTCGGCGCCGCCGCTGCGCAGCAGCCGGTAACTGCCCAGCCGCAGGGCCAGCGCGAACGACCATGACTCGCCGTGGCTGGCGTAGCCCTTGGCCGGCATCCCGCCCAGCCCGAGCTCGAGGTCGTCGCGGTGCGGCCCGACCAGGCAGACCCCCCGCTCGACCTCGGTCGCCCGCACCCGGTCCAGCTGCGCCATCATGGCCGACTCCAGCAGGCCGACGTCGGCTTTGCCGGTCTCGTGCACACCGGGGGGCAACGCGTCGCCCAGGCTGCTGCGGTACTCCAGCCGGGCTTCAGCAGCTTCCGGGGCCACTGCGCGGTAGGCCGCGACGACGTAAGGAGCCAGCTCGACGACAAGGTCGAGCCGGGCCCCGAGCAGCTCCGCGCCGTGCCGGGCGAGGTGCCCGTCCCAGACGTCTAGGGTGCGCAGATCCGCCGTCCCGCCGCCGGACCGCCGCGCCGCGCCTGCTGACTTGAGCAATGCGACCCGCTGGCGGAGCACCTTGTCATAGTCGGCTTGGACGCCGGCCAGCCGAGGCACCCGCAACACCAGCAGATCGTCGAGGAACCGGCGGCGCTGCGCCGGGTCGCCGCGGACCAGCGCCAGGTCCTCCGGTGCGAACAGCACGCTGCGCAGCACTCCGAGCACCTCACGGGGCCGCGGCACCGGGCAGCGGTTGAGCCGGGCCCGGTTCGCCCGCCCTGGAGAGATCTCCAGCTCCACCGTCAGCTCCCGGCCGGCATGGACCACGGTGCTGCGCACGATGGCGTGCGCAGCACCGTGGCGTACCAGAGGCGCGTCGGTGGACACCCGATGCGAACCCAGCGTGGACAGGTAGCCTAGCGCTTCGACCAAGTTGGTCTTGCCCTGCCCGTTCGGGCCGACGAGCACCGCAACGCCGGGTTCGAAGTCGAGTTCGGCATGTTCCCAGGAGCGGAAATCGATGACCGCGAGTTGCCTGACATACATCAGACGTGCACTCGACTCAACCAGCGGGTTCGGGGCTGGCGGATTCGGAAGCGGCCGACTGCACGGCGTGGCCACCGAACTGCTGGCGCAACGCGGCCACCGCGCGCATCGCCGGCGAATCGGCCTGCCGGGAGGCGAACCGGGCGAACAGCGCCGCGGAGATCACCGGCGCGGGCACCGCATGGTTGATCGCTTCCTCGACCGTCCAGCGACCCTCACCGGAGTCCTGCACCCAACCGCGCAGCCGGGCCAACTCCGGGTCGTTGTCCAGAGCTGTCACCAGCAGGTCCAACAGCCAGGAACGGACCACCGTGCCGCGTCGCCACGCCTTGAGCACGGCGGGCACATCGGTGACCACATCGGCGGCTTCGAGTAGCTCGAAGCCCTCCGCGTAGGCCTGCATCAGGCCATACTCCACGCCGTTGTGCACCATCTTGGCGAAATGCCCGGCGCCGACGTCACCGGCGTGTACGAAGCCCTCTTCTCGGGGGCCGTCCGGTCGCAGCGCGTCGAACACCGGCATCAGCCGCTCGACATGCTCAGCGGCACCGCCGACCATCAGCCCGTAGCCGTTGTGCAGGCCCCACACCCCACCGGAGACACCGCAGTCCAGGTAACCGATGTCGTGGGTTGCAACGAGGTCGGCGTGTGCCTGGTCCTCGGTGTAGCGCGAGTTACCCCCGTCGACGATGAGGTCGCCCGCGGTGAGCAACCCGGTGAGCTGCGTCACGGTATCCCGGGTCGCTTCGCCAGCCGGCACCATGATCCACACCATCCGCGGGGTGGACAAGCGGTCGACCAGCTCTGCGAGCGAGTCGACGTCACGGCTTCCCGGGCTGCGTTTGTATCCGAGAACCTCGATGCCGGCGGCGCGCAGCCGGTCACGCATGGCGGCGCCCATCTTGCCAAGTCCGACGAGTCCGAGCTGCACGACGCGTCCTCCCAGTAGTGCGGGCTCCTACCGTAGCGGCGGTGTCACAGGTCGATGTCGTCACCTCATGTTTGGGTATCGGTGGTTCTGGGTATCCACCACCCTGGTCTTTTGAGTCTTCCTCTTTGAAGACAACACCAGTAGTAGTAGTAAGTCCTGTGGGCGTTGTGGACGCCCACAGTCTGCGCAGCTCCGGCGGTGCGGTGCGGTGTGGACCGCACATGGTGTCGTTCGTCGAGCTCGCCGGCTGGTGGTGGACGGTGGCGCCCGCTGAACTGTGATGCACAGCGGCCCCCACTTATCCACAGAGTTGTCCTCAGGTGTGGGTGGATCGGTGGCCTGGGTTTCCGGCCGCCCATGGTCCGACTAAATGATTCCGCTGTTGTCAGACCTATGAGTCATGATGTGGGCACCCACCGCGGTCGGGATCAGGGAGTCGGTGACGAACGGAGCGAGACGTGACTGTCGAGCGAAGACGCTGGCTGGCGCTGCTGGTGCTGTGCCTGGGTGATCTGATGATCGTTCTCGACACCACGATCGTGAACGTCGCATTGCCGTCCATCCGCACGGATCTCGGGCTCTCCGAGATCTCGCTGGCGTGGGTGGTCAACATCTACGTGCTGACGTTCGGTGGATTCCTGCTGCTGGCCGGGCGGATGGGGGACCTGTTCGGCCATCGTCGGCTGTTCCTGATCGGACTGACCGTGTTCACCTTCGCCTCGCTCGCCTGTGGCCTGGCCGGCTCGTCGGGGTTTCTGGTCGGGGCGCGTGCGGTGCAGGGTCTCGGCGGGGCGGTCGTCTCGGTGGTCGCACTGTCGTTGATCATGACTATGTTCACCGAACCGGCCGAGCGAGCCAAGGCGATGGGTTTCATCGGATTCGTCATCGCCGGGGGCGGAAGTATCGGTGTGCTCCTCGGCGGCGTCTTGACCGACGCCCTCACCTGGCACTGGATCTTCCTGGTCAACGTCCCGATCGGTGCCGCGGTTACCGCGCTCTGCTTGGTCCTGCTCCCCGCGGGGGCCGGGCAGGGGGGTGTTGACAAGCTTGACGTGACCGGCTCCGTCACCGTGACGGCGGCTCTCATGATCGCAGTCTACGCGATCATGAACGGTAACCACGAGGGCTGGGCTTCCGTTCGGACGATCGGCCTACTCGTCATCGCCGTCGCGCTGTTCACGGCCTTCCTCCGCATCGAGGCCCGCGCCGAATCGCCGCTCATGCCGCTTGGGCTGTTCCGCCTGCGCAACGTCACCATCGCGAACGTCGTGGTGGTGCTGTGGGCACCTGCGCTGTTCGCGTGGTTTTTCCTGTCCACCCTGTACCTGCAGGTCATACTCGGCTACAGCCCGCTGGAGGTTGGTCTCGCTTTCCTACCCACGAATCTGATCATGGGCGCTTTCTCGCTCGGCCTGTCCGAGCGAATCGTCCTGCGGTACGGCATCAGCACGTCGTTGGCGACCGGGATACTGCTCGCCGCCGCCGCCCTCGCGCTCTTCGCTCGTGCTCCGGTCGACGGGAGTTACGCCCTCGACGTGCTGCCGGGCATGGTCCTGCTCGGCCTCGGTATGGGAATGTCGTTCAACCCGGTTCTCCTCGCCGCGATGAGCGAGGTCGGGCCGAGCGAGGCCGGGCTCGCCTCGGGTGTGGTGAACACCTCGTTCATGATGGGCGGGGCACTCGGGCTGGCCGCTCTGGCCAGCCTCGCCGATGCCCGCACCAGAGGCCTGATGGTCGCCGGGGTCGACCGGCTCGCCGCCCTCACCGGTGGCTACCACGCTGCCTTCGTCGTCGGGGCAGGCTTTGCCACCACGGCCGCAGCGCTGGGCGCCTTACTGCTCCGACCAGGCGAGGTCTTGCAGCCCCACGCCGAAGGGGCCGTCCTGAGCGCCCATGCTGCGGTCGACTGACGCTTGTACCTTCGATCAGGAGCGGGCGCGCTGCTTGATCCGGGAGGTGAGTTCCTGCACCTGGTCGTAGGTTCGGCGGCGTTCGGCCATCTCCTTGCGGATCTTGCGGTCGGCATGCATCACCGTGGTGTGGTCGCGGCCACCGAAGATCTGGCCGATCCTCGGCAACGACAGGTCGGTCAGCTCCCGGCACAGGTACATGGCGAT
This sequence comes from uncultured Actinomycetota bacterium, assembly GCA_963823755.1. GTDB lineage: Bacteria > Actinomycetota > Actinomycetes > Mycobacteriales > Pseudonocardiaceae. The sequence continues at coordinate 30,019 of CAWGMP010000011.1, forward strand.
CTGCCGGGCCTGCGCGACGTGCTTGGTCTTGCCCGGTCCGCACAGGTCGTCGATGGTGAGCCCGAAGAACTCCGCGGTCACCGCTATGATGTTGGGCGCGCCGATCTCGTGCGCCTGGTCGTCGGGAATGAGATCTCGTAGCACGATCTCGGCGAGTTGGTTGTCGACCGGCTGGCGGTTCAGTGAGGCGAACGCGGTCACGCGGATCAGGGCTCCCTCCAGTTCGCGGATGTTGCGCTCTATCCGGGCGGCGATGAACTCCAGCACCTCATCGGGCGCGGCCAACCGGTCACCAGCGGCCTTCTTGCGCAAGATGGCGATCCGGGTCTCCAACTCGGGCGGCTGGATGTCGGTGATCAGGCCCCACTCGAAGCGGGTGCGTAACCGGTCCTCCAGCGTGCCCAGTCCCTTGGGTGGGCGATCCGAGGAGATCACGATCTGCTTGTTCGCGTTGTGCAGGGTGTTGAAGGTGTGGAAAAACTCCTCCTGGGTGCCCTCCTTGCCCTCCAGGAACTGGATGTCGTCCACCAGGAGCACATCGACGTCGCGGTAACGGCGCTGGAAGGCCACCTTGCGGTCGTCACGCAGGGAGTTGATGAAGTCGTTGGTGAACTCCTCGGTGGAGACGTAGCGCACCCGCATACCAGGGAACAGCCGCTGCGCGTAGTGCCCGACAGCGTGCAGCAGGTGCGTCTTGCCCAGCCCCGACTCGCCCCAGACGAACAGCGGGTTGTAAGCCCGCGCCGGTGCCTCCGCCACAGCCACCGCAGCCGCGTGTGCGAACCGGTTGGACGCGCCGATCACGAAAGTATCGAAGGTGTACTTCTCGTTGAGTCTGGTCTGCGAGCTCGGTGGCCTGGTCGATGCCGCGGCGGCCGGGCCGGCGAAGGTGGGCCAGATCTCGTGCACGGTGGCCAGCGCGGCCTCCTCCTCGCTTTGCTCGCCAGGGCGGGTGGCGACGACGGCATGGTGGTTCGGCGCGGCAGCACCGATCCTGGAGTTATCGGATCCCCCCTCGCCATGCGCGGTGAACTGCGGCGGCAACTGCGGTGGCACCGGCAGCGGGTGATCGACCTTCACCGCCAGTGAGACCTGCCGACCCAGATGGCGGGACAACGCCGCACTGATCGGCTCCCGGAGTGCCCTCTCGATGGCGTCTTTGGCGAAATCGCTGGGTGCGGCCAGCAATGCCGTACCGTCTAGCAGCCCGATCGGGCGAGTGACGCGCATCCAGGCACGTTGCTGGGGCGACAGTGTCCCGGTGGAGAGCTCCCGCACGACCTCGTTCCACACCTGGCCGAGGTCGGTTTGCCGCTCTGACACCCGCTGACTCCCCCTTCGGCCGGTGGTGGACATCAGGAGCGTGGTGCGTCCACAAGGTTGTCCACAGCTGTGGATGACGATGGATCGCCACGCTCCCCGGGTCCCCGACATGCCAGCCTGCCGGGCGGCCTCCACCCATGTTCAGCGCCGCAAGCTGACAAGCCTGGGGTGCTGCCACAAGAACCCCGTGTAAGCAAGCACCACCGATGTAACGGCGTGTCGCCCGGACAGTGACGCGAGACGCCGGTTTTGACGGGGCCGGTGCCGGCCGCCTAGGCTCGTGGCCGTCTCCCGCCCACCGGCGGGTATTCTTGCGTGCCCTCGCCCGCGGAGCCTGACGTGGTCCGTGTGCTCGGTGAGATCCGCTCGCAGCAGTGCCTGCAGTTCGTGCCGGCAGGGAGATGACCCGCAGTCCCGACGGCTGCGACCCAGCAGAATGAGAACCGCGCACCGAGTACCAGGAGACCGACAGCCGTGGCCAAGGGCAAGCGTACGTTCCAGCCGAACAACCGTCGCCGCGCGAGGACCCACGGGTTCCGGTTGCGCATGCGTACCCGCGCGGGGCGCGCCATCCTTGCGGCCCGGCGCCGCAAGGGCCGCACCGAGCTGTCGGCCTGATCATCCGTTCTCGAGATCTCTCGCGTTGCTGCCCGCCGGCACCCGACTGACCCGCCGCGACGATTTCGCGACGGCGGTGCAGCGGGGCCGTCGGGCGGCCAGCGGCTGCGTCGTTGTTCACCTGGCCCATACCGGAGCCGCCGACACGGCGCAGCTAGCGGACGCAAGAGTGGGTTTCGTGGTCGGTCGTCCAGTCGGTGGCTCTGTGGTCCGGCATCGAGTGCAGCGCCGTCTGCGGCATCTGATGCAGCGACGGTTGGCGACGTTGCCCGCCGGAGCGCTCGTGGTGGTGCGCGCGCTGCCGGCGTCGTCGGGCGCGAGTAGCGCGGCGCTGGGTGATGACCTGGACAGAGCGCTGCGGCGGTTGACCGGCTCTCGCACAGCGCTGTCTTCTGCCGCCCCCAGCTCTGGTGCGGCAAGCCCAGGCAGCCGGCGATGACGACCCTGCCTCCGGCATCTCGAGTGGCTGTTGCGACCGGTCCGGTAGTGCGGATACTGGTGTTCTCCTTGCAGGTCTACCGCCGATGGATCTCTCCTGCTCTGCCCCCCACCTGCCGGTTCTCGCCCAGTTGCAGCGCATACGCGATCGAGGCGCTGACCGTTCACGGGATGCTGCGTGGATCGTGGTGGACCGCGAGACGGTTACTTCGGTGCGGACCCTGGCACCCTGGTGGGGTGGACCCGGTCCCCCCAGCGAGAACACCCCGCTCCCATGCCGAGAGTGAGTCGTAGTGCTGAATTTCATCTACTACCCGGTGTCGGCCATCTTGTGGTTCTGGCACAAGGCGTTCGGCTACCTGCTGGGGCCGGGCAACGGTTTCGCCTGGGCCCTGGCTGTGGTGTTCTTGGTGTTCACCCTGCGGGCCGTGCTGTTCAAGCCGTTCGTCAGCCAGGTCCGCTCGATGCGCAAGATGCAGGAGTTCGCGCCGGAGATCCAGAAGCTGAAGAAGAAGTACGGCGACGACCGTCAGAAGATGGCGGCCGAGATGCAGAAGCTGCAGTCCGAGCATGGGGTCAACCCGCTGGGCGGCTGCCTGCCGGTTCTGGTGCAGATCCCGGTGTTCATCGGGCTGTTCCACGTGCTGCGGTCGTTCAACCGGTCGTTCCTGTCCGCTGATCAGAACCGCCTGATCGGCAACTACGTGTTCAGCGCGGCCGACGTGCGTTCGTTCCTCGATGCGCGCCTGTTCGGGGTGCCGCTGTCGGCCTTCATCACCGAGCCCGCGGAGTTGCTGTCCCGGTACGGCGACATTTCCCGGTGGCAGATCGCCGTGGTCGCTGTGCCGCTGACCATCGTGGCCGGTGTCCTCACCCATCTCACCGCTAAGCACTCGGTGGAGCGGCAGAATCCAGCGCAGACTGCCGCCAACCCGCAGGCCGCGATCATGAACAAGCTCATGGTGTACCTGTTCCCGCTCGGCGTGGTAGCCGGTGGCCCCTTCTTCCCGTTGGCGATCCTGCTGTACTGGTTGTCCAACAACCTGTGGACGCTGGCCCAGCAGCGGGTGGTCTATCAGCGGATCGACGCTGAGGAGGCCGAGAAGAAGGAATCAGCGATAGCGCAGCGGCAGTCCCTGGCCCCACGACCGGGTCAGAAGCCGATCCGGCCGAAGCGGGATGCCGCCGGAACACCCGCTGGTCGGATCGACGGCCATGACCCCAGCGGGTCGGATCCGTCAGAGACGGAGCCCGGCCGAGGTTCGGTGTCCTCGAACGGGGTGGCAGCTCAGGACGTCGGGTCGGACGATGCCCGCCGCGGGTCGGAAGAATCCCCGAACGGGCAGGGCTCGGCGCGTTCGGACGGCTCCGCACCGCCTGGCATGATCCAGCAGCGACCACGGCCGCGGAAGAAGACCAACCGGAAGCGTCGCTGAGGGCGCAAGGGTCCGGAGAGGAGACATTGGTGGCGGAGACGCTGGCGACTGAGACAGCGGTGAGCAAGCCAGACACACCGGTTGACGCTGGTTCGCGAGTTGACGCTGACGGTGCGGCCGGAGTCACCCGGTCGGTGCGCAACGCGCCCGCGAGCGAGGAACTTCTCGTTCAGGAGGGCGACGTCGCGGGTGATTATCTCGAACGGCTGCTCGACCTGGTGGATTACGACGGCGACATCGACCTCGATGTCGAGGCCGGTCGCGCGATGGTGAGCATCGACGGCGGCGAAGACTTGGTGAAGCTGGTGGGGCCTGACGGCTCGGTCCTCGAGGCACTCCAGGAGCTCACCCGCCTGGCGGTGCAGCAGCAGACCGGTGCTCGCAGCCGGCTGATGCTCGATATCGCACAGTGGCGGTCTGCTCGCCGACATGATCTCAGCGAATTGGGTCGATCCGCCGCGGAGCGAGTACTCAAGGGTGGTGCGCCGGTCCGGCTGCAGTCGATGACTCCCTTTGAGCGGAAGATCGTGCATGACGCGGTGGCAGCAGTGGACGGCGTGCACAGCGAGAGCGAGGGTGAGGAGCCGCAGCGCTGTGTTGTGGTGCTGCCCTCCACCTGATCTGCGCCCAGTCGATCTGGGTCCGCCTGCGGTGGGCCCATGGCGCGAGAGCGGTCGATGTTTCACGTGAAACGCTCGGCGGGAGTCCGATTGCCGGCTCAGCCGGCGGAAGTCCGGTTGCCGGCTCAGCCGGCAGTGGCGGACGTTCGGGAGGCCGCCCAGGTGGTGTTCGGTGATCGCTACCCGCTCGCGGAGCGGTATGCGACGCTGCTCGCAGAGTCGGGGGTCAGCAGAGGATTGATCGGCCCCCGGGAAGCGGATCGACTGTGGGAACGTCACCTGCTCAATTCAGCCGTGATGGGTGAACTGCTGCCTGACGGTTGTCGGGTGCTCGACGTAGGGTCCGGTGCGGGTCTACCGGGGATACCTCTTGCTCTTGCCCGGCCGGACCTTGTGATCGTCTTGCTGGAGCCGATGGCGCGGCGGGTGACGTGGCTGCAAGAAGTCATCGCCGATCTCGGGCTCGCGATCTCGGTGCACCGTGGTCGCGCTGAAGACCCGCAGGTACGGCGTGAGATCGGCGGCAACGATGTCGTGACGGCCCGAGCGGTAGCGCCGTTGGCGCGGTTGGCAGCCTGGAGTCTTCCCTTGGTGGCACCCGGGGGGCGATTGCTCGCGATCAAAGGTGCCGGTGCGGAGGCGGAGGCCGTCCGGGACAGCGTCGCGGTGCGGGCCGCCGGAGGGGCGCCGGTGGAGATCGTGCAGTGCGGTGGCACCATCGTGCAGCCGCCGACGACGGTCATCGTCGTGCCTCGGCCGGCTCAGCGTGTCACTCGTCCACTGAGGGCGCGAAGGAGGAAAGATCCGGTGAGCGTGAGCCCCCCTGATCGGCTGGATGGCTCTCCGTGGCCGGACAGTGCAGAGCAGAACCGCACAGGGCGGCACGGTATTGGTCCGGCTTCGTCCAGCCATGCCGCTGTGTCCCGCCCGGTTGTTTCACGTGAAACCGTGTCGCCGGACGGTGGCGGTGCGTTAGACAGATCGCGGCCGCGGCATGCTCGCACTCGCGCGTCGCAATCGACCACACAGAGCGGAGCCCATCAGGTGTCCTGCCCTCCCAGTGCGCCACCAGAAGCCCCCACAGCGCCCTCCGCGGAAGCTTCCCCGGACACTGTTCGAGGCATCTCAGGTGGTGCGTCGTTCTCGGGCGTCGGATGGACGCCGATCGCCGAGGAGGCGGAGCGGGCCACTCGGGTAAAGCACCCCGCTGGCCGGTTGCCGCGTCCGGTTCGCCGGCGGGTCCTTGCGGTGGCCAACCAGAAGGGGGGCGTAGGCAAGACCACCAGCACGGTCAACCTTGCCGCGGGTCTGGCTCTGCAGGGGCTGCGCACGCTCGTGGTCGACCTGGACCCGCAGGGAAACGCCTCGACCGCGTTGGGAATCGAGCATCGCTCCGGCACCCGGTCTGTGTACGAGGTGCTGCTCGGGGAGATCGGGATCGCCGACGCCGTCGCGGTCAGCCCGCAATCATCAAACCTGCTCTGCGTCCCCGCCACCATCGACCTCGCCGGGTCCGAAATCGAGCTGGTGTCCATGGTGGCCCGAGAGTCGCGCTTGTCCAGGGCCTTGGCTGGGGAGGTTCTCGACGAGCTGCGCGTCGACTACGTCTTCATCGACTGCCCCCCTTCACTGGGACTGCTCACGGTGAACGCGCTGGTCGCTGCGCCCGAAGTGCTGATCCCCATCCAGTGCGAGTACTACGCCCTGGAGGGTCTCGGGCAGCTGCTCCGCAACATCGAGTTGGTGCAGGCGCATCTCAACCCCACGTTGACGGTGTCCACGATCCTGCTGACGATGTACGACGGGCGCACCAAACTGGCCGATCAGGTCACCGCCGAAGTCCGAAATCACTTCGGTGACCAGGTGCTGCGCACGGTGATCCCGCGCAGCGTGAAAATTTCGGAAGCGCCGGGTTTCGGGCAGACCGTGCTGGTCTATGACCCCGGTTCCCGTGGAGCGTTGAGCTACTTGGATGCCGCGCGGGAGATCGCGCTGAATCGTCGCTACCTGGACGGCTGTCCGGGCGATGGTCGGCCAGGTGCCCGCGAGGTGTCCCGCTGATGCCCGCCGGCAGCGCGCTGTCCCACCCGGCTGGGTCCCCCACGCCTGCGTCTCAGATGCCCGGATCCGTCATGACGGGAATGCCTCGCAAAGGTGGGCTCGGACGTGGCCTGGCAGCGTTGATCCCCACCGGACCGGTGGGCACCGACGGCGATCCGGTGTCGCCGCCACACTCCGACGGTCACGCGGACATCCCTACCGGTCGGATCGCCGGAGCGATCTACCAAGAGATTCCGATGGCCGCCATCGTGCCCAACCCCCGCCAGCCTCGGCAGGTGTTCGACGAGGAGTCGCTGGCCGAGCTCACCCACTCGATCCGGGAGTTCGGGCTGCTGCAGCCCATCGTGGTCCGCCCACTGCCGGCCGAGCCGGCGATCAGGCATCTGCCGGCCGAGCCGGCGATCAGGCATCTGCCGGCCGAGCCGGCGATCGGACACCTGAACGCAGCCCGCTATGAGCTGATCATGGGTGAGCGGCGGTGGCGAGCGGCGCAACAGGCCGGCCTGGACTGCATCCCGGCGATCGTACGAAGCACCGCGGACGACGCCATGCTTCGCGACGCGTTGCTGGAGAACATCCACCGCGTGCAGCTCAACCCGTTGGAGGAGGCGGCGGCCTACCAACAGTTGTTGGAGGACTTCGGTGTGACCCACGAGCAGCTGGCGTCACGGATCGGGCGCAGCCGCCCCGTCATCACCAACACCATCAGGCTGCTCAAACTGCCGGTTGCGGTGCAGCGGCGAGTCGCAGTCGGAGTGCTCTCCGCCGGGCACGCCCGAGCGCTACTCAGCTTGGAGGAACCGTTCGCCCAGGAGTCCCTGGCAGCACGGATCGTCGCGGAGGGGCTGTCGGTCCGGGCCACCGAGGAAGCGGTCACGCTCAGCCGTACGGAGCCTGCCCCAACCCCTCCGAAAGCGGCGGCGACCCGGCCGATGCGGGCTCCGGGGCTCCAGCAGCTCGCCGAGAACCTCTCTGACGCCTTCGACACCCGGGTCAAGGTAGAACTGGGCCGCCGCAAAGGCCGGATCGTCGTGGAGTTCGGCTCCGTGGACGACCTGGAGCGCATCGTCGCGCTGATGACCCATCCCGGATGATCCGGCGTGCGTGGCAACCATGATCACGGGTCAGGGCTCGGTGGAGCCGCGGGCCACGGCGCGCTCGATGAGATCGGCGAACACTGCACCCAGCTCCGCCCCGTCGGACTCGATCGCCATCGGGAGCAAGGACGTCTCGGTGAGGCCCGGAGCGACGTTGACCTCGAGGAAGTGGGCCACGCCGTCTGAGGTGACCACCGCGTCGGTTCGGGACACGTCACGCAGACCGAGTAACCGGTGCGCGCCCAGCGCGAGGTCAGCTACCGCGCTGGCCGATGCGGTGTCGAGCCGGGCCGGAGCGTGAAAGGTGGCGAGCCCCGCGGTGTAGCGGGCGGCATAGTCGTAGAAGCCGGAGGTGGCATCGATCTCCACCGCCGGTAGCGCGCGGGGCCCGTCCTGTTCGTCCAGGACAGTGACTGCGACCTCGACGCCTTCGACGAACCGCTCAGCGAGAACGGTGTCGCCGTAGGCCAGGCAACCCACTACGGCACTCGGTAGCTCGGCGACCTCGCGGACCACGTGGGCTCCCAGTGCCGAGCCACCCTGGGGCGGTTTGAGGATCAGCGGCAGGCCGAGCCGTTCGACCAGCGCGTCGAGCACATCCTGCGCACCGAGGTCGCGGAAAGTGGCGTGCGGCAGCGCGATCCACTCCGGAGTGGTCAGCCCCGCGCGGGCCAGTTCGTCTTTGGCGGTCGGCTTGTCCCAGGCCCGCCGGCAGGCTCGCGGATCGGCGCCCACATAGGGCACCCGCAACATCTCCAACACCGACTGGACGGCGCCGTTCTCCCCCGCCCCGCCGTGCAGGGCCACCACAACGGCATCCGGCTGGTTGTCGATGAGCCGGCTGATCAGCGTGGCGTCAAGATCCCATTCCTCGACGTGGAGGCCGACGTCTCGTAGCGCGCTGGACAGCCGGCGCCCGGAGCGCAGCGAGACGTCTCGCTCATGAGACAGCCCACCGGCCAGAACAGCGACGGTGCGATCGGTCACCCGGAACGCCTCCTCTGGGTCACCACCGGCTCAGGCGGTGTCCGGGGACGGGGACTGCGGACCGAACACCGTACGTGGGCGCACGTTACCGAACGTGCGCTGCAGTTCGAGCTCGCCATCCAGTACAGCGGCCAGCCGGCGCACTCCTTCGACGATCCGCTCCGGCGTGGGGTAGCAGAACGACAGCCGCATCAGCCTGCCCGCACGGGACGTCTCTGCTGAACTGTCAGCGTAGAAGGCGGTGCCTGGCACGTAGGCCACCCGCTGGGTCACCGCCCGAGGCAGCATCGCTTTGGTGTCCAGACCTTCCGGCACCGTGAGCCAGACGTAGAAACCGCCCGCAGGGGAGGTCCATCGGCACCCGCGCGGCATGTGCTGGGCCAGCGCCGCCAGCATCGCGTCACGTCGTTCCCGGTAGGCCTCCCGGTAGTTCTTGATCTGACCCTTCCAGTCATGCTGGCTCAGGTAACGCGACACCACGAACTGGGTGAACGTCGGCGGGCACAGCGTCGCCGACTCTGCCGCCAACACCAGCTTCTCTCGCACCGCGTGCGGAGCAAACGCCCAGCCGACCCGCAGGCCGGGCGCGAAGGTCTTGGAGAACGATCCCAGGTAGATGACGTTGTCCGGGTCGGTGGCCCGCATCGCCGGATAGATCTGACCGTCGAAGCCCAGCAACCCGTACGGGTTGTCCTCGACGATGAGCACCTGGTGCTCGGCGCACAACCGCAGTACCTCGGCACGGCGTGCGACGGCTAGCGTGACACCGGCCGGGTTGTGGAAATTAGGAATGGTGTACAGGAACTTGGCGACACGCCCCTGGGCGCGTAGCGACCGCAGTGTCGCGTCCAACTCATCCGGTACCAGTCCATCGTCGTCCATCGGCACCTGCACGACCTGCGCCTGGTAGGAGGCGAACGTGGTCAATGCCCCGACGTAGGAGGGGGCCTCGGCGAGCACCACGTCCCCCGGGTCGCAGAAGATCCGGGTGACCATGTCCAGCGCCATCTGTGAACCGACGGTCACCGTGACGTCGTCAGCGTGGGCCCGGATTCCCTCCAGGGCCATCACCTGGCAGATCTGTTCACGAAGCTCCGCGGTTCCTTGAGCCGAGCCGTACTGCAAGGCCGCCATCCCATCGATGGCGACCATCTGGGCCACCGAGTCGGCCAGCGAGTCCAATGGCAGTGCGGGTAGGTAGGGCATGCCTCCGGCCAGTGAGACGACCTCAGGGCGGCTGGCTACCGCGAACAATGCGCGGATCTCAGAGGCGGTCATGCCTGCGGTGCGCTGCGCGTAGCGGCGCAGGTGCGGATCAAGGTCCCGTTTGGTCGGCTGCTTGTGACTGTGGTGATGACGGGGTTGCTGCGGGGTCGTGTCAGGGGTCATGGGGGCGCCTTTTGCTGCGGTTGGAGTCCCTGGCAGTGTAGAGGCCAATCACAGACTGCCCGCCGTCTTCAGCCCAGCCGGCCATCGGCATATGCTGCGCCAAACGCTGTGCCCGCACAGCCGGCTTTCGATCGCTGGAAGCGGGTTGCGGGCACGGGGGCCGGCGTTCGTCTGTCAGGGAGGCGGCGTGTCACGTCGAGTGGTCGGGGTCACCTTGGACAATCTCGATCTGTTGCCGAAGAGCTGCCGGCGTTGTGTGTTCTGGGAACTCGCCCCGCATATCCGGGAACAGGCTGAGGACTTCGGTCAGACCGAACTCGAGAAGGAGGCCTGGGTCTCCAGCGTGCTGCTGGAGTGGGGTTCCTGTGGTCGGATCGTGATGTCCGGGGACGTGCCGGCCGGCTACGCGCTGTACGCTCCACCGGCCGCGGTGCCGCGGGCGTCAGCGTTTCCCACCTCGCCGGTCAGCGCCGATGCCGTCCTGCTGACGGCGCTGAAGGTATTGCCGGAGTTCAGCGGCGGCGGTTTGGGACGGATCTTGGTGCAGTCGGTCGCCAAAGACCTCACCCGGCGCGGCGTCAAGGCCATCGAAGCATTCGGTGACGCCAAACCCACCCACGAGTCCAGCTGCGTGATCCCGGCCGAGTTCCTGCAGCAGGTCGGGTTCAAGACGGTGTACGCCCACCCGCGTTGGCCCCGGCTGCGCCTGGAGTTGCGCACGGCACTGACCTGGAAAGAAGACGTCGAGGCTGCCTTGGAGCGGCTACTGGGGTCGGTGACGATCCACACCGTCGAGCCCAGCCTGCGCCCGGCCTGACGGCGTGTCACGCCCTGTCACAGCGCCAGGTGGCCGCGGTTGTCGGGGTGATAGGGCACCATGAACGGTGCCGACACGGGAGGCGCGATGAGCAGCGGACTTGAGACCCGGCCGGGCGCCACTACGCTCGACCTCGACGACGTTGTGGAGTTGGCTTGGAGCGGTCAGATCCGGGTCCCGCACTTCCAACGAGACTTTCGATGGACCCGCCAAGACGTGATCCGATTCTTCGACAGCATTGTGAAGCGATACCCAGTCGGCAGCCTGCTGCTCTGGAGGCGGCCCGCACCTGCGCAGCGGCTTATTCTCGGTGCTCTTCGGATCGATGCACCGAAGATCGATCAGGCCCTGTGGGTGGTCGATGGCCAGCAACGGGTCACGAGCCTCGCCAACGCGCTACACCCGGACGGGGCGCGGGATTCCCGGTTCAACCTCGGCTATGACGTGCGAGCCGACCGGATCATGAACCGGCCTGGTACCGACGACCCGTACGTGATCCCATTGCCTACTCTTTTTGACTTGGCCAAGGTGCTGGACTGGTTCGCCACTCACCCCGAGATCGGCGATTACCGGAGCAAGGTATTCGAACTCGCCAAGAATCTGCGTCATTTTGCGATTCCGGCCTACCAGGTGGTGCAGGAAGACGAGCATGTGTTGCGCGAGATCTTCGATCGGATGAACAACTACGGCAAACAGCTGAGTCGAGCGGAGATTTTCTCCGCGCTCAATGCCGGCGATGAGTCCGACGCGGAGCACACCCTGACCATCACCCAGATCGCTAATCACGTGGAGGACGAGCTCAGTTTCGGTCGCGTCGATGCCGACACGGTGCTTCGGGCCATCCTGGCGCGTCGCGGGCCGGACGTGCATCGTGAGATCCGGCTCGAGTTCGACGACAACAATCGGCGTGGTGACCTCGAATTCCGCAATGAGGATCGTGACTCCGCATTCGCCGCGGGAGAGGAGGCGCTCGTCCGGGCCGTGAGTTTTCTGCAGTCGATCGGAGTTCCCCATGTCGCTCTGCTGGCCTACCGTTACCTTCTCGTCGTGCTGACCAGGGTGTTCGCCCACCATCACGAACCTGATCCGACGAATCTCAGGCTGCTGGGTCGCTGGTACTGGCGCGCGGCCGTGCTCGGTCCGGAGATCTTCAAGGGCGGCACTACCGGTGCCGTGCGCATCCTGTGTACGAGGGTTGACCCCAGCGACTTGAGCGCATCGATAAGAGGCCTTCTAGGCGCGCTCGAAGACCACCAGGTAAAGTTTCCGGAGCTGCGGCGATTCCGTACCAACGAGGCCTCCGCGAAGATCACTCTATGTTCCTGGTGGGAACTTGGTCCCCGTAGCCCCGACACCGGCGCACCGTTCGAGTTACCGCAGCTCACCGAGGCGCTGATCGGTCGGGCGACCGCCGCGGCCGCGGTGGCCGTCTTCTTCGCCCGGAGCTTTGTTCCTGAGTCCTACCGCCTCTGGGCGGCGAACCGCGCGCTGATACCGGTGCTCACCGAGCCCGTGTCTGAGGTATCAGGGGCATTCCTGCAACGCCCGTTCGACGTGCCCGAGGACACCTGGGCTCAAGTGCTCCGTTCCCACTCGATCAGTACCGAGAGCGAGTGCCGGTTGGTCGCCGGCGACACCGTCGCATTCCTACAGTCCCGTCAGGTGGAGCTGCAACAGGTGCTCGAATCCTTCCTGCGGCGCAAGTGCGAGTGGGGTTTTGAGAATACGCCACCGCTGCACGAGCTCCTCATCGAAGACCTCGATGAGGAGGGGGACGATGACGCTGCGTGAGATCCGGCACTCGGTGTGGTTGCGCAGCGATCGGGTGGGCACGCTGTTCCAGCGTGGCGACTACACCCGTTTCGTGTTCTCGGAGGAGTACCTCCATGACCCGGATCGGCCGGTCCTCGGGTTGGTTTTCGAGCAGGACCTTTCCGCTCGGCATGCGGCTGCGCTACGCCTACCCTGCTGGTTTTCCAACCTGCTCCCCGAAGGTCGGCTACGGGAATGGATTGCCGCTGATCGGAAAGTGTCTCCGCATCGCGAGATGGAGCTACTCGCGCAGGTCGGGCATGACCTGTCGGGCGCCGTGAGAGTGCTGCCTGCACTGGACGGTGAGGGTAACGGGATCGAGTGGATGCCCACACCCTCCTCGACCCCAGCGAAACGAGACGCGCAAGATTCCGACACGTGGCGCTTCTCGTTGGCAGGAGTCGCACTCAAGTTCTCCATGCTCGCCAAGGGCGACCGGCTCACCCTGCCCGCTTTCGGAGTGGGGGGTGATTGGATCGTCAAGCTACCTGATGCGACATATCCAGACGTCCCGCGCAACGAGTTCACCATGATGTCCCTGGCCGCGTCCGCGGGCATCATGGTCCCGCCGGTGCGGCTCGTGCACCGTGACGAGCTGGACGGCTTGCCACCAGATGTATGGACAAGCCGGGAAGAGTGGGCGTACGCCATTCGGCGATTCGACCGGGATGCAAACCGTGACTCGGTGCACATCGAAGACTTAGCCCAAGTTCGCAATGTCTATCCGGAGGACAAATACCTCGGCAACTACGAGACAGTGGCCGCACTCGCCCATCGGGGTCACGATTTAGACGGTCTCCGCGAGTTCGCCCGTCGGCTGGCGTTCACCATTCTTATCGCCAACGGTGACGCGCATCTGAAGAATTGGTCGTTGATCTATACCGATCGACGTGTCCCCAGTCTCGCTCCCGCATACGACATGGTCTCTACCGCATACTACCTCGGTGAGCGGGAGACGCTTGGCCTGAAGTTCGGTGGCACAAGGCGCTTCGACAAGGTCGATGTCACCACCTTCGAACGCCTGCAACGACGCCTGGGCGCCCCGCGGGCAGAGCTGGCGGCCTGCGTTGCCGAGTTAGTCGAGCGGGTAAGGCTGCACTGGCCCGAACATCGTGACCAGCTTGCTGTCAATCCCGAGCTGGCCTTGAGCATCGAATCCCGCATCGCCTCTGGCAGCCATTCCATGTTACGCCGAGGCGGAGCGTCGTGAAGTGGCCGGTCCTCGGGTTGGTTTTCGAGCAGAACCTTTCCGCTCGGCATGCGGCTGCGCTACGCCTGCCCTGCTGGTTCTCCAACCTGCTCGCCGTCAGTCCAAGTAGTCGGCCAGGTCCTTCAGCAGCGCGGCCTTGGGCTTGGCACCGACGATCTGCTTCACCTGTGCGCCCTTCGAGAACAGGATCATGGTCGGAATCGACATGATCCTGTAGTCGCGTGGGGTTTTGGGGTTCTTGTCGATATCCATCTTCGCGACGATGATCTTTTCGCTATGCTCCGAAGCGATCTCTTCGAGCACTGGCGCCACATTCTTGCACGGGCCGCACCAAGTCGCCCAGAAATCCACCAGCACCGGCTTGTCGCTGCCGAGCACCTCGTCGGCGAACGACGCGTCGGTCACGATCACGGTTGACTTGGTCGACTTGTCTGCCATCTCATCTCCTGTATGCGGGAAGCTGCGGGAACCGGGTGGATCTGGGTGAGATCAGGACTTCGGGCCGTAACCGCCGCCGACGAACTCGTGCGCCAGTTGAGCGCGCGGATCCTCGACATTCTCCGCAATCCAACGCTCGGCGTCGATCGCGGCCGAACAACCGGTGCCCGCAGCGGTGATAGCTTGCCGGTAGGTACGGTCCACCAGGTCACCCGCCGCGAAGACACCGGCCACGCTGGTGGCCGTGGTCGGGACATCGACAAGCACATAGCCTTCGGGGTCGGTGTCCACCTGATCACGAACCAGCTCGCTGCGTGGGTCGTGCCCGATCGCCACGAACATCCCGGTGACGTCCAGCGTCGAGCCGTCGGACAGCCTCAGGCCGCTGACACCGCCGTTACCGAGCACCTGCTCGACGGTCACCCCGGTACGCCAAAGGATCTTCTCGTTGGCCCGGGCGCGCTCAAGCATGATCTTCGAGGCACGGAACTCGTCGCGTCGGTGCACTATGGTCACCGACCGCGCGAACCGGGTCAGGAAGGTGGCTTCCTCCATCGCCGAGTCACCGCCGCCGATGACAGCGATGTCCTGGTCGCGGAAGAAGAAGCCGTCGCAGGTGGCGCACGAGCTCACGCCGCGGCCGAGCAGGTCCTGCTCTCCAGGGACATTCAGATACCGGGCCTGCGCGCCCATCGCCAGGATCACCGAGCGGGCCAGGTGCGTGGTGCCATCGACGATCACCTGCTTGACGTCACCGGCCAACTCGACCGACGCGACGTCTCTGGGCTGCAGTTCGGCACCGAAGCGCTCGGCCTGGGCTCGGAACTGCTCCATCAGATCCGGACCCATGATCCCGTCGCGGAAACCCGGGTAGTTCTCCACCTCGGTGGTGGTCATCAAGGCGCCGCCGTACTGGCTGCCCTCGAAGACCAGCGGCTCCAACTGAGCCCGCGCGGCGTAGATCGCGGCCGTGTAGCCCGCCGGACCCGAACCGATGATGATGATGTCCCGGATCTGTTCGCTCACGTGGGCCACAACACGATCCTACGGATCGTTGTTCCCGCCCAGCTGACCGCTGCACGACCGGTCGCCGGTACCCCTGCCAGAGTAGATCTTCGAAGTCCGGGTGGCGAAGCCATGTCGCCAGTCTGGATCTTGCTGGGCGGCCCGCTGGAGATAGCATCCGTGCTCATGCTGGATCCCGCTGTGTTCGCTGGCCCCGCCATGCGAGCGGCGCTGGCTGCGCGTGACATCAGCCAGGTGTACCGCCTGCTCAACCAGGCTGGTGTCGCTCAGCGCACCATCGCTGCGCTGGTCGGGCAGAGCCAGAGCGAGGTCTCAGAGATCATCAAGGGTCGTCAGGTGCAGGCCTATGACGTGCTCGAACGCATCTGCACCGGGTTCGGTATCCCTCGTGCGGCGATGGGGTTGTCCTTCGGCGCCTATCCTGGGGACAGCCCGGGTGCGGAGCTGAGCGAGGAGGACGAGGCGGAGGTGCTCAGACGCCAGTTCGACCACCTGCTCGCGATGGCCGGCGTGGCAGTGCTGGGTACCGCCGTCCCCGGGCTGGGCAAGGTGCTGAGCCCCACAGCCCTGCCGCCAGGCCGGCCGCTGGCGGTCCCCACGCGGATCGGGCACACCGACGTCGAGGCGATCCGTGACCTGACCACCACGGTCGCCAAGGCTGCCCGGACGGTGGGCGGTCAAGCCGGGCCGGCCTGTTCGTTGGCTGACTGGGCGGATCGGTGCCTGACCGCGAAGGCATCAGACGAAGCTCGCAAGGCTCTGCTGTCCGCGCTCGCGGATCTGCACGTCATCGCCGCGTGGTGTTGCCACGACAGTTACGCGCCGGTGGCGGCGCACCAGCACTTCTCCCGGGCAGTGGAGCTGGCGACCCAGGCCGGGGACCACTATCGAGCCTCGTACGCACTGTCCTACGCAGCGGGGATGCTGGAGCATCGAGACCAGCCCAACAATGCCTTGAAGCTGACACAGCTGGCTGAGCTGCACCTGGTTGGTGCACCGCGGGATGATCCGCGTGTCGCGCCGCTGCGTTCCCGGCTGGTGGTGGTGTCGGCACTGGCTCAGGCGCAGCTGGCGGATCCGGGGTCTGAAGTGGCGGCCCGCCGGGTCAGGGCGGCGCTGGCTCGCAGCCGGGATGGTTACGAGCCACCCTCCCTCCACCATCGTGCGTCCATGGATCTCGGGACATCCGACGTGCATCTGTACCTGGGCTCACTCGACACCGCCGAGTCGATGGCCGCGGTCTCCGTACGGACCTTCGCCGAGGGCAACCACGGGCGTGAGGGTGTGCTGGCGAGTATCACCTTGGCTCGGGTGCACCTGATCGCCGGTGAGCCGGATGCTGCCCGCCTGGCCGCGCAGGCGATCGAGGCGGTGCCCCCGCTGCGCTCCGGTGTCGCCCGCACCCGGTTAGCCCCCCTGGCCCGGGACCTGAAGACCAGGTCGGGACCAGACTTCGCCGAGCTGGCCCGCCAAGCGCAGCAGGTCGCAACGACACGAGTGTGATATCGAGACGCTGCCACCGCTACGAACGTGAAAAGCGGGAGTCAGGGTGCGTAGCTGCGAATAGGCGAGTTGGTAGGTGCTGATCTCGCGCAGCGTTTCCAGGTAGATGCTGCTGGTGAGCTGTGCCAGGGAGAGCCCCGCTCTCCAACAACGAATCCGCCGGTCGGCACCGGTCGGGCAAGACCCGCAAGGGCAACACCGAGCTCTGCGAGATCCTCACCGAGTGCGCCTGGGCCGCCAGGCGCACCAGCACCTATGTGGGAGCCCAGTTCCGCCGCTTCCACCACCGGTTCGGCAAAAAGGCGGCCACAAGGCCGCCACCGTCCACACGTTGATCGTGATCATCTGGCATGTGCTCGCCGAGACCACCTCCTACCACGACCTCGGCCCGGACTACTTCACCCGCCGTATCGACAACCCCGAAGCACGCCAACGCCGACTCATCTGCGAACTCGAAGCCCTCGGCCACAAGGTCAGCATCGAACCCAACGCCGCCGGAACGTGCCTGGTCACCACAGTTTCGTCTTAGACGCCATGCGCGAGGTGCACCTGGTGAGCCGCCTGACCGAGGGAGTGATCTGTTGGAGCGGCCAGACCCAGCACGCCGCCCTGGAACTGGTGGTCAACCAGGCCCACGACGCTGTGAGCGCCTTCCTGGACGCTGGCTATATCGAGGCCAAGATCGCCGAGGTGGAAACCGAGGCGGGGATCCCGGTGCGCGACATCGAGGCCACCTTGGAGTTCGTCGGCAAGCAGCTGCGGTTCACCACCGAGCAGCAGTCCACCATCCTCAACCACTTCCTCGACGGCGGCGACCGCAGCTGTGGTGGTATGCCGCACGCGGTCACCAGTACCGCCCAGACTCTTGATGACGCCGACGACGCCTATGAATGGAACGCCGGGGCCTGCGGCCCAGGCGAGGCCAGCGGAGCGGGGGTGGCGGTGTCCAAGGCCAAGTCGCATGCGCGGTCGGCCTGCCCGTCCTCACGCTGCCCGAGGTCAAGGCACTCGCCGAAACCTGCTGATCGAGTACATCAAGGCCGCCTCCCTTATCCCGGCAGCCCGCATCCCGCTGACAACACCGTGGCGGCGCCCCAGCCTCACCAGATGCCATGACCGGCAGCTCGACCGGGGGTACGGGCGCGGCTGGTATCCCCGGTCGCCGTTATCACGTTGACCCGCGTAGGGAGGTCCGGCACGGTCGAGGGCAGAGACGATGCAACTCCACCCGGTCCCGGTGAGGAGCCCGCTCGTGCACGAACTCATCGCCAGCCCGTTCCTGGACGACTACCTGGTGCTGCGGCCGGGCAGCATCCAAGGTGTGAGGATCTCCTCCGGTCACTACCAGCAACTCCAGCGGGCCGCGGTGGGCCAGGAGTGTCCGGGGGGCTAGTGGATGCGGTGCGCCGCCGCTGGGGTCTCGACCTCACCGGGCGCCCGCTGGCCGGGACGGTGCTGGTACGGCAACCCTCGCGGTATGGCTACGGCCGTGCTTCCTATGAGCTGAATCTGGGATGCAATTACGACTGTGAGCATTGTTATTTGGGGCTGAAGACCTTCGACGGGTTGTCCTGGCCGGACCGGGAACGGTTGCTGCACACCCTGCGCGACGCCGGCGTGCTGTGGCTGCAGCTCACCGGCGGCGAACCGTTGATCGACAGACTGTTCACCGAGGTCTACGGACTTGCTTACGAGCTCGGCATGATGATCAGCATCTCCTCGAACGGGTCGCGGCTGTCGAACCCAAAAATCCTTCATCTGTTGACCTCGCGGCGCTCCTACCGGCTCACCCTGAGTGTCTACGGCGCGACCGCCGTGAGCTACGAGGGCCTGACCCGCCGGCGGGGGTCGTTCGCCAAGTTCGAGCGCGGCCTGGCTGCCGCTGTCGAGGCTGGGCTTCCGATCAATCTCAACCTGATCGTGACGCAGCACAACGCGCACGAGATTGATCAGATGTGGGCGATGGCCGAGGGGCTCGGGCTGCCCTATCACGTGTTCTCCAACATGTCCCCGACGATCTACGGTGGCGCCGAGAGCCTGCCCGCCCAGTCCCAGGAATACCTGCGCAAGCGCAAACCGTTCACCGGCTGCCACGCCGGGCACACGTTCTTCCACGTCGACCCGCACGGCATGGCCAGCATCTGCAAGGTCGGCAGGGACCCCCAGATCCCGCTGATGACCGAAGGCGTCGAAGGGTTGGCCCGGCTCGGCGGGATCGCCGACGGGCTGCTGCTGCGCCAGGGCGGCTGTAGCGGGTGCGCCCTGTCCGGTAGCTGCGGTACCTGCATGCCGCTGGTCACCCTGTACCGCAAGGCCAAAGCCCCGCTCTCGGCCTACTGCCAGCACTAAATGAGGAGCAAACAGATGACCGCCGTTCCCGTGGAGATCACCACCCAGCCCCCGCCCACCGAAGACATCGAGCTGGTCGACGACCTGGACGCACTGGTCGAGTCGTCCAAGTGCAGCTGCAACGCCGGCGACGACAACCCCTACTGACCAGTTAGACGAGCCCGGCGTGTCATGAGCCGGGGGTCACCGAGGGTGGCACTGCGGTTGCGTAGCGTGCCGCTGTGCGATTCCACCCGGACTGGCTACGCCGCGTGCTGCGCGTCCCGTACGTGCCGATCCTCGGGCCGGTCCACCCCGAGGCGCTCTCACCCGATCTGTTCGACGACGTCGTCGCCAGCCAGACCGGGCAGCTGCTGCCCTTCGACAAAGACCAGCGCTGGTCAGCTCGTAAAGACCACTCGGTGCTGGCCGCAGAGATCATCCACCAGCCAGATCAGACCATCATCCCGGTCCTGTCCCGCCGCGCTGGGGGCATGGTCAAGACCTACTACTACGGCACCAGCGCCCCGAACCGGGACGCCCTGAGTGCCACCACCCGGCGATGGTGCGCGACCTACGGCGCCCGCGCTGGGCGGGTGATCTGGTTCGACCCCACCACCCCCGCGACCGAGGCCACCGCATGCACGCGGGTGCTGCTCAAGGACTTCGGCACTGACCCGCCCTCACCGCGACCCGCTTCCGGTCGGGTGGCCGACCTCGATGCCTGCCCGGCAGCGGTGCGCGCAACTTTCACCGGCTTCGCGCAGCAGCTGCACACCACCGGATTCGGGTTCCTGCACCAACGCTGGCAGGCCGGTCAGATCGACGGCCCGATCCTGGTCGCCCTCGCCGGCCAAGACATCGTCGGGGCGATCGGACCACTGCGCACCATGCCCGACCCGCGAGGCCATCCCGTCCTGCTCCCCCAATACTTCGGGGTACTACCAGCACACCGCGGCCGCAGTCACGGCCGCGCGCTGTGGCATGCCGTGACGGCCTGGGCGCAACAGCACCGCGCGGCCTACCAACTACTGCAGACCGAAACCGGGCAGCCTTCCGATCGGCTGTTTATCTCCGAAGGCCTCACCAGCCTGGGTTTCGCCTGCTCGGTGCCGGCATGACCTGCTCCACCGAGACGGCCAGCCCGCTCATGCGCAACACCCGGCCGCGCACCCCATGGAACGAGCTACCCGACACCGTCCGCAACGCCATCGAAGCCGCCACAGGATCACCCCGCGCGGTGGAACCGATCTCGGCGGGACTCAACTGCGGCATCGCCGCGGTCCTGCACACCCCCACCGGCCGCGTGTTCATCAAGGGCCTACCCCACGATCACCCCCGCGTCGCCACCCAACGACGCGAAGCCGAGATCAACCCCTACGTCGCCGCGATCGCGCCCCGCCTGCTCTGCCAGGTCGACCTCGACGGATGGAACATCCTGGCCTTCGAGCACCTCGAGGGACGGCACGCCAACCTCGCACCCGATTCCCCCGACCTACCCAAGATCGCCGACACCCTCAGCCGGCTCGGCCGGATCCCGGCACCCAAGCTCCCGCTGAGACGGCTGGAGAACCGCTGGGCGGGCCTGGCCGACGACTCGGCACTGACACTGCTAGCCGGCGAGCAGCTACTGCACACCGACCTCAACCCCCACAACATCCTCATCAGTGAGCACGCCCGGATCGTCGACTGGGCCTGGCCCACCCTCGGCGCCGCCTGGATCGACCCAGCCTGCGTCGCCCTCTGGCTCATCGCCGAAGGCCACACCCCCACAGACGCCGAAAGCTGGGCGCAGCAGATCCCGTCCTTTTCCGCCGCGTCGCGCCCTGGAATCGATGCCTTCACCACGATCAGCCGCCGACTGTGGGAACAGATCGCCCACGACGACCCGCAACCCTGGAAACTCCGGCTCCACGCCGCCGCCCAGGCCTGGGCCGAACACCGGATCACCGCGGTGGGCACCGCCTGATCATGTTCGGTGCCGCCGTAGAGGTTCATCCGCCAGTCGAAACTGCTGGCGCGCATGTCCTGTTCGAAGGCGATGCGTTGCTCGACGGGCGCGAAGGGATCCTCGGCGCCGATGCACACCAGCACCTTGCCACTGATGCTGACGTTATCCTGCGGCCTAGACGGCGTCAGGCCAGGGTGAAAGCCGACGATCGCCTTGAGATCGGCACCACTTCGGGCCAACTCAAGTACCAGGGTGCCGCCGAAGCAGTAACCGATCGCGGCCAGCTTCGCCGAATCTGTACGAGCTTGCACGGTGAGCACCTCAAGCCCAGCGCGGCCCAGCGCCTGAACATGATCCAGATCCTCGCCGAGCGCGCCCAAGCGTGCCAGCATCTGCTGCGGATCGGTGTAGACATACCCACCGCCGTGGAGTTCAGCGCGAACGCCACATAGCCCAGCTCGGCCAGCCGCTCGGGCCGGGACCGCTGGAACTCGTCCAGGCCGTTGCTCTCATGGGCGATCAGCACCCCAGGCCGCTGCCCGATCCCCTCGGGCAGAGCCAGGCGCCCGTTCATGGTTAACCCGTCCGCATGTTCGAGGTAAATAGCGGAGTCAGCGACATGGCCTAACTCGTCGCCGATCAGCATCCAGTGCTCTATTAGCTCGTCCTCGTCAACGGTCCGCGCCACGCGCGGAAGCTGCTCCCGCAGTAACCCGGCCATGGCCGGGGACTCTGCGCTGTTTGCGGCCGGTAACAGCTTCCCTCCTGACACCACAGATACGCGATGCGTCCCCGCGGTTTCCGCTTTCAGGCTGAGATAAGTCTCGACTCATGCACTGGGTAACCGGCCGAGCCGCCCGGCTACGTCGCTGGAGGAGACCGGCGTCTCGGCGCAGTCGGCGCCACCGACGTCGTCGCAATCCGGAGCCCGTACCGCTGGTTCGGCGGGGCCGACTGCGCCGAGACGCGGCCCGACCTGGGCCGGGCGAGCTAGGGTTGTGACACTCAGGTGGTTGCCTGCGGTGTGGTGCCGATGGACACGGTGGTGTAAGTAGTGGGTCAGCT
Source organism: uncultured Actinomycetota bacterium (assembly GCA_963823755.1). Classification (GTDB taxonomy): domain Bacteria; phylum Actinomycetota; class Actinomycetes; order Mycobacteriales; family Pseudonocardiaceae. The sequence continues at coordinate 52,138 of CAWGMP010000011.1, forward strand.
GGCTCGCTGCTGGACGCCGAGCTCGCTGAGTTTGGACTGGTAGTGATCTTTCCCCCCGCCCAGACCGGTGATCCACACCAGCAGGTACCTCGTCGAGGGTCCGGCCCGTAGCGGGATCTGGGTGCTGCCTGGACCCAGGGTTGCGGTGCCGATCAGCGTGGTCTGGGCTAACGGGGTACTCGGGGATGTCGCGGTGCGTATCTCGAGCACGGTGCCGGGGCTGGGTGAGATGACGGTCACCGAGGCCGCCGTGATGGGCCGGTCGAGGATCAGCATCACGCCGAGCCCCTTCTTGTAAGCGGGGAACTGCTGGAAGTAGGAGTCGGTGGACCAACCGGTGTCCGGATTGCCGTCCAGCAGCTTGGCGACGTCCCTCTGGTGGTCTGGGCTGCCCAGCCCGGACGGGTCATAGACCGACAGGTTCTTGATCCGGACCGGCGTGGACGACACCGGCAGCGGCGTCCCCTGCGCGGGCCCCGGAGCGGTACCGGCGACGACCAGCGGCGCACCCCCGGTGTCGGTGAACACCGACACCACCTGCATGCCCGCGTAACCCAGGATCAGCAGGGTGGCGGCGCCCAGCACCGTCATCGAGACACCCAGCTTGATCCGACGTAGCCGGTGGGCCTGTCGCGGGTCGGCCGGCCGGGTACGACCACGACCACCACCGGTGCCCGAAGACAGCTCGTCAGCCGTCAAGGCGTTGAGCTCGAGCACCTGCCGCACGGCGGCGCCGGTGTGCACGCCGCCGCCGGCGCCTGGACCGGCGATGCTGCGCAGCGCCAGGGTGGACAGCTCCACCGGCACCCCAGGCCGCAGCGTCGTGGGGTTGAGCGGCAGGCCGTCCGACCCGAGTGGTGCGCGGGGCAGGCTGGGTGGCCCGTCGGGTAACGGCCAGTACCCGGTGAGCAGCAGGTAGAGCATCGCGCCCAGGCCGCGGATGTCGTCCCGGGATCCGGTCGTGGGAGGTGGACCGGAGAAGGCGAGCCGGGCCTGCTTGTCGGGGGTCACCCGGATCCGATCTGGATGGTCGCACCCGAGGGTCAGACCTGCGCTGTGCGCGGCATCGACTGCACCTGCCAGTGGCACCAGCACGCTGGCTGCCAACGCCGGAGGCAGTGGGCCGTCGTCCAGGAGTTCCACCAGGGCACAACCCGGCGTCCATTCGGCGACGACCACGGCGACCGTGGGGCCGCTCGGACCGTCCCCGCGCTCCGGTTCCAGCACGTCGAGCACCCGCACGGCGCCTGCGGTCTCCAGACGAGCGGAGCGCAACGCGCGCGCGACGGCCGACCGGGTCAGCGCGACCGCTGCTGGGTCCTGCGGCGCAGCGATGAACAAGGTCAGGGCGACGTCACGGTCCAGTAGCAGATCACGGCCCCGCCACAACCGGACGGAGCCGTGGTCATCGCGGCTGGCCTCGGACAGCAACCGGTAACGACCCCGCCCGAGAACACATCCGGGAGTCGGCCATGGGGGACGGGACCGGTGTGTCTGCGCCCCCGCCGACTCGGTCACCGTGATGATCACACTCCCTGGGTTCGCCGGGACAATGGTCAAGTCTACGGCTCCCTGCGGTCAGTCGGACCCTCGTCGGCTGAGCCGACGATCGGGCCACCCTTGGGGTCCAGCCGCGCCGGAACCGGTGTGCCCATCATCGAAGTACGCAGTGCGTCGGTGACCTCCGGGGTGCGCAGCACGATCAGAGCGAAGCTCATCACAACGCCGACGATCACCACGGTGAGTACCAGGTCCAGCCACGCTCCCCCGACCCCGTCGAGGTCGGTCAGGGCGCGCAGCCCGACTACCGCCCCCACCGCCGGCACGGCTCCCACCAGGCAGTTACCCAGGGTGATCAAGGTGCGCTTCGTCTCCACCCGGCCCAGTCGCCGGCGTAGCCACACTTGCCCGACCATGGCGCCCACCACGCACGACAGTGAGTTGGCCGCGGTGAGTCCGAGCACCACATCGGCGTCGTCGAGCACTACCGGGCAGGCGAGCAACAACGGGAGTTTCACCGCGACCATCACCGCGTTGATCATTGTTGGAGTGCGTGCGTCGGCCATCGCGTAGAACACCCGCAGTTGCAGCATCGTCACCGCATACGGCAGCAGACCGAAGGCCGAGACGGCCAGCGCGGCACCCAGCCGCTCGGCATTGCTACCCGCCTTACCCAGCGAGAACAGCGCGACACCGATCTGCTCCCCGGCGAGGGTGAACACCACGGTGATCGGTACCAGTAACACGATGAGGTAGCGGCTGGCCAACGACAGGTGCTCGACCACTCGGCGCCAGTCGGCGTCGGCCGCCGCCCGGCTCATCCGCGGCATGATCGCTGTGAGCAGGGAGTAACCGAGTACCCCGTAGGGTAGCTGCAGGAGCAGCCAGACCAGGCTGTAGATCACCACCCCGCCCGGATCGCCCTGCGCCGCGGAGCGGGTGGTCACCACGAAGCCGAGCTGGCCGACCAGCACGTAGAGCACGAACCAGGCTGCCATCCCGCAGGCCTGGGTCAGCCGGGAATCCCAGCCCCACCGGAAGCCGAAATGGAAGCCGGCCCGGCGCAGCCCGGGTAGCTGCACGAGCGCCTGGGCGGCAATGCCCGCCGTCGTGCCCAGACCCAGCACCAGCAGCTTCGGATCGCTCAGCCGCGCCGGGTTGAGGCTGATCTCTCCCGGTACCAGCGTGTAGACGCCCAAAGACACCAGCACGATGACGTTGTTGAGCACCGGCGCCCAGGCTGGTGGGCCGAAGACGCTGCGGGCGTTGAGGATCGCTCCGAACAGCCCGGACAGGCCGTAGAACAGGATCTGCGGCAGCAGCAGGTAGCCGAACACCGCAGCTAACTGCGGATTGGCGTCCTCACCGGTGCCGAGGAACAACATCGCCAACAACGGCGCCGCGACGACCGCCAGCACGCCGGCCACGCCGAGTGTGACACAGGCGAGGGTGACCAGCCGCTGCACGTAGGCCTCGCCCTGGTCGGCGTCCTCCTTCGCGGCGCGCACCAGCAGCGGCACCACGACACTGGTCAGCACTCCCCCGAGCAGGATTTCGTAGAGCATCGCAGGCAGCGTGTTGGAGACGGTGTAGGAATCGCTGACCACACCGAGCCCGAGCACGGCGGCGAGCGCAAGCTGACGGACGAAACCGGTGATCCGGCTGACCAGAGTGGCCACCGCCATCATGCGGGTGGCTAGGGCCAGCGAGGTCTGCGACGGCGGGCCGGGCCGGGCGTCAAGCCGGGAGTCAGGCAACCGCCCGTCGGGCCGGGAACCAGCCGACCGTTGTGCGCGGTTCGCGGTATCCAACGTCACCCGGCTTCCCGTGTTCTGCGTACTCGGCGCACGATTCGTCGGGCCACCAGCAGCACCAGCACCGCACCGGCGCCCGCAGTGAGCGCGACTGTAACCCTGCCGAAGGCGGTGGAGCGCAGCTGTAGGGTGCTGGGCTCGCCCAGCGGGGTACCTCCCGGGGTGCTCAGCCGGGCATCGACGCTGAACTGACCGGCCCGGCTCACTTTGGCCGGAATGACCAGCTGCCGGGTGCTGTGGGCCGGCACCATCTGCAGCCCGACTGCTCCGGCACGCAGCCCGGCAGTCTCCGACAGGCTCAGCGCCACCTGCACTCCCACCGGCAGCTCGTTGGTCACGGTGATCAGCAGCGGGGAATCTGAAGCCGCCAGGCTATACGACCCGGGTGGCTGCACGATCCGCACCGACTGGCGAAGCTCGTCGAGCCGGCTGTTCTCCTGCGCGGCCATCTGCATGGCTTGATGCGGCTGGCCACGCCAGGCCGTGGACACGTCACGGAGCAGCCCGAGCCGCAGCGGGTCCAGCAGGATCACCGGCCTGAGGTTCGTGGCGGGATCCAGGACGGTGGCCACCTGCAGGTCGCGCAGCACATCCCGGTCCCGCTCGACGTCAGCGGTGACCTGCGGTGGGATCTCCTCAGCGCCAGCCTGCGGCGGGTAGATCACCGCTCGCGCACTGCCTGCGACGCCGGAGGGGTTACTGATCGCCAGCGCCGGCAGTTCGCGAGGGATGACGAAACCGGCCTCCAGCAACTGCCGGGCGGTGTTCAACAGGACGGTGGCCTCACCACCGCGAGCCTGCCAGCGACGCGGCGGCACCAACAGGACGGGCTGGCCGGTAGCGGCGTGAAGCACCAGGGCACCGAGCCCGTCCTGAGCGGACAGTTGGCTCGCAGTGCGTGCCAGCGCGCTGCTCAGCAGCGGGTCGACCAGCAGACCGACGGGGGTGGCAGCGTGACTACCCGCTATGGCGGTACCGGGGTCGGTGGTAGTTGACGCGCTACCGACCAGGCTGACCACGTCACCGGTGGACGGCTTTCTGGTCAGTCGGGACGCGGGTTGCGGGGCTGGTTGGGGGGCGATGCCACGGGGATCCAGGAGCACGGCGTGCATCTGGAGCGTGGTGAGGTCGGCCAGCGTGCGTTCGTCGAGCATCTCGCCGGCCGGCCAGCTCACCCCGGTCAACGGCTGCACCCCCAGCAAGTCGCTCACCAGGCGGGCACCAGTGGTGACGGCCAAGGCCTCCAGGTCGGTGAGCCCGGCCCGGGACAGGGCTACCAAGTCGGCATCGGCGTAGGGCAGCGGTAACACGCAGCGACCTTGGACAGCGGCGCGCAACCGGTCCAGCCAACGCCGCGCATCCCGTGCGCCGGTGCCCGCGGTGATCCCACCGGGAGAGACAACCTGGTAACCACCGCTCATCCCGTCGACGGTCTCCAGCAGTGACGGGTCCACTGCCACACACACCGCCGCAGCCAGCGGCGACCCTGGCGGCACCATCTGCTCCAGTGCACCGAGCAAGCCGTCCAGCCGCCCACCGGGGGTGATCTCGGCTGCTAACGGGTCCGTTCCGGCGCGATCACTGTGAAGCATGATCGGCTCACCGGGACCGGTGGGGAGCTGCGCGGGCGGTGCCGCCAGCGGCCACACCACAGTCAGCGGTGCCGGCTGCGGAGGGCGGCGCAGCACGGGTCCGGGCGCTGTGCCGGGGGCGGCGGGAGGGACCCCGAGTACCGGCAACAGCAGTGGGATCGACGCCAGCCGCTTGAGCTCGCCGGAGTCGGGCTTGCCGTTGAGATCGACCAGCACCGGGTACACGCCCGGTTCGTTGATCTGCAGCGACTCCAGGTCCGCCCCGCCGCGCAGCGGCACCTCCAGCTGAAACGGGCTGCTCTGTCCTGGGGCGAGGTCACCCGGCAACGGCTGGAATCGGGTGACGTGCGGCGCGTCGAAGGCTCCTTGCAAGGCTCGCTCGGCTGCCTCGTCGGAACTCACCGGCTCGTCGCGCTGCACCCGGACGCCGAGTTCGGTGATCGGCCGGTCCCCGACGTTGACCACCTGACCGGTCACCCGAAGCACCGGCGCGCCGGCGACGGTGACCACTCGAGGGGAGAGATCCGACAGCTCAAGCCGAGCCGGCACTTTCGGGCGTTCCGGCAGCGCCGGCTCCCGTTGACTGATGGCTTGACCCATGGCCTGCCCAGCTGCGACGCCGGATATCAGCAGTCCCAGCACCGCCACCAGGACGGCTGCGGCGCCACGGCAGAGGCAGCGATTCATGCGGGGGTCTTCACGCCGAGTCCGCGAGTATCGTGGTGGCGCGCTGGACCAGGCGGCGCTCGTCGGCGTAGGCCAACCGCGCCGGCAGGTCGGCCAGCGGAACCCAGGCCACCTCGGTGACCTCGACGTCGGCATCGGACAACTCCCCGCCCACCGCCCGCAGCAGGAAGTGATGCACCGTCTTGTGCACCCGGCGATCCTCGGCGACGAACCAGTAGTCGATGCTGCCCAAAGCAGCGACCACCGCGCTATCGATCCCGGTCTCTTCTGCGACCTCGCGTATCGCCGCCTGCTCCATGGTCTCGCCGTCCTCGACGTGGCCTTTGGGCAGCGACCACAGCAGCCGACCGCGGCGATCCAACCGACCGATCACGGCAGCCTGTCCGGTCTCGGTGTCCACCACCAGTCCCCCCGCTGAGGTCTCGGCCACGGTGTGCATCCGATCGACCCGACGCTTACCGCCAGCCTGGCCCGATGCCTTGCGCGCGCCCTTGTCGCGGCCGGACCTGCTGGAGCGCGGAGGCATGCCCCGATGGTATCGGCGCTGCCAGGCAGCCTGTGGTCCAGTCGTCCACCGCAGAGCACACCAGCGCAGCAGCGGGCGGCGGAGGCGTTACTCTCGCTTCTCGTGCCACCTTCGCCCTCCGCGCTGGGAAATCGCGTACCACCTGCCAGTCAGGCGCAGCACAATGCCGTCGTGGAGCTGTTCCGGCTCGCCCCGGTGACCGACGAGTTGGCCGCCCGGTTCATCGCGGCCGGTCATTCGCTGTATCTGGTGGGTGGCAGCGTTCGCGATGCGCTACTCGGCAGGCTCGGCAGCGACCTGGACTTCACCACCGACGCGCGCCCGGACGCCATCAAGGCGATCCTGCACGGTTGGGCCGACGCCGTATGGGATACCGGCATCGCCTTCGGCACCATCGGCGCGACCCGGGGTGGCCTGCAGTGTGAGATCACCACCTACCGGGCGGACCGCTACGACCGGGTTTCCCGCAATCCTGAGGTGATCTTCGGTGACACCGTCGAGGGCGACCTGGCCCGGCGTGACTTCACCGTGAATGCGATGGCCGTCCAGCTGCCCCTGCACGGTGTGGGCGCCGGCCGGTTCGTCGACCCGCACGGCGGCATGGCAGCGCTGGCTCGCCGCGAGCTGGACACCCCGGCGACGCCGGAGGAATCCTTCGCCGACGACCCCCTGCGGATGTTGCGCGCGGCCCGGTTCGTCTCCCAGCTCGGCTTCACCCTGGCCCCGCGGGTCCAGGTGGCACTGGACTCGATGGCCGGCGAGATCCGCCGGATCACCGTCGAGCGGGTCTCCGCGGAGCTGTCCAAGCTGCTGCTGGGGGCGAATCCGCGGGCCGGTGTCGAGCTGATGGTGGACACCGGGCTGGCCGGGTACGTGCTGCCCGAGGTGCCCGCGATGCGCCTGGAGATCGACGAGCACCACCAGCACAAGGACGTCTACACGCATTCGTTGACCGTGCTCGAGCAGGCGATCGCACTGGAGGACGGCGGACCGGACCTGGTGCTGCGGATGGCGGCGTTGCTGCACGACATCGGCAAGCCGGCCACCCGCCGGCACGAGGCCGGCGGCGGGGTGAGCTTCCACCATCACGAGGTCGTCGGCGCCAAGATGGTCCGCAAGCGGTTGCGCGCCCTGCGCTACCCCACGCACCTCATCGATGACGTCGCTGCGCTGGTGGGCCTGCACCTGCGGTTTCACGGCTACGGCGGCGGGGAGTGGACCGACTCCGCGGTGCGCCGCTACGTCACCGACGCCGGAGAGCTGTTGCCGCGGCTGCACAAGCTCGTCCGGGCCGACTGCACCACCCGAAACCGTCGCAAAGCGATCGCGTTGCAGCGCACCTATGACGACCTGGAGTCGCGCATCGAGCGGATCCGCGCCGAGGAGGACCTGGCCGCAGTGCGCCCGGACCTGGACGGTAACGCGATCATGGAGTTGCTCGGGTTGCCGCCGGGCCCGCTGGTCGGCCAGGCCTGGCGACACCTCAAGGAGTTGCGCTTGGACCGGGGCCCGCTGTCCCGCGAGGACGCCGAGGCAGAGCTGCGCCGGTGGGCTCACGACAATCTTGGTGAGTAAGTCGAGCCGGATCATCGAGCCGCAGAGCGACGCTACTGTGGGCTGCTGTGCACCCTGATGACGCTCCGGTCGTTCTGCTCGACGAGGATCACCGCCCGGTGGGGCAGCTGCCGAAGTCGCAGGTCCATCACGCGGCGACGCCGCTGCACCTGGCGTTCTCCTGCTACGTCTTCGACGGCTCCGGCCGGCTGCTGATGACCCGCCGCGCCGTCAGCAAACCGACCTGGCCGGGGGTGTGGACGAATACCTGCTGCGGGCACCCGTTGCCTGGTGAGGGATCCACCCGAGCCGCGGAGCGGCGGCTGCATGAGGAGCTGGGGTTGACGCTGACCCGCTCGGCGGTGGTGTTGCCCGACTTCAGCTACCGGGCGGTGGCGCCGGACGGTGTGGTGGAAAACGAGTTCTGCCCGGTCCTGGTGGCCACCGTTGAGGGCACACCGCAGCCCGACCCCACCGAGGTTCTGGAGCACCGATGGGTCCACTGGCCCGACGTGGTGACCCTGGCAGCAACCGCCCCCTGGGCGATCAGCCCCTGGTCAGCCTTACAAGTGCCCCTCCTCGCCGCCCTCGATCCGCCCCGACATGGAGACATATCGGGGTAAACGGAGCCTGCTTTACCCCGATATGTCTCCATGTCGGGGGACGATCAGGGTGTAGAGGGGAGCGGCGAGGAGGTAGGTGGCGGCGGCGAGGAGGAGTAGGTCGGGGGCGTGGCCGTTGGTGGGGATCACTGTTGCCGCTAGGGCGACAGCTAGGACGTAGGCGACGTTGAACACCGTGTCATAGAGCGCGAAGACCCGACCGCGCATGTCGTCGCTGACGTCGGCCTGCACCGTGGCGTCCAGGCTCAGCTTCACTACTTGACCGGCTGTGGACAGCGCGAACGCAGCGACCAGGATTGTCGGCATCATCATCGGCAGGCCGAATGCGACGATCGCTGATCCGGCGGCGAGGAGGGCCCCGCGGACGGTATGCCGCCGGCCGAACCTGGCCACCAGCAGCGGGGTGAGTACTGCCGCGAACAGCAATCCGGCCGCCCCGGCGCCGAGCAATTCGCAGACCCCGGTGAGCCCGGCCCGAAGCAGACCGCGGGAATGGAAGGAGTTGCGGTAAAGCAGCAGCGCCACCAGTGTCGTGATGCCGAACGACAGCCGGTGCGCGACGAGCGCCATCAGGCCTGCGGCGACGCTGGGCACCCGGGCTACCGCGGCCAGCCCGTCGCGAAGCCCACTGGCCACCGCGTGAGTCGCCTGAGCCGGCTCATCGGGGTAATCCGGGCCCAGCTGGCCACCATGGAAACCGGTCGTGACCACCGCCGCGACCACTGACCCCAGCACGGCACCCCCCGTCACCCATGCCGATCCGGCGTTGTCCGGTCCCACCACCCCGCGCAGCCCGACCGCGCAGACCCCGCCCAGGACGGTCACCGCGGAGCCGACCGTGGCGGCCAATGCGTTCGCCTGCACCAGGTGCCGTGGTGCTACCACGTGAGGTAACCCTGCGGACAGCCCAGTCAGCACGAACCGGCTCAGCCCCATCACCAGCAGTGCTCCGAGATACAGCGGTACCCCTGCCACCCCCGCTCCGACCGCCATGGCCACCAGCGCGATCGGGACGCCACGCAGAAGGTTCGCCACGACCAGGACCCGGCGGCGGTCCCAGCGGTCCAGCAGCGCCCCGGTGAACGGCCCCACCAGCGAGTACGGCAGCAACAGCACGGCGAGTCCGGCGGCGATAGCCATCGGGGTGGTCTGGCGCTCCGGGTTGAACAGCACGGCACCGCCCAACCCGGCCTGGAATACCCCGTCGCCCCATTGCGCGGCGAAGCGGGAGGCCAGTAACCGGCCGAACCCGCGGGTGCGCAGTATTCCCCGCACGCCGAGCCGATCGGTCACACTGGTACCAGGTTGGGTCGGCGACAACGTCACGACCATGGAGGTTAACGGTCCCGGGCGGTCTTCGGGATCAACGGCCAGAGTGCTCATCGTGACATTGCGGTAGGTGGGATGATGGTGAGGTGGGTGGGTTGGCCAAGGTGAACGTGGTGGAAGCGGGGTCGGCGCTGGTCGCAGCCCCGGGGCTGCGGGATCCCAACTTTCGCCGCACCGTCGTGTTGATCATCGAACATCAAGCCTCGGGCTCGCTTGGTGTCGTGCTCAACCGGCCCAGTGACGTGGCGGTGCGTGACGTGCTGCCGATGTGGGGTCCGCATGTCACGCTGTCGCAGACACTCTATGTCGGTGGCCCGGTGCAGCAACGCGCGGCGTTGTGCGTGGCTGCGCTGCCCGCCGGGGTGGATGCCGAGCGCACCGAGGGCATGATCAAAGTCCATGGTGCGCTGGCTCTGGTCGACCTGGATGCCGATCCGGACCTGATGGCACCGCGGCTACGCGGGCTGCGGGTGTTCGCCGGATACGCCGGTTGGGGTCAGGGTCAGCTGGCCGAAGAGATCGGCCGCGGCGATTGGGTCGTGGTACCCGCATTGCCCGACGATGTGCTGGCGCCGCCGGATACCGATCTGTGGGGTCGGATCCTGCGTCGCCAGGGCATGCCGCTGGCGCTGTTGGCCACCTACCCTACTGATCCGACCCAGAACTGACAGCGCGCTGGAGTCCCCCGCCGTCGCGCTTCGGGCAGATGACGTGTCGGTTGCCTCACACCACCGTGCTGCCCACGATGCGCCACGCCGTTCTGCCGGCGGTGCCCAGATCTTCCTTCGCTGACTCAGCCACATGTCACCACCGGGGACGAGGCAGCCACGCGAGCAGTACCGTAGCCCGCCGGACAACCGACGGACGCTGTCGCGCGTCTACGGGGTCAGACCTGGCATCCACCCGAGGAGCTTGCCTTCCCATGATTGATGACAGTGACGCGCTACACCTGACCGGCGGTATCCCGCTCGGAGGCACGATCAAGATCCGTGGCTCCAAGAACGCGGTTCCCAAGCTGATGGTCGCGGCACTGCTGACCGAAGAACCTGTGCTCATCCACAACATCTCGCAGATCGTCGACACCTGGTTGGTGAGCGAGCTGCTAGAAATGCTCGGATGCAGCACCGCACAGCCGGCGGACGGCCAGATGCGGATCGAGGCCCGCGGTATTCACACCGCTAGGACGCGTGATCTGGAGTACTTCCATGTGCGCAGCCGGATCCCGGTGCTCACCTGCGCGCCCCTGCTGCACCGCACCGGTCACGCCGAAGTCTGGAAGCCCGGGGGTTGCAGCATCGGTGAGCGTCCGGTCGATCTGCACCTGGAGGTCCTTCGCGCGTTCGGTGCGGTCAGCCAGCGCACCGACACTGGCTTCAAGCTGACTGCTGAGGTGGGTGGGCTGCGCGGCGCAATCGTCGAGTTGAAGTACCCGAGCGTGGGCGCGACCGAACAGTTCCTGCTCGGGGCGGTCGTCGCCGCGGGCGACTCGGAGCTGCACAACGCCGCTACCGAGCCGGAGATCATCGACCTGATCTGCATGCTGCAGCGGATGGGTGCCTTGATCACCGTCCAGCCCGGCCGCATCCTGCAGGTCACCGGCGTCTCCCGGCTGCATGGCGTCTCGCACACCGCCATCCCGGACCGGCTCGAAGCGGCTTCCTGGGCGAGTCTCGCCTTGGCGACCGACGGACGGATCACGGTACACGGCGTCCGGCAAGCCGACCTGGGGACGTATCTCAACGTCTACCGGCGCGCGGGCGGCGAGTTCGACTTCTCCAGCGATGGCAACGAGGTGACGTTCCGGCGGGAGAAGTCCATGCCGCGCCCGCTCGTCATCGAGACAGACGTGCACCCCGGCTTCATGACCGACTGGCAGTCCCCCATGGTCACCGCGCTGACGCAGGCAGACGGAATAACGGTGGTGCACGAGACGGTGCACGAAAACCGGCTGGGTTACGGGAAGGCGCTCCAGGCGCTCGGCGCGCAGATGCAGGTCTTCACCGAGTGCCTCGGACGCACCCCGTGCCGTTTCGGATCTCGTAATCACCAACACTCCGCCGTCGTCGTCGGACCGACCAAGCTGCAGGGAACCGACGTGCACGTCCCGGACCTGCGCGCGGGTTTCTCCTACGTGCTGGCCGCACTCGCAGCGCAGGGCGACTCGACGGTGACTGGAGTCTCGCTGCTGGACCGCGGCTACGAGAACTTCCGCGACAAGCTGATCGGTGTCGGAGCTAAACTTCGCTGACCGGCAATGCCGCGGTGGGAGGCACCTGCCTCACGCCGCGCTGGAGAAGCGACTGTCGCCGTGTTGCCCGTGACCCGCCGCGAGCAGGGCTGACGGTTACCTGACGCATCCCCTTCGAATGGTCGGTGAGCAGCCCAGTCTGTTGCTTGGTGGCCAGGTCCCACCGCCGCACCGAACCGTCCGCGTGCCTCGCGGCCAACGTCCGACCATCCGGACTGAGTTGCACCCCTGGGTAGATACCGCGCAGCGCGGCCATTTTCTTCCTGTTCGGCGCTTGCAAGAGCAACAGCTCCCTGGCGGTCGCGCCTGCCAGGGAGCGTGCCATCCGGGTTGAAGGCCAATTGCTCGACTATCGACCCGACACTCAGGCGGGCAAGTTCACGGTGCGTGTCGAAGTCCCATAGGGCTGACCGTCACTCTCACATCCGTGAACCAAGTACGGCCTATACCTGCGTCCAGTCCCACGAGGCATCCAGTGGTTGGCTTGGGACGGCCATCTCAGCCCATGAAAGGCGTGCTGGCATGTTGGTACTCGGGATCAGCTGCTGTCTTTCCTCGACCGCGGACGACTTCATGCCGCAACGGTGGGAGCTGTACTACCACGACGCCGCCGCAGTCCTGCTCAGAGACGGTCACGTGGTCGCCGCTGTGGAGCAGGAGCGGTTGAACCGGATCAAGCACACGACGGCTTTCGCCGGGGACGCGATGCAGGCCTGCCTGAAGATCGCCGGTGCCGCTCTGGGAGACGTCGATCGCATCGCCTTCTTCTTCGCCGAGCACTATACCGATCGCGAACTCTCCCGGCATTACGCGGATCACCCTCGGCTTCCGGTCCGGTCGAGCCGGGAGCTGCTGGCCGACCGGATACGGGAGAGTTTCGATGTCGACCTGCCCGGCGAGACCGTCCAGTTCGTGGCGCACCACACCGCGCACGCTTACTCCACGTACCCGCAGTCCGGCTACCCGGATGCGCTCGTCGTGGTGATGGACGGCGCGGGCGAGGAGAACGCGATCTCGGTGTACGACGCCCACAAATCCCGGATGGAGCTGCTGAGCACCAAGGAGATCAGCCATTCCCTGGGATATCTGTACCTAGCGGGGACTGAGCTTCTCGGCTACCGGCTTTTCGACGAGTACAAGGTCATGGGTCTCGCTCCGCATGGCGATCCGAGGACGTACCGGCCGGTGTTCGACTCCCTGTACGAGCTCCGGCCCGGTGGTGACTTCCGGTTGAACTACGTCGACTTGCAGCCGGCGTTCGCCCGGATCGGTTTTCCCCGCCGGCGAAGAGGCGAAAAGCTCAGCCGGCAGCACAAGGATTTCGCCGCCGGGTTGCAGGAAGCCATGGAGAACATCGGCTGGCACGTCATCAGCCACTGGCAACGGGCGACCGGTCACCGGCGGCTGGCTATCGCCGGCGGAGTGGGGCAGAACTGCACATTCAACGGCAGGCTGGTGCGCAGCGCGGTCTTCGACGACGTTTTCGTCCACCCCGCCGCGCACGACGCAGGCGCCGCCCTGGGGGCAGCGCTGAAAGCGCACGCCGACCGCAGCGGCACCTTCCCCCGGGAGCGGATCCGGCAGGTGTTCTGGGGGCCCGGCCTGCCAGAGCGCAACGCCATCGAAGGGCTACTCATCCGGTGGAAGCGGTTCGTCACTTTCGAGCGCTCCGGTGCGGTGGAGCGGCAGACCGCGGAGCTGCTGGCGGCGGACAAGGTCATCGGCTGGATCCAGGGCCGTTCCGAGTTCGGGCCACGCGCACTCGGCAACCGCAGCATCCTCGCCGACCCGCGACCCCCGGCCAATCGGGACCGGGTCAACATGATGGTCAAGCAGCGGGAGACCTATCGCCCTTTCGCCCCGTCCGTGCAGGCGGAGCACCTGCGGGAGTACTTCGAATTCCCGGACGGGATGGCGGTCCCCGACTTCATGGTGTTCACCGTCCCGGTACGCCCGGCCAAGAGGGCGCTGCTGGGTGCCGTCACCCACGTCGACGGATCCGCCCGGGTGCACGCCGTGGATCGGCAGGTCAACCCACGCTACTGGCGCCTGCTGGCGGAGTTCGCGGCGCGGACGGGCCTTCCGGTGCTGTTGAACACCTCCTTCAACAACCACGTCGAGCCCATGGTCGACTCTGTCGAAGACGCGCTGCGCTGCTATCTGACCACTCGGATCGACCACCTGGTCATCGATGACGTCATCGTGTCCAAGCTGCCCTGGACGGACGACGACATGAGGGAACTGGCTCCGGGTCTGATGCCCGCGGCCCGGCTGCGGACCGAGGAGATGCCTGGCCACCGCACCCGCCGCCTGGTGTACTTCTGCTACCTCGGCGGTAGCGAGCGCGAGGTCGACACGGCCACGTACGAGGTATTGCATCGGGCCGATGGCCGTACCTCGCTGCGGGCGCTGGGGGTCGACGCCGACGGGATGCAGATCGTCGAGTGCGTCCGAGAACTCTGGGCCGAGCGATACCTGACCTTGATCCCTCCTACTGATCTTCATCTGCTCCCCCAGGTCTTCTCCCACTGACCGTGGCCGAGAGCGCGATCGAGCGACACTCGATCGACTGGGTACCGGACGACGAGCGGCATGGCGAGGTGTCCGGTCTCGGTGCCGTCTGGTTCGTGGCCAACATCAACCTCACCGCGATGGCCACCGGCACTGCGGCGCTGTCGGTGGGTGCCTCGCTGTTCTGGACGATCATGGCAGCCGTGCTCGGCTCGTTGTTCGGCACGTTCTTCATGGCCTTTCACTCGGCCCAGGGACCGCACCTCGGCCTGCCGCAGCTCGTGCAGTCACGACCGCAGTTCGGCTACGTGGGTGCCGCGCTCACGGTGTGGATCTTCGCGCTGGTCAACTACATCGCGTACAACACGTCGGATGCGATCCTGGCCGGGGCAGCGATGCGTTCCCTGCTCGGGCTGGGCGCCAACGCCGGCTACGTCATCGCCGCCGCGGCCGCCGCTGTGATCGCGTTGTACGGCTACCGGTGGATCCACCGGATCAACTGGTGGCTCACCTGGCCGCTCATCGTTCTGATGGCGGTGCTCACCGTCGCCGCGTTCACCGATGGCGCCCTGCCGCCCGATGCCTTCCGGCCGGGGACGTTCAGGGTCGCCCCGTGCATGACGGTCTTCGTGATCACGGCGGGGTTTCAGCTCGGCTGGGCGCCCTATGTCTCGGACTACTCCCGCTACCTGCCCACGGGCACCGAGGTGCGCAGCACCTTCTGGTGGACCTACCTACCCAGCGCGCTGTCCGGCGGGTGGGTGTTCGTGCTCGGCGCGGTGACGGCGAGCGCCGCTCCCGGAGCCGACCCTGTCGCGGCGGTTGAGGCGAGCGCCGACCGCCTCGTCGGGGGCTTCGGCCCGATCGCGGTGGCCATGCTGCTCGTCGGGCTGCTCTCGGTGATGACGATCAACCAGTACGGCGGGAGCCTGACGATGATCTCTATTAGTGACTCGATCCGCACCGTCTCCCCGACCCGCCGCATCCGCGCACTCACGATCGGTCTGATGTTTCTCGTCGTCTGGGGCGTCTCCCAGATCGTCGGCGTGGCGCGGTTCAACGCCTTCTACGCCAACGTTCTGATCTTCCTCGCGTACCTGTTCACCCCGTGGACAGCCATCAACCTGATGGATTACTTCGTGGTCCGGCGCGGCACGTACGTGGTCACGGAGATGTTCAACCCTCGCGGCATCTACGGGCGCTGGGGATGGCGGGCCAACCTCGCCTACCTGGCCGCGATCTCGGCCATGGCCCCGTTCATGGTCTCCGGTCCCTACACCGGCCCGCTCGCCAGGGTGCTCGGCGGCGTCGACTACTCGATCTTCATCGGGCTCTCCGTTGCCGCCACGCTGTACTGGGTGCTCAGCCGCACGCTCGATCTCGACGCCGAACGCGAGCTGGCTCGCGAGGAGGGCATACTGGAGCTTCCCCACTAGCAGGCCACACCAGGACGTCGCCAGACGGCATCAGGTTGTCGGGTGTCCAGCGGGAAGCGGTGATGCAGCCACACACAGTGACTGATGATCTCCACCGGGTACCGGTACCCCTTGAACAACGGCGACGGCGCGGCGTCCACGAACCCAGTCTGAACCCACCCGCGGCTAGCCTGGCGCATGGGACTTGCCCCCAGCGGGTGACACCGGGCGAGTATCGGGCGAGGGGACACCGATTGCACGATTCACCTAGTCTCGCTAGCGGTTGTTGATGAAACTGTATGGAGGAGGTTCCGGTGTCGCATGACGGTGGGGTTCCTGATCCGCTGATGCTTTTTACGAGCCGGTTTCCGCTGTCGCCGAGTAGGGGACGGGTCACACCGAGCTCGGCGTTGCCGTCTGGGTCGTTGACTCGGCCATTCGGGCTGCGGTATGCGGTGCGGCCGATGGAGTGCGGCAAACACAGCAAGAGACCGACGAATAAGACCAGGACCAAGCCGACGAAGATCATTAATGATGGCAAGGTGGAAGGTTACGAACCGGACACCGAGCATTACGTCGAGATGGACGAGGAGTGAGCGGCGACATCGTGCTCGTGGTCGCGCAGGCTCAGGACGCCACAGCTGATTTGGTGGTTGATGCGCTGCTGGCCCGTGGGGCCGATGTCGCGCGGATCGATACGACTGATTTTCCGGGCTCGCGCGAGTTCGCCGCCGAGGTCTCCGAGGGGCTTGTCTATAAGTCTCTTTCCCCGGGGGTGGTCACCTAAGAAGATGAGGTGCGCATCATCTACACCTCACGATTGAGCGTTGATGATCTGGATGACGGCGCGATCGGGCTGTGCTGTCATCTGTTTCAGGAATGGATACCTAAGGCATTCGACGTTCGCCTCACCGCCGTTGGTGACCGGTTCTTCGCGGTGGCGGTTCACGCTGGTAGCCGCGAGGCTACCGTGGACTGGCGCTGTCGTTACGAGGACCTGCGTTATGAAGTGTGCCAGGCGCCCGATGCGGTGTGCCGCGGTGTGCTGGCTTACCTGCACGCGTTCGGCCTCATTTTGGAGCGTTCGATTTCTCGGTCACTCTCGATGGCGGGTGGTGGTTTTTGGAGTTTACCGACCGGGCAGTGGGGCTGGCTGACCGAGGAGACCGGCTTGCCGATCGCCGGGGCGATCGCTGAGGAACTGGTGCGCGCGTCGTGAGGGCTGCGGTAGCGCTCCGCCGGGACCTGGTGGATGCCTTGGTCTCCAGTGGCGCCGTGCACAGTCCCTGGCTGCGGCGGGCCTTCGAGAACACCCCGAGGGAAGTGTTCGTGCCTCGCTTCTACCACCGGTCAGCCTCTGGAAAGAAGGTGTTGGTGGAGGGCACCGATCCAGCGCAGCGTGAGCAGTGGCTGCGCGGCGTCTATACCGATGAGGCCCTCACTGTCCAACTGACCCCAGCGCCCGACCTGGTCGATCGGACGGGGGCACCGACCAGTTCGAGTTCCATGCCCACTGTCATGGCCGGGATGCTTGAAGCGCTCGATCTCCAGCCCGGACACCGTGTCCTGGAGATCGGCACCGGAACCGGTTACAACGCGGCGCTGCTGTGCCAGCACGTCGGAGCGGACAACGTCGCCAGCGTGGAACTTGACCCTGCCCTGGCCGACGCGGCCCGCCGAGCGCTGAGCGAGCTCGGGCTGCACCCGAGGGTGCACACCGGAGACGGCGCGGCCGGTCTCATCACCGCGGCGCCATTCGACCGGATCATCGTCACCGCCTCCACCGACCACATCCCGCCCGCGTGAATCTCCCAACTCTGCCCTGCCGGGGTCATCGTCGTTGACGTGCGGGGCAGCCTCGATGGCCGCCTGCTGCGGCTCACCCTGACCGAGCCCGACGTGGTCGAAGGGTCGTTTGTGAACCTTCCCGGAGCCTTCATGCCGCTGCGTACCCGGCTGGACAGCCTCCACCGGGACGGCGAGAACTGGGACGTGGTGCTCGACCAGCGCAACCCCCAGCAGGGAACCACGCCCATCAACCCCGCCCTGGTGGCACAAAACAAGTCGCTGCGGTTCATGACGCAGCTTCATCTCGCGGGTCGGCGCCTGCGGGGCTTTGTGCCCGACGGGGCGGAGATCTCCGGGCACTGCACCGACGGAAGCTGGTTCATCGCCGGTCTTTACCCTAGCCACAATGGGCTTTACCCGGTGGCCCAAGGCGGTCCGCAACGGCTCTGGGACACGGTCGAGTCCAGCTACTTCACCTGGCGACGGCTCGGCGAGCCGAGGGTCGAACAGTTCGGCGTCACCGCTCTCGACGACACCGCGCTGCAATACGTGTGGCTTGAGTACCCCGACTCCCAGCACCGATGGCCACTCCCCCTATGACAACGCCCGTCGCCAGCCTTCGGATGCGTGTGGGTGCCGAACCGGTCATCCACGATGGTGACCTGCGTCGTTGCTTGACGGTGGTCGTCGGGCATGATCGCCGGTCGTGGCGCTACGATTGCTCTATCTGATCTTCTGGCAGCTGGTGGCCTGGCTCGGACTGCTGGCGCGTAGTTCACGATCGAAGAATGCGGAAATCCTGGTGTTGCGCCACGAGGTCGCGGTATTACGCCGTCAGGTGAGCAGACCACGTCTGTCCTGGGCGGATCGGGCTGTGTTCGCGGCGCTGGCCCGGTTGCTCTCCCAGACCTGCCGATTGCATCGGATCGTCACGCCCGCCACGCTGTTGCGCTGGCATCGTGACTTGGTGAGGCGACATTGGACCCGGCCCCGCCGCCACCCCGGCGGCCGGTCCACGGCATCCGAGCTGCGCCAGCTGATCCTGCGACTGGCCTCGGAGAACTCGACTTTGGGGGGTACCGGCGGATCCAGGGCGAACTTGCCGGACTCGGCTACCCGATCGCACCCAGCACGGTGTGGTTGATCCTCAAAGCGAGCCGGCATCGACCCCGCGCCCTGCCGTAGCGGCCCCACCTGGCGACAGTTCCTGACCGCCCCAGCACACGGCATTCTCGCCACCGACTTCTTCTGCGTCGACACTCTGCTGCTGCGCCGGCTTGACGTCATGTTCGTCGTGGAGCACGCCACCCGCCGCGTCCACCTCCTCGGCATCACCGCAAACCCACCGGTGCCTGGGTCACCCAGCAGGCGCGGAATCTGCTGCTGCACCTCGGCGACCGCGCAGCTGGAGTTCGCGTTCTTGATCAGGGACCGAGACAGCAAATTCACCGACACCTTCGACGCCGTGTTCACCAGTGAATCCATTCGCATCCTGCGCACACCAGTGCGAGCACCACGGGCGAACGTGATCGCCGAACGATGGATCGGCACCGTACGTCGCGAGCTGCTGGACCGGATACTGATCCTCAACCGCCACCACCTCGAGGCTGTGCTGACTGAGTACGTGGCGCACTTCAATGACCATCGCCCCCACCGCACACTGCATCAAGCAGCACCACTCAGGCCGCTCTCCCCGCCGACGTCACCACCCAATCCGTACCTCCGACGCCGCGAACGACTCGGGGGACTGATACACGAATATGCCCTGGCCGTATGACGTGGATGACCAGCTCGGCACCCACACGTTCGAAGCGCAGGGCACAATCCTCTACTGCAAGTGCAGTGCGTAAAGATTGCAGACCGTCTGGAATGCGCCGGGTAGCTATTAATTCATCGTCAGTATTTACTGAACGACAGGGCTTTGGCTAGCCTCTGCCCAGAAGGTGTTGGTCAGTTGAAGCATCGTGACACCGAGAGGTCCACCGAGGACGATTCTTTCGTCATCGACTAGGGCGAGACTCAGGATCATAGCGCCGGTTCGGATCGTCCTTACCTCACGGTGCTCGATGTCCCACACCCAGAGCGTACCGTCCCCGTCACCGAGCACGAGAACGTCACGGTCACAGATGGTGCCAGCGTCCACAGCGTAGACAGCGGAACCTTGGTGCGGTAGAGGGTCAATTATAGGGTCCAAGGTCTCCAGGTCCCAGACACAGACAGGTTTACCGGCACATCCGCCGAATACGATCGCCACCGTGGAGCGGAGTCGCAGCGCGAAGACCATAGAGGTGCTGTCCGGAGAGGCGATACCATGAAGCTGACCGGTCACGAGCTCAAGGAGCCATACAGCCCCGTTTTCATCTGAGATAACTGCGACCGGCTGGTCGTGACGATGAGAGAGCGCAATCGACCGCAGCCGACTCTTGCCGATGATGTAGGGACTGTGTTGAGATAATGGACTGTCTTTATTCCACAGGATAAGGGTGTTGTCCCTCGCGCCGACCACAAGAAGCTCATCCTGGCTCCACAGCACAGCCAGCTGGGCGTCAGGTGGCTCGTCGATCGTAGGGAACTGGTCGACGGGCCGGCTTGTGAGGAAGTCATGCACTTGCGCGATTCGCTCTACGGGACCGCTCTGGACCGCGCCGTTCCCCTCGGTCGGAGGAGACGGCTTCGTCTCTGCGATGGATACGGTGACAAGACGGTCATTCAGCCAGGCGGAGGGATTGCGCTGCCCTCCGTGCTCAGCGTCAGCTCTTCGCTCGATCGAATGGGCCCCCAGTTTTCCCTCCAGGGCGTGGTACGTGTGGATCGGTCCCTCTGGCTCTGTGGTGAGGACGACGGGCACGCCGGCGGCTTCGCTGACGCCCAGCGCGACCGTGTCGAAACGCTGATCATCTGGAAGGACCGTAGGTGGGGCGTCGGGATCCACACGCCATACGCGCAGGATCCCGTCGACCGCCCCGGAGACGACGAGTAGCTGCCCGTCTGCCATGACCGCGCCGACACGCGTGATGAACCCGTCGTGGCCCAGGAGCGGCGGACCGATAGGCCGCATGCGATCGATGTCCCAAACCCGCACGACACCGCCGGTGCTCCCCGAAACAGCGAAGGTCCTCCCGTCAGCCATCAACGCTGTCAGTTCACGGATGGGCCTTTCCCGCTCCTCGGGGCCTTCGGCCACGACTTGCGCCGTATCGAGATCCCAGAGTCGGATAGTGCTCCCGTACCGGCCAATAATGGTAGGCTTTCCGTCCACGGTGGGACCCAGGGCGACGGGACCGCCGTCTGGCAGAGCAATCTCCGTCGCATCGCCGGCCGTAAGGTCCCATATAAGAAAGCCGTCCCAGCTTCCGCACAACGCCATAAACCCACCACCAGCTTCCCGAATGGTGAGATCTCGCGTCCAACGAGCGTCGCGCGGTGCAAACTCGCGGACCAGGGCATCCGTACGCAGGTTGTAGAGGCGAAGGGAGTTTTCCCGATCGAGGACGGCGATCAGTGGTTCTCCGTCCATCTCGAAAAATGCGAGCGAACGCGGTCCACTAGTGGCCAACGGCAACGGCTCTCGCGCTTCAATCCTTTCCACGATATCCCACACCTCAAGGGCTGGGCCGTCTCCCGCGGAAGGGTGGATCAGAACAGGCCTTCCATCCAGCCGACCCACAGTCAGCGCGACCGGGCTCGGCCCGCCCGTCAAGGTATCGCCAACGGGCTCGCCGGTCCGGATATCCCAGCATCGGGTAAACCCGTGCTGATCCCGGGAGACTAAGATCAACCGTCCGTCGGCTTCGGTAATGGCCAGCCCACTGATCCGCCCGCTGGCGGCACTGAGCACACGGTGAGGGCTGGGTGGGCGCCAGTGGGTCCAACCGATGCGCCACGCCCGGCTAGGTTGCAGCTCACCGAGTTGGCTGGCGAGCCAGCCAACATGGTTGCGACGCGCGGCCATCTCCAGATACGAGGCTCGATCACCTGGTGCGGTGGTGAGCAGATAGGGAAGGGCCTGCTGTATGACCCGTTCTGCTTGGACCGCAGCCGCTGTGGTCGCCGTCGGCAGCTCACGGATGAGGCGGGTCGGTTCCGCGACCAACAGAAAGCCAGCATCCACCAGCAGACCGTCCAGCATCCCGGCCTGCGCCGCATGCGCAGCGAGGTGAGCCCGGACGTACGCAGGCGCGTGGGACCAGTCCTTACCCGCAGGCTGTCTGGATGGCGGGATCAAGTCAAGCAACGTCGCAGTGTACGCGCGGTGGTCATCCTGTTCCGTACGTCCGCTGCGGAAATAGTCCGCCAATGCTTCGTGAAACAGACGGACGAACCTCGCTCCGTCCGCTTCGACTGAATGGACCAGGTCGGCCGCGGAGGTTTGGCGTAGCCAGCGGACATCGTGAGGTTCGTAGCGTTGCGTGCCCGTGGCGGTGGCCAGCGCCGCCCACAACTCCTCATCGGGCAGCCCCTGCCCCTGCGCATAGGCGAGTGGCAGCAGAAGGTCTCGCACGCGCTGCTCCTGCTCACGTGTTCCCCCCACGGCGAACCGGGCCAGGTAGTCGTCCATCGCTTCCCCGACGGTGGCGGGGAAGCGATCGCTCCAACCAGGCTGCTCGACATCCACCACGTCAGCGGCGTTAGCCAGTGAGCGGCTGGCGAGCTGGGCGACCAGGAAGCTCGGGTGAGCCCGGTCTGCGATGGCTCGCGCTACGCGGACAGCCACCTCCGGTCGATCGCGGTACCCAGATTGCGCCGCCGGATCACCCTCCATCAGTAGACATCGCCGGGCGTACTCCGCCAGGTCGGACCGCTCCAGGTAGGCTGGATCATCGAGATCCAGCACAACCGCGGCCGCACCCAGTAGTGGCACCAGGTGTCGCCGTGTCCCCACAAGCAGCCGGACACGGTTCGCGGACCCCATCGGACGCAGCAGCTTCCGCGCAAGCTCGTGCGGCTGAGCAGCCTCGTCCACCGCATCCACGACCACAACCACCGCCTCCGCACGCTCCCCCAACGCGTCGACCAACTGCTGCTCCGAGCCAGGCTCGATTCCCAGCGCCTCACTGATCGCGGTGACCACCTGTTCCAGCGTCTTGCCCGTCGCCTGCACTGCCACATCGACGCAACCCACCGGCGGAACCGTGCCCTCGGCCGCGTCGACGAGAGGAACCTGACTACGAAGACGGTAGTCAGACAGAGTGACAATGCGCCCAAGAACCGCTGACTTGCCCGACCCCGGCCCACCGGTTACGACCCGAGGCCGCAGATCGCTTCCGTCGCCGGTCAACCACTCCACCAGCTCCTGTACGGCACGCACACGACCAGTGAAGTACCAACCGGGACGACTCCGCTGATCAACGCCGCGGCCGCGCGGCTCGAAGTGGCCTCGCAACGTCTGGGCGACGCGCGCCTCTCGCGCTGCCCGTGCATCGTCGTCCACCTTGCGTTGCGATCGTAGCGCGCTCAAAGCCTGCCCCAGGGCAATCCCGAAGCTCAGCAGCGTGAACGCGACCCACAGCCCGACTGTCACTGGCTTCGGCCGGTCGACAGAAGACAACTCCGCACCAGCACCTGCCGCCCCAACAAGCCCAGCCCCCAATGCAGGGCCAAACCGCACCAGACGCGCCCACCGACCTGCCACACCGTTGATGATATCTGTCTGTCATGAGCCCGTAGTCCTGACAACAAAAACGAATCTCGAGCAAGAGCCTGAACATCAATAACGGCCGTCCGACTACGGGCATCACCTAGTGTAGAAAGACATGTTTCATTTTACGGAAGCATTGCGTTCACTGGCTGGGAGTTGACACACCGGACGGAGTCACATTGGAAGAAGCTGCGGCGTTCGTCGCTGCGTACGACGGTTGATCACGTTCAGCGTCGCCGCAGATCAGGACGGTCATGCGAGGAAGCCCATGTGCGATGGAGTTTGTGCGGCGTCTCTGACAGCAGCAGCTGCTCCTCAGCTTCTTGCGGGGTACAGAGCAATGGAGCGCCATCCCCGATGCACCAGCGGATCGCAGTCTCTAACGTCATCCGGTCACACGGCCGATGAACCTTGAGGTCGGGTGGCACGTGCAGGTGAGGCTCGCGAGTATCGCTGCGACCGTCAGGGTGCCAGTGCATTCGCCATAAGTCACCGTCGCCGGGTTGTTCCAGTTTTGTAGTTATAGGCCAGGGTGGTCACCCGGAGAGGCTTGCCGAGGTCGTTGGTAGCGGGATCGGTGTCGATGACCTGGAACTGCATCGAGGCGTGGAACGTGCCGACGCCTCTAAGTCGTATGCCGTCCCCGGCGTTCACGACCCACGAGTATGCTCTGCCTTTGACCCATGACCCGCTCTAGAGACGGTGATGGCCTCGGGGCCGTCCAGGAACGGACAGAGCGCCCCGCAACGGCCCGAGGAACGCTGTGATCGCCTCCTGCGGGCTGCCTCCAGGCACCGGGCCATCTTACGAGGGATCATCGTACGAGCCCGATCGCCATCCACGTCGCCACGAGGCCCTCGATGTCGTCCATCCTCTGGCCTTCGTAGTACCCAGCGTCCCAGCGTCGGAGGAACTCAGGACCGCTGATGCCCATCTCACGGCGCGCCACAGCGTCGAAGGCATCCTCGGCCTCCTGCTGGTTCAGCTCCACGATCTCGCTCCCACCTGCGGCGCGACGGTCCATACTACTAACAGTCCCCTCCGGTGGTCAGGTCCGTCAACCTTGCACAACTTTGACACAACTCACCGACATAACCAGCTCGTCTACCCCCGAAAGTCCTAATTTCTATCTTCATGTTACAGACAACTTGTACTTGCACACCTCTCCAACGCTTCCAACATGCCTAGAGGTTCACCGACTGGACGACGTCCGAACGCCCACGGCTGGGCAGCTACGTGGTGATGCCGCGCGGTCGCTGGGTAACTCTGATGGTCACGCCCACGTCCTCCGCCCACCGGCAGCTATCCGCCCCCACCTCCCGGCCAGCCGGACTCTCCCCCGCCGCAGAAGCCACGCTGGCCGTGGATCGTCGTCGCGGTCGTGTTCGGCTTCGTCGTCATCAGCAACCTCGACTCGGCCCCTGTTCGCCGGCAAGCTTCTGTCGGCACGGCTGGAGCGTGAGACGCGCATCCCCGCTGCGGTGGCGGACCTCGAAGAGCCCGCTGAGGGAGCTGGCGCCGGTGGTGGCGCTGCACCTGGCCGCAGAACTGGACGCCGAGACGGCAGCCCTCCTTCCGGCCAGAGGGCGGCGCTGCTTGTCATCCCAGGCTGCGTCGTCATGCGCTCAACGTACTGCCCCGATCCTGGCTACGGTGCCCGCGTGGGTGAGCAGATCGGCCGAGCTGAGATGAGGGAGGCTGCGGCGTCGTTGCGGGCGGTACTGGTCGCAGTCGACGCGGAGGAGATCACGGTTGATTTGGATCATGTGGCGTACTTGCGGGGTGCGGTAGCCGCGTTGACGGCGCTGGCCGAAGGGCGTCCCGAAACGGCTTCGGGACACTTCCCGGAGTCATCGGCAACCGCAGCGAGCATCGCCAGCGTGTCCGCTGCACCTCGCAGATACGCGCAACGGTCCGGAGCGGCCGGGACCGTGGCCAGCACCCTCCGCAGCTGCTCTGCGGCACTGGCCAGGTCGGCCCGGCTGATCTGCTCACCCACACCAGGCACCGTATCCCCGCGGTTGCCGTTCCGGCTTCGAGTGTCACCGGGCTCGGCAGACCGGTAGCCGGGAGTTGTCCGTTTTGCCGACTACCGGTGATCTTACAAAATAGTGGCTCTGAGCAGCGGTGATCCTGCAATCGGGATCTTCATCGCCGCAGGTCGCGGAAACGGCCGATCCGCACCGATCAGCTGCACGGTGGCGCCGGTGTCCACGGTGCCCAGTGTCCACCGTCAGGGCGCGCTAGCCTTGCGTCACCTCTTCGCCGAGGTTGCGCCTCGGGGTAGCTTCCCGGGGCATCGGTGGGGGGTTCCGGCGTGGAGAGGGCCGTTCTGGTGGACGCTGGGGACGCGCGCACGATCGGCTGGGCGCTGTGGCGGGTCCGCGACGCTCGGGGCAAGTCGCTGCGGGTGGTCGCCGGGCTGGCCGGGATGAGCAAGGACACTCTGAAGCGGATCGAGCGTGGTGAGCGTTCTCCGACCCTCGCCGAGATCCGGGTGCTGGCCGACGCGCTCCAGATCTCGGTGTCGGAGCTGACCAGGCTGCCCGTACCCGCACCCGCTAACGGGCATACCGACAGCACCATAGCGGCGGTTGATCTTGCGTTGATGGTGGTCAGCCACGACCTGCCTGATGGGCAGGTCCGCCCCGTGGAGGAGCTGCGGGCAAGGGTGACGGCGATGGTCGATGCGCTGTGCCGGTGCGAGCAGGAACGGGAGGTGGGCGTTGCTTTGCCCGGTCTGATCCGGGACTTGCATGCCAGCGTCGCCGCTGGCCGGGACGTGGCCGAACTGCTCGGGCTGTCGGTGTGGCTGCACACCCAGGTCACCGTGCCGTGGTTGAGCGTCTCGGGTGCCTCGGTGGACCTGCGCTGGCAGGCCGTCATGCTGGCCTGGCAAGACGCCCACGAGCATGGTGCTGCGGTCCCGAGGGGTCTGGTTGCTGCCGCCGGCGCGAGGGTGGCGCTCGCTAAAGGGGCGTTCGGCATCGCGCAGGCCAGGCTGGACGCGGTGACCGTGCCGACGAACACCCCGGAGTCGATGCAGCTCGCGGGCTTTCTCGCACTGCGCCGGTCAGACGTCGCCGCGGCCGATCGGCGCATCGGCGACGTGGACGCTCCACTCGACTACGCCGCAGAGCTGGCGGCGCGCACCGGGGAGGGCAACGCCTACGGGCTGGGTTTCGGACCCATCAACATTGACCTGTACCGCATGTCCGGATTGCTGAAGGTCGGGGACCACGAGCGGGTTGTGAGTATCGCTGAGGGCATGAACCCCCAAGCGCATGTCAACCGTTCGCGTCGGGTCGCCTACTGGGCCGACTATGGCCAGGCGCTGACCCGGCTGCGTGGACGCCACGACGACGCGGTGATGGCGCTGCGCCGCGCTGAGCTGATCTCTCCCCACCACATCCAGCGCAATCCGATCGTCCGCGACGTGCTCGCCGTGCTGCTGCGGCACTCGCGCCGGGGCTCCCCGGCGGATCAGGAGCTCCGGGGCATGGCCCGCCGGGCCGGTCTGCTCGGGTAACCCCGTCGGGGGAGGTCTCTCCTGAGAGACACAGCCAGATCGTCGCCCGCTACCGCGGTCACCCAGCGCGGGCCGTTCCCCGGAGACCGTCTCTCCCGAGCGACACCCGCCTCTGTCGATCGCTCACAGTCGTCACTCGTGATCGACGACTGTGTCTCGGGTGATTGTTCTGCTGCATTCACCCGGCAGGCAATGCGGTGAAGATCGAGCTAGCTCTTCACACTCCGTTAAACCCGCTTGCCGATGCCGAAGCGGTTACGCACGCTGTCCAGCTCCCATACCTGGCGCGGGGCCCGCCGGTCCAGGGTGACCACCAGGTCCCGGGCGATCGGGTCGTTACGGAGGCGAACCGGTGCCAGGCGGTCGGCGGTATCCAGCGCGCGCACAGCCTCGCCATCATGTGCGCCATCGGCCTGCGCCCAGGCTCGGGCCGGGTCAACGTGTACATAGGCCGCTCGCCCCTTGCTGGCGAACACCGACAGGTCGATCGGCGCTGCGGCCAGGCGTTCGGCCACCACCGGTCCGGTACCGGCCTCCACCGCCAGGCCCAGCTCCCAGGCGGCCACAGTGGTCGGGCCGAAGTGGTAACGCATGTGAGTGCGCTCCCCGGTGTACGCGGCCAGCGAACGGGCCTGGGCAAGGTGGGTGGCGACATCCCCGGTGCGGCCATCGCGAGCGGCGATCAGTGCCGTGGTCAGGTGCAGCATTCCGCAGGCTTCGGCGGTGGTGGTGTCGTCTTTCGTCGGACCTGGCAACGCCGATATCTCGCGGAGAGCTTCGGCACACACAAGCCGGTCCCGCCGGTGGGCACCGACACCGATCAGCGTGCTGATCCGGTTCATCTCCATCAGCACGACCAGATCCGGACGCTCGACAAGCCCAGCGGCCTCCAGGCCACGCTGAGCGGCGATTCCCGCCAACTCGATGCGCCCGGTCCTCTTGGCCAGGATGTAGGCCACCTTGCACGCCACCACCAGAGCAGTCAGCGCGGCGCGGCGGGTGGCGCTGTCACCGGTCACGGCCTGGACTTGCCACTCAACGAGCAACACGGCCAAGCCCCGCCCAGCAAGACCGTAACCAGCATCATCGGCGCAGACATGGGCGAGGGCCGCAGCGCTGGTCAGCTGAGCCACCGGCCGCGCCGAGATGTCCGGCACGTCGTCGAGCGTGACGTCATGCAGCGCCGTACTGATCTCCGCCACAGCAGCGGTCACCACCACGCTCTGCCGATCCACCGCCAGATACGGCTGGCCGGTCAGATCGACCACCGAACACCCCAGCGCGTCAGCCAGGTCCTCGATCAGGCCACGGCGATGGAAACCACGCAGTCCACGTTCCAGCATCGACAGATACGCCGCGGAGATACCGGCCAGGCCGGCTACCACTTCCAGGCTCAGCCCACGGCGACAACGGATCTTGCGAACGCGCGCACCGATCGTCCGCGCGTCATCGTCAGCGTCCACAACAACCCTCTCCATGCCGGAACCCCTGCCGATGCCCCGGGGAGCTACCCCGGGGCGGGAACCCCGGCAAAGAGGTAGCGACAGGCTACGCCGCGCTTGGTGGTGAACGGCGCCTGGTGGTCGTGCGTCGGGGTGTTGCCGTCGCGCGCTTCGGTGTCGCCGTCCAGACCGATCGGGGACTCAGTGAGCCGATCTGGGAAAACGCGCTCGCCGATCGCAGGAAGACCGCAGGTCGGGAACCGTTTTCCACAAGACCACCGGCAGTAGTCAAATCAGGCATGTTGGCTGCGGGGTCTGCCGGGCGCGGGTGATCACCGCAGCGATGTTCTCTACGGTGTGCGCCTCGAACCCGGCCAGCCAGACCAGGGACCGGTGCTCGGCGTCGGAGATCGGGACGCCACCCAGCGCGTCAAGCAGAACGGTCAGCCGGGCGGCTTGCCAGGGTGGCAGGGTCGTCTTGGTCATGCCGTCAGCCCCCTCCCCAGAGGGGGATTCACCGGTGGTGCCTGAAGAGTCCAGGCGTTGCGGCGGGGGCAGGTGGTGTTGCCGGTGGCGACGTTGGCTGTCGTCAGGCACGGCGGGCAGAGCCGGAAGGTCTTGGTCTGTGGTCGCGGTGTGGTCGCAGGAGGCGTGGTCACCGCTGGGCACAGGTGGGCAAGCGTGGGGAGCCGCTACGCCATTGACCTGCGAAGATGGGGAAACGTGGTCACCGGTGGTGGGTGACGGACTTATCTCGTCATGAGCAGGTCCGGGGTTCGATTCCCCGAGGCGGCTCCACGGCTCTGACCTGGGCAAGCAACTCAGGTCAGAGTCTATTGTAGACTGGGTGCGTCGCCTCTCATGGGATCAACCGTGGTGCGAGATCGGTTGCTACTCCGTTGAGACTATCGCGACATTCGATTGGGGATGGCGTGGTGCTGGACGCGGTCAGGCCTGCGTCCAGTCGGATTCGCCTGCGAACATAGGTCGAGGAAGAACTCCAGGGCCGTCGGCACACGCGCTGTTGACCGAGTCCCGCCCGGCCCGCTAGGTGGTGACCACAAGGTGGTCACGATGGTGAAGCTGAAGGCCGTGGGTGTGCGGGAGTTCCGTGATCACGTGACGACATAGTTGTCTGATGACGACATACCTGTCTGATTCTGGCCCGTCAGTAAGCATGCTTGGGTCGTCGGGTTGTGCATGCATCCCCCCGCAGCGAGACGAGGATGAGATGCGATGCGCGCTCGCCCGGCTCGGCGAGACCGTTGGCGAACATCAGGTCGTCGTCTTCGTAAACCTCGGCCCACTTAGCGTGTTCTATGCTACTTGAGCGCGGCTGATGATCATGCTTGGTATCTACTGGTGCCAGCTCAACTGCTTGTTGTCGACGGGAGTGTGTGGCGCTGCACTCGACCCTCACGAGGAGACGGCGCCTCGGCGACGTCGTGGCTAGCCAGGCTGATGAGGATCGTGTGGCGGCAGACCCGATGCCAGGAATGCGTACGCAAACGAGTACGCTTGCCTGCATGCAGCCGCCTGAGGTTCTTTCGTTCCGCGAGTTCCGGACGGGACTGGCGGCGACGTTGAAGCGGGTCCAGGAGCCAGCCAGCGGACCGGTGTTCGTCGGTGCGCATCGGAAGCCGGAGGCAGTTGTCATGTCAGTGTCGCACTACCGGTCGCTGTTGGCAGCGGCCGAGCGGCGGGAGGCGGTCGCGGAGGCTCTGGCGTCGGTGCGAGCCGAGGGTCTTGAGCCGAGTCCGGAGGGGCTGGAGATGCTCGAGGCCATCGCCGAAGGCCGGATGAGCACTGATGAGGCCCGCGAGCGCACCCTGGCACGTTACCGCAAGTGAGCGGGGACCCCTACATCGATCTTGAAACCGGAGTCCTGCGCAACCGGCTCGGTATCACCGATGCCGTCGAGCTTGCCCAGGCCGAGTCGGAACTGACAAGTTATCGGTTGATCGAACTTCGGCGTACCGGCCTGTCGGGCCGGTACGATCTGGCTCATCTGCAGGGCTTCCACCGCTACATCTTTGGTGACCTCTACGACTGGGCCGGCGAGCTGCGCTCGGTTTCGATCAGCAAAGGTGACCTGTTCTGCCTCCCGCAACACCTTGGCTCCTTCGCCGAGGACGTCTTCGGCAAGCTCGCTCGGGCTGGTCATCTCCGGGGGCTCGAGCGCGCGGCCTTCATCGACGGCCTCACCGTGGTGTTGGCCGATGTGAACGCCCTGCACCCATTCCGGGAGGGCAACGGCCGCACCCAGCGCGCCTTCCTCGCCCAACTCGCCCGCGACGCCGGGCACCCGATCCAATGGGCGGGGATAGACCCCACGGTCAACGTCGCCGCGTCTCAAGCGGCTCACCGTGGCAACAACGCGCCGTTGCGCGCGATGCTCGACGAGGCTCGTCGATGACACCGTCGACGAGCGGGACGTGCGGGACGTGCTTGGCGAGCGAGCTCCGGCCTCGGTAGCTCCCACCGTGGCCCAGGGCTTCGAGGCGCCGGCGCCTCGCATGCCCGGGGACAACGAGCCGCGTCGTCGACCTGGTCGGGGGGATACTTCGGCGTAGCCGCTGGCCTGGCGCATGGGCACAGTCCACTGGGGTAGGTCAGGTGGAAGCCGGCCTCGTCCGTGTCCTGGCCCGGCCTCGATCCCGTGCAGTCCTCGGTGCGCCCTGTTCGTCCCGGCACTTGGGTCGCCGATCTTGACCATGTTCGGCGCACCGCGCAGCAGGACAGCGAACTTCTCGGCCTCAGGGCTTGCCACGCTCGCTCCCGATGCGCGGGTTCGCCCGTACCCGCGCCCGCTCACGGCCGACCGTCACTGAGCCGGCCACGAGCAGGAGCCCGCGACCGCGAGCACAACTGCAGGACAGGCGCGCCTGCTCGGCCACGGATTCCCGATGGCGTCGATGACGACGGAGGCCGCCTCGACCCGATCCCACCGAGGCCGATCAACGCGGTCAACAGCACGCTGGTGCCCTCCTCACGACCCCCACGACTGGCCGCCGGCGGCTCTCGTCCTTGACGCCGGCATCCTCCTGACCGGCACCATGATTTCCTCGGCTGCGGCTGCCCCATCTGGACGGCTGAGACGCTCCGGGACGAAGTCGGCCGATCGTGACCGGCGATCGCGGCGACACTCGGCTGAGCCCCCAAGCTGCTGCGCCCGATTCGGCCGTCGCAGTCTGCTGCGTGGGATCAAACGTGGTGCGAACTCAGGTCTCACGGTGCCTCTGGTGCACCCAAAAGTGTGAGAGCTACAACTGTTGTCGCTGGTAGACGCCATAGTAGACGGAGTACGGCCTCCTCGTAATGAGCAGGTCCGGGGTTCGATTCCCCGAGGCGGCTCGCAGGTCAGGCCCCTTCCACTGTGGTACTCCAGCTTCGACACCATCATGCCCAAAACCCTGGCCACCGTTATCTCTACGTTTGGTCGTGACAGGGTGGGACGACGTACAAGGGCACCGCTACCCGGTGGAGATCATCAGTCACTGTGTGTGGCTGTATCACCGGTTCCCGCTGAGCTTGCGGGAGGTCGAAGAGATGATGATGGCCCGAGGGGTGGCATTGTCAGACATCCCATGAGTTGAGTTGTCAAGCTGGCGGTCCGGGTCTCGCTGTCGAGCGGAGTATGCGGGTCCGCCCCTCCAGCCTCAAGGGTCACTGACGCGATCGCTGTGCGACGGCCCTGACCAGGGCCGCCCTTAACCCTGGAGACCTCTGCAGACCCTTCGGGCAGTGTCTAAAGGGCCTGCCCGGTGGACACTGCCCGACAGCGAGACCCTCGATGCGCGAGAGTGGGGGCGCTTACGCGGCAGTGTGGTGATCTTGTTGGTGGTGTCCCGGGTACAGGGGGTTTTGGACCGGGATCCGGCGCCAGAGCCTGTTTTTTTTGCTGGTCAATGGCGTGTCCGACTTGAAGCATCGCGGGCGCTTCGGCCATATGCGTAACCTAACAAGGCCGTGAGCTGCGCAAACGCACGCTGCCGCGGGATCCGGGTCCGATTCTCTCCGCGCCCCGCACCCGGCGGTGCACCCTGGAGTAGCGCAGGCAGGCGCAGCCGCGGGCCCACCGCTGCTCAGGGTGCGCCGCCGGGTGCCGGGCCGCGGCCGCAGCGAGAGCGGAACTTTTTGGGGGAGGTAGCGCTGGAGTGACCGGTCCGAACAGTGATCACCGGGGTCACGGGAGGTCCCGCCTCCCCCAGTTCTCCCGCTCTCCTTGTATAACGACGATGAGGCGGCGACCACACATCCATAGTGATCCATCTGAGCCTGACCCCAGCCCACAGCGGCCAACTTGAAAGCACCCTTCGGCTAGGCCCGCGCTGGAAGTCGGTAGGTCAGCTGGTGTCGATCTGAGGCCAGCACAGCCCGGCTGACTTCCACGGCTTGTCCGTCGGTGGTGTAGGTCGTCCGGGTCAGAACGAGTACTGGGATACCGTCGGCGAGCTGCAAAGCTTGCCGTTCCTCGGGTGTCGCGGGTCGCGCGCTGACCTGCTCCTGGAAGTCACCCAGTTGCAAGCCGAGGCGTTCTAGGGCCGCCACGGTGCCCCCGGGTAGCTTTCGGGATTCGGCGATCGGTGTGTCTTGGGCAAGGTCGAGGGGGTAGTAGGAGTCCGCGAGCTGCACTGGCTCGTCGTCGAGCAGCATGACCCGCCGACGTACCAGCACGGTCGAACCGGGCTCAATGCCTAGGAGGCCTCCGATGTCTTCTGCGGCGGCCACCTCGCCGACTTCCGTGAGTTCCTGGGTGCCCCGCATGCCGAGGCGCTGGGCCTCGGAGTGCCACGACGCGCGAGGTTGGTCACCGACCTGAGTCACGTACGACGTCGACACGTGCATGACCGGGCGCGGGATCCGCACGAACGCACCGCGCCCGTGCTCGACTGTCACCAGGCCCTGCGCGGCGAGCAGTCGGACAGCTTTGTTGATCGTGGTGCGGTTGAGTCCGTACTGCTCGGCCAGCACGCTCTCGCTCGGTAGTGCCTGGCCGGACGGATATTCACCCGCGACGATCGCTTGCCGGAGACGATCTGCGACCTGCTGGTAGCGAGCGATTGGCGGAGTGGTCATCGGTGCGCACCTCCTTGGCGGACGACTTGGCTGCACCGTAGCCCGCAACACACGGCACGTGCCGCATGTTCCTTGACGGCTTGGTTACCGACACTGAATGCTTCCCTTACTCACAACACGTGCCACGTGTCATATGTTCCCGCCAGCTGAGCGACCGAAGAGCACAGGAGGGCAGCTATGGCCTGCACGCTTGGCCACTCACGCGATGCCGTCGTCCATGACGAGCTGCCACCTACTGTCGATGTGATCGAGGTCGACGAGCTACGTCTGCGCTGCGTCATCGGGATCAACCGCGAGGAACGCCGCGATCGCCAAGACGTAGTGATCAACCTTCAGATCGGCACTGATGCCCGCCCAGCGGCGGACACCGACTGCGTGGACGTGGTGTGGAATTACCGGACCACGACGAAGGCGATTATCACCCATGTTGAGTCCTCGACCTACCTGACGGTGGAGAAGCTTTGCGTCGGAGATCGCTCGCATCGTCGTAGTCGATCACAGGGCTCCCTGGGTGCGGGTCCAGGTGCACAAGCCTGGCGCGTTGCGGTTCGCCGGCAGCGTCGGTCTGGTGATCTACCGGCGTCCCAGCGACTTCCCCGACCCTCCGCCCTCGACGGGCGCGACGCCGACCGGCCAGGACGCAGACCGGTGAGCGCGGCGAACCTGCCGGTTGCGGGGCGGCGGTTGCATGTCACCGCCGAACACCACGGCCGCGACCTGGGTGCCGCTGAAGCGGCGGCGAGCGCCTTTTTGACAGCTCTGGGTATTGACCTGGGCCACAAAGCACTGGCTGACACGCCGGCGCGGATGGTCAAGGCGTACGCCGAGTTGCTCACCCCCCGCGAGTTCGACCTGACCACCTTCGACAACGACGAAGGCTACGAGCAATTAGTTCTGGTACAGGGGATTCCGTTCCGGTCGTTGTGTGAGCACCATGCGCTTCCGTTCATCGGCACTGCTGATGTCGGCTATCTCCCCGGCAAACGGATCATCGGATTGTCCAAGCTGGCGCGGGTGGTGGAGTTGTTCGCCCACCGCGCGCAGGTGCAGGAACGGATGACCAAGCAGGTCGCCGACTGGCTCGCTGAACACCTGGTCCCCAAGGGGGTCGGGGTGGTGCTGCGCGCTGAGCACCTGTGCATGACGTTGCGCGGAGCGCAGGTCTCGGGCGCCACGACGGTGACCTCGGCGCTGCATGGGTTGCTGCTCCAGGATGCCCGCGCCCGGCAGGAGTTCGTCACTCTCACCCATCCCGCCCGCTAAACGCTGAAGGAGAATGAGGGATGCTCACGAGCGTGGTGGTGGGCCGGGGCGAGTTCGGTTTCTCCGCGGCCCATGCCGGCTTGCACGACGGCGAGTTCGAACCCCTGCATGGCCACACTTTCCAGGTCGCTCTGCGACTGTCCGGGATCCCCGGCGACGACGGAATGCTGATCGACTTCGGCAAGATCAAAACCGCCCTGCGGGAGGCCGTAGCCCCGTTGCGCCGCCGCACGATGATGCCGGGGCACGCCCCGCAAGTGTCGATCGCGTCGGAGAACAACGCAGTCTCGATCGTTGCGGGCCGCAAGCGGTATGTGCTGCCCGCCGAGGATGTCGTCGTCCTACCACTGGTCAACACCACCACCGAAGCCATCGCCGGCTACTTGCTCGACCGGGTGCTGCCCTGTCTGCACGGCCGGGGAGTGACCACAGTGGAGCTGAAGGTCTCCGAGGCCCCGGACACCTCGGCCACCGCCCGCGTCGACATCACCTGACCTGACCGTCATGAGTGCCGCCGGCGACCGGAACACTGACGCGGGTTTCCTGTGCCACCGCGACCGCACCAAAGCGCTGATCGCTCACGCGATCGAGCACCACCTCACCGGCTTGGGGGCGGTACCCGAGCAGATCAGGAGCGGTCCGTGGGATGCGTGGTGGGCGTGCTTTCGCGCCCAGCGCAGCGCCGCCGAGTTCGGTCTGGACCCTGCCCGCTCCGCCGATCGGTGCGAGGACTGTGCCACCGACGCCAGCAGGCTGGCCTCTGCTACCCCGCCAGAGCACCCCGATCAGAGGTCCCCGCGGCGGTGTGGGTGCTGGCTGGTTGGGCACGGTCGATGCGCCAGCCGTCTGCCGACATCGCGTGGCCAGGGTGGCAACTGACGGTAGGCATGGTCAAGCCCGGCAGCGATCCACTCACCGTAGGCGAACCGCTGACCCGCAGCCACACCGTGCTGGAGCAGTTTCAGCGGAGCTTGACTCCGGCGGACGTGCGGCGGCTGTACCCAGACGCCTACGGCCGGGACTACGTCGCTGACCGGGACGACTACCTCATCTCCGCACCGGTCACCGTCTTTGTGCTGCACGCTTCACCCTCGGCGATCGGGAAGGCCAAGGACATCAAGGGGGCCATCCGCAGCCAGCTCGGTGACACCGACATGCTGCGCAACCACTTGCACATGCCCGACAACCCCGGCGACGCCTTCGCCGATCTCGACCACCTCGCGGGTGCCGAAACGTTTCGCCGACTCTACGAAAGGTACGATCGTGACCGAGCAGCACAACGTCTGGCGCGCTACCGGACTCTACTGGAGCAACCGAACCCCCGGCCTCGGGCTGGTTGACCCCACCGGCATCGAACGCACTCACCCCGTCGTGCCGGGGACCTCGGTGGACTACCAACTCGGTGGGCAACGGTGCTGCGTTGGCGTCTGGCTGGCCCAGCGGCGGCGGCGACAGCCCTGCCCGTTCGGGCACCTGATCCCGCCACCGGCCACCCGCGCCCAGTGCGACCCGTGCGGGGCAGCGGATCCCGGCACGAGGTTCGCCCGCAACGCCACCCTCGATGATGGGCGCGAGTACGCACTGTATCTGGCCTGGTTCGGACCCGGTCTGACCAAGGTCGGGTTGACCGCCACCGAACGCGGCACCGACCGGCTCGCCGAACAAGGCGCGCTGGCCTTCACCTGGCTGGCCCACGGCCGCCTTCCCGACATCCTCGCCGCCGAGCGCCGCGTCTCGGCCAGCGGTCTGGCGCCCGAGCGGCGCCAGCGTCGCGTCAAACTCGCCACCTGGTGGACACTGCCGGACCACACCCAGCGCCGCGACGAGCTGCGCGCCACCTACCAACAGATCATCACGACCGTGCCGTGGCCCACCGGGCTGGACCGCGCAGCGTGCGCGGTGGTCGACCAGGTCGAGCTGTTCGGCCTCGACGCGCTGCCCGATTCCTGCCAGGAGATCACCGCCCTGACCAGCGGTGCGGTGCTCAGCGGAACCGTGCGCTGCGCTGTCGGGCGCGATCTGCTGCTCGATACCCAGGACGGGCCGCTGCTGGCTGATACCCGCCTGTTGGCCGGATGGCCCGTACACCCGAGCACCGCGGCACCCACCAGCCTGCAGCTGCGTGCCTGCGACGACGCACGCAGCGATGATGCCCCCGCCCAGGCCTCCCTGTTCTGACACCGGCACCGGTTGGTGCCCGGTGCTGGTACTGGAGGGCATGCCCGGCGCGGGCAAGACCACCGCCGCGACCGCCCTGGCCGCCGAGCACCGGGCCGTGATCGGTGAGTACACCGCCACCACGGGAGACGTCGTGCCGATTCAGCAGCACCCAGACGTCAACGACGACGCCGGTCACCAACGCAATTGGTTGCGCAAACACCACCAGGTCCACACCGCCCGCCGCCACGGCCCGGTGTTCTGCGACCGGGACTGGCTCTCCGCGCTGGCCTACGCCTACAGCATCGCCGACACCGACCGCGGCGAGCTGCTCACCGGCCGAGCCCACTGGGTCACCGGCTGCCTCGACCGCGGCGATCTCACCCTCGCCAGCACCTACATCGTATTTCACCTCGACCCCTCCATGAGCCTGCAACGACGCGCGAACCGACTCATCCCCCAACACCCGTGGAGCGCTCTGCCCGGCTTGATCCGCCTCGCCGCGTTCTACGCCGACCCCGCCCAGGCCGTGGCACCTGTGCACCCGGAACTGGCTGACCGGCTGCGGTCGGCCAGCTGGCACCCATTGCGCAACCACTGCTGTGGCGACACCGTCCGGTTTCTCCGTGACCTGGCCGACCGTCCATGACCAGACTTCCGCGGCCAACCGTGGTAGTGGCCCTGCACGACGGGTTCTACAGCTGCGGTACCGGAGCTGGCCACTCCAACCGCGCCCTCCTCCACGTCATCACGGGGCTGCTGCCCACCGTCGCGCGGTTGGTCGTGCTCCCGGTCTATCTCGATGCCACCAACTGCGAACACGACCCCACCTGGCACGCGGAGATCCTCACTCTGCTCGCTCACGTCGACGCCGTGGTGCATCCGCTGGACAACGGCACAGCAGGTCGAGTCCGGTTCGGTGGCCTGGACTGCTTCCGGCACCTCGTAAGCCACACCGCCGAGGTCCTGACCCGCTGCGTACTCCCAGACGCCCACCCGCTGCTGATCTTGGCTCTGGACGCGCCGTTCCTCGGGCTGCCGCCGCTGTTGCCGGCCCCCCTCGTGGCGCAGCTGATGCTGGTACCACGATCCACCGCCCGCATCCACGCACCCACCGATCAGGAACGGATCGCCTGGGAGTCCCGCGGGCTGCACACTGCCACCAACCACGGCGGCCGGATCGCCGCGATCTCCCAGTACATGCGGACTCACCTGCACGTCCACTACCAGGTCCCCGACCACGCCCTAATCGAGCTACCCAACGGCCTGAACCCAGCCGACTGGCAACTCACCCCACCCCAGGACACAATACTGCCGGCCCCAGCACGGGACAGCTTCCTCCTCGCGATGGGCCGCGCCCAGCCCTACAAAGGCTTCGACGACCTCCTCGACGCCATCGCCCTCCTCCACGATGACATCGCGGTACCCCACCTCGTGCTGGCCGCCGTGACCGATGATCCCGAACCGTGCGACTACCAGCAGCACCTCACAAAGAAAATCATCAGCCTCGGGCTGGATGCCACCCTGCTGACCCGCTTCCACCCCGACATCCGCCGCTTGCTGGCACACCCCACGCTGCGCGCAGTAGTGGTGCCTTCCCGTGCCGAACCGTTCGGTCGAGTCCCCCTCGAGGCATACGCGGCCGGAGCCGGACCGGTCATCGCCACCACCGCCGGTGGTCTGGCCGAGCAAGTCATCGACGGCCAGACCGGGTTCGTCGCCTCACCCGAGGACCCCGCCAGCTTGGCCGCCGCCCTCCGGCGCGCACTGGCCCTCACCCTCACCCAACGCCACCAGATCCGCCGAGCAGCACAGCGGTTCGCCGCCAACGGCTATGACCACCCCCCGGCCGTCACAGCGTTCCTCAACCACGTCGCTCCGTGGCTTGATCGACAACCTGGCTGGTAGTCAGTCTACATAGGAGGAAGCTAGTGCCGGTGCCTCCACGGCAACCCCACCAGCCCACCCCGATCCGGGTCGCCGCCTGCGCCTGCGCCAGCCCCGAACACCCCCACCCCAGCAAACCGGGAGCATCGCGCAACGAGGTCATCAACCGCCGAAACAGCCGACCACCATCACTGCACTGACCCGAACGCCGCTGGACGCGGACGAACGTATGCGGATGAGATCGAAGATGAGCCCACCAGGGCTCCCCTTGCCTCACCGAGACCATCGCACGAGGGGGCATGGGAGATGCGGCGAGCCCCGCTCCCATTGCACCGGTACGTCTACCTCATCACCCTTGATCGCGCCGGCTCGACGTGGACGATGTCGACCCAACGGAACGGCGGACCTGTGGCCTGGCGATTACTAGAAGCCACCACGGAACAGTGCTGGTCATGACCGTTTTCAGGTCGTTGCTGAGGAGTTTGGGCGTGCGACACGTCCGGATGGCCTGCGCGGGGTAGCGAGGGTGGTGGAGTGGACTGCGGCATCCTGCCTCGGGTTTCCTCGGCGTCGTAGGGTGCCGTGAGGCAACCGCGTCAGCGCCGGGGATGACGTTAGCCTGAGGTGCTCGCCGCACTACGCAAGGTAAGCACGCATCCGTCTCCCCGGGGGTGGCAGTGAGCGATGAGGGTGAGTTGATCGCTGGGCGCTATCGTCTGGTCTCGCGCTTGGGCAGTGGGGCGATGGGGGTGGTGTGGCAGGCGCAGGACGAGCGCCTGCACCGCACCGTCGCGATCAAGCAGCTGTTGCTGCCCTCAAGGCTGAGCGAGAGTGAGGCTGAGGAGGCCAACCGTCGGGCGATGCGGGAGGGGCGTATCACCGCCCGGTTGCACCACCCGCACGCGATCGCGGTCTACGACGTGGTCGAGCACGGGGATCAACCGTGCCTGATCATGGAGTACCTGGCGTCGAGGAGCCTGGCAACGGTGCTGTCCGCACAGGGTGTGCTCCTGCCCGATGAAGTCGCCAGGATCGGCAGCCAGATCGCCTCCGCGCTGGCCGCCGCGCACAAGGCGGGCATCGTGCACCGCGATATCAAGCCGGGCAACGTGCTGCTCGCGGCTGACGGCACGGTCAAGATCACCGACTTTGGTGTCTCCCACGCCGTGGGTGATGTCACCGTGACCGCCACGGGGATGCTGACCGGGACGCCCGCCTACCTGGCTCCGGAGGTGGCTCAGGGCAAGAATGCCGGCTTCTTTTCGGACGTGTTCTCCCTGGGCGCCACGCTCTACGCCGCGCTGGAGGGCACGCCGCCGTTCGGACTGGACAACAACGCCCTTGCCCTGCTGCACCAGGTGGCCTCGGGCGAGATCATTCCGCCCAGGCAGTCCGGTCCGCTCACCCCTGTGCTGGTGCGCCTGTTGGCGCCGAACCCCGACCAACGCCCCACCATGGACCAGGCCCACGATGCGCTGGCCATGCTTGCCGCCAACTTAGCCGGACTCGCAGGCGGTCTGTCCGTCCCCGCACCGCCATCACCCCAACACGACCGACCCTTCGAACCTGTCCCGAGAACGCAGCAGACACTCATCCAGGCGGCCCCACCGGAGGAGACGATCAGCCCCGTGGGGTCCACCGGACTATACGCTACAGCCGGTCGTGCGCCGGCCGAGGGCAGTCACAACAGATGGCCGGGGCATCGGAAACTCCTCGCTGGCATCAGCACGGTCGTGCTGCTAGCAGCCGGTGTCCTGATGGCCGGGCTGATCAGCCAGAACAACGTTACCGACGGTAACGCCGCCACCCCGACGAATACGTCGAGCGACCCTTTACGGAGCCTGCAAGTCCCCACCCCACCAGGACCGAACAACACAACGCAGGTAACCCCTACGAACACGTCGAGCGAGCCTTCGCAGAGCCTGCAAGCCCTTCCCACTCCACCAGGACCGAGCAACACGACGCCGGTAGCTCCCACCACCCCGGCCGTCCCAGGTAGTCCGCCGGACACGCCGGAACAGCTGCAGGGGGCGATCATGGACTATTACGCGTTGGTGCCGGGAAACCTGTCGGCGGCCTGGAACCGGCTCACGGCGAACTACCAACAGAGCCACGCTGGGGGCTTCACCGGGTATCAGAGTTTCTGGAGCCCCGTGCAGCGCGTCGTGGTCTTTGACGTTTCCGCGGAACAAGGCGACGCGGTGGATGCGACAATTGACTACTTTTTCAAGGACGGCAGGGTCGTAGAGGAGCGGACCAGCTACGGGCTGATCACCGAGGACGGTCTGTGGAAGATCAATAGCTCCACAGTCCACAGTAGTCAGACCAAGCAGGGCAGCTGAGTACACAGCCGGTCACGCACACAGGCCCGGTCAGGTGTGACAGAAATACAGCCTCAAGATCACATATCAGTGATCATCGCAGCTGAGTTGAGAATGTCGGTTGCGGTTGTGCAGGCAGGTGACCTCGATACCGTGGATGTACTCGTCGGTGATCAACAGGGCGACCGGGCAGCCTCCACTGAGGACAGTTCTAGTCCGCATGCAGTCCGCGGCAGGTCCGCGCGCGGACGTAAGCTGGCGCGATGCCGCGTCACTGGCTGAACGCCAAAAGGGCAGGTCAGGCCAAGTCTGAGCCGGTTTCCCGCTGGTCCGTTGGACCGGGTCAGGAGTCGGTGTGGGATTACCCGCGCCCGCCACGCGCCGAGCGGGTGTCGCGCCGGGTTCGGATCGTGCACGGGGGCACTCTCGTGCTTGACACCGACGATGTGGTGCGCGTGCTGGAGACGTCGCACCCGCCGTCCTACTACCTGCCGCGTTCAGAGTTTCGGGTGCCGCTACTGCCCGCTCCGCGGCTCACGATGTGCGAGTGGAAGGGCGAGGCGTGCTACGTCGATCTGGAGGTGCCCGGCGTCGCGCCGCTGCGCGAGGTCGGATGGTGGTACCCGCAGCCTGATCTGCGCTACCCGCAACTCACCGATCGGGTGGCGAGCTACGCCGGCCGGTTCGACGAGGTGACTCTCGACGGGGAACCGGTGACGCCCCAGCCGGGCGAGTTCTACGGCGGCTGGATCACCGCGGACGTCGTCGGCCCGTTCAAGGGCGTCCCCGGCAGTCGGGGCTGGTAACGCGAACGGGGCTGGTAGCGCGAATCGCTCCGGCGGGTATCACCGGTTACCAGCGGCACGCCCAGGCTGACGGCTTACTGATTGTTACCCCTTCCGCCCGGCTTAGCCGGCCGCACGCTCATGGGCAGCTCATGGATCGAGATAGGCGGCGCGCAAAAGATGGTGAGCTCACAGGTGACTCCTATCGCTTCTTCGACCGTCTTGCCCAGGTGCAGCGCAGTTCTGGCGTACTCCCATCCGCTGCCTACGGCCCAGTACTCGTGATAGTTGACACTGAGGTCGTAGGTGACGGAGGTGAGCCTGCCGTCGTAGGCTATCAGCCAACTGTTCGTCGACTCGAAGTTCTTTATCATCTTATCGCACCACTGGTTGAACTCGACGAAGAATTGGAGAACGTCGCGCTTCTCGCTGCTCTGCGGTTTGTGTGTGGCGAGGTAGACAGCCATGTGGTTGTTATGGCTGCCGTATCCGGCTCCGCCGACGATGATGTCCGGAAGTACGATGAGCTTGCCGTCTTGGAGTACTTCCTTCGCCTGCCAACCCCAGGTTCGCTGACCGTCGCTCCCGATGACGATTTTATCCTCTTCGACCTTGCCCGCGATGACCGTCACGATTCCGCTCCAGTGTGAGGATAAATGCCGCCTGCCGGGGCTGTTCTACAGTGTCGTCTCAGTTCGGGGCGCAGCTTCTGCCACTGCAGGTGCATCCGGCGCAACCACCCTTCGGCGGTGGCATGGTGGCGGCTACCCGGTGGCCGAGCAATCCGCCGGCGATCAGCAACCCGACAGTGCCTGCGCCCGCTACCCCGACGACCACGGTGAACGCCGGACCGCTCGTCCCGAAGGCCAGCGCGCCCCCAATCGCGCCGACCACACCGGCCGCGAGCACCGGCGGGGCGGCCACCCGATTGGCCGCGCTGAAGGCTGCCTCTGAGCGCAGCGTCGCGGGAGTGCGGATGCCGGCGAACCGGTTGCGCGGTAATCGCCGCGTCCAGCCGAGCAAGCCGACGGTGAGCAGCCCAACACCGGCGACCAGCAGCAACATCCCGAGCAGCGCGGATGCAGACACGACTGCCAGGATACCGGGGCCGGGAGCGCCGCTGCTCAACCTGCTATCGTCAGGACCGTGCGCAACGCACGCTGGCTTCTTCCCAAGCCGCGCTGACCGCCGGTCGGTGCGGCGACCCCCTATGGCCTCAGCGCCTGGGGGGTTTCTTGTTTCCTGGGGATGTCGATGATTCGGGGCCGAGCCCGGAAGGACACACGTTGAGCAGTACCGATGATGGGGACGTCCCGCCGCACCGTTACACCGCGGCCCTGGCCGGTGAGATCGAGCGCCGCTGGCAGCGGCTCTGGGCCGAGCGGGGCACCTTCCATGCACCCAACCCGGTCGGGTCGCTGCGACCCCCAGCCAGCGCAACGGTTCCCGAGGATAAGCTGTTCGTGCAGGACATGTTTCCCTACCCGTCCGGGTCCGGGCTGCACGTCGGACACCCGTTGGGCTACATCGGCACCGACGTCTTCGCCCGTTACCACCGGATGGCAGGGCGCAACGTGCTCCACACCATGGGCTTCGACGCGTTCGGGCTGCCCGCCGAGCAACATGCGGCCGAGACCGGCACCCACCCGCGGAGCACGACCGAGGCGAACATCGAGTTCTTCCTGGCCCAGATCCGTCGGCTGGGGCTGGGCCACGACGAGCGCCGCCGGATCGCCACCACTGATGTCTCGTATTACCGTTGGACCCAGTGGATCTTCCTGCAGATCTACAACGCGTGGTACGACACCACAGCGCGCCGGGCCCGTCCGATCGCCGAACTGGAGAACGAGTACGCGCAGGGCAACCGGTCCACTCCGGACGGTCGGCCCTGGGGTGAGCTGACCGGTGACGTGCAGCAGGAGATCATCGACTCGCAGCGGTTGGTCTACCTGTCGCAGGCGCCGGTGAACTGGTGCCCGGGGCTGGGCACCGTGCTGGCCAACGAAGAGGTCACCGCCGATGGCCGCAGTGAGCGTGGGAACTTTCCGGTGTTCCGGCGCAACCTGCGGCAGTGGATGATGCGGATCACCGCCTACGCCGACCGGCTGCTCGACGACCTGGATCGGCTGGACTGGCCCGACAAGGTCAAGACCATGCAACGCAACTGGATCGGCCGTTCCCACGGTGCCCGGATCCGGTTCGAAGTGAACTCGTCAAGTATCACCGAC
Source organism: uncultured Actinomycetota bacterium (assembly GCA_963823755.1). Classification (GTDB taxonomy): domain Bacteria; phylum Actinomycetota; class Actinomycetes; order Mycobacteriales; family Pseudonocardiaceae. Next base: position 96,054 of record CAWGMP010000011.1, read on the forward strand.
CCGGGGGTTGGGGGTATGGGAACAGCCACCACCATGGAGGTGTTCACGACCCGCCCGGACACCGTGTTCGGTGCCACCTACCTCGTGCTGGCGCCCGAGCACCCGCTGGTCGCCGAGATCGCAGCGACGCGGTGGCCGGCCGGGGTGGACAGGCGCTGGACTGGTGGAGCCGCCACGCCGGCGGAAGCGATTGCGGTCTACCGCCGCGCCGTCGCGCAGCGCTCCGAGCTGGAGCGTCAGGAGAGTCGGGACAAGACGGGCGTCTTCACCGGCGCCTATGCCATCAACCCGGCCACGCGTGCGCAGATCCCGGTCTTCATCGCCGATTACGTGCTGATGGGTTACGGCACCGGAGCGATCATGGCGGTGCCCGGGCAGGACCAGCGCGACTGGGACTTCGCAGCGGCTTTCGGATTGCCGATCGTGCGCACTGTCGCACCACCGGACGGCTTCGAGGGACAGGCCTATACCGGCGAAGGTGTGGCGATCAACTCCTCGTTCCTGGACGGGTTCGGCGTCGATGAGGCCAAAAAAGCGATCACCACCTGGCTGGAGGCCAACGGCGCCGGCGAGGGAACCGTGCAGTACAAGCTGCGCGACTGGTTGTTCGCCCGGCAACGGTACTGGGGCGAGCCGTTCCCGATCGTCTATGACGATGACGGCCGGCCGCACCCGCTGCCGGAGTCGATGCTGCCCGTTGAGCTGCCGGATGTGGCCGACTACTCGCCGACCACCTTCGACCCCGATGACGCGGACTCTGAGCCGGCCCCACCGCTGGCCAAGGCCACCGACTGGGTTCAGGTACAGCTGGACTTAGGCGATGGGCTCAGAACCTACCGCCGTGACACCAATGTGATGCCGCAATGGGCGGGATCGTGCTGGTATCAGTTGCGCTACATCGACCCGGACAACTCCGAGGCGATGTGCGATCCGGTCAACGAGCGGTACTGGATGGGGCCGCGGCCGCAGCTGCACGGTCCGGACGACCCTGGTGGTCTGGACCTGTACGTCGGCGGCGAGGAGCACGCGGTGCTGCACCTGCTGTACTCCCGGTTCTGGCACAAGGTGCTCTACGACCTGGGGCACGTGTCGTCGGAGGAACCCTACCGGCGGCTGTACAACCAGGGCTACATCCAGGCCTACGCCTATACCGATGCTCGCGGCGTCTACGTCCCTGCCAGCGAGGTCATCGAAGAGCCCGACGGCCGCTACACCTGGCATGGGCAGCCGGTCCGCCGCGAGTACGGCAAGATGGGCAAGAGCTTGCGCAACTCCGTCTCTCCCGACGAGATGTGCGACGCTTACGGCGCGGACACGCTCCGGGTCTACGAGATGTCCATGGGCCCGCTGGACGTCTCCCGCCCGTGGGCGACCAAGGACGTCGTCGGAGCGCACCGGCTCCTGCAGCGGGTGTGGCGCAATCTGGTCGATGAGAACACCGGCGAGTTGCGGGTGGTCGACACCCCGCTGGATCCGGATACCCAGCCGGGTCTGGAGACCTTGAGGGCGCTGCACCGGGCCATCGCCGGAGTGCGTGCCGACTACGCCGCGCTGCGGCTGAACACCGCGATCGCCAAGCTGATCGAGCTGAACAACTACGTGACGAAGGTGTACGGCTCGACGCTGGGAACCCCCCGAGCGGTGGCCGAACCGCTGGTACTGCTGCTGGCACCGGTGGCCCCGCACGTCGCCGAAGACCTGTGGTCGAGGCTAGGCCATGACGAGTCGCTGGTGCACGAGCCGATGCCCCAGGCACAGGAGCGTTACCTGGTCGAGGACACCATCGAGTACCCGATCCAGATCAACGGCAAGGTCCGTTCCCGGGTGGTGGTGCCCAGTTCGGCAGGTCCCGACGAGGTGCGCGCCGCGGCATTGGCGCAGGCGCGCAGCGGCGCGCTGGTCGCCGACGAGGAACCCCGCAAGGTCATCGTGGTGCCGGGCCGGCTGGTCAACGTCGTCCTGTAGAAACTCGTCAGCTTTCAGTCTGCCTCGCCGCGGATGAACGCCTCCACAGCAGCGTAGGCATCGGAGTCGGAGTACTGCTGCGGTGGTGACTTCATGAAATAGGACGACGCGGACACGATCGGACCGCCGATGCCCCGATCTTTCGCGATCTTCGCCGCCCGGACCGCGTCGATGATCACACCGGCGGAATTGGGCGAATCCCAGACCTCGAGCTTGTATTCCATGTTCAGCGGTACATCACCGAACGCTCGGCCCTCCAGCCGTACATAGGCCCACTTGCGGTCGTCGAGCCACGGCACGTGGTCCGACGGTCCGATATGTACCGCCGCCTTCTCCATCTCGTGTGGTACCTGCGAGGTCACCGACTGAGTCTTGGAGATCTTCTTCGACAGCAGCCGCTTGCGTTCCAGCATGTTCAGGAAATCCATGTTGCCGCCGAAGTTGAGCTGATAGGTGCGCACCAGCTCCACCCCGCGGTCCTCGAACAGCTTGGCCAGCACCCGGTGCGTGATCGTCGCCCCGACCTGGGACTTGATGTCATCACCGATGATCGGCACCCCGGCGCGGGTGAACTTGTCCGCCCATGCCGGATCGGATGCGATGAATACCGGAAGCGCATTGACGAACGCAACCCCGGCATCCAGTGCGCACTGTGCATAGAAGCGGTCCGCATCCTCCGAACCCACCGGGAGATACGACACCAGCACATCGGCGCCGGACTCGCGCAGCGCACCGACCACATCGACCGGTTTCTCGTCGGACTCGCTGATGACGTCCCGGTAATACTCGCCCAGACCGTCCATGGTGTGACCGCGGTACACCGTGACCCCCAGCGGCGGTACATCGCAGATGGAGACCGTGTTGTTCTCGCTGGCCACGATGGCCTCGGACAAGTCACGCCCGACCTTTTTGGCATCGACATCGAACGCGGCGACGAACTGGAGGTCACCGACGTGATAGTCGCCGAACCGCACGTGCATCAGTCCGGGTACCCGGGTGGTGGGATCGGCGTCGCGGTAGTAATGCACGCCCTGTACCAGGGATGCAGCGCAGTTGCCGACGCCCACAACGGCGACCCGTATACCAGGACCGGCGTCGCGGCCTTCAGTCATGGTCCGCCCTTTCGGTGTCGTCATATGGTGTGGTTGGGTTGGCCTGTTCATGGGCGATCAGTTCATTGAGCCAGCGCACCTCGCGCTCGCTGGTTTCCAGACCCATCCGGTGCAGCTCGATGGTGTAGCGGTCGATCTGGTCTCCGGTCCGCGCCAGCGCGGCGCGCAGCCCCTCTCGACGTTCCTCGACCCGGCGTCGTCGTCCCTCCAGGATGCGCATCCTGACCTCGGCCGGTGTCCGGGAGAAGAACGCCAGGTGCACGCCGAAGCCGTGGTCCTCCCAGGTCTGCGGGCCGGCGTCGGCCAACAGGGTGGCAAAGCGTTCCTTGCCGTCGGCGGTGAGCCGGTACACCCGCCTGCCGCGGCAGGCCCAGCTGGTTCCTCGGCCGGCGCGCAGGTCCTCCGTACGCTCCTCGTCTTCCACGATGAAGCCTGAGCGCTGCAGCCGGCGTAGCGTTGGATACAGCGACCCGAATGAGCAGGCGCGGAACGCCCCGAGTAGTCCGGTGAGGCGTTTGCGCAGCTCATAGCCGTGCATCGGGGCGTCATGGAGCACCCCGAGCACCGCTAGCTCCAGCACGCGGTACCTCCGACCTGGCGTGTCGATGTATACCCGTACTATATCGCGTCGATACATCAGGTCCATCCTCTGCGTATCCATGCCGCCCGAACGTCCGAGCGATGATCACTCGGCTGTTGCGTACGCTGTGGTGAGTGCGGACCCAGCGGCAGGTGGTGGACTACGCGTTGCAGCGACGTGCGCTGCTCGCAGAGGTCTACGCCGGCCGGGTCGGAGTGACGGAGGTCTGCGATGCGACCCCGTATCTGCTCCGAGCGGCGAAGTTCCACGGCGAGCCCAGCGCGGTCACCTGCCCGATGTGTCGCAAGGAGCCGCTGACGCTCGTCTCGTGGGTGTACGGTGACGCGCTCAAGCATGCGGCCGGGTCCGCCCGCACAGCCGACGAGCTGAGCCGGATGGCGGCGCTGCATGAGGAGTTCAGCGTCTACGTCGTCGAGGTATGCCGAACGTGTAGCTGGAACCATCTCGTGCAGTCATACGTCCTGGGAACCGGCGGTGTGGGCAGCAGGCGGTCCCGCCGACGGACCGCAGTGGAGTGATCTGACGCCTGGGCTGGGTGGATCCCTGGTCAGGCGCGTCCTGTTCGAACCCTCGGGACCCGAGTACCGGTCTGGGAGGACAACGCGTGAGCGACCAGCGAGATGACAGTGGTCGACATTCAGGGCCGGCTCAGCCGGCAATGAGGCTTCGGGATCAGAACTATCCACCTGTGCGGTTCGCCCAACCTCGATCAGGTCAACCTCGACCACCCGACCGGCCGATCGCGCCGCCGGCCCCACCGCGGGGCGAGCCCGAGCTGCTCACCCACCCGGCGCCACGACCGGCTGAGCCGGAGATCAGGTCCAGCCCTCCCGATCCCCCCGCGGTCGGTGGTGGCAAGCCGGGGTGGCCCCTTGCCTGGCCCCCGGGCTGGCAGCGGGCGCGCAACATCGCTCTGGTCGGCCTGTTGTTGACGATCCTGGTTCCGGTGCTGGCGTTCTTCGCCGGTTGGCTGTTTCTCGATGCGCCGTCCCCCACGGCGCTGGCCGCGCAGCGCAAGCAGGTCACCACGATCATGGCCAGCGACGGCACCACCGAGGTCGGCCGCTACGTGCCCGACGAGGGCAATCGGATCCCGGTCAGTCTCGCGCAAGTGCCCATACACGTACAGAACGCGGTACTAGCCGCTGAGGATCGCAGCTTCCGGTCCAACCCCGGATTCGACCTCACGGGCATCGCCCGGGCGACCTGGAAACAGCTCACCGGCGGGAGTGGCGGCGGCTCCACGATCACCCAGCAGTACATCAAGGTGGCCACCGGTCATGACGAGTACAGCATGTTCCGGAAGTTCCGCGAGGTGATCGTCGCAGCCAAGATAACCAAACAGGAGTCCAAGGACCGGATCCTGGAAGACTATCTCAACACGATCTACTTCGGTCGCGGCGCCTACGGCATTCAGGCCGCCAGCCAGGCGTACTTCCGGAAGAACGTGCAGAATCTGACTGTCTCCGAAGCGGCGGTACTGGCCGGCGCGATCCGGTCGCCGTCGCGCTTGGACCCGGCGAAGAACCTGCCCCAAGCACAGGCCCGATGGAACTTCGTGCTCGACGGCATGGTCGAGCAGGGCTGGCTGTCTCCGGCCGACCGGACCGTCGGGTTGTACCCACAGACCGTGGCGCCGAGCCAAGCCCCGGGCGCACCGACCGACGACCGGGCGCACATCGTCGATCGGGTGATGGAGGAGTTGGACAAGCAGGGCATCAACCGTGCGCAGCTGGCCGTCAACGGTGGTCGGATCACCACCACCATCGACCCCCGGGCTCAGCAGCTGGCCCGCGACGCGGTGCTCACCGAGCTGCGGGGACAGCCGACGAACCTGCACTCCTCGCTGGTCGCGATCGACCCGCGCAGTGGAGGGGTGATCGCGTACTACGGCGGATCGGACGGGGATGGCTTCGACCTGGCCGGTGGGCCGGTGTGGAACCCTGGATCCGCCTTCAAGCCGTTCACCATGTTGGCCGCTCTGGAGCACGATATCGGGATGAACTCGGTCTACGAGGGCGAATCTCCGCTGGTCATCGACGGCCACTCGTACGCCAACTCGGAGAGCCGCAACTATCCCAAGCTGACCTTGCGCGAGGCGATGACCCAATCGGTCAACACCGCCTTCGTGCGGCTTGCCCAGGATGTGGGACCGCAAGCCGTCCGGGACGCTGCGGTCCAGGCCGGAATCCCGGAGCAGATCAACGGCAAGCGCTCGATGGCCGAGCCGGACAGTGGGGCACCCGGGCTCGGAATCACCCTTGGCCAGTACCCGGTGCACACGATCGACATGGCCAGCGCCTACGCGACCTTCGCCGCCGAGGGAATGCGGCGTGAGCCCTTCTTCGTCCGCGAGTACGCCAATTCCCGTGGCACCATCGACTACCGGCACTCCGACAAGCCGCAACCCGCCTTCGACCGGACGGACCCCGAGCGCAACTCGCAACTGGCCGGCAATGTGACCGCGACGCTGACCGACGTGGCGCGCAGCTCGCAGATCCCATTGGCGGGCGGCCGTCAGGTGGCCGCCAAGACCGGCACTCACCAGCGCGGTGACACCGGCACCAACTCCGCAGCCTGGACTGTCGGGTACACCCCCTCGATCTCCACCGCGGTCTGGCTGGGTGATCCGGCTAACTCTGCGATCAAGAACTCCAACGGCAGCGACATCTTCGGGCGGGGCCTGCCGGGCGCGATCTGGCAGCGGTTCATGAATGCTTACCTGATGGGCACCCCCATGGAGACTTTCCCCGCGTTCAAGCTGATCGGGCCCGCGCCGCCGGTGGTGAACCCGCAACCTCCGCCTGCGTCGCGCACCCGCGAGCCGCGCAGCGCCACCCGATCCGACACGCCCGAGCCGAACTTCGACGACCTCGTGCCTACCCCGATCGAGCCCTCGACGAGACCGACCAAGCCGCAGCGCAGCGGATGCTTCCCCTTCTGCGACAATGCGCCACCGAATGACGAGGGACTTGGCCGTCCGAGGCATTTCTGACCGGGAGCAATGATTGGGGCTTCGTGTGCCGGCTCGGCCGGCGGTGGTGGGATTGCCGGCTCGGCCGGCGGTGGTGGGATTGCCGGCTCGGCCGGCGGTCTCGCAGAGGGTGGTTCCTAGCTGGAGCGATCCGGTGCCGGCGTTGGCCAGCCGGATCGTGGGTGGTCCGCTGGGCCGGCACGCGGTGCTGGGCCGGCACTGGTTCTGGACCCCGCTGCGGGTGGTGTTGCTGTTCGCGACGATCACCTTGGCGTTGGGCTGGCTGGTCAAGGTGCCGTGTTTGCAGACCTATCGCGACAGCGCGGGTGTCTTGCAGGTGGACTGGCGCGACGGCCGCCAATACAAGGCGATGTGCTACTCGGACACCGTCCCGCTCTACACCGCAGAGCGGTTGGACCACCCTGGACTGGCCGGATTCCCGTACGCCACCTCGTGGATCGAGCACCAGGGCGAGCCCGATCAGCAGGTGCGATACATGGAGTACCCGGTGCTCACCGGCATGTACCAATGGGTCGCCGCCAAGCTCGCGCAGACCTGGGTAGCGGTCGCGGAGTCTGGCTGGCTTCCCAGTTCGGCACCCGCCGTCGTGCATTTCGACATCAGCGCGGTGGGGCTGACTGCGGCGTGGTTGGTGACGGTGTGGGCGCTGGTGGGGCTGTCCCGGCGACGACCGTGGGATGCCGCCCTGGCCGCGTTGTCTCCCCTGGTCGTGGTGCACGCGTTCACCAATTTCGACGCGCTGGCCACCGCGCTGGCTACCACCGGGCTGCTGGCGTGGGCCCGGCGCCGTCCGGTGCTCGCTGGTGTGCTGCTCGGCCTGGGCGCAGCCACCAAGTTCTATCCGCTGTTGTTGCTGGGCCCGATCCTGCTGTTGTGCCTGCGGGCCGGCCGGCTGCGCGCCGGGTTGCAGGCGACCGCTGCTGCGGCGGTGGCCTGGGCGGTGGTCAACCTGCCGGTGGCCGTGCTCTACCCGGCCGGATGGGCGGAGTTCTTCCGGCTCAACGACCGGCGCGGGGCCGATCCGGACACGCTCTACACCGTGGTGTCCACCTTCACCGGCTGGCCTGGTTTCGACGGAGTGCTCCGACCCGGCCAGATCCCCAGCACGCTCAACCTGGTCAGCGTGACGTTGTTCCTGCTGGCTTGCATGGCGATCGGCTGGGTCGCGTTGGCGGCGCCGCGCCGGCCACGGCTAGCCCCCCTGTGCTTCCTGGTGCTGTGCGCGTTCCTGCTCGTCAACAAGGTGTGGAGTCCCCAGTATTCGTTGTGGCTGGTACCGCTGGCGGTGCTGGCGATCCCCCGGTGGAAACCGGTGCTGGCCTGGATGATCGTCGATGCGCTGCTCTGGGCTCCCCGGATGGCTTACTACCTCGGTCCGGATCACCAGGGGCTACCCATCGAGCCGTTCCTGGGTGCCGTGCTGATTCGCGACGCTGCCGTCGTGCTGCTGGCGGTCCTGGTGCTCCGGGACATCCGGCGCCCAGGTCACGACCCGATCCGCGGATCCGGCGACGACCCCCACGGCGGCGTTCTGGACGGAGCCCCCGATGCGGTAGTGCTGCCGCCCGTGGCGGGACTACGAACCCAGTTGCTCGCGAAGCCATGCGATGTCGCCGGCCTGGGTGTCGGGGTCGGTCTCTAGCACCACGGTGGCGCCCGCCGCAGCGCAGACCGCCACCAGCTGTTCGGCGCCGATAGTGCCCTGGCGCAGCGGCGCGTGACGATCCCGAGCTGAGCCGAACTCGTCGCGTGAGTTGTTGCAGTGCACCAGGTCGATCCGGCCGGTGATGGCGAGGATCCGGTCGACGGCGTCGGTCAGGTCCTCGCCCGCGGCGAAGGCGTGGCAGGTATCCAGACAAAAACCGACGTCGTAGTCTCCGATCGCGTCCCACAACCGGGCGAGCGAATCGAACCGTCGGGCCATTGCGTTGTCCCCACCCGCAGTGTTCTCCACCAGGATCCGGGTACCGAAACCACCGTCGGCTGACTGTCGAGCGAACATCTTGCGCCAGTTCTCGACGCCCTGAGCGGGGTCTTCGCCCTTGCCGAGATGGCCGCCATGCACCACCAACCCGCGAGCACCGATCGTCGCGGCCGCCGCGGCGTGCTGGGCGACCAGCTTGCGGGACGGAATGCGGATGCGGTTGTTCAGCGATGCCACATTGATCACGTAGGGTGAGTGCACGTAAGTCTCGAGGTCAGTAGCGAGCAGCTGATCGGCTCGCGGATGCGGGTGTGGTCGCGTCCAACTCTGTGGGTCTGCGAGGAAGAACTGCAACGCCTCAGCGTTGCGCTGAGTAGCCGCACTTACCGGATCGTTGTCGCTGACATGGGCACCGATACGCATATCCGTACCCTAGACGGGGCGCCTGAGATCGATCGGTGTACCCGTACAGTACACAGTGAGTGCACAGCGTAACCACGATCTGCTGAAAGTGCTGGTTATCGTCACGAAGAGGCTCTCTCTTCGTTACCCTGACGACACAACCGGGTACTGAGCGACATGTGAGCGACACGGAGGCACCTATGGGAACACGAGCAAGGGTGACCACGGTTGCCGGAGCAGCCACGTTACTGTGTGCAGCGAGCGCCTTCGGGGGGGGCTTAGCGGCCCTCGCCGCACCCTCTGCCGTTTCCGCTCCAGCTCTTGTTTTGGCGACAACTCCCGCACCGATGCTAGTGGGCGCTTGCGGGGACACGGTGCGTGGTGATCCTGGGCAGCGAGTCGGTGTCCGGCTGGCGAGTCTGTCGGTGGTCGATGTCGGTTCCGTTCCCGCGAGCGGGTCGAAAACATTCAACGCCAGGCCGGCGCTGCGTGAGGTGCTGGGTCCGGTGGCTCCGGCGTGTCTGATCACCGCTGAGCCGATCTTGCCGGCTGCGGCCCCCGTCGAGAAGTTGATCGAACCCGTCGCCGCGCCGCTCAAGCCCGCAGTCGGTTTTCTTCCCGCGCTGGGCCATCCCGCGGCGCCGCCGGCACCGGCTTCGCCGCCGGCAGCGCCGGCGAATCAGCCACAGCCCGGCGCGGCACCAGCGCTGGCCTCTCCTGCGCCCGGTCCGTTCTTCGGTCCGGCGATGCCGACCGATTTCCCGTTCGCGCTCGGTCAGTACAACAGCGGGCTGCCTCGTTACAACTACGCCGAGCTGTTGATGATCGGTCGGCCAGGTGGTCCCGGCGGGCTCGGGCGGCTGTCCGCGGGCATGCTCACGGCAGACCTGTTCGGTACACCACAGGTCAGTAACGGCTCGGGTCTCGGCAAGCAGAGTGCGGCAGCCAACGACGTCGCCGCCGCAGGCCGGGCGACGGCCTTGCCTGCCAACGGTGTTGAGCGTATCGCCCTGCCGGTTCTGGTTGCGGTGTTGATGCTGGCCAGTGTCACGGCCGCGCTGATGCGCGGCTGGGTGCTCGGGCGTCGATGAATCCGTTCCCCGGGGTCGCCAACCGGTGAATCTCGATCGAGGATTTCCACGAGGCCGCCCCGCGATTGTGATCGCGGGGCGGCCTCTTGCTATTCTTCGCCCGTTGCCGCGCCGGTGTTTCGTCGCGCGGCAGTGTTGAGATCGCCGGCCTAGCCGGTAGTAGTTGGATCGCCGGCTCAGTCGGCGACCTCCTGCCGCGGAGAGTCCGCGGCCGACCAGTCCACAGGAGGTGAGTGGTCTTCATGCGTCGTTACGAGATGATGGTCATCCTCGATCCGCAACTTGAGGAGCGCACCGTGACCCCATCGCTGGAGCAGTTTCTCAGCGTGGTGAAGGCGCAGGGCGGCAGCGTCGAAAAGGTCGACGTCTGGGGCAAGCGTCGGTTGTCGTACGAGATCGACAAGCGCACCGAGGGTATCTACGCGGTGGTCGACATGTCCTGTACGCCTGCCACGGTGGCCGAGCTCGACCGGCAACTCTCGCTCAGCGAGTCGGTGCTGCGCACCAAGGTGTTGCGGCGGGATACGAGGAAGGGCTGACATGGCTGGCGAGACCGTTATCACGGTGATCGGAAACCTGACCGCTGATCCGGAGCTGCGGTTCACGCCCTCCGGTGCGGCGGTGGCCAATTTCACAGTGGCCTCCACGCCACGAACCTTCGACCGCCAGAGCGGCGAGTGGAAGGACGGTGAGGCGCTTTTCCTGCGGTGCAATATCTGGCGGCAGGCTGCGGAGAATACCGCTGAGACTCTTACCCGGGGCATGCGTGTGATCGTCAGCGGACGGCTGCGTCAGCGCTCGTTCGAGACCCGGGAGGGCGAGAAACGCACCGTCATGGAGATGGAGGTCGACGAAGTCGGCCCTTCGCTGCGCTATGCCACCGCCAAGGTCAACAAAGCCACCCGTCAGGGTGGTGCGTCGGGCAGCGGCGGCTATGGATCATCGGGCTCGCCCGGTGGCCCCCCCGATGATCCATGGAGCTCTGCACCGCAGGCTGGTGCGCCAGCCGGATCCGGTAACGGTGCCGGTGGTTATGACGACGAGCCTCCGTTTTGATCCGGCTTTTGTCGTAGATCACCTGTAGATACACTTGTAGATCGCCGTCAATCACACTGATCCTCAGACGCGACTCACTCAGGAGTACCCCAAGCCATGGCCAAGCCACCGGTGCGCAAACCGAAGAAGAAGATCTGCATTTTCTGTAAGGACAAGGACACTGCCATCGACTACAAGGACACCGGGCTGCTGCGGAAGTACATCTCCGATCGCGGCAAGATCCGGGCCCGCCGGGTCACCGGCAATTGCAGCCAGCATCAACGAGACGTTGCGGTCGCGGTGAAGAACGCCCGCGAGGTAGCGCTGTTGCCCTATACCTCGACCGCGCGCTGAAACCGGGGAGGACCACGTGAAGATCATCCTCACTGCTGACGTTCCCCAGCTCGGCGGGCCCGGCGATCTCGTGCAGGTCAAGGATGGCTATGCCCGCAACTACCTGCTGCCCCGCCGGTTGGCCATCGCGGCCACCAAGGGTGCGGAGAAGCAGGTGGCGACGATCCGTCGCGCCCAGCAGGCTCGGCAGATCCGCGATCTCGACCACGCTCGGGAAATCGCCGGCACACTGTCGGCTCTGGGCACAGTGTCGGTGATGGCCAAGGCCGCCAGATCAGGCGGGAAGCTGTTCGGCTCGGTTACTGCCGCTGACGTCGTCGATGCGGTTCGCTCGGCCGGTGGCCCGCTGTTGGACAAGCGGACGGTGGACCTCGGTGGCCCGATCAAGGCCGCCGGCGCTTACCAGATGACCGTGCGGCTGCACCCGGAGGTCTCGGTGACCGTCCCCGTCGCGGTCACCACCGGTCGCTGAGGGACAGTTCACCGGAACCCTGCCGGCTGAGCCGGCGATCAGGCCCTGCCGGCTGAGCCGGCGATCAGGCGGCTGCAGGCGACCGCTGGGGAGTGTGTGGGGGCTGGGGTGAGGGGTTGGCAGTAGTCGGGGTTGATGTGGATGTGGACCCGGTCGCCGGGGGCTGGGGGGTCGTCGTTGGTCAAGGTGAGCAGAAGGGTGAGGGTCTCGAAGCTGCCGGTGGTGGGGTCGGGGCGCAGGGTCAGGCGGTGACCGTGCAGCGCGGGCCGGCTGGCTTCGACGATGGCGGTTGTCCCGGTGGCGGCCACCGTGATGGCGATGGCGGGGACCGCGAGCTCATGGCAACCGTGCGGGTTGGTGTGGTTGGTCAGGAGTAGTGGCCCCCAGTCGGTCACGGCGAGGACGTTGTCGTCGGGTTGGGGGTGTATCCGGTGGACGGTGAGGATATTGGGAACGCCGACGAGTTGGGCGCTGATGCGGGTGGTGGGGCGGCGGAAGACGTCGTGGGTGGGGCCTTGTTGGATGAAGGTGCCGTGGGACATCACCGCGAGGTGATCGGTGATGTCGAGGACGTCGTCGCGGTCGTGGGTGACCATGATGATGGGGATGCCGGTGCGTTCGTGGAGGTGCCGGACCAGCTTGCGGAGCTTGGTGCGGACGGTCGTGTCGAGGTTGGCGAAGGATTCGTCGAGCAGCAGGGCGCGGGGTCCGGGGGCTAGGGCGCGGGCTAGGGCGACGCGTTGGCGTTCCCCGCCGGAGAGCCGAGCGGGGTGGGCGCGGCGTAGGTGGGTGAGTCCGACTGCGGTGAGGAGTTCGCGTAACCGATGGTCGCGTTCGGTGGTGGGGAGGTGTCGGATGCCGAAGGTGATGTTTTCGGTGACGTCGAGGTGTTCGAACAGGGCGTCTTTTTGGGCGACGTAGCCCAGTTGGCGGTGTTGGGCGGGCACGGTGAGGCCGGCGTGGGTGTCGGCGAGGGTGACCGCGCCGATGCGTACGGTGCCGGTGGCGGGGAGCAGCCCGGCCACCGCGCGCATGGTCAGTGATTTGCCCGATCCGGAGGGTCCGAGGATACCGATGGTGTTGGCCGCGGTACGGATCGCCGGGTGCAGCGGGAAACCGCCGACGTGAGCGTGCAGGTCGATCTCGATACCTGAGCCTGCGGCCGGGTCGGGGCGGATCCAGTCCAGGTCCGGGATGGTGGCGGGGGTGTCGGACTCGTCGGTATCGGGGTGGGGTGGGCGGCGGCGGGTGTCGAGGTAGAGCATGACACCCCCGGCCAGGACTCCGACCGTGGCGACCAGGACGGCGGGTGGGATCGCGGTGGGGATGCCTTCGCCGGAGATGTCGACGAAGATCAGGGTGGGTAGCGTGTAGGGGTGGTAGGCCAGGATCGCGGTGGCCCCGAAATCCCCGAGGCAGCGCATGAAGCCCAAGACCACGCCGGCGGCCAGGCCGCGGCGGGCGGTGGGCAGCTGCACTCGCCGGAAGGTCTGCCAGGGGCTGGTGCCCAGGGCGCGCGCGGCGTCGCTGAGATGCGGGTCCACACCGGCGAACGCGGCGCGGGCTGAGATCACGATGAAGGGGGCGGCGACGAAGGCCTGCGCGAGGATGGTGGCGGCGATGGTGTCCACCGGGTTGAGGCCGAGCCGCTCGAGTAGCCCACCGAAGGCGGTGGCCCGGCCGACGACCAGGATCAGCTCCAGCCCGCCGACGGTCGGTGGCACGGCCAGCGGCAAGACCACGGCTGCGGTGACCAGGTGCCGCCACCGCGACCGGCTGTGGGCCAGGGCGAAGCCCAGCGGTATCCCCAGCAGCGCGTCGATCGTGGTGGCGGTGACCGCGGCGATCAACGAGACCCGCAGCGCATCAAGGGTATCGGGGTCGCTCAGCAACGCGCCGTCGGTCTCGGGCAGGGCGTGGAGCAGCGCCAGCAACGGCACCACGAGATAGCCCAGCATCAGCACCGCGGCCAGCAGCAGTGGCCAGGGTGTCCCGCTGCTCGCCCGGGCAAACCGCGGCGAGGGTGGGGTTTCGTGCGGGGGCATCAGCCCGCTCAGGGGTTCTTGACCAGCGGGCGCAGGCTGGGGGGCACCGCCGCGGGATCACCGGCCACCACCGGTGGGGTGGTATCGAGCCCCTGCGCAGCGAGCATCGCCTGCCCGTCCGGCCCCAGCAGGTAGCCGACGAAGACTTGCGCGCCGGCCGGGTTGCGCACCGTGCGAGGGATCGTGACGGTGTAGATGATCGGCGCGCCGATGTAGGTCATGCCCTTCTTGGTGGTGTAGGTCGCTGTGGCGTACTGCGCGGCGAGCGTGACGTCGCCCTGATTGATCTCCTTGGGCAGGCTCAGGTAGGGCAGCCCGGCTTCGACGGCCTCGACTTTGTAGAACGTCCCCGCGTCGAGCTCACCGGCCTGCAGCCGGGCTACCATCTGCTCTTCCGGGAACAGTTGCGAGCTGTTGTCCCGACCACCGAGGATCTTCTGCGGCAACGCCGGGTCCCCGATCCGTCGGGCGTCGAGGTCGAAGGTGAACAGGGTGCGGTAGCCCTTGGGACCCAACTCGGGGTCGGCACGTCCGAATCGCAGACCCGGTTGGGTCAGCACCGACTCGAAGCTGCGTGTGCCGTCCTTGGCGGCCTGGAAGTCCGCGCCGAAACGGCTCTTGGGGCTCCACGCGATCACCATCTCGGTCCGGGCCAACGGCACCCACCACGCCACGTAATCACCGTTAGCGGGCCCCTGCAGGATCTTGTTCACCGACACGTCAGCGCTGACGAAGACATCGGGCTGCCGGACCTTGGCCTTGATCAGGTTGGCTAGCGCGATCGAGCCTTTGCCCTCCCCCTGGAAGGTGTAACCGGTGACGTTCTCCAACGCCGGACCGACGTGCCGCTCGAAGATCCCCACCAGGGTTCCGGCGTAGAGAACGCTCACCGGGCCGGAACCGCGGGCCGGTGACCCCACCGAAGGGGCGGTCGCGTTGCCTGGGCCGCTACCACAGGCCGCCACCACGCCGGCCACCATCAGGGCGGTCAGCAACACCAGGCCACGCTGGATCTGCCTGGCAGCACTCCGCATGGGGAGAGGGCGTCGCGACACCGCCATCACGCCCTCACATTGATAACAGGGAGTAAGAATATGTACTCTCTTAGATCTACTGGAGGCCACTCTTTCGAGTAAACATTCTCTCCACGTAAATAGCTGTGCCGGTGGTGACAATGGGGTGGTGGCCGGTGGGTCGAACTGGGGTCTTTGCATGGCTGCGAGCACTTCTACCGCAGCCTACCGCACCGATGAGACGATGTGATCATGATTGATTCCTTCGTCACCGGCCTGCCGCACAACGTTCGAGAAGCGCTTGACAAGGCAGCCAGGCTCGCTGAGGAGTGCTTCGCCGCCAGAGCTGACGACTACGACCGGCGGGCTCAGTTTCCCGCCGAGGACTTCAAGGACCTGTTCGCTGCCGGCCTCCTCGCGGCGGCGGTGCCCACCGAGGCGGGAGGGCTTGGCCTCGGCCCGCACCGAGGCCACACCTTCGCCTTGTGGATGATGACGAAACTGCTGGCAAAAGCCGATCTCTCGCTGAGCCGCTGCTGGGAGGGCCACGTCAACGCCCTGGTCCTGATCGACGCGCTCGGCACCTCCGAGCAACGGCGGCGATGGTTCGGTGGGGTGGTCGAGCGAGGGGAGATCTGGGTCGTCTGGAGTGGCGAGCCACGCGCGCCCAAGCCTGGTGCAGCTCCACCGTTACGGCACAACGGTGACCCCGACCGAAGGCGGCTGGATCATCACCGGCACCAAGGCGTTCGCTACCAGTGCCACCGGCGCCAACCGGGCGGTGCTCATGGTCAACCTGGCAGGGCCTGGTGGAGCCCGGCATTCCGACGGCCCCGCCGACGGGTTGCTCATGCTGGCTTGTGACCTGTCCGACCCGACGATCACCGTGGACACCTCGTGGTGGGATCCGATCGGCATGCGTGCCACGGCGAGTCATCTCATGCGCTTTGATCAGACTTTCGTGTCCCGGGACTGTCTCATCGGCCGGCCAGGTAGCTATCTACAGGAGCGGTGGCAGACCGCGTTCGTCCCGCACTACGCCGCGAGCTTCCTCGGCGCCGCCGAAGCCGCCTACGAGTACGGGCTTTCCTACGTCAAGCATCAAGGTAAGGCCACCGATCCGTACATCCAGCAGCGTGTCGGCACCATGGCGGTGAACGTGGAAAGCAGCCATCTGTGGCTGCGCCATGTGGCGCGCTTGTGGGACCAGGGGGACCGTGCGGCGGCAGCACTGGCCGGCAGCCGTGCCAGGCACGTCATCGAGCATCTGGCGGAGCAGACCGTGCAGCACTGCATCCGCGCGTGTGGCGCCCGCTCGCTGATCCGGCCGAGTCCCCTCGAACGCATCCTGCGTGACCTGACTTTCTACCAGCGGCATGATAACGACGACCACATTCTCGCCACGATTGGTCGCGCGGTACTCGGCGAGCAGCACGACGCCTCGTTCCACAGGCTCTGACTCATTCTGTCCTCGCCGCAGGTTCACACGATCGGGGTTGAACATGATGTACTTACCGGGCGTTGCTTGTCCTCTTTCATGTAGTTGCAGGTTGAGTCAGCGGACAGAGTGGACGTCCAGATGTCGAAGCATGAATGGATATCAGTGGCGAAACCGATATCGGGAATCGACGCTGCCCCGATTACTGCACTGCGGTCAAGGCCATGATGGCGATAATATCGGGATACGATATCGAACGTCGAGGTGTGGGAGGTGCCCCGGTGGAAGGGAGAACGGTGGTGATGTCGCCGCCGGCGAGTTTAGCTCGCCGGTTGGGTACCGGCGATGCG
The DNA here is from genome assembly GCA_963823755.1 of uncultured Actinomycetota bacterium. Classification (GTDB taxonomy): domain Bacteria; phylum Actinomycetota; class Actinomycetes; order Mycobacteriales; family Pseudonocardiaceae. Next base: position 112,851 of record CAWGMP010000011.1, read on the forward strand.
ATGGTCATCGGTCTCGGATCGATGATCGGGGCAGGGGTATTCACCGCATTCGGTCCCGCCGCTCGGGCGGCCGGAACCGGGCTGTTGGTGGGGCTGGTGATCGCGGCAGGGATCGCCTACTGCAACGCGACCGCGTCCGCGCAGCTGGCCGCGGCCTACCCGACCTCCGGTGGGACCTACATCTACGGGCGGGAACGGCTCGGGGATTGGTGGGGGTTCACCGCCGGATGGGGATTCGTGATCGGGAAGACCGCGTCCTGCGCGGCGATGGCGTTGACCTTCGCCGGCTACGCGGTACCCGGCCCGTGGTGGGCGCAACGGCTCATCGCCGTCGCCGGCGTGCTCAGTCTCACCGCGCTCGACTACCGCGGCGTGGCCAAGACCGCGATCGTGACCCGTATCCTGGTCGCTGCCACCCTGGTCGCGCTGACCGTGGTCGTGGTGGGCATCGCGGTCGGTGGCGGTGCCGGCACCGGTTACCTCGGCGGGCTCTCGGCGCTGGCCCACGGCGGGGTCTACGGCGTACTGCAGGCCGCTGGCCTGCTGTTCTTCGCCTTCGCCGGCTACGCCCGCATCGCCACCATGGGCGAAGAAGTCCGGGATCCCGAGCGGACCATTCCCCGTGCCATTCCGATCGCCCTGGCCATCACCGTTGTGGTCTACCTCATCGTCGGCGTCGCTGTTCTGCTCGCCGCCGGTCCCGACCGGCTCGCCGCCGCACCCGCCCCACTGATCGACGCCGTCCGTGCCGCCGGTTCGGGCTCGATCGTGCCCGTCGTGCAGGTCGGCGCCGCGCTGGCCAGCCTCGGTGCGCTGCTGGCCCTCATCGCCGGTGTCGGCCGCACCAGTCTCGCCATGGCCCGGCATCGCGACCTGCCCGGCTGGTTCGCCGGCGTGCACCCCCGATTCCAGGTTCCGCACCGCGCCGAAGTCGCGCTCGCCATCGTCGTCAGCATCCTGGTCCTCACCGTCGACCTGCGAGATGTGATCGGGTTCTCCTCCTTCGGGGTGCTGGTCTACTACGGCATCGCCAATGCCGCCGCGTTCACCCAGCCCGCCGACCAGCGCCGCTGGCCTCGCCACCGCAACATCCTCGGGATGGCCGGATGCGCGGTACTGGTGGCCACCCTTCCGATCGCCTCCGTCATCGCCGGGCTGGTCATGTTCGCCGCCGGGCTGTCCGGACGCCTGGTCGTGCTGTACCGACGCCGGGGCCAGTCCCTGACTGAACCGACCCACCCGGACAGGAGTGACCATGCTGTCCCCGCTCATCGGAGCGATCAACTCCCGTAGTACCCGACTCCGGCAGTGGCTTGAAGAGCGAGGAACGGTCGTCATCGATGTCTCCCACGGCGAGATGCGCTTCACCATGCACCCGCAGGTGCAGACGGCAGTGTTGGAAGGCACCCGCTTGTTGCTCGCCGGAAAGGGGGAATCGCTAGAGCCGGATGGACGGCTTTTCGACAAATCCCAGCCGCTGCTTCTCCGCCGGCTGGTCGCCGACCGGCTGTATCGCCGGTGGCGCGCGGCCGGCCTGACGGTGACCGCCGACGAGGTCCTCGTCTGCCCTTACAGCAGCCTCGTGATGCTCGATGCCGTCCTGGCCAGCGTCGCCCGACCGGGCGGCGCGATCCTGTGTCCCGAGGGCTTCTACAAGAGCAACTCCGAGCACATCGAGAAGCTCGGCCTGGTGATCCGGCTCTTCCCGGTGGATCTGGACCGGGACGGCAGGGTGGAGGCCTGGCATCTGCGGCGGGCCATCCAGACCTACCGCGAGCAGCTGTGCGCCCTGCTGTTGACCATGCCCGGCAACCCGCTCGTCGCGGCGTATACGACCGAAGAGCTGCATGCCATCGGCCGGGTCCTGGTCGAGGAAGGCATCCGCGTCATCATCGACGCGGCCTTCGATGGGGTCGTGCCCGACTACCGACCGCTCGCGGCAGTCGAGGTCGATATCGGTGGGACGCGCCATTCCCTCTACGAGCGGACCGTCACGATCACCGGCCTGTCCAAGGCCCACCATGCCGTCGGGCCTTACAAGATCGGCGCCGCCATCACCGGTGACGTCGGTTGGCGAGCCGACATCCGCCGGCAGTTGACTGTTCCTTTCCAGCGGGAGACAACGGCGCTGGCGCGCGCCGTCCTCGAACAGACACCGGAGGCGTTCTTCCGGGACAACCGTTCAACGATGAGCCGACGCCAAGCGGAAGCCAGAAGGCTCTGCGCGGATCTGGAGCGGAGGTTCGGCTTTCCCGTCGTCATCCCTGTCGGATCGTGCTCCTACGGACCTTTCATGACGATTCGTCTGGCAGACCAGGTCCTCCAGCGAGCCGGAATCCAGGACGGCTGGCAGCTGGCCGACTTCCTGCTGATCGGAGCCGGGCTGGCGACGCTGGCCGGACCACGCATGGGCATCCAGGAGACGGTCGTCCGCATCAACGTGGACGCACCCCGGATCGGGGCCGGCAAGGACCCGACCCTCCTGGCTGAGGTCTTCGCGCGCCTGGCCGGCCTCGTGGGTGACGTGCTCGGTGGCGGGCTGACCTACCAGGAAGCCTCGGCCCGCATCGACGAGCCCGGGTCCGTCAGCGTCGCAGACTTTCACGACGCCGTACCTGAGGGCAGTGCGGCCGTCTGTGTAAATAGTACGAAAATCGTCGTAAATAGTACGAAAATCGTCGTGCTCAGGGAGAGCCAGTCCGGTGAGCGCCGGGTGGCACTGACGCCCAGAGCGACCGCCGACCTGGTCGCCGCCGGAATGCACGTGTGGGTCGAGTCAGGCGCCGGATCCTGCGCGGGCTATTCGGACGTGGCTTACATCAGAGCCTCGGCGACTGTCACCGCCAACCGGGCGGACCTGTTTCGGGCCGCTGACGTTCTCTTCTGGGTCAAGCCGCCATCAGATCTTGACAGTGTGCTGTCCCGGCTTCCCCCCGGATGCATGATTATCGGCCTGACCCATCCGCTGTATGACGATGCCGTCGCTCACCGGGCGCATCGATGGAAGCTGCAACTCCGATCCGTGGAATTGTTGGCGCAGGAAGGGATCCTGCCCGCACAGGACGCGCTGGCGGCCATGAGCCGCTTCGCGGGAAGGATCTCGCTGCACGATGCCCTCGCCCTCCGTCGCCGCCTCGGGCACGAAGGCCGGCAGGGCGTCCTGGTGATCGGTGCAGGGCAGGCAGGCCGGGAAGCAGCCCACCTCGCCGGTGCCCTCGGGCACCGGCTCGTCGTCGCGTCGACGGGTAGGCGACATCAGCGGGAGGTGGAACGGCTGCTGGGAGCGCTCTACCACCGCGTCGACGGAGGTGCCGGAACCAGCACCGACCTGCTCGGCCAGCAGCGGACGGTCGCCCAGGCCATCGCGACCCACCGGCCCGACGTCATCATCGCGACCGCCAAGCACGGCAACGAGAAGGCCCCGCGCCTACTGCCCGCTGAGACGATGGAGCAGCTGCCCGGCGACACGGTCGTCGTCGATCTCAACACCACCCGGGGCGGCAACGTCGCAGGAAGTCGACTGGATCAGCTGCTGCGAACGGACAACGGCGTCTGGATCTGCAACCGCAGCAGCTACCCGAGCGCCGAGCCTTCCCAGGCCAGCTCCGCCTACGCGGCCTGCCTCACCCAGCTTCTGCTCACGCCGAGAAACTCATGGTGATCGCGGGGCTGGTGGCTCGCGGTGGCGACACACCGGATGGAGTGGCGATGAGCAGACACGCCGCGTGGAGCCAAGCAACTTTTGTCCACATCCGTGCACAGGCCTTTGAACAGCTAAGACAGTGCAATCTCGACAAATCATCCCCAAGTTATCCCCATCCCTCCTCCTGCACGTGCAGAGGGTTGGGCGTTTTCTCAGGGAGGTGTCCCCAGGCTGTCCCCAGGCTGTCCAGAGCAGGGCTTGCTGAGCCTGCCGGGTCGCCCTAGCCTCGCCCGGCACGCCTGAGGAACGGGTCTGCGGGGCCGGGGCGAACGAATTCTGTCGGTGCTCTCGGGTAGAACACGTGTTCGGCAGAAGTCGGGTAGTCGGGGAAGGGGAGGTACCCAGGCGTGGCGGTGGTGGATGACCGAGGCGTTCGGTTGGAGCACAGTGGTCCGGCGTTCGACAGGCAGCCGCCGCAGGACATCACCGCCGAACAGTCCGTGCTCGGTGGGATGCTGTTGTCCAAGGACGCGATCGCCAACGTGGTGGAGGTGTTGCGGACCGGAGATTTCTACCGGCCTGCTCACCAGGCCGTCTTCAACTGCATCCTCGATCTCTACGGGCGTGGTGAGCCAGCCGATCCGGTCACGGTCTCAGCCGAGTTGGAATGCCGCGGCGAGCTACTCCGGGTGGGTGGCGCCCCGTACCTGCACACCCTGATCTCGACTGTGCCGACCGCGGCCAATGCCGGGTACTACGCCGAGATCGTCGCAGGCAAGGCGGTGCTGCGACGTCTGGTGGAGGCCGGCACCCGGGTCGTGCAGCTGGGTTACCACGGGGCCGACGGCGCTGACGTGGACGAAGTGGTGGACCGCGCGCAGGCCGCGATCTACGAAGTCACCGAGCGGCGGATGAGCGAGGACTACATCGCGCTGGAGGAACTGCTACAGCCCACCATGGACGAGATCGACGCGATCGCCTCCCGAGGTGGCGCTTCGGCCGGCGTCCCGACCGGTTTCGTCGACCTCGACGCGGTGACCAACGGACTGCACCCCGGTCAGATGGTGATCATTGCGGCGCGCCCCGGAATCGGTAAGGCGCTCGCGCTGGATACCCCGTTACCTACACCGACTGGCTGGACGACGATGGGCGACATCGCCGTGGGCGATCAGTTGCTAGGCGCGGACGGGCACCCTACGACAGTGGTAGCCGCGACAGAGGTGATGAGCGGACGACCTTGCTACGAGGTCGAGTTCTCCGATGGCACGGTCATCCTGGCTGACCGGGAGCATCAGTGGCTTACCGAGACTCGTGCGTCACGTCGCTCGGCACAACAAGCCGCGACCGGCTACCACCGCCATCGCGCTCAGCCGACGTTCGCCGAGGTGCACACCACCGAGGATATCGCGGCGACGCTCCGGTGTCGCACCGCTGACCGGCGGCTCAACCACTCCGTGGTCAACTGCCGGCCACTCGACCTGCCCGACCAGGACTTGCCCATCGCGCCTTACTCGCTCGGTGTGTGGCTCGGTGACGGCTCCGGTCACGCGGCGACCTTCACCAGCGCCGATCCCCAGATCGGGCGTCACATCGAACCCGGTCTGCTGGGGAGTGAACACATCCCGTCGGTCTACTTGCGGGCTTCGCTCGCGCAGCGGCGGGCTCTGCTCGGTGGGCTGCTCGATACCGACGGCACGGTGACACCCGGCGGATCGGTACAGTTCTGCGTCACTTCCGCCCGGCTCGCCCGCGACGTTCGCGAACTCGTGGTCAGCCTCGGCTATCGGTGTGGGATCTCGACGAAGCAGGTCCGTGGCCGATCCGAGGAGCCGTCGGTGGGATCGCCGGCTCAGCCGGCGGTGACGGGATACACCCTCACGTTCAGCACCGAGGACGACGTATTCCAACTGGAGTGCAAGCGCCTGGTGCACAAACAACGGCGGCGGTATTCACCGGCGAGGTCAGGGATGCGCTACATCGTCGACGTTCGGCCGGTTCGGTCCGTTCCGGTCCGCTGCGTGCAGGTGGACAACAGCGACCATCTCTACTTGGCCGGGGAATCGATGATTCCTACCCACAATTCGACGCTGGGGCTGGATCTCGCCCGATCCTGCTCGGTCACCCACGGCATGGCCAGCGTGATCTTCTCTCTGGAGATGAGCCGTACCGAGATCGTGATGCGGCTGCTCTCCGCCGAGGCCAAGATCCGGCTGTCGGATATGCGATCCGGTCGGATGAGCGACGACGACTGGACCCGGCTGGCCCGGCGGATGGGTGAGATCAGTGAGGCTCCGCTGTTCATCGATGACTCGCCGAACATGACGATGATGGAGATCCGGGCCAAGGCGCGGCGGCTCAAGCAGCGCCACGACCTGCGCCTGATCGTCGTGGACTATATGCAGCTGATGACCTCGGGCAAGAAGGTCGAGTCCCGCCAGCAGGAGGTGAGCGAGTTCTCCCGGCACCTCAAGCTGCTGGCCAAGGAACTCGAAGTCCCCGTGGTCACGATCTCCCAGCTCAATCGTGGCCCAGAGCAACGCACCGACAAGAAGCCGATGCTGGCCGACCTTCGCGAAAGTGGATCTCTGGAGCAGGATGCAGACATGGTGATGCTGATTCACCGGCCGGATGCATGGGAACGGGACGACCCTCGCGCCGGGGAGGCGGACCTGATCTTGGCGAAACACCGGAACGGGCCGACCACGACCGTGACTGTCGCCCACCAGCTGCATTACAGCCGGTTCAACGACATGGCCCGCGGTTAACCACCGAGAGGCGCCCCTGCCATGTCGGCAGACCCCGACTCCGCCACACCCGGCGCGGGACCGCGCAATTGTCAGGGTGGCGCCCCATACTGCTGGCCGACCGGTTTGCTCGGAGGCAGGAGGGTGCAGTGGTACAGCGGAATCGGGAGCGACGGGCTGCTGCGGCGGGGCGGCGCCGGGCGCGCCGCCGCGCCTACGTCGGAACTGGAAGCCCCGGATCGGAGACCGCCGGCGCTGCTAGCTCGGATGGGCCGACCGCACGAGCCAGGCCGTCGGCGGAGACGATCTCCACGGTACTGCTCAGCGCGGCACGCGAGCACGGTGCAGGCGATCCAGACGCTGCGGCGAGCATCGGCGCGATGGTGGCCGATCGGTGCGGCCACCAGCCCAGCCTGGTCGCGGCGGCAGTCAGGTGTGCGGTGGTCCCGCTGATCACGACGGCGTGGACGCGTGGCTGGTCACCCGAGGATCTCCACCAGATGGCTCGGCGGCGGTTGACTGCCGCAGGAGTCGGCTACCTCGTCGATGCGATCGCCGATGAGGGCGAGCGTTACGCCAAGGCCGCTCTGGCGCAGCGGTGGTGCGACGACCTGCGGCAGATCGGGGCGGTGGTGTGGTGGGAAGCCGGCCGGCCCGGAGGCCATCTCCTGCAGTGGGCTCGACGCGACGACCACAGCCTGGCAGACGCGCTCACCACGATCATCGAGGTGCTGGCGGTGCTGCTGGCGCTACCAGTGCTGCCCAGGATCGTGCCCCCGCCGGGGTCCGCCGCTGCCACCGCCACGGCGCCGCGTGGCGGTGTCGACCAGAAGATGCTGGCCCGGGTTCGGGCACTGTTGGCCAAGGCCGAGTCGACCACCTTCCCTGAGGAGGCCGAGGCACTGTCGGCCAAGGCCCAAGAGCTGATGAGCCGGTATTCGCTGGAGCGGATCGTGGTGGAGAACAGCGCTCCGGGATCGGACCCGCATCCCGCCGCCGCCCGCAGGCTGTGGCTGGACAACCCCTACGTGGCGGCCAAGGCGCTGCTGGTGGGCGCGGTGGCCGAGGCGAACCGGTGCCGGACCGTGTTGTCGGAGAAGCTCGGATTCACCACCGTGCTGGGTGACCAGGTCGACCTGGAGATCGTTGAACTGCTCGCCACGTCCCTGCTGGTCCAGGCGACCAGGGCGATGGTGTCCGCGGGTAGCCAGACCACCCGCACTGGGCGGTCTCGGACCCGGTCGTACCGCCAGTCGTTCCTGCTCGCCTATGCGACCCGCATCGGCGAACGGCTGGCCACCGCGCGCGATGTGGGTGCTGCGTCGGTGGCCGATTCGGCGCAGCTGCTGCCGGTGCTGGCCGCTCGAGAGCGGGTGGTGGACGAACTGTTCGACTCGATGTTCCCGGAGTCGGTGTCCCGCTCGTTCAACGTCGGTAACGCCGCTGGGTGGCACGCCGGCCGTGCGGCCGCGGACCTCGCAGTACTCGATACCCGGCGCGCGATGGCTGCTGGGGACAGGTGAGCGCTGCCCAGGTGTCTACTGCGTTGGTCTACGGGTGGTGAGGACATTGCGGTGGGTTTGGCGCAGCAGCAGGGCGAGGCTGATGAACCCGATGATGAGGTAGCCGTACCAGGCGTTGGTCGCATCCCAGGCGGCGTGTAAGGCTGCGGCGAGGAGGAAGGTTCCGACCGCGGCGGCCAGCGCGCGTGGGCGCCATCGTTGGGTATGGGCCCACCACAGCGCCGCAGCGGCGAGGCCGGTCCAGGCGGCGTGCCCGGCTGGACCCAGTGCTCCACGTAGCAGGAGCACGTCTTCGGCGTTGGTAAGATCGCCGTCGGTGGCCAGCAGGGTCACAAACCCGTAGCCCAGGGTCTCCAGCACGGCAAAACCCATGCCGACCGCGACGCCGATGAGCAGCCCGTCGGCAGGATTGGCCCGGTACCGGGTGAAGATCAACACCCCGATCGGCACCAAGAGCTTGGCGGCTTCTTCGATCAGCCCGATGAACACCGTCGGTAGCTCGCCGAGCCGTTGGATGGTGTCGAATTCCAGCACGCTGGCGACCGCGGCACCCAACACGCCACCCAGCAGCGCACAGCTCAACAGCACGCTCAGCGGCAGATCAAAGGCGGGGTTTCGGCCATCGACGTAGACCACGAAGACCACCGGGACCAGCAGCGCGCCCAGCACCAGCAGGGCGGGCACCAGTGTCGGATTGCCGGTGATCACCAGTGCCTGCTGGACGGCGATGAACAGTCCGATTCCCACCAGCAGCACCGGCAGCCACGCCCACCGCCGCGCCCGAGCCGGACGCGGGCGATCGCTCGTGCTTATCCCGTGCCGCGTGGCGGCCATAACCACCTTCTACCCCAGTTTGGGTTCAGCCTGAAGCTGGAGTGACGTCGAACCAGTAGTTCTGCCCGTACTGACTGTCCCAGGCGACACACCCTGTGTGATCTGTGTTGTGGAACCACAACTCGATCCTCGTGGCGTCACTGGGTACCTGAACTGTCAGCGACCCCGGTGCCACCCGGCCCTGTTTTTCCTCGCCGCTCGGGTGAAAACGCATATAGGCAACGACGCTCCAAGCATCCTGCCCGTAGCGGCGGGCATCACAACGAACTCGCCCATTCGAATACTCGATGGACAGCGGCGCACCTGGACGGATGTCGCCGTCCTGCTGGTGCGACCAATCGGAGAGGAACTTCAAGGTTCCCATGCCTACCTCCACGTTGGATGTGTTTTCTCTCAGTGCAGAACGAGATTATTCGGGGTTCGACCAGTCTCTGTGGCGGGCCTCGTCGAGAAGGGTTTGGACGATCTGGCTTTCCGGGACGGTCTTGATGACCTTGCCGCGGATGAAGATCTGGCCTTTACCGTTGCCGGCGGAGACGCCGAGGTCGGCTTCGCGGGCTTCGCCGGGGCCGTTGACCACGCAGCCCATGACGGCGATGCGCAGTGGGACGGGGAAGCCGTCGAAGGCGGCGGTGACCGCTTCGGCGAGGGTGTAGACGTCGACCTGGGCGCGCCCGCACGAGGGGCAGGACACGATCTCCAGGCGGCGGGGTCGCAGGCCGAGGGATTGGAGGATCTGGTGGCCGACCTTGACCTCCTCGACGGGTGGGGCGGACAGCGACACGCGGATGGTGTCACCGATTCCCTCGGCGAGCAGGACTCCGAAGGCGACGGCGGACTTGATGGTGCCCTGGAAGCGTGGTCCGGCCTCGGTGACGCCGAGATGGAGCGGGTAGTCGCAGCGTTGCGCCAGCTGGCGGTAGGCGGCGATCATGACCAGGGGGTCGTGGTGTTTGACGGAGATCTTGATGTCACGAAATCCGTGTTCTTCGAACAGGGAGCATTCCCAGAGGGCGGATTCGACCAAGGCGTCGGGGGTGGCGTGGCCGTGGGTGGCCAGCACCCGGGGGTCGAGGGAGCCGGCGTTGACCCCGATGCGGATCGGGACACCGGCGCCGGTGGCGGCGTGTGCGATCTGTTTGATTTTGTCGTCGAACTTCTTGATGTTGCCGGGGTTGACGCGCACGGCGGCGCAGCCGGCGGCCAGGGCGGCGAAGACGTACCGGGGTTGGAAGTGGATGTCGGCGATGACCGGGATCTGGGATTTGGTGGCGATGGCGGGCAATGCGTCGGCGTCGTCTTGGCTGGGGACCGCGACTCGCACGATCTGGCAACCCGCCGCGGTGAGCTCGGCGATCTGCTGCAAGGTGGCGTCGATGTCGGCGGTACGGGTGGTGGTCATGGACTGGACCGAGACCGGCGCGCCGCCGCCGACGGGCACACTACCGACCATGACCTGGCGAGATGCCCGGCGCCGCAGGGCCGGGAGAGCCGGCGACGCGGGCATGCCCAGTTGCACAGTTGTCATCACATCTCCTTGAAAGTGACTTTCCCCCGGTGTGCTGGCGAGACATGTGAAAACAGCAGTGGCGATGCCGGCCTTGTCCAGGCCGTGGGCGCGCAGGATCCGATCACGGGAGACGTGCGGCAAAAACCGTGGTGGCAGGGCGACGTTGGCCGCTCCGGCGGCGTCCAACGCCTGGGCGATCCGATGGGTGGTAGGCGACACGTTGCGGACTCGTTCAAGAATACGAAAAACTCACATAAGATGATGCGCTCCCCCGGTCGGACGGTAAGTCTAGACGTGCAGGTGAGCTAATCGACCCGTCCGAATTGTTCGACAAATGCCAGGTTAGCAGCGTGTCTCAAAGCCCGTCAGTCACCCGAAGGTGGGTGATCCATACCTGCGCTTTCATTACTCATGGTAAGACCAAGATGGTTTCGCCTCAGCCACATGGCCTATGGTTCGGGAGGCTGTCCGCTGGGAACCGAGCAGCTCTCCTGTCGAACTACCTGGTGCAATGGCGCGAGCATTGTGGTCACTACTGAGGGGACAGCGCTGGTGGGGGCCTGTTGCTGGTCACCACGTCACGGATGGTCACGGTGCCCGTCTCGGCTCGGGCGCGGTGACCCTGGAAGATGCACTGACGGGGCCTCAAGCCATCCCTGGCCAAGGTTCACGTGTTGCACGAGATCGCTCCGGACGAGACGACGGTGGAATTCGGGTTGAAAATGGCCGGTGAGACCGGGATGATCATTGCTAGGGGCGCCATGGAGGTGAACTTCACGGTTTCCCTGTCCTGGAAGTCAGGTAGCCCGGACAAGACGGGGTAGCCAGTGCCATTCGCCAGGCCGAACGGGTACGTCGTCCGGGTGTTGCGGGCTGGCTCCTCGGCCCCCGCTGGAGTGGGGTTCCTGGTCGGAGATCGGCATATCCTGACTTGCGCGCATGTGATCAACGCGGCGCTGGGTCGCGAGCAGCGCAAACAAGAGGCGCCCGGGTCGGACGTTCGGGTGCAGGTCGATTTTCCGATTCTGGGCAGCGTTGGGGAACCGCCGTCGCGGAACTGCCGGGTCGAGGCATGGGTTCCGCCGCCACCGACGGGGACTGTCGGCGGAGACGTGGCGGGTCTGGTCATCGTCGGAGGCGGGGAGGATCTACCGGCGGGGGCTGGTCCGCCGCGGCTGGAGGTGAGCGCCCGGCAGGCCGATGCAGAGGTGTTCGGCTATCCGACCGATCCACCGCGCCCGGACGGGGCATGGGTCACCTGTCGGCTATCCGGTCAGGTGCACGGCGGGATGATCCAGCTGGATCCGCGGGATAGAACGAGTTTTCGTGCTCAGCCCGGGTACAGCGGTTCCCCGGTCGTTGTCACGTCCGACAGCCTCGGTGATGCCGTGGTGGGCATGCTGACCGTGACCAGCGGGGCAGAGGGCCCACGCGACGCCTACGCGATCCCGGTGCCCCAACTGGCCGATGCCTGGCCGGAGCAACTGGCCCCGGTTCCGCCCTGCCCATACCGTGGCTTGGCACCGTTTCGGGCGCAGGACGCCGAGGCCGGCTTGTTCGTCGGCCGGGAGGACGAGGCCAACCAATTGCGTGCGAAGGTGAACGGCCACGCATTGGTGATGGTGGTCGGGCCCTCGGGTGTGGGTAAATCCTCGTTGGTTACCGCGGGGCTGATCCCGGCGCTGCTGCATACCGGAGAGTGGGTCACGACCTCCTTCCAGCCGGGAGAGACACCGTTCAACGCCCTGGCCATGGCGTTGTATGAGCTGGAATCCCCCGATGGGAAACCCAGCGTCGAGGAGCTCGTCAGCCGTGGTCAGCAGCTCCGAGACCACGGTCTGGCTGCGTTGACCAGCGCGTTGAGCGTCGCGCTGAAAGGTAAGCGCATCCTGCTGCACCTCGACCAGTTCGAGGAGATCTTCACGGCTCGCCCGGATGAGAAACAGGACAAGGAAGCAGCTGCATTCCTCGATCGGATCATCCCTTCCGGGAATGCCGACAATCCGGCATACCGGCTGGTGTGCACGCTGCGGGCGGACTTTCTCGGGCACGTGTTGACCCATCCTGACCTCGGGCGGCGGCTCCAGGACCGGTTGTTGACCATTTCTCCGATGGACCCGGCAGCGTTGGAACGCGCGGTCACCGAACCTGCTCGGACCTGCGATGTGACCTACGAGAACGGGCTGGCGCGACAGATCGCTGTGGATGCAGCCGGCGGCGACGGAGGGTTGCCGCTGATGCAGTTCGCCCTGACCGAGTTGTGGCCTCGCCAGCGTCAGCGGCGCCTGACTTTCGCTCATTACCACGAGTTCGGCCGGGTTGAGGGAGCCCTCGACCGGTATGCCGAAACCATGTTCGCTGAGCTGAAACCGCGCTGGCCTGAGGAGCGGATCCGGCGGGTCATGCTGGCCTGCGTGCGCAGTCGCGGCGACGCCGCGTTGGCCACGCGATGCACCGTGGGCAAGGACTTCTTCACGATCCCTGGGGAGTGGGACCTGGTCAGTCAGCTGGTGGACCTGCGACTGCTGACGCTCGGAGCAGATCCCATAGACCGCACCCCCACCGTGGAACTGGCGCACGAAGCACTCATCCGGTCCTGGATACGGCTCAAGAGCTGGGTCGATGACGACGCGGACTTCCGGCGCTGGCTGACCATCATGGAAGAACGCGAACACGACAACGAACTGCTCCCCGACGAGGTCCGGATCGGTGACGCGGAGCGGTGGCTGGCCGGACGACCGACCGACATCCCACCTAAGATCCACCAGCTCGTCGAACGCAGCAAGCACGCGGCACGCCAACGTGCTCACATCCGTCGCCGGTTCCTCACGATCCTTGTGGTCTTGCTGGTCCTGGTCGCTGGAGCGGTTGGTTTCGTGATCTCCTCGCAGCACACCGTCGCCGAGCAGCGCCTGGAGGCGCTATCCCGCATGGTCGCTGATGAGTCCGACCGGGCCGGTGCCTCTGATCCGTCCCTTGCGATGCAGCTCAGCCTGGCCGCCTACCGCATCGCACCCACCCCCGAGGCTCGGGGCAGCCTGCTCCGCGCCTCCACCTTGCACACCGCCACCCGGATACTGGGCAACGTCGGCGCTTTCACCGCCGTGGCCATCAGCCCCGATGGGCACGCTCTGGCCGCCGGTTCCGCCGACCAGATGGTACGCCTTTACGATCTCAGCAACCCCCAGAACCCTGCTGCGGTGGGCAGCCTCACCGACCACATCGGCGCCATCACCGGAGTGGTATTCAGCCCCGATGGGCGCACCCTGGCCAGTAGCAGCCGCGATAACACGGTGCGGCTGTGGGACCTCACCGATGTCCATCACCCGAGACCACTGGCCGTCCTGACCTACCAGGCGATGACCGTCATCTCGGCCATCGCGGTCAATGCGGTGGCCTTCAGCCCCGACGGGCACCTGCTAGCCGCCGGCAGCAGCGACCACACCGTGCGGCTCTGGGACCTCAGCAATCTGGACCACCCCACTGCCTCCACGACACTGACCGGGCCCAACAGCAGTGTCAACACGGTGGTATTCAGCCCCGATCGACGTATCCTGGCCAGCGGTAGCGATGACCGCACGGTCACGTTGTGGGATCTCACCGATCCCCATCACCCAATCACATCAGCAACTCTCACCGGCCACACCGACGCCGTCTACGCGGTAACCTTCAGCCCTGATGGGCGCACCATGGCCAGTGGCGGCCGTGACAGGACGGTACGGCTCTGGGATCTCACCGATACCCGCCACCCCATCGCGGCAGCGACGCTCACCGGCCAGATGGTGGGTGTCGAGTCGGTGGCCTTCAACCGCGACGGGCACACCCTGGCCAGCGGCAACCAAGTAGGTGAGGTGCGACTGTGGGACGTCACCGACCCACATCACCCCACTGCATCAGCCGCGCTGACCGGGCACACCGACATCGTCGGCGCGGTGGCCTTCAGCCCGGACGGGCATACTCTGGCCACCGGCAGTGACGACGGCACGGTGCGGCTGTGGAACCTGACCGGTCCCCACCATGACCCGGTCATTCTCACCGCGAGACTCAACAACTCACTAAGAACTGACAACCCCCTCGACACGGTGGCCTTCAGTCCCGACGGGCACACCCTGGCCAGCGCCGGCAACGACGACATAGTGCGGATGTGGGATCTCACCGACCCCCGCCGCCCCTTCCTGTCAACCACCTTGCCCGGATTCAACCGCTTCATCGAAACAGTGGCTTTCAGCCCAGATGGGCACATTCTGGCCATCGCTGACGGCGATGACACCATCCGACTGTGGGACCTCACCGACTATCCAGGTCACCCCACCGTGCCGACCATCCTGACCGGACACACCAGCGTCGTGGAGTCGGTGACGTTCAGCCCGGACGGAAACACCCTGGCCAGCGCCAGCAGCGACGGCACTGTCCGACTGTGGGATCTCACCGACCCACGCCACCCCACCGCATCAGCCATCCTGACCGGGCACACTGGTGTCGTCGAATGGGTCGCGTTCAGCCCGGGCGGGAACACTCTGGCCAGCGCCAGCGACGATGACACCATCCGGCTATGGGACGTGACAGATCCCCGCCATCCCAGCACCGTGGCGACACTCACTGGCGATACCGACAGCATCGAGATGGTGGCGTTCAGCCCGAACGGACGCACCCTGGCCAGCGGCAGCCAAGATGGCACGGTCCGGCTGTGGGACGTCACCGACCCTCACCGCCCCACCGCATCTGCCGTATTGAGCGGCCATACCGGCAGAGTCGAGGCGGTGACATTCAGTCCGGACGGACACACCCTGGCCAGCGGCAGCTTCGACGGCACTGTGCGCCTGTGGGACCTCACTGATCCGCACCACCTCGCTGTCATCCTGACCGGGCACAACAAACAGGTCGAGGCGGTCGCCTTCACTCCCGATGGCCACATTCTGGCCAGCGGCGGCAGCGATAACACCATTCGGCTGTGGGACACCAGTCCGGAAGAGACCGCCAAGGACATCTGCGGACTGATTGTCACCCCCCTCACCCATGCCCAATGGCTGCAGTACATCCCTGGCCAGTCCTATAACCCGCCCTGCGAACCTGAATAATCACCTTCCGTAGACCGCTGCCTTGTCGGTGATGACCTCGGTTGGGGACGGCCGTGCTCGAGTGCGCGGTCTCATCGGCGAGCCGGCGATCTCCTGGGGCGTGTCGGCATGGCCGGGCTGCGTTGATGAGCAATGGCGTGAAGCGCTGCACCCCGGAACACATCGGATAGTGTCTTGGCTGCGACCGACGGTGTCGGCTAACAGAACGGGGTCTTCGCGCGCTAACTCAGAGGTACGTCAGTCAGCGAGGCTTGGGGGAGTTGTGCTCAGTCTGCGTAGCGCTGTGATTGCCCTGTTGGCGAGTGCCGTGCTTGTCCTGGTGTTGGCGGGTGTGTCCGCCGGGGTGTTCACCACCCCGTCTTCACCGCCACCCGTTCCTCAGGTGGCCGCGGCGTCGCCGGCTATCACCGACCCTCAGCCTGCGCCGGCTGCCCCGGATATTGCTGCCGCTGCACCTATCGCCGTGCCCCCGGGTGTTGCTGCCGCTACGCCTGCGCCCCCGGGTGCCGCTGCGCCTGCACCAGCGCCTCCGGATGTCGCTGCCCCTCACTCTGTGCCCGTGCAGCACAAGCCCGTTGCCGACCCTGCAGGCGATCGTCGGGTGGTGATGCAGCGGCAGCCCGTCCCGCCCGCCCGCCCGCCTCTGCCAGCTGCACCTGCCCAGGACCGCGGGCCGGTCTCCTCGCCACCCTCATCGGCAGCACCCGCCCGCGATTCGCGGTCGCGGACGGTGAATACCGAACCGTGCTCCTGCGACGGCACGATGCGGAGGGTGTCCACCCATTGGGAACCGCCCCGCAACTGAACCGGAAAGGGCTCCGGGCAGTGACGTGCTCAACCGGATCTCGAGGATCCGGCCCCGGATGAGATAAGGACTCCCGACGTGACAGTGGTACTGTTGTGACAGTACCACTGTCACGTCGGGAGGCTGGGCGGGGAGGGCGGTTCGTGGCCGACGAGCTCACCATCGCTGAGCTGGCGACCCGCACCGGGATCAGCGTGCGGACGATCCGCTTCTACGCCGGGCTGGGCCTGATCGCGCCGCCGGAGGTGCGCGGCCGGCTGGGCCTGTATGACGAGCGGCACGTGGCCCGCCTGGAGCTGGTCCGCGACCTGCAAGGGTTGGGTTTCACGCTGGCGGCGATCGAGGGCTACCTGGCTCGGATCCCGCTGGACCGATCCCCCGAGGACCTCGCCCTGCATCGTGCGCTGCTCGCCCCGTGGCTGCCCGAGGAACCCGAGACGGTGAGCAAGGCCGAGCTCGACGCTCGCGCCGGGCGCACCGTGGACGGCGAGGAGCTGGCCCGGCTGGTGACGCTGGGTGTGATCCGACCCGACGGGGCCCGCGACAGTGCTCAGTCCTGGACGTTGACCAGCCCCGACATGCTGGGCTACGGGCTGAGCCTGCTCGACACCGAGATGGACTTCGCGGTGCAACTGGCCGCCAAGCAGATCATCGAGTCGCACACCCACGCGCTGGCGACCGAACTGGTGGCGCTGTTCCACGACACCGTGTTACGTGAGTACCGCGACCGCGGGCACCCGCCTGAGCTGCGTGACCGGCTGATCGCCCTGCTGGAGCGGCTCAAACCGATCACCGTTGAGGGGGTGGTGACCAACTTCCAGCTCGCCGTCAACCGGGCGATCCGCGAGTCCGCGCTGCCCCCCGAGACCGCCAGGGCCGAACTTCCGAGAACAGGAGCCCACCATGGCTGAAGCGTTCCTCTACGAGTCCCTGCGCACCCCGCGAGGCAAGGGCAAGCCGACCGGCGCCCTGCACGGTGTCAAACCGATCTCTCTGGTCACCGGACTGATCGATGAGATGCGCAGCCGCCACCCGAGCCTGGACCCCGCGCGGATCGACGACATCGTGCTCGGAGTGGTCGCCCCCGTGGGCGACCAGGGCGCCGACATCGCGCGCGCCGCCGCGCTGGCTGCCGGGCTGCCCGACACCGTTGCGGGGCTGCAGATCAACCGGTTTTGCGCATCCGGTCTGGAAGCGGTCAACCTCGGTGCGATGAAGGTCCGTTCGGGCTGGGAGGACCTGGTGCTCACCGGCGGCGTCGAGTCGATGTCCCGGGTGCCGATGGGCTCCGACGGCGGCGCGCTGGCAATGGACCCGGAAACCGCCTACGCAGCTCGCTTCGTCCCGCAGGGCATCAGCGCCGACCTGATCGCCACCATCGAGGGCTTCACCCGCGACGACGTCGACTCCTACGCCCTGGAATCCCAGCACCGCGCCGCCAAGGCCTGGAGTAACGGGTATTTCCAGCGGTCGGTGGTCCCGGTGCGCGACCTGATCGGCTCCGTCGTGTTGGACCGTGACGAACACCTGCGCCCGGATGCCACCCTGGCGGGCCTCGGTGCGCTCAACCCCTCCTTCGCCGACCTCGGTGAGCAGGCCGGATTCGATGCCGTCGCGCTGCAGCGTTACCACTGGGTGGAGCGCATCGATCATGTGCACCATGCCGGCAACTCCTCGGGGATCGTGGACGGTGCGGCGCTGGTCGTGGTCGGCTCCGAGCAGGTCGGGCGGGATCTCGGGCTGACCCCGCGAGCCCGGATCGTGGCCGGCGCGGTCACCGGCGAGGAACCGACGATCATGTTGACCGGCCCGGCGCCGGCGACCCGTAAGGCACTGGCCAAGGCCGGCATGAC
Organism: uncultured Actinomycetota bacterium; assembly: GCA_963823755.1. GTDB lineage: Bacteria > Actinomycetota > Actinomycetes > Mycobacteriales > Pseudonocardiaceae. Next base: position 130,841 of record CAWGMP010000011.1, read on the forward strand.
CATGGACCAGATCGACCTGGTCGAGGCCAACGAGGCCTTCGCTGCGGTGGTGCTGCGCTTCATGCGAGAGATGAACGTGCCGCACGACAAGGTGAACGTCAATGGTGGCGCGATCGCCCTGGGGCACCCGCTGGGTGCGACCGGCGCGATGATCCTGGGTACGTTGATCGACGAGTTGGAGCGCCGCGACCTGCGATACGGCCTGGCCACCCTGTGTGTCGGCGGCGGCATGGGCATCGCCACCATCATCGAGCGGGTCTGATCGTCCAGGAGAGAGCACATGACAGACAGCATTCGTTGGGACGCTGACACCGACGGCGTCGTCACGCTGACCATGGACGACCCGGGCAGGTCCGCGAACACGATGAACGACCGCTACGTCGCGTCGATGGCTGCCACCCTGGACCGGCTGGAGGCCGAGCGGGACTCGATCACCGGGGTCATCCTCACCTCGGCGAAGAAGACGTTCTTCGCCGGAGCGGACCTCAACCGGTTGCTTGCCGTCACGCCGCACGAGGCCCCTGAGTTCGCGGCGCACATCGCGCTGCTCAAGCGCCAGTTGCGCCGGCTGGAGAAGCTGGGCCGCCCGGTCGTCGCTGCCCTCAACGGCGCTGCGCTGGGCGGTGGCCTGGAGATCGCGCTGGCCTGCCATCACCGGATCGCCTTGGACACGAAGGCCAGCAAGATCGGTTTTCCGGAGGTGACCCTCGGGTTACTGCCAGGTCTCGGTGGGGTGGTCCGCACGGTGCGGATGCTGGGCCTGGTCAACGCGCTGACGCAGCTGCTGTTGAAGGGTCAGCAGGTGCGCCCTGAACAGGCCAAGGAGATCGGCATCGTCGACGAGGTCGTCGCGACACCCGACGAGATGCTCACCAAGGCTCGCGAATGGATCGCAGCGCACCCGCGGGCGCAGCAGCCCTGGGACGTCAGGGGCTACCGGATCCCCGGCGGCACCCCGTCGACTCCGGCGTTGGCGCAGCTGCTCCCCGCGTTCCCGGCCACGCTGCGCAAGCAGCTCAAGGGCGCGCCGATGCCGGCCCCGCATCACATCCTGTGCGCGGCGGTGGAGGGCGCCCAGGTGGACGTGGAGACCGCCCTGCAGATCGAGGGTCGCTACTTCATGGATCTGGCCACCAGCCAGGTCGCCAAAAACATGATCAAGGCATTCTTCTTCGACCTGCAGCACATCGACAAGGGCGGCAGCCGGCCCGACGGTTACCCGCGACGCACCTTCCGCAAGGTCGGCGTGCTCGGTGCCGGGATGATGGGCGCCGGCATCGCCTACTCGTGTGCCCGGGTAGGCATGGAGGTTGTGCTCAAAGACGTGGATCTCGCTGCGGCGACCAAAGGCAAGGGTTACTCGGCGGGGTTACTCGACAAGGCCGTGTCCCTGGGTCGATCCACTGCCGAGCAGCGGGACGAGGTGCTGGCCCGGATCACCCCGACCGCGGACGCGGGCGATCTCCAGGGCTGCGACCTGGTGATCGAGGCGGTGTTCGAGGACCCGGTGCTGAAGAAGAAGGTCTTCGGCGAGATCGTCGATGTCGTCGATGCCGGCGCGTTGCTGTGCTCGAACACCTCGACGCTGCCGATCACCGACCTGGCCTGCGGGGTCGACCGCCCGGCCGATTTCCTCGGCCTGCACTTCTTCTCCCCGGTGGACAAGATGCCGCTGGTGGAGATCGTCCGGGGGCAGCAGACGTCCGATGCCGCGCTGGCCGCCGCCGTCGACGTGGTGCAGCAGATCCGCAAGACCCCGATCGTCGTCAACGACAGCCGCGGCTTTTTCACCAGCCGGGTGATCGGCACCTTCATCACCGAGGGCGTCGCCATGCTCGCCGAGAACGCGGCTCCGGCGTCCATCGAGCAGGCCACCTTGCAGGCCGGCTATCCCGCGCCGGTGCTGCAGCTGGTCGACGAGCTGGCCTTGACACTGATGCGCAAGATCCGGGAGGAGACCAGACGCGGCGTCGAGGCGGCCGGCGGCACCTGGACCCCGCACCCGGCCGACGCGATCGTCGATGTGATGGTGCTGGAATTCCAGCGTCCGGGGCGCTCCGGCGGGGCCGGGTTCTACGAGTACGAGGCCGGCAAACGCACCCGGCTGTGGCCCGGCCTGGCCGAGCACTTCGGCCCGTCGCGCCCGGATGCGATCCCGTTCGCGGACATGCAGGAACGGATGCTGTTCGCCGAGGCACTGGAGACCGTGAAGTGCCTCGATGAGGGTGTCATCACCTCGGTGCCCGACGCCAACATCGGCTCGATCATGGGTATCGGGTTCCCACCGTGGACCGGCGGCGTGGTGCAGTTCATGAATGGCTACCCCGATGGTCTGACCGGCTTCGTGGCCCGCGCCAAAGAGCTGGCTGACCGCTACGGCGACCGCTTCACCCCACCTGCCGCACTGATCGCCAAGGCCGACGCAGGCGAGTCCTTCGACTAGCGCCTGTCCCGGAGGTCATCGGTTGGGGATCACGCCGTCGGGCCTCGACTGCTCTCAGTGACGGATTGTGCGCAGCCACCGCCGGCGCGCAGCGGATAGCGTGGCGGCGTGAACCGCAGCCCCGACAGCCGCGACGCCATGGCGGCCGTGCCGTACCCGTTGCAGGTCGCGGCCGCGTTGTCGTGGCGGCTGCTGGCGGTGGCCGGGATGGCCGTCGTCGTGGCCTACGTGGTGATCACCCTGCGGCAGGTGGTGGTCCCGGTGGCGGTGGCGTTATTACTGACTGCACTGCTGGGTCCGGTGGTGGACTGGCTGACCGGGCACCGAGTGCCCCGAGGCCTGGCCACCCTGGTGGTCTTGATCGCGGGATTGGCGCTGATCGGTGGGCTGCTGGGATTCGTCATCCAGGCTTTCGTGAATGGGTTGCCCGAGTTGCAGACCCAGATCGCCAACAGCGTCCAGCAGATCCGGATGTGGCTGCAGCATCCGCCGTTCGGCTTGCCTCCGGTGAAGCTGCAGAGCCTGCTCGATTCCCTGAGCCGTTCGGTGTCCAACAACCGCACCGCGATCACCTCGGGCGCATTGTCCACCGCGGTCACGGTCGGGCAGTACCTCACCGGTGCCGCGTTGGCGCTGTTCACGTTGATCTACTTCCTCTACGGCGGCAGATCGATGTGGCTTTTCCTGCTCAATGGGGTGCCGCGGTCGGTCCGTGCCCGGGTCGATGCCGCCGGGCAGCGCTCATTCGCCTCACTGGGCGGGTTCATCCGGGCCACCGCGCTGGTGGCGGTGGTGGACGCGGTGGGTATCGGGATCGGGTTGGTGATGGTGGGTGCCCCGCTGGTGGTGCCGCTGGCCGCGTTGACGTTCCTGGCGGCGTTCATCCCGGTGATCGGCGCGGTGGTCTCCGGCGTGGTCGCGGTGCTGGTGGTGCTGGTGGCCAAGGGTGGGGTGGCGGCGCTGATCGTGCTCGGGGTGGTGCTCGGCGTGCAGCAGCTGGAGGGCAACGTGTTGCAGCCGCTGCTGATGGGCCGCGCCGTGGAGCTCAACGGGGTGGCGGTGGTGCTGGCCGTCGCGGTGGGTTCGGTGCTCGCCGGCATCGCCGGTGCGCTGTTGTCGGTGCCACTGCTGGCCGCGCTCAACGCCGGCATCCGTGCACTGGTCAGCGGGGACGCCGAGCCCGATGATGAGGCTTCAGCCGGCTCCGCGTTCCCCCCGGCCGACGTCCCTGCTGACCCGGGGCCTTCCTAGATCCGGGGCCTTCCTAGATCCGGGGCCTTCCTGGCTCCGGAGCCTTCCTGGTCTGGAGTCCCGCCGCTTCGGGCCCCACCCTCGGCTCCGACTGGGCTGGGGAGTCCCCATTAACGTGGCGCCCGTGCCGTCTCTCGATCTTGTCTTGATGGTCGTCGCCGGCGTCGCGTCGGGCGCGGTCAACGCCGTGGCCGGTGGTGGGTCTCTGCTGTTGTTCCCGGCGCTGCTGGCGGTGGGCTTCCCGCCGCTCGCGGCGAACGTGACCAACTCGGTCATCCAGTGTCCCGGCTACCTCGGTGTGGCGCTGGGCAGCCGCCGGCAGTTGCGCGGCCAGCAGGCCCGGTTGCTGTCGGCGACCGGCGTCGCGGCGGCGGGCTCGCTGGTGGGCAGCCTGCTGCTGCTCGTGCTGCCTGCCGCCGTGTTCGACGCGGTCGTGCCCGCTCTGGTGGCGCTGGCCAGTGTGCTGCTCGGCGGTCAGCGGTGGCTGGTCCGGTGGATCGGTGAGCCTGAACCCGGCGCACCGGACCGCCGGGTGATCCTGCTGCCTGCGGTGTTTCTCGCCGCGATCTACGGTGGCTACTTCGGGGGCGCGCTCGGCGTCATCCTGGTCGCCGTCCTCGCCCTCGCGGTGAACGACGACCTGCGCCGGCTCAATGCCGTCAAGGGTGTGCTGTCGCTGATCATCGGCGTGGTCACTGTGGTGGTGTTCGCGATCGGTGCACCGGTGGACTGGCTAGCCGTCGTGCTGCTCGCCCCCACCACGCTGATCGGGGGTTTCCTCGGTGCGAAGCTCGCCGGTCGGCTGCCCGCGCCGGTGTTGCGGGGCGCAGTGGTCGTCGTCGGCTTGACGGTGTCGATCTACCTGTTCGTGACGTGAGTGGTGCCCACCGTGGGCGAGACACCGTGCGCGACGTCCATACCCGCACGAGGGGCCGAATTAATCACGTAGGGTGGTTCAGATAGACCTCGGCTGCCGCCCGTGGCACCGTTTTATCAGGTTACTAGTACAGCTCGTCGAGTGCCGCACAGTCAGTGGAGCAGAGACGGGTCGGGGTGGACGGCACTGTAGCTGAGCTCACGGGTGTGGTCGTGTAACCAGCTCGGATCGAGTTGCATTGAGGGGGTGTATTGGTGAGTTATGGGCGCAGGCTCCGAGAAGATGTGCTGGCGACGGAAATCACTCCGTTGATCGGGGTGTACGACATGTTTTCGGCCTCAGTCGCCGCGCAGTACTATAGCGGACTGTTCGTGTCCGGTTTCGGTTTCGCCGCGTCCTATTACGGCTTGCCCGACATCGGGTTCATCGCGTGGCCGGACATGGTCGGCTTCGTGCAACGGCTACGGCTCGCGTTTCCGGGCAAACACCTGCTGGTCGACATCGACGACGGGTACGTCGATCCGGAGGTGGCGTGTCACGTGGTCGAGCACCTCGAGGCGGTCGGCGCCTCCGGGGTGATTCTGGAAGACCAGCGCAGGCCCCGGCGGTGTGGACATGTCGACGGCAAACAGGTCCTGCCCTTGGCTGAGTACCTGGACAAGCTGGAGTTGGTCCTGGATACCCGCAAAGACCTGGTGGTAGTAGCTCGGACCGACGCCACCGACGAACAAGAGATCGTGCGCCGGGCCGAGGCGCTTGCCGCGACCGCGGCCGACGTGATCCTCGTTGACGGGGTCCGCAGCGTCGACTGGCTATGCAAGATCCGCGCAGCCATCGGCGACAAACCGCTGCTGTTCAACCAGATCGCCGGGGGAAAGTCGCCGCGATTGTCCCTGCCCGAACTGCAACAGCTGGGTGCTGATGTGGTGATCTACAGCACGCCGTGCCTGTTCGCCGCCTACGAGGCGATGGATCGTGTTCTGGTCGAGCTCAAAGCAAATGGGGGTCGCCTTCCTGAGGACGGAGTTGGGGTGAGCACGTCGCTTCGTCTACTGGAGAAGAACATCAGCCGCCATCACGCCAAGAACGGCGCGGAGGCGGTGTCACCCACCGGGCGGATGGTGTCGCCGTGAGCTTTGCGGTAGGCCGTGAGCGGCTAGGCTCTCCTGCGTGACGTCTATCGACCTCGCCGCGGCCCGGGACCGCACGATTCCCGACGTGTTACCCGGGCCAGACGATCCGCCATTGCGGGTGCTGTTCTGCGGGATCAACCCGGGCCTGGTCTCCGCCGCCACCGGGCACCATTTCGCCCGGCCGGGCAACCGTTTCTGGCCGGTGCTGCACGGCGCCGGATTCACTCCCCGCCGGTTTCGGCCCGACGAGCAGTCTCTGTTTCCCGCGCTCGGGTTGGGGATCACCAACATCGCGCCCCGCGCCACCGCGCGGGCCGACGAGCTGAGCACCGCGGAGCTGATCGCCGGCGGCGAGCGACTCCGGGACCTGGTGGGCACCTTGCGTCCGATCGCGCTGGGCGTCGTCGGCATCACGGCTTACCGGGTGGCTTTCGCCGCGCCGCGGGCCGCCGTCGGAAGGCAGCCCGCCGGCCTGGGCACCACCCTGGTGTGGGCACTGCCCAACCCGAGCGGGCTGAACGCGCACTGGTCGTTGCCGGCGATGGTGGCCGAGTTCGCCCGCTTCGAGCTGGCCGCTGCAGGGCCGTTGCGGGATGCTTGAACTGTGACAGTGACCGAAGCGCAGTGCACCGAACTGGCCCAGCAGCGGGACCGGATCCGTGCGGAGACGATGCTGCCCCGCGACCAGCGACCGGCCAGCAGCGCGCGCGGCATCCACCACACCGCGCTGATCTCTTCCGACGTGCGGCGGACCGTCGAGTTCTATCAGGGTCTGCTCGGCTTCCCGCTCATCGACATGTTCGAGAACCGGGACCTGCCCGGTTCCACGCACTTTTTCTTCGACGTCGGCAACGGCAACACCGTCGCGTTCTTCGACCTACCCGGTGTGGACGTCGGCCCCTATGCCGAGGTGCTCGGTGGGCTGCACCACCTCGCCATCTCGATGGAACCATCGCGCTGGCAGGAGATCCGGGACCGGCTGGACGCCCGGGGGATCGAGTACCTGCTGGAGAGCGGGACGTCGATCTACTTCCGGGACCCGGATGGGGCCCGCGTCGAGCTGATCGCCGACCCGCTGGGCGAGATGTACGGGCGCAGCGTCTTCTGATCGGCGCAGGACAGGCATGAGCATCGACGCGCGACTGGATGTGATCGAGCTGGTGGTCGTCGACATGGCCGCCTCGTTGGCGTTCTACCGCCGGCTTGGCCTGGACATCCCGGCCGAAGCCGACGCGGCGCCGCACGTGGAGGTCGGCTTGCCCGGCGGCCTGCGGCTGGCCTGGGACACCGAGGACACCATCCGATCCTTCACCCCGGACTGGAAGGCGGGTGACGGCCGCGGCCGCACCAGCCTGGGGTTCCGGCTGCCTGATCCGGCCGCAGTAGATCGTGCTTACGCCGAGCTGACCGAGGCCGGTTACCACGGCGAACATGCCCCCTGGGACGCCTTCTGGGGCCAGCGCTACGCGGTGGTGCGCGACCTGGACGGTCTGGGCGTCGACCTCTTCGCCCCGATCGTCGGGCGCCGCCTGATACCTATCAGCTAGGTCATCAGTACGTCTGCCAGCGCGGCCCGCTCATCGGCTGGTAGTCGGCCGGCGCGTGGCCATCAAGCAGGACGAGCAGCCTCAGGTGGGCGGGAACCTCTGGTCCGTTGACATGCTCGACGGTGAGGCAAACCGAACCCGTGTCCCGGAGCACCCGCAGGTGTTCGAGCAAGAGGTCAGGCACGTAGCCGAGTCTCTCCCCACCGCGCGAGCACACGAGGACAGCTTCGGGGTTGACCGGGTTCGCTGGATCATCCTGCAGCTCGAGCTCGTCGCCCGGGGTGAGTGACAGCGGCAGCTGCCCGCCCGCCACATGACGGATGCCGTGCACGAGGAACCGACAGCTTGTCGAACCGTCGGCATGGACAGTCGGAATCGGGAACACCTGCACCGTGTCACCGGTGCGGCGGCCCTCCGACCTGGCCAGCTGCTCCCACGGAGTCGCGTCCTCATTGAGATAGAGCTGGTGCAGGAATTGGCTGAAGTCGGGCCGACGCGGGCTCATGATCCGCTGCGAGAACAGCGGGAACAGGTGCTGCGAAATGTAGGTGCGCTGCCACTCCGGGAAACTGAGGAACGGCAGGAAACCGTCGACCGTCGAGGCGCACCGCAGGTAGCGGAAGCGATAGCCGAGGCCGTGACCGTGCTCAAGCAGCCCAACGGGGGCGATGAGGCGGGTCTCCGGGTGCTGCCATGCCACGATCAAACTGCCCGGCGACCTTCCGGCGTCCCAGGTGCCCGTCGTTGCACCATCCGGGCGTGCGGCTACTTCCTCAATGGTCATGAAGCAACCTCCTCCGGTTGACGGTCAGCAACTCGAGGATGAATCTAGCCGTCACGTGTGACAAGTTGGGCATTCGAGCGATCACATTCGCGACTTCGGCCAACTCGACGTTACGAAGGCGCTTGATCCAATGACGGCTGGCTTTCTGTCCAGCGAGGGCGAGAGCGTCATGGGCAGCTGCCACGAGAGTCGGGATCTCTCGCGACGAACTGCCGGGGTCGTGCTCGAAGCGGTGTGCGGTGCCCCTTGCGGCCCAGTCCGCCACGGCGCCGGAATCCAGCAGAGTCTCCCGCCGTGCGTCGAGCAGATTGAAGCCGAGGCTGCTTGCATGATCGTAGGAGCCGGCGAGCCGGAGTTCGCCCGGAGCGGCGGCCTGGCGAAGGACCGCCCAGTTCTGGTCGTGCCGGTCCTGGTTGGCGACCCATGCGTCTAGGACCAGGTATCCGGCGAACATCTCGACAGCGGTGAGCCGGCCGGACCCAGCTGGCGGTTGGCACCTCATCAAGTGCTTGGAAGATCGTTCGCGGCGAGTGCCCTGGGCGCCCCGGTGGCCGTAACTGGCCTTCGTGGTAGTGGCTATTCCCGGTGCTGAGGAGCACCGAACCGAGAACCAGGTTCCATCCGTCCGGCGCGACGTTGCGCGAGATGGATCCCGGCACTCCGCGACGCACGGCGAGTTCGATCTCGGCGCAAGGAACACCGAGCAGACCACCGAGCTCGCTGACGATCTTCTCAGTCCAGTCCTCCCCCTGTCGATGGCCGCTCGCCGTCACGATGACCGGCTTGAACAACCAGTCCCGCTCGCGGGACCACGAGGGCGCCCCGGGCTCACGCACCCAGAGCTTCGCGTCACGGCCGATCGGCTCCGGGTTCACCGCTTCCCAGGCGCTCACATCCCAGACCTCGAACTCAGCCATTCGGCGCACGGTAGCCTGCGACCCCGACATCGTCTGCACGTCCGCTGGTTCAGCTCCGACTGGTCGCACACGACCTCGTCGACCACGAAGCGGACGACCGCGTTCGCGTGGAGCCTGCCTACGGCCCTGCCGCTGGCTCTGGCCCACGCCATTCGCTCGTCGTGACTGGACTTGTCGCGATTGCTGCCACGGGCGTTCCTCTTCGTGCCCGCGCGGGTTCTTCGTCTCGCTGTGATCGGCGCCATTGATGTTTCGGCCGTGGGCGGCGGGGCGCCGACGAAGACGTCAGCGCGGGTGCGCTGGACGCCCACCGTCCCGACCGTCCCGAGATCGACCCGATGCCGCCTGGCTCGATCATGATTACCGATGTAGCTGCTGCTCAGAAGGGATGTAGACGATGCGCGCTCGAAGGGACTCGAACCCCTGACCTTCAGATCCGTAGTCGCAAGCAGTACCGCGCGACTACCTGCAATCTGTCCAGGGCCGGGCCTCATCTTCGGGTTCAGGTCCGAGGATGTCCATGGTCGTCCGTAACCGTCGATGTAGCGATTAATGTAGGTCAGGGGATCTCGAACCGCGGGCTCTGATCTGCTGGATGTCCGCACGCCGAGCACCTGGTTCTTGGCTGAGGTAAGACGACGAGACGCTATCAACGCTGGTCAGTGAGTGCACGGGCGGAACGGGCAAGCCGTCCTCGTCAGGAGAAGACGGTAGCCTCACCCGGGACGATTTTTGGGTCTGGTCCATAGGCGTTCGGCTGCCGTTCGCCGTCGGTGGCGAAGAACACGATGAGCACGATCCAGCCGATCAACGGGATGATGCCGATCAGCAGCCACCAACCACTTCGGCCGGTGTCGTGCAGCCGGCGGACGCCGACGGCCAGGCTCGGCAGCAGCACCGCCAGCGAGTAGAGCGCACCGAGTAGGCCGATCGTGAGCACGTTGTCGAAGATGGCGAGCACAACCGAGATGATTCCGCTGACCAGCGTGAACATCCAGTACTCTTTCCGCCGGGCGCGGCCGGTGAAATCGGCGTACTGGCGAAGCACCTTCAAATACCACTCCATGTCAACTCCCGTCCTTCGAGACCAACCGCTTGGCACCTGAGGTGCGTTCGGTTCGTGGCCATGCCATGACCCAATTCCGTTTGGTAGAGGGGCCCCGACGCCGCGCTGATACAAAAACTTGAGGCGCTCCTCACCGCCGCCGGGACCATCGAGGATGTCCGAGGTCCACTCCTGCCGTGGAGACTGGGTCATTGAGAGTACCGTGACAGGCAAACGAGCGGTGTGCCACCAACCGTCACTGACGTCTTGCGCAGACGGTGGAGCCGAGAGGTGACCACGAGCGGACACTTGGCGTCACCGTTCGATCGGCATTACACCTCCTGTCTCCGACGTCGTCATGCGGTGCTCCCCAGGTGTATGACTGGCGAGAACTCCATCGCCAACGTGGCGCAGATCTCGGTCGCCACGAGCACACATCTTTCGCACACAAAGATTTCATGCAGGGGACGCTTCGTCCCGACGGTAAACAGGACAAGTCCAGTGCTCGACTAGATGATTGCGATAAACTTCACAAGGGAAGGCTAAATGTTCATTCACGGAGCAGGGACGCGACGGCGACGGGATCATCCCCCGGCCCCGCCGTGATCTATGTCCGGCTGCCCGGCCGGAAGGGTGGGAGTCGGCGGGACGGCCCGGGTCTGCGATGACTCAGCTCGTCTGTCGCGGGGGTCGGACTCGATCCTGGGAATCATGTCACGCAGTTGGCCGTGGCTAGTTTGATGCACGTTCAGGCTGGCATGATCTGCTGTGGCTGGCAGGCCTACCAGCCGGGTGTGGGGGCTACCGTGGCGGTGGTCGCTGATCTCGGGAGGAATGACGTGCACCGCCGCGATTTCCTGTGCAGTGCCCCGTTTGTTGCTGCTGCAGCGGTCGCCCCCAGCCGTGACTGGCTGCTCGCCACCCTGGACGCCACCAGGCCACGGGCCGGGGGAAGGGTCGATCACGGCCAGGTCGTGGCGATCCGTGAGACATTCGCCGTCTACCAGGAAGCGGACGTGATGCGCGGCGGTGGTCACGCCCGCCACGCGCTGGCCCAGTACGTCACGGGCCACGTACTGCCACTAGTGCGCCACGTCGACCCCGAGACCGACACCGGCGCGGCCTTGTTCGCCGCCGCCAGCGAGCAGACTTACCTGCTGGGATGGATGGCCTTCGACGACGGCCGCCAAGCCCTCGCGCAGCGCTACCTCAAGCAGTCCCTGCGGCTGGCGCAAGCTTCCGGGGACGCGATGCTCGGCTCGCATGTGCTGGCTGGAATGAGCGATCAGGTTCGAATGCTGGGGCCATCCGTAGGAAGCTTTACGGCTGGCTACCGTCGGCCGCCACGGGCTGCGCCGCGCCTACAGTCCAGCCTGTGCGGCGGACCTGTGGGCGCTGCAGGCCAGGGCCCACGCCGCCCTCGGTGATTCCCGCGAAGCCTCGCACGCCGTCGCCCAGTCCGAGGCTGCCTTCACCAGCGTCCAGCGCGACGACGAGCCCGAATGGGCGCGATTCATCGACACCGCCTACCTCGCCGGGGAATGGGCCAACGCCTTCGGTGACATCACCAGGCCGGTGGAGTCCACCCGATTCGCCCGACGGTCAACCGCCGAAGCCCGCAACCAGAACCGAGCCCGCCGCGGTGCACTGAGCCAAGCCGCCCTCACCACCGGTCACGTCGATCTTGACACCGCGGTGCACAACGCCAACCGGGCCCTGGACCTCGCCCTCACCGTCAAGTCGTCCCGCTGCACCAAAGCCATCACCGACCTCCGGGCCCGCATCCAACCGTTCCACACCATCGCAGCCGCCCGCGACTTCGACGAGCGAGCCCGCCTCACCCTGGCAGCCAACCATCAGGCCTAATCCAACCGCGGTGCCTGGCCCCGATTGCGCAGCTAAGGGGACAGGCTTGCAGTGAGGCGACACCACCACTTCGCGATGCAATGCCGCGTAGTTAGGGGTTCTGAGCTCGGGTCAAGGAGATCGTGGTGATCGGCGTGGCGGGTGATCAGGCGACGGGACCTCTGGTAGATCGGGTCAACCCATCACGATCTTTCCGATGCCAGAGGCCCCGTTGCGCACTCAGTCTGCCACGACCACCCTCACCCGTGCCGTCACTGTCGCCGCGGGTGTCTTTGCGCCCGGTCATCTGGGTGAGCTGACTCAGTATCTGCCGTTCGAGCTGGTCGATGACGTCTTGGAGCGGACCAGAACTGTGCAGCACAGGCTGCGTGAGCTGCCCTCGCGGGTCGGGGTGTATTTCGTGCTGGCGCTGGGCCTGTTCCCGCGCCTGGGATACACGCGGGTCTGGGAGAAGCTGACCGCCGGGCCGGCAGGCATGGCGGTATTTGTCCCCTCGGAGAAGGCCCTGCGTGATCTGCGCCGCCGGCTCGGGCCGGCGCCGATGAAAGCCCTGTTTGAGGTGGTGGCCGGGCCGCTGGCCCAGCCGCACACTCCCGGGGTGCGCTTCGGTGGGCTGCGCTTCGGTGGGCTGCGCACGGTCGCCTTCGATGGCTGCAACTCGTTGAAGGTGCCCGACACTAATAGAGTCCTGCGAAACTGTTTTCGTAGGTCAGGGGCGTGCTCTGGGGGCCTCGGTCGGTTTTGCCCCCACGGATGATCACTGTTTACCCTGCGCTACCCCGGGTGCTCCCGAGCACGCAACGCTGGATTGACTGGTGTCACCAGATCCGGTCTACGCTGTGACCCTTTCCGTAGAGCGGTGGACCGCTATGAACACTGAGCATGCCGACGAGAAGCCGGTCCCGGTGATCGACCCTGCGTTGTGGGAGCAACCGGACATGCGGGCCGTGTTGGCTGCCCGTGATATTGGTGCGCTGTACCGGGCGTTGACCGAAGCAGGGCTCAGCCAGTACCGGATCGCCCGGTTGACCGGGCAGTCGCAGTCGGAGGTGTCGGAGATCATCGGCGGGCGGCGGGTGATCGCCTATGAGGTGCTGGAGCGTATCGCTGAGGGGTTGGGTGTCCCCCGGGAACTCATGGGGCTCAGCTACGGCGACAGCAACGCCTACCGTGGACATGAGGTAACGGCCACTGACGACCCCCGGGAGGGGGTGACGGACGAGATGCTGCGTAGGCACTTCATCGCCGGGTTGGCTTCTGCCGCATTCGGTCGACCAGTGCTCGCCGGGCTGCTAGACCCGTCTCCAGTGAGCGTTCAGCACGTGCCGCTGCCCTCCCGGCTGGCCCTGCGCGATGTCACCGATTTGAGGGTGGGAACTGAGCAGTTGCGGTCCCTGTCGCTGCGGTATGGCGGGCAGGCCGACATCGTGGACGCCGTAGCGAACCGGGCGATGCGGTTGCTGACGGTGCCCGCAGACGATGCGGTGCAGCGGTCCCTCCGGTCGGCACTATCCGAGTTGCGTGAGTTCGCCGGGTGGTGCTGCTTCGATCAGCGCGCGTACGGGGTCGCGGGAACGCACTTCACCGAGGCCGTGGGGTTAGCCCGCGCTGCCAACGACCCTTATGGCGCCGCGTACACGCTGTACCACGCGGGTTGCATGACCGAGGAACGCGGCTATCCCAACGACGCGCTCAAGCTGTTCCAGCTCAGCCAGTTCAAGCTGTGCGAGAGTAATGATCCTCGTGCGCCTGTCTTGGGTGCGGGGTTGCGGGTGGACTCTGCCAGCGCCCTGGCGCACCTGGGACGAGCGGATATGGCGCGATCGGAGTTGGCTGCTGCGTGGGACATTTGGCAGCCGCCCCGCGAGAACGATCGGGGGGGTATGGAGTGGGTGACCGCGCTAGTCGAACGGGACCTGGGACGGCTCGACACCGCTGAGCGGTTCGCCGCGCTGTCGGTGCGTCACTGGGGTAGCAGCGGCAACCGTCGTGACGCTGCCCTGCCAGCAATCACACTCGCTGAGCTGCACGTGACGACCGGGGAGCCTAGTGGGCTTACCTTGGCTAAGAGCGCGATCAACAGTGTGGCGCCGTTGCGTTCGGTGCGTGCTCGGGAGCGGCTCTTGCCGCTGGCCGACGCCCTGGACACCCGCCGGGGCAGCGATTACCAGGAACTCGCTCGGACGGCCCGGCAGGTAGCCACCACGCGAGTGTAACCGCCTCGGTCACCTACGGGTATCGATCAGTCAAACGGATTTACGAAATAGATGCTACTATTTTGCCAGATGCGTCCCGGACCCCGGCGCTACAAGAGCCGGAAACTTGCCGGGAGGCGAGGCCATGACCCCGTCGCTGGCAGCGAAGGCAGGCGTGCCCCCCTCCTCCGTGGCGCTGAACCACTTGTATTACGGCGACAACCTTGACGTTCTCCGTCGTCACATCGCGAGTGAATCTGTAGACCTCGTGTATTTAGATCCTCCGTTCAACTCGAACCGCTCCTATAACGTGCTGTTTAAGGGGAAAACCGGTGAGGACTCTCCCGCACAGATCGAGGCGTTCGGCGACACGTGGACCTGGAGCCACGAGACGGAAGCGCTCTATCAGGAGCTGGTAGCCAACTCCATCGAGTTACATCGTGTACTGAAATCCGCAGGTTCCCTATATCTGCACTGCGACCCGACCGCCAGTCACTACTTGAAGATATTGCTTGACGCAATCTTTGGTCCACGGCGGTTCGGTGGGGAAATTGTATGGAAGCGAACGACCGCGCATAGCGACAGCAAGCAAGGACGGAAGCTGTCGGGGCGTGTTCACGACGCGTTGCTTCTCTATGTAAAAGATAGTGAATGGACATGGAACACAACCTATACTCCGTATGATCAGGAATACGTCGGATCCCATTACAGATTCATAGAGGACGGTACTGGTCGCAGATATCGTAAGGATAATCTGACTGCGGCCAAGCCTGGCGGAGACACCAGTTACGAGTGGAACGGAGCTAGACCCTACTCAGGCCGCTACTGGGCGTACAGCAAGGAGGGGATGCAGCAGTTTGAGGATAAAGGACTGCTCATATACACACGGACGGGTATGCCTGAGCTGAAACGCTACCTAGACGAGATGCCTGGAGTGCCGCTTCAAGATTTATGGACGGATATCGATGCCTCGACGAGCAGACCTCCAGCACTTTCGTAACGCTACGACCCCTTTAGTCGTACTTCCGGCCGACCGTCGATCACCACGTCCCCTCAGGCACGGTCCCGATTACACGTATCTGGGCGTTATCACAGGAACCATCACCGATCACCATGCCCGCATCAGCCGACCTTACACTCGCTGACCAGGGGAAACGGTCACTGTGGCCCCTTCCTGGCGTACCAGTGTCATACCCGCTCTACGCGCTGTCGGCGCTGGCGGTGTGCTGGGCCGGCAGCGCAGCCATCTCGTTGCGGACACCCTCGAGGTCCTCGAGGCGACGGTGAACAGCCTCGACACGCTGTCGAAGCGCGAGGAGATCTGCGGCCAGCAGCTCGGCCAGGTCCTCGTCAGCCAACCTTGTCCTTGGGTTCTGCCTGGCCGTGTTCGATCGGGTACGGCGGTGGACTCGTGAGGGGGAAGGCCCGCACGACGCTGCGGGGGTCGTCGAGCCACACTGTTTGGGTGTCAGGGGTCATGGTCATGCCGAAGCGGGTGGGGTCTGGTTTGTTGTGGTCGTACCACCAGTCGTAGGCGGCGACGGCTTCGTCCCACAGTCGGCGGGGGCCGAGTTGGTGGACGACGAGGGGGTTCGGTGAGGTGAGGCGGGCATCCAGGCGTGCCCAGGACTGGGTGGTGATGTCATCGAGTTCCAGGACGTGGTGGTCTGTACCGAATTTGTTGAGTTCGACAGTGAGGGCGCAGCGGGGTAGCTGTAGTCCGATGGAGAATCCGGCCCGATCACTGTTGATCATGTGGAAGAAGTCCCATCCGTGCACGTCGGTGGTGGTGACCTCGGCACACTGGATCTGGGCGTGGGTGGGTTGGTAGAACCGGCGTCGGTGGGCGCGGAGCCGCATGAACGCCAGATCCCCGTGGAAGCGGCCGGTGGCGCTGCCCTCGCTGGTTATGCGCAGGGTGAGCATGACGCCGTTGCAGTAGTCGGTTCCCCACGGGGTGACGAGGAGACCACCGGGGCGGGTTTGCGTCAGCCAGGGCGTAGGGACGGTCTCGCGGACTGCGACGGTCGCCAGCACCCGGTCATAGGGTGCCCCCTCAAGATGGCCTTCTGCCCCGTCTCCGGTGATCACTTGTGGTGAGTATCCGGCGGCGGCCAACGCTGCTCGTGCGCCCTGGGCGATCACTGGATCGACTTCGATGCTGACCACCCGGCCCTGTGTCCCGACGCGTCGGGACAATAATGCGGCGTTCCACCCGGTGCCGGTGCCGATCTCCAGGACCGAATGTCCGGGGTGTACGTCCAGCGCATCGAGCATGTCGGCCACGATCGAGGGCTTGCTACACGAACTCGACGGGGACCAGCCGGTGTCACCGGCTGCGGTGTGACCCTCATCGACCTGAGTGATTACCGGCTCGTTGGCCGCGACCAGCTCTCGCCAGCGTGGCAGATCATCGCGTCTGGACAAGGTGGTGAACCCAGAGTGGGAGCCGACGACAGCGCCGATATCAACCCAGATGGTCTCGGGGATAAACGGGTCCCGAGGCACCTGCGCGATCAACTCACGCCAGTCCGTCCGAGCTGTCACCACGCCCCCCTTAGTCGTCCTTTTCCGGGTCGTCCTGCTCCGGCGACTCATCCTTCTGATGCCTGCCGCGACCGTAGTCTTGGGGATTCTCCGTCTTGTCCGGTTGGTAGACACCCTGGCCATCGCGGTTCCCGTCGTGCCTGTTCGGCGTGCTGTCCTTGCCCATCGCATCCCCTTGATGGCCGCTACTGAGCACCGTGGCTATACCACGCTGCGATCCCTCTGCGCCAGCGCGCGTCGGATGGCCCGCTCCCGTGACCAGGCCACCACCGATGCTGCGGCAGCCCCGCCGGCCGCCGGCAAGGCAACCGCCGCGCGAGATGAGGTCAATACCCCGCGCTGGACACCCGCGACACCACACTGGCCACCACGCAGGGCGAGCTGGCGCAGGTGGGTACCGAGGCCGTCGAACAGATCAGCGCCGCCGAGCAGCGGGCCACAGAGCAGATCCGGTCCGCGCAGGCTGACGCGCAGCAGCTCATCCACGCCATCACGCCTCCGGCGACCTGGCCCTCGCCGAGGTCTCCGCGGCGTGGCAAGCCGTCACCGACGCCGGTGACCGCGCAGAAGAACCTCATCAGGAATTGCGTCAGGCCCGCACCGACCACCGCGACCAGATAGCCGTGCAGCGCCCTGAACACCGCGCCGAACTTTGTCGCCGCCCGTCAACCCGCCGAGGACGCCCTGAACCCGATGCGTACCGAGCATCGCCACGAAACCGAGGCCCCACCCACCGCGCTCACTGTGCTGCGCACAGCTCCCGACCCAAGCGGTCCGCCCCGCCGCCGCAACAAGGTCGCCAGCACACCGTCACAATAAGAACGGTGAACAACCACGACCAGCCGGAGCGGCTCAGGCGG
The DNA here is from genome assembly GCA_963823755.1 of uncultured Actinomycetota bacterium. Classification (GTDB taxonomy): domain Bacteria; phylum Actinomycetota; class Actinomycetes; order Mycobacteriales; family Pseudonocardiaceae. The sequence continues at coordinate 148,306 of CAWGMP010000011.1, forward strand.
TAAGCATCCCGGTATCAGACCTCGCTCCGTCGTCATGTCACCGAGCGTCTCCGCTCGCCTGAGACCCCCGTAAAGGGGCGGGACGCACAGGGCCCAACCGGGGATCCATGCATGCTGGGGTCATGTCCGAAGCTCGCGAGATCTATGCCCACGGTCATCACGAGAGCGTGCTGCGCTCCCACCGGTGGCGAACCGCCGCTAACTCTGCTGCTTACCTCCTTGACCAGCTGGTCGCGGGGACGGATGTGCTCGACGTCGGCTGCGGCCCGGGGACGATCACGGGCGACTTCGCCCGCAGGGTGGGGCCTGGTCGAGTGGTTGGCATCGACCGCGCCGTCGAGGTGGTCGAGGCGGCGTGTCGCGAGGCTGAGGGCATCGCCAACGTCGAATTTCGAGTTGGTGATGTTTACCGGTTGCCCACCGCCGACGCCGCCTTTGACGTCGTCCACGCGCACCAGCTGCTCCAGCACCTCTCCGACCCGGTCGCCGCGCTGGTAGAGATGCGGCGGAGCTGTCGACCCAATGGGGTCGTTGCCGCTCGCGACAGCGACTACGCCTCGGCGATCTGGTACCCGGAGGATCCCGCCCTCGACCGCTGGCTCAGCCTGCAGCGGCGCGTGATGCGTGACAGCGGCGCCAACCCCGATGCGGGACGCCGGCTGCTGGGGTGGGCGCGTCGCGCGGGATTTTCGCAAGTGGTCCCCTCAGCTTCAGTGTGGTGCTTCGCGACCCCCGAGGACCGCCACTGGTGGGGAGGGATGTGGGCCGATCGGGTTGTCGGTTCGGCGCTCGCCGAACAGGCAGTCGAGCGAGGGCTGGCTTCGAGAAACCAGCTTGAGGAGATCGCTGCGGCCTGGCGCCGGTGGGCGACCGCGCGCGAGGGCTGGTTTGCTGTGGTTCACGGCGAGGTCCTCTGCACTCCCTGACCCTCGGGATGACACCGCCGTCGCGACGAGCAAGCCGCCAAAACGAAGGATCGGCACCTCAAGGTTGGGCCAGGGCAGTGCCAGCGCTCCCCGAACTCACATGGGATCCGCACCATGCCGATAAGGAGAGCGGGAAAAACCGGGGGAGCTATGCGGCCAGTGTTTGGTGATCGGTGGTGTGGGTGAAGTAGGGGTACCAGCGTCGGTAGTCGTTGGTGAGGGTGTTGTTGAGGACTCGGGTGCGGATCTGGAGCAGGAGGTGGGCTCCGCGGGGTGTCCAGCGCATCTGTTGTTTTTGACCATGCTGATCACCTGGTTGACGGTGGATTCCACGAACGCGGCCTTCCCGGACATCTCGCGGCGACCTGCGGGAACCGTGACCGATATCGATGTCTGCAGTCGGGTGCACGGATGACCGAAGTCGTCTGCACGCGATGGGCTGCGGGTCGTCCGCCGCGCCGCCTGCTTGGCGAGTAGATCAATCCGCTGGGCGAGGGCTGTTCCGGGTAGCCGCCGAGGTCGTGAGGACGCCTCCATAACCTCGCGCTGAGCGGGCTTGGAGCGGGGCGGACGGTCGTCGCCGATGTCAGCGGTGTTTGACGGTCACAGAGGGTGTCTCGGGGTCGATGCCGAGTTCGTTGAATCGTGCGGACAGGTCGTCGACCCACGCTGTCGGTGTTCGGTGGTCTGGCAGCGGGATACCGGCCTCGCTGCGCCACAGCGCATCACCGAGGGCGGTGCGCAGATGCCAGGCCATCACCCGATCGGCCGCCAGTTGCCGGCCGGTGAGCTGCTTGTAGTGGCGCATGGTGGCGGTCAACAACTCGACGCCCGGACCCGTTCCGGGAAGGGCACGCAGGTCGTACTCCGGCTCGGCGGCACCGACGGTCTCGTAGTCGACCACGAGCCGGAGTTCGTCGTGATCCCATACCTGGTTGTCGCCATGCAGGTCGCCGTGCACGAGCACGGTCGGACGAGGCAGCACCAGCGCGGCGTCAGCCCAGTCGCAGCAGCGCATGATGGTGCGGCGTTGATCCGGCCGGACCCACTTCCCGAACCGGTCGCGCAAAACTTGCGTCGTAGCTGGTGGTAGCTGCGTATGGGAGATCTCGCCGACGGCGCCCTCGACGCGCTGGCGTGTCGCCGGTTGGTGCAGGGCCGCCAGAAACCACGCCAGTTGCCTGCCGGCGCGGTCCCGGTCGATCGAGTTGACGACATCGAACAGCGTCGCCCCGGGCACGCGGTGGGTGATCAGGAGCAGGGGGTCAGTGCTGCTGGCGACGACCTCGGGCAGGAACGGGACTCCCGTCTCGCGGGTCAGCGCGGTCAAGACGCCGATCTCGTGCGCCACACGGAGCGCGGCGGGACGCGACCACGCGAATTTCGCGACGAACCGCTCCCCGACGACCGCGCTGGACGACCACCACAGCGGGTCGTCCTTGCCCACCAGTTCGGGAAGCACGATCGAACACCCGCCCAACTCCGGCGCGACCACCCGCAGCGCCTCAGCGAGCACCGCGGGAGAGCAACCAGCCAGCCATCTCACGCCTGATACCTCATCACGCCACCGGCCGCGTCCAGATAGCGGTGCAACGACGTCTTGGGGCGCAGCCTGATGGAATCTGAGGTAGGCCGGGCGTTTCGCCGAGCTGAGGCACCCAGCGCAAACAGTGACGAGATAACGAAGGTTATCTCGTCACCACTCCCCTTTGTTCGCCGAGGCTCAATGTGGTCCACAAGATCAGTGCGTGGCGGAAGCGGATCCGCGAGGGGGACGAGTCTGATCTTGGGGGGCGGCGGTGATGTTGGCGTCGCTCGGCGTCCCTACCGACATATGCGCTCCCGCTGACCTGCCGTCGCCGGCCACAACCAGTGAGCTCGTCTCTGGACAGAACCGCAAGCACCTCCTCCCCTGGGAGGCCTTCCACGCTGATATCGTCAAGGACATGCGGATGATCCTCGATCTCGTTGGCTGGTGGCGCCCTTAACGGGCGGCACTGCTCATCCGCGCATTCACCGACGCGGCCGCCCAGCTCAGGCGGCCGCGTTTGAGGTGTTTCTGACGCCTCGGTCACCTCGAGCACGGCGGCCCAATGACAGCGATTAGGGGCCAACCGATGCCACGACGACTCACCGGATTCACTCCCTCAGGGAACCTGCACCTGGGCAACTACCTCGGCGCGATGCGTCCGATCATCACCCAACAGGCCAGCACCGACTCCGAAACGGTGGTGTTCATCTCCGACCTGCACGCCCTGACCCTGCACCACGACCCAACCGAAGTCCGACAGCGCACGCTGGAGTTTGCTACCCTGCTCTTGGCCGCTGGCCTCGATCCTGACACGTGCCTGTTCATGGTCCAGTCACATGTCCCCGAGCACACCGAGCTGCACTACCTGCTGGAGTGCGTCACCGGCTACGGCGAGGCTCAGCGGATGATCCAATTCAAGGAGAAATCTCGCCGCCAGCAGCATGTGCGGACTTCGTTGCTGACCTACCCGATCCTGATGGCCGCCGATATCCTGCTCTATGACACCGACGAGGTTCCCGTCGGCGAGGACCAGCGCCAGCACGTGGAGCTGGCGCGTGACGTCGCGTCGCGGTTCAACGCACGCTACGGCCCCACCTTCACCGTGCCTCGAGCGGTGAACCCGCCGGTTGCTGCGCGGGTGATGGACCTGTGCGCGCCAACCGAGAAAATGAGCAAATCGAGCTCGTCGGCGGCGGGCGCGCTACGTCTGTTGGACGAACCGGACCTGCTGCGACGCAAGATCATGCGCGCGGTCACCGACGCCAGCACCACGGTGAGTTACGACCCGGACCACGCGCCGGGCATTGCCAACCTGCTCGACATCCTTGCCGGCTGCACCGGGGCGCAACCACAACATTTGGCCGCCCAGTTCGACCGCTACGGCGAGCTCAAACAGGCGGTCGCCGACGCCGTGGTGGACACCCTCGCGCCAGTCCGAACGCGCTACCTCCAGCTCACCGCGGCGCCTGATCACGTCCGGGGCGTACTTCGGGCGGGAGCGAAACGAGCTCGTGAAAAGGCCAGTGACAAGCTGCGCCAGGCGAAGTCAGCCATCGGCCTCCTGCCACCGGACACCACCCAGACGTCCGCCGCCGACTCGCCGCGATGAACCAATGGAAGGCCGCTCAGAGATCGACAAACCGCGCGAGCCCAGAAGTCGAACTGCTTGATCACGCGATCGTGAAATGTCGATTCGCCCTGCGGGCGCCGGACGGTGGATCTCAGTCTGGTTCCTCGGCGGCATCGGGATCGCGCAGCGCTCGCAGCCCGGCCCGGGCGGGCGCGATGAACGCGTAGTGGCGTGCACGTTGATATGCCGACGCACGTAGGCCGAGAGGCGGCCGACGTCCTCGTCGAGTACCGGGTAGCCCTTGTCGCGCAGCCGTGTGAGCGCTGCGTCGAGGTAGACGGTGTTCCACACAGCGTCACACAGTTCAAGATCAGTCCAGGGCGCCGAGCTGGTCTTCCATGCCTTCGCGGTAGGCCCGGTAGAGCTCGCCCTTGCGGCCGTGGAACAGGTGCCGGGCCAGGTCGTGCCGGGTCTCTTGCAGATTGCGCATGCCTTTGATCGGACGGCGGTAGGGCTCGGGTCCGACATAGGACAAGACGTGGCGGGTCTTGAAGATGCATCCGTAGGAGGCGATCGCCTCCCCGAGCTGAGTCAAGTTCCCGCCCCGGGACAACACCCGGATGCGGCGTGCACAGAGGCGGTGCCGGTGTGGATGGAGGCGACCACGCGCAAGATGTCGGGCCAGTGCGCGGTGATGTGTCCTACTCGGTGGCCTTCAGCCCGGACGGGCACACCGTGGCCAGCGCCAGCGGAGACCAAACCGCGCGGCTGTGGGAAACAAACCCCAACAACGCCGCCGCCCGAATCTGTGCCACCGCATGGCCCACGATCACCAACAACGAGTGGAACCAATACCTGCCCGGCCGGATCTACCAACCCCCATGCCCCTAAGCCGCTGGCACGCCAGAGACAGCGCCGCCACAACGAGTCACCGCGTAGCCCGCTGAGCACGACTACCAAACGCGCACCAGCTCAGGAACGCAAGGCCTCCATCTTCCCGTCGCTTGGGCCTCAGCTTTGTCCGGTCTCCAGAAAATCTTGTCGATCTCCAACTACCGTGCCCTCGCCGGGCGGGCAGACCTCCGGGATAGCCAGCCGACACAACGGCTGGCTGGGCCAGGTAGGCAGGGTGTGGCATCCCCCGGTCTCCCTCAAGGGCTACCACACGCCAGCCCGGAGGCAGAGCTGCACGACGCACGCACCGGTTCGGTCGAGGGCTGCCCCCGGGCTGCCGCGTGGTCGGGCTAGGCCAGACCGACGGGATGCCCACACGACCCCGGCGTCCAAGATCGTCAGTGGTCACACTGAGCCGTTGATGAGGTTGGACATCTTATGGCCACAAAACACATCCAGATAACAAAAATTACCGCAGACGATGAGCGTTTGCAGTGGCGAAATCGCAGGTAATCGGCACTATCCACGAGCAACCACAACGACGATCCGAGAATCAGCGGGTTCGGGGTTCGATCCCCGCCTCGTCTGCTTCGGCAACCCCGACGCCATCGCAGTGCTCACCCACGTCGTCCGCTCGCCTCAATCCATCGCTCGTCCACACTGAGACAGTGCGCCATGCCGATTTCGCCGCAGTCCTCGCAGTCAGCGGCAGGCGACCGAGACGAAGCTTGGATCTATGTTGCCCCGCGCTCAAACGTGCTGGAGTACGTCGGCACAACGCAGCTTCGCACCGCGGTCTCTCCTGGAGCGGTTATTCGGCGTGATCGACAGCAGAGCGTTCGAAACAGCTCCTGCGGCCGCCGGCCTTGACACAAGCGAGCACCGCTCTCCCAGTGGTGGCCCGGAGGGCTGCGGAACGTTCGAGCGTGACTGTGACGTCCTGGCCTCGGGGATTGCTGTCTAGGCTGGGTCGCGTCTTGCCAGGCCATCTCGGTATATGAATGGGGCTTGACTTTCCGGTGGACTGCGGCTCTAGCTCTTGCTCGCACCGGAGGTGCTGATCACGATGAGGGGCCCGGCCACGAGCCTTGCGCAAACGGCGAAGAACCCATGGCCCCTAGCACCGGTGTGCAGCCGTTCCTTGGTGATCGCGGCCTGGCCCGGCGACCCGGAAACGGCGGCGCCACGTCCCGGGTCGCCGACCGCAGCATCCACGGGCGCCGAGCTTCAGTTCCGCTGCCGAAGTCAGGAATGAGCTGGGGCCGCCGAGACGTGCCCGGCGGCCCCAGCATCCGACGCAGGATCGGTCTGCCGACGTGGTGTGGATGCTCGCGGCGCGGGCGCGTATGGTCAGAGCTGCGCGGCCGACAGCGCGAGCATCGTCATCGAGCGAGGGGAGATCCCTTCCTCATGGAATGTTGATGACTTGGCCGGGGAAGATGAGGTTGGGATTCGGAATCTGCGGGTTCGCTTTCTCTAGGTTCGATAGGCTGATCCCGAACCTCTCGGCGATGCCACTCAGGGTGTCTCCCGGCTGGACGATGTACGTTCGATGGCGCGGAGGAATGTGAACGACTTCTCCGGGAAAGATGAGGTCGGGATTCGGAATTTGCGGGTTCGCCTTCTCTAGATCTGCTAGGCTGATTCCGAACTTCTCGGCGATACCAGTCAAGGTGTCTCCTGGCTGGACGATGTACGTAGTTATCATCACCGGGTCCTCCTGTATAGTGACTGATCGCCCCGGGACCCCGCCGACTCCGGCCGAAGGCTCGGGGAAGATCCGAACATGAACATGAGACGCGGCACGGACCCCGGGATACCGGGCCGCCCAGATATCACCCAATCGGCTCTTTTACGGATCTGCCTGACGGTCCCGTTCACGGCGATCCGCAGGCAGTGGAGCAAGCTGGTCAGCCATAGCGCGGTCTGTCACGCGCGACCGGGGTGTGCTGACTGGGAGTTTGCTGTCCGGGGGCGCGTGCTTGCAGGTCACCTCGTGGTACATGAATGGGGGCTTGACTTCGACGACCTCCGGTCTCGCCGTGGCCCGATCCGATAATCGCGGGCCCGATTGTGCTCGTCAGTGGGGAGATATCGCGTGCCCTGGCTGACCGCTACAACGCCGTTAATAGCAGGGTAGTGCTCCGTGCCCAGGTGAATGCGCTGGGCGTATCCCAGCCGGGATGGACTGATCCCACCTTCCCGATTGCGGGCAGCCAACACGGTCGGTGGCTGCTCTCGTGGTGGAGGTGGGTGTGGTCAGGTGTGGTCGAGGCGGGGGAATAGGACTTCGCGGGTCAGCAGTAGCAGGGCTGCGGCGACCGGGATGGCGACTAAGGCGCCCACGATGCCCAGTAGGGCACCGCCCAGCAGGACTGCCACGACGGTCACCAGGGCCGGTACTTGGACCGCCCGGCCGATGATCCGGGGGACCAGCAGGTAGTCCTCGGCCAACCGGTAGGCCAGGAAGAACCCGATGGTGGCGAGACAGACGGGCAGCGATGTGCTCAGTGCGACCAGGCATACCAGCACACCCGCGATGGTGGAGCCGATCACCGGGACCAGGTCCAGAATCGCCACGAAGATGCTCAACAGCAGCGCATAAGGTACCCCCACGATCACCAGGAAGCCGAAGGTGAGGACCCCGGCGATCAGCGAGATCAGCAGGTTGCCCAGCACGTACCCCCCGACTTTGGCGAAGATCTCATCACCGAGCAGGATCGCCCGGGGGCGACGGGAATACGGCACCAGCCGGTAGAGGGTTGCGCGGATGCGCGGCAGGTCGACCAGAAAATACACCGTGAGCACAACGAGGATCAGGAAACTGGACAGAGCGCTGAACACGACCTGACCTGCACCAAGCAGCCCGTTGATCAAGACCGAGGCATCGCCGCTGAGGGTCTGCTGCAGCCGTTGCTGCAGATGCAAGCGCTCGTTGAGCTGACCCAGCATCGAATTGTGACTTTGCAACCGGGAGAACATGGTCGGGGCTTGTGTGACGAACAGGGTTGCCTGCCGTCCCAATGGGGGGATGGCCGCAGCCAAGAAACCACCCCCCGCTGCCAGGCCCGCCATCAGTACGGTGATCACCGCCGCCCAGCGCGGGAACCTGGGCCGAGCCAGCACCGCCACGGCAGGTTCCAGGCCGATCGCGAGGAACAGCGCCAGGCCGGTCAGTACCAGTACATCGCGAACCGTGATGATCATTTCGACCACGCCCACGGTGACTGCGACTCCAGCGGCACCGCTCATCCCGATGAAAAACGGTGACCGGCGGTTGAGTGGTTTGCCAGGCTGCCCTAGGGCGTACTGCGCGGTGTTGAGCTGGGCGGCGGCCGTCTCTGGATCTTCAGCTTCGGGATCCGATTCGGCGACCAGAGCCTGGTCGCTCTCCCCCCGGCTTAAGCCGCTGGTCCCGTTCTTATGCCTTGCATCGTCCTCGTCGTGCGCTGTTACCACCGTTTGCCCTTGCCTTCATGGCGCAGCAGCGGGGTCACGTTGGCCGTCATGGTAATCGCGGCTGGTCTACCGGCAACGCCATCACATACGCGCGCTGAGGTCATCGTTCCTCCTATGCTGTCGCCCCTCGTGACGCGCCGGCGGGCGCTCTCCCGTGTCGGACGGGAGAGCGCCCGCCGGAAGGACAATGAGTGGATCAGTGTCTGTTCACGTCCCGGGCGCTGGTGCTCGCAGCCCCGATCATGTTCGCCCAGGCCTTCTGCTGTAATTTGATCATGCTGTCGCACATCGAGGCGAAGACCTGGACCGGGGTGAACATCATCGCGAGGCCGGATTCGACGACGGCCGCGGTCTTCGACGTCAGCGGCTTGGCCCAGTCCCTCATCTGCTGCGACTGGCTGCCTGGCTCGGGAGCCCAGCCCTGCGGCCCCGGCGATCCCTGAGGTCCGGGCTCGCCTTGCGGTCCGGGAGGACCAGCCGGTCCCTGCTCGCCTCGTGGCCCCTGCTCGCCGGTCGGGCCCTTCTCGCCCCGGGGTCCGGGCTCGCCCTGCGGTCCCGGCTCACCCGGCTCTCCCTGTGGGCCCTGCTCTCCCCGCGGACCCTGCCTGCCCTGTGGTCCCGGCTCGCCCTGCGGGCCTTGTTCTCCTCGCGGGCCAGGCTCGCCCTGTGGTCCCGGCTCGCCTCGCGGGCCCTGTTCTCCCTGCGGACCGTGTTCTCCCTGCGGACCGTGCTTATCGACCGGCGGGCGGTCAGCGGTGGTGGGTCGAGTTGTCGAGGACGGCCGGTTAGTTGCCTGTGCCATTGCGCTCCTTATCGAAGAATGAGGTTCAGCAACACCGTCAGGATGACGGAGGCAAGTATCGAGAAGAGAATCATGGCAAAACAGCCGAGGCTACCGCCGAGGGGACGGATCTTCATGTCTGTCACCTCGGCCGATTGGCGGTCTTCAGTGTGAGGTTCACGACTACTGTACTGGTCTGACCAGCCTCCGCCGCCAGACCAGCGCGGGTCGCAGCGGATCGCGTGGTGTCAGCAGGGATGCCAGCGGACCGGGCCTGCGCGGATGTCGGGTACGGCGCGGTGGCGGAGTTGCGGCGGTGATGCGGGGTGCTGGTCAGGGACGGGTCGTCGGCTCCGGTCGTAGGCGGCTCGGCGGGCGGGGTCGCGCAGGATGGCGTAGGCGGCCGCAGCGTCAGTGAGCCTGGCGGGGTCGGGTTCGGGATGGAGATCGGGATGGTTGGCGCGGACCAGGCGCCGGTAAGCGGCGCCGATCTGGGCCAGCGAGGCATCGGGGGCCACGCCCAAGACTGCATACAGGTCGTGCTCGTCATGTGGCATCGCGGCTGTCCGTCTCGGACGAAGGGTCTCGCGGACCAGTGGCCTGCGCTCCATGCGAATCGTCAGCCCGGGGGCGCCCAGTGGAGTGGTTATCAGGGTGCCCCCGGGTCGACAAAGGACTGACGCGAAGATTCCGGTCCCCCGGCTGTCCCCGGGGGACCGGAATCTTCGAGCGCCATGGCGAGCCCTCAAGAGGGCTCTACGTTGCTGACCTGCAATCGGCGATTGCGGCGGATCAGCTCAGACGTTGATTTCTTTTGGCGTGTTGCCTCCGGTGACCTCGATCTTGCGGGGCTTGGCTTTCTCGGCGATGGGGATTCGCAGGGTCAGCACTCCGACCTCGTAAGTAGCCTCGACGCGGTCGGCGTCGAGGGTGTCGCCGAGGAACAACTGCCTGCTGAACACTCCGCGGGGCCGCTCGGCGACCTGCAACTCGACGTCCTCGCCATAAGCGGGGACACGCTCGGCTTTGACGGTGAGCACGTTGTGCTCGACGTTGAGATCAATCGAGGACGGATCCACCCCGGGTAGGTCGAAGTGCACGACGAACTGTTCCCCGTGGCGGTAGGCGTCCATGGGCATCACTGCTGGGCGCGACCAGGTGCCGTTCTGGCCGAAAAGCTGCTGGGTGACCCGGTCCAGCTCCCGGAACGGGTCGGTACGCATCAGCATCGAGGGTCTCTCCTTCCTGGGCGTCGTCATGACGCGTATCGGCACATGCCACTGTAGTGGTGCTTCGATGCTACTGTCAACGATCGTAGATGTATAGGTGTGTCTTCTGGCTGATATTTGTTGACATCAGCGCACTCAAGCCTTATCTGAAGTTCACATGAAGATGCTGCTCAACGCGATCGAGACCGAGTGTCAGAGGTCGTCAGCACCGCCCGGCTTCTAGTCTGAAGTGTCGCAAGCCTACGGCGATCGAGGGGCCTGCACGGCAGTCGAAGCTGGACAACATGCATCCGTCTACTGTAAAGTCTACCGTGCTACAGCACGATGTTGTTTCCTTCGCAAGGAGGTGATGGCTGCGGACTGTGACACTGATGGCTACGGTGCGTTGCGCTCCCGCACCGCGATCAGTTCGGGTTGGCGGTTAACCGGATAGCGCGGGGATACCCGTGTGGTCACTGCCGCCCACAAGGAGCGTGTGCCCCGTCCTGGCCGGTGATGCCGGTGACGGGCACTGACCCAGTCAACCTGCGCCCTGGTCGCCGCGAACAGGTACGGCGACCAGGGCCCTTTTCGCGAGGATCGGGTGACACAACCGCAGGGCATGCACAACAAGCTCGATGACCAGGATTACCCCGCCTACACCATGGGCCTGGCTGCGGAGCTACTGGGGGTACAACCGGCCTTTCTGCGCAGCCTCGACGCGGCGGGGCTCTTGACTCCGGGTCGGTCGGCCGGTGGGCAACGTCGCTACAGCCGCGCCGATCTTGCTCTAGCCATCCGGGTACGCGAACTGCTGGATCAGAACATGCCACTGGCCGCTGCCACTCGCATCGTCAGCCTCGAACACCAACTCGCCGCAGCCCACCAGCGCATCGCCCACCTCGAGGGGACCATCGGCCAGTCCACCGGCTGACGCTGAGGATTCCCCACCGGGGACCAGCCACCGGCATGCCCACGCGTCCCACGCGCCTGCCGCGCACGCTGACCGTCCGCCACCTGGCATGATCCGCAGGCATGCTGTCCGCCACCGACATCATGACCCCGTTGTGGCGAGGCGTCGTGGTGTTGCGGATCATTACGGCGGCCTTCGCGATCGCAGCGATCATCGTGCATCACGACGGCTTCGAACGGCCGGGTCTGGGGTGGGCGGTACTCGCCGGAATCGCGGTCTGGACCGTGCTGACGTGCCTCGCCTACAGCTACGATGTCACCCGCCGGATCCACGTGATCGTGGTCGACATGGTGGTGACGCTGACCCTGATGAGTTCCTCGGTGCTGGTGTTGTCCCCCGAGCAGCTCACCGAGATCACTCACCGCGCCCCGCTGCTCACCTCTGTGTGGTCCTGCGGCCCGGTGGTTGCTGCCGCGGTGCACGCCGGACGGATGGCCGGAGCGCTGTTCGGCCTTGCCGTCTCGGTGGTCGATGTCTGGGTGCGCGGGTCGTTCAACACCGACCTCGCGTGCGACGCGATCCTGTTGATCGGGACCGGTTTCGTGGTCGGGCTAGCGGCCACCGCAGCTCGCCGGGCGACCGAGCAGCTCCGCCGGGCGGCCCGCGCTGAGGCGGCCACTGCTGAACGGGAAAGATTGGCCCGATCCATCCACGACAGCGTGGTGCAGGTGCTGGCTCGGGTGCGCGCTCGCAGCTACCAGCTGGAGGGCGAAGCCGGCGAGTTGGCCCGGCTGGCCGGGGAGCAAGAGATCGCACTGCGATCCCTGTTCTCTGCTACCCCGGCGAACGCCACCGGTGAGCAGGACCTGGCTGGTGCAGTGCAGATGTTGGCCAGTCCCCGGGTCGAGGTCTCGGTGCCGGCCACCGAGGTGCCGTTACCCGCCTGCGACGTCGAGGAGTTGGTCGCGGTGGCCCGTGAGGCGCTGGCCAATACCGCCCGGCACGGCGGTCCGGAAGCGAAGTCGTGGGTACTGGTCGAGGACCTCGGTGAGGAGGTAGTGCTCACCATCCGTGACAACGGTCCCGGTGTCGACAACGGGCAGCTCGCCCACGCTGAGAGCGATGGTCGGATGGGAGTCTCGCGCTCGATCCGCGGCCGGGTGGCCGACCTGGGTGGCACGCTGGTTCTGGACACCGGCCCGGGGCGGGGCATCGAATGGGAGGTGCGGTTGGCCCGCATCCGGCACAGCGTGTTGCGGTGACGGCCGCGGCCGAGATTCGGGTCATGGTGGTCGACGACCACCCGATCTGGCGTGCTGGAGTGGCCCGCGACCTCAGCGAGCGAGGTTTCGAGGTGGTCGCCACCGCGGCTGACGGTGCGGCCGCGCTGCGCATCGTGCCCGCTGCCAGCCCGGATGTGGTCCTGATGGACCTGCAGTTCGCCTCTGGTGGCCCGTCCGGTGCCGACACCACCCGGCGCATCATCGACACCTGGCCCGGCATCCGGGTTCTGGTGCTGTCCGCCTCCGGCGAGCACACCGACGTGCTGGCGGCGGTGCAGGCAGGCGCCTCGGGCTACCTGGTGAAATCCGCCTCGGTGGAGGAGTTGGTCAACGCCGTGCGCCGCACTGCTGCGGGGGACGCGGTGTTCACCGCGGGCCTGGCTGGTCTCGTGCTGGGCGAGTACCGCCGGATGGCGTCGGGCCCACGGGCCGACGTGCCGCGGCTCACCGAGCGCGAGACCGAAGTGTTGCGGCAGGTGGCCACCGGGCGCACCGCCCGGCAGATCGCTGACGCGCTGGTGATCAGCCACCGAACTGTGGAGAACCACGTGCAGTCGACGTTGCGCAAGCTGCAGCTGCACAACCGGGTGGAGCTGGCTCGCTACGCGATCGAGCACGGCCTCGCCGTCCAGTAGGTGGGGACATCCGCTGCGGCCGGGCTGCGTGTCAGGGTTGCCTGACGAGTGGTTTCACCGCGCTGGTGGGAACAGTATTCTGACTAGTGGCAACCTGTCACTTGCTCACACGGTCGAGTAACGGCCGTGTCTGGGGGAGGGACCGCCGACCGGGTGCCAGGGGGGCGGGGTGGCACCCGGTCGGCGGCCTTACGCCAGCGGCCGGGGGGAGTTGCCGCTAGCGCAATCGGCGCTCCGGGCATCGTGCCGATGCCCAGCAGCCGTTCGGTCCGGCTGACGACATGTGGAACCGGGTCCTGCGGCTGGTTCACCGATCAGGGTCAGTGTGCGTGATGCGCCTGCCTGCTGACAACCACCGTTTCAGCACGACCGCCACCCAGGAGCGTGTGGCCGTCCCCGGTACGCTGACGCACCCAGAGTAACGGGTGTACTCGCAGGGACGGTGGGTTAACGTGGAATTCGAGCTTGAGCGGGACGCGTTCGCCGAGGCCATCGCGTGGACGGCGAAGGGTCTACCGGCCCGCCCGGTCGTTCCGGTGACCGCGGGCGTGGTGCTCGAGGTGACCGCCGGCACGATGATCGTCTCGGGTTTCGACTTCGAGGTGCTCAACCGCATCGAGGTCCCTGTCACCGACAAGTCGGTCGGACGGGTACTGGTGTCGGGCCGGCTGCTGGCCGAGATCGCCCGCGCGCTGCCGCCCAAGGACGTGCGGGTGGTGGTGGAGGGAAACCGGCTGACGATCCGATGCGGCTCGGCTCGGTTCAACCTGCCGCTGCTGCACATTGAGGACTACCCGGCGGTGCCGGAACTGCCCGCCACCTCAGGCACGGTGCGCGGTGACGTCTTCGCCACCGCCGTCGCGCAGGTCACCGTGGCGGCCAGCCGGGACGAGACACTACCCATGCTCACGGGGGTGCGCATGGAGATCGGCTCCGAGGCCCTCACCTTGGCTGCCACCGACCGGTACCGCCTTGCCGAGCGGTACATTCCCTGGACGCCCACCGGGACGGTGCCGTCCACCTCGGTCATCGTTCCGGCGAAGACACTGGCCGATGTCGCCAAGTCGCTCGGTTCGGCCAGCGAGGTGGTGCTGTCGATGGGCAACGCCGACGATGCCGGTTTCCTGGGTTTCTCCGCTGGCGGTCGCCAGACGTTGACCCGGCTGCTGGACGGCGAGTTCGTCAAGTTCGCTTCGCTGTGGCCCACTGAGGTCACCACCACCGTAGAGGTGGAGGTTGCCGAGTTCATCGCAGCGCTCAAGCGGGTGTCCCTGGTCGCCCAGCGGTTCGCACCGGTCCGGCTGGCCTTCTCCGAAGGCACCGCCCAGCTGTCCGCGGAGGCCGAAGACGAGTCCAGCGCCGAAGAGGAACTCGAGGTCGGTGTCACCGGGGAACCGTTGACCATCGGGTTCAACGCCGGGTATCTGCTTGACGGGCTGGCCGCGGTGACCACCCCGCGGGCGACACTGTCGTTCACCGAAGCGAGCCGCCCCACCGTCATCACCCCGGTCACCGGCCTGGCTGCAGAGGATGGGGATGAGGCCAGGGACGCTTCTTACCGCTATCTCGTCATGTCGATGCGCTTGCGCGGTTAGTGCCGGCGCTCCACGGTGCCCCAGCCCTCGGGGTCCCACCGCTCACTGGGCGGATCGGCGGAAGCGCCAGGACCGCCGCGCGGTGGCCGGCACCGGCCGGGTCGGCGCCGGTGGAGTCGGCAATGGGGCCTCGGCCCGGCTCTGGCGCCAACCGGCGAGTTGATGGATCGCCTCAGCGGGGTCGAGCACTGGAATACCGAGCATGCCTGCGGCGCGCGCAGTGGGGTGGTCTGCAGGCACCGTGGAGTCTGCGATCACCACGGAGACCGCGGGTGTGAGCCGACTGCGAGTTACCGCTCCGTGTGCCTCCATGAGCCGTCGCAGTGCTCCAAGATCGGCGGAACTGCCGAGATACAGCACGTGCAGCGGGTCCCGGGTGGCCGCATGACGACTCACCGCGTCTCCAGTCTCCCCGACGATCACTCCGAGTGTATGGATCCCAGCGCGGTATTACCGACTGTGTACGCCTTGCGACGTAAAGGGACAATACCCCGTCCCGGTCAGCAGGCTCTGCGACCCATGTCACTAACTGGTGATCCGGGACACCCGGGAGCGCAGCGCGGCATGGGCCTCCACGGAGTCGACCCGGGTCGACGTGCCACCACGGAGCACAGGTTCGCCCCCCACCCAGACATCCCGCACCGCTCGAGCCCCGGCAGCCCATACCAGGTTGGCCAGCAACTGGCCGTCCGGGACGTCGAGCCCGGTCGCGAATGCCGCGTCGTCGGCACCGATATGCACCAGATCGGCCCACCCGCCCGGTCGTAGGCTGCCGAGATCATCACGCCCGATCGCGGCCGCGCCACCCCGGGTTGCCAGCAGCAATGCCTGCGCGGCGGTCAGTGCAGCGGCGTCGCCGGTGGACAGCCGGGCCAGCCGGGCGGCCAGCCTGACGTCGTCCCAGAGATCGAGGTTGTCGTGCGAGGCAGGGCCGTCGGTGCCCAGACCGACGGCGATTCCAGCGGCGCGCAGGTCCAGTAGCCGCGCGATGCCGGAGGCGAGCTTGCTGTTGGAACCGGGGCAGTGTGCGACGCCTGCACGATGCCGGGCCAGCACCGCGATGTCGGTGTCGGACAGTTGCACGGCATGGGCGGCCAGCACCCGCGCCCCTCGGCCGGAATCGTCGGTGCCGAACACCCCGAGATGTTCCAGCAGCAGTGGCACCGAGCCGTACTGGTCGCGGATCGAGGTGTCCTCGCCGACGGTCTCGGCAACGTGGATGTGCAGCAGTGCACCACGTTCCCGGGCGGCCGCGCCCGCCGCGGCCAACGCCTCGGGCGGCAGCGTGTAGGCGGCGTGCGGGCCGTATCCCAGTTCGATGCGCTCACCAGGACCGAACCGGATCCCGTCGGCGTCGATCCAGCGGCTGATGCCCTCGAGCATCTGCTCCCAGGTACCCAACCGATCCCAACCCGGGGCCGCGATGATGCCCGGGGTCACCACCGCGCGGCTGCCCGCGGCCAGCACGGCGTCCACGACCGCCTCGCTGTGAAAGTACATCTCCACGCTCGTGGTGATGCCGGCGCTGAGCATCTCCAGAGTGCCGACCAGCATGCCGGTCCGCACGTCCGCAGCGTCGACGCGGGCCTCGGCGGGCCAGATCACCTCGGTCAGCCAGCGCATCAGCGGCAGATCCCCACCCAACCCGCGCAACCCGGTCATCGCGGTATGAGCATGCGTGTTGATCAGCCCGGGGAGCAGGATGCCGGTGAGCACCGACTCGGGTCCGGGTGCGGGGGGCGCTTCGGCAGAGGGTCCGATGTGGGCGATCCGACCGGTGCTGTCGACGTCCACCACAGCATCGCGCAATACCGTGCACTGCTCGTCGCAGGGCAGCACCACCGGCGCGGTCAGCCGTATCACGGGACGGGCTCCACGATGGTGTGTCGCAGCAATGCGGTGAGTGGCCGCAGCGGGGGAAGCCAGGCGCCTTCGGGAGGTAGCGTCTCAAGGGTGATCCGGGGCAGTGGCTGCAGGAACAGCTCTGGGATGTCTTCGAGATCCTCGAAGCCCAGCACCCCGGAGTTGACCGCGAACGACGCGTGCTCCCGGAACCCGAGCACGGTGACCCGGACGCCCTGGGCGACCAGATCCTCCAAAGGCTCCCGGAAAGCCCGGCTGTCCCCGGAGGCCACCAGCAGTTGGCGCAGCATGCCCTGCTCATGGCGCTCGCGGATATGCGTCAGCATGTCCTCGTCGATGTCCGATTCATCGATTTTGGGCTTGGCGAACACCGCGAACCCGGTGTTGCGCAGTGCCTCCACCCACGGCCGCACGAAGTCCGTGCTGCCCGCAGCGACATTGGTGAACACGGTCGCCTCGGGTTCGGTGTCGGATCCGGCTTGCAAGATCAGCCAGCGGCCCAGGGCGTCGAACCTCGGCCGGGACGCGGAGCTGGGTCGTCCGCCGAGGATCGAGCCCAGGCTCATGTCGATATTGGGTGCATCCCAGACGAGCAGGGTTGTCGGGACGGCCGGGGCTGGCGCCAGGTTCATGCTCACCGATCCTGCCTTATTCGCGAGTGAAGAGCAGATCCTGCACCGCGCGGCCCTCGTCCCGGGCGCGTTGCTCGAACTTGGTGACCGGCCGCCAGGCAGGCCGCACCGCGAAGCCGTGACCGGCGGTATTGTGCAGCGCCGGTTCCGCGGTGCAGGCCGCGAGCATCTCCTGCGCGTAGGGCTCCCAGTCGGTGGCCAGATGCAGCATGCCGCCCGAGACCAGCCGGGATGCCACCAGGGCGACGAACTCGGGACGTACCAGCCGGCGTTTGTGATGCCGTCGCTTGGGCCACGGGTCGGGGAAGTAGACCCGGACCGCGTGCAGGCTGCCCGCTGCGAGGTGCCGGCTGAGCAGCGGGTGTGCGTCGCCGCGCAGCAGCCGCAGATTGGTGATCTCGGCCTGCTCGATGCGCCACAGAAGCTGGGCCAGGCCAGGTTGGTAGACCTCGACGGCGAGATGGTCGACGTCTGGTGCATCAAGGGCCATCGACGCGGTCGACTCGCCCATCCCGGAGCCGATCTCAAGCACGACTGGCGCGGCGCGCCCGAACCACCCGGTGGTGTCCAGCGCACCGTCGGGCAGATCCATGACGTCTGCGCCCCACCTGCCCCAGTTCCGCTCCCAGGCGCGTTGCTGCCCGGTGGTCATCCGCGCCCGCTGCGGGTAGATCGTCCGACTTGTCGCCTGCATACCCACAGCCTGGCCTGGCGACGGCGGGGGCGCGCACCGGCCCCCGTTCGATGAAGGACAGGATGGTCGCTGTGAACACGCTCAAGGAGTGGGTCGACCTGGTGTGTCGGGAGCTGGACATCGTCGACGCGGTATCGCCGGCCGCCATGCAGGCGCGGGTGCTGGACATGTCCCGTGATGTCGCGCATGACGTCGCTCGGCCGGCTGCTCCGCTCACCGCCTACCTGCTGGGCCTGGCCGCCGGCCGCAGCAGCGCCCCGGAGGCCACCGCAGACGAGCTGGCCCAGCGATTGTGCGTGCTCGCCCAGCGCTGGGCGGATGAGCAGAGCGGCAGGTCAGGGCCGGCCCCCGAATGAGGACGAGCCCGGGTCGCCTCCCGAAAATGACGACCCGGGCCCTCCCTGGATGCCCGGTCGCGCTCCCGGTAGCTGCGCGCCACAGGCATTCGGTCCACTGGCTGGGCGTCCCGGCGCTGCGCCCAGGTTTTGCGACCGACAACTCCTACGGTGCCGCACCGCACTGCCAGGCACATGAGGGTTACCCCTTACCGGGACCCTGGTTGAGCGCCGCGACCCTTGCCTGGCATCCCTGACCCGCGGTGAACCCAGTGCGTCACGTACGTCGCACGCGGCTGCGGCGGTGCCGGCCGAACGACTGCGCCAGCGGGCGCCCGGCTAGGGTCGATGAAGTGCAGCTCCGGCACGGTCGATCCCGACTTCCTCGCCCTGCCGTTGCGGCCGGTGGCCGACGCCGCCCTGCAACGGGCTCGCGCGTTGGGTGTCGAGCACGCCGACGTCCGGATCGAGCGGACCACCCGGCAGAGGCTGCGGCTGCGTGACGGGACGGTCGCCATGGCGAAGGACTCGACCACCGTCGGGTTGGCGGTGCGGGTGATCATCGACGGCACCTGGGGGTTCGCCTCGCATCTCGAGCTGACCCCGCAATCCGCCGTGGTCACCGCGCAGCGGGCTGTCGAGGTGGCCCGTACCCTGCGCCTGCTCAACGCCGAGCGGGTGGAGTTGGCTGCCGAGCCGGTGCACGCCGACGCGGTATGGGTCGGCGACCATGAGATTGACCCGTTCACGGTGCCCTTACCGGAGAAGGTGGCGCTGCTGTCGGAGTGGTCGCGCCGGTTGCTCGCCGCCGACGGAGTCGAGCACACCGAAGTGACCTTCCAGGCGGCGAAGGAGACCAAGTTCTACGTCGACTCTGCCGGGTCCAGCATCACCCAGCAGCGGGTGAGGATGCACCCCGCGGTCACCGCGATTGCGGTGGACCGAGCGGCTGGCTCGTTCGAAAGCATGCGGAGCTGCGCGCCCCCCACCGCCCGGGGTTGGGAGTACCTGGCCGGCAACACCGTCTGGGACTGGGACGGTGAGCTCGCGCAGATTCCGGAGTGGCTCGCCGAGAAGGTCACGGCGCCCAGCGTGGCGCCCGGCCGGTACGACCTGGTGATCGACCCGACCAACTTGTGGCTGACGATCCACGAGTCGATAGGGCACGCCACCGAGTACGACCGAGCGATCGGCTACGAGGCGGCCTATGCCGGGTCGTCCTTCGCCACCCCGGACAAGCTCGGCACCCTGCGCTACGGCTCACCGGTCATGCACGTCACCGGGGACCGAATCCAGCCGCACGGGCTGGCCACCATCGGCTACGACGACGACGGAGTCGCCACCTCGCAGTGGGACCTGGTGGCCGGCGGGACGTTGGTCGGCTACCAAACCGATCGGGTCTTCGCCCGCAAGCTCGGGCTGGCCCGCTCGGCGGGCTGCGCGTACGCCGACTCGCCACATCATGTGCCCATCCAACGAATGGCCAATGTGTCGCTGCAGCCGAACCCCGACACCGACACCGCGACCACGGAGCTGATCTCGGGCGTGCAGCACGGAATCTACATCGTCGGCGACCGCTCCTGGTCGATCGACATGCAGCGATATAACTTCCAGTTCACCGGGCAGCGGTTCTACCGCATCGAGGACGGCAGGGTGGCCGGGCAGCTCCGCGACGTCGCCTACCAGGCCACCACCACCGATTTCTGGGGTGCCATGGAGGCTGTCGGCGGCCCGTCGACCTGGTCGCTCGGTGGAGCGCTGAACTGCGGCAAAGCCCAGCCCGGTCAGGTCGCGGCGGTCAGCCACGGGTGCCCGTCGGCGCTGTTTCGCGAGATCGACGTGCTCAACTCCCGCGAGGAGACCGGCCAGTGACCGGTGGTATCGGATTAGGTCCTGGTGAGCTGACCACGACCGCGCTGGCCGCATCGAAGGCCGACGAATGCATCGTGTTGCTCACCGACACCAGCGAGACCAATCTGCGCTGGGCGAACAGCACGATGACCACCAACGGGCACACCACGACCCGCTCGTTCTCGGTGATCTCGGTGCTGAACGGCACCGGTGGGACCGGGGCGGGCCCGGCCGTCGGTGTCGTCAGCGGCAACGGCGTCGACCTCGACGAGGTGCGTGCGGTGGTGGCGGCCAGCGAACAGGCCGCCCAGGAGTCCGGGCCGGCCCGCGATGCCGCGCCACTGGTCGAGGGCCCGGCTGACGACGACTTCGACGCACCGGCGGCAGCCACCGAGATCGGTGTCTTCGCTCGGCTGACCGACGACCTGGCGGCGGCGTTCGGTGGCGCTCATCGTGAGCTGCTCTACGGTTTCGCCGAGCACCGCCTGGAGACGACCTGGCTGGCGTCCTCGACCGGGCTGCGGCGTCGTTGGGCGCAGCCCACCGGCACCGTGGAACTCAATGGCAAGATCGCTGGTGACCTCAGCCGCAGCGCCTGGGCCGGTGCCTACACAGCCGATTTCACCGATCTGGATTTCACCGCCTTCGCCGCCGAGGTGCGGCGACGATTGAGCTGGTCGGCGCGGCAGGTGGCGTTGCCCGCAGGTCGCTACGAGACCATCCTGCCGCCCTCGGCGGTCGGTGATCTGATGCTCGACATGGTCTGCGCGATGGACGGCCGACCCGCGCACGAAGGGCGATCAGCCTTCGCCGCGCCCGGAGGCCGGCCGGGTGCCACCCGGCTGGGTGAGCGACTCACCGACCTGCCGCTGAGGCTGTCCAGCGATCCGGCCGCGCCCGGCCTGCAGACCGCGCCGTTCCTGACGACCACCGCTTCGGGTGACTCGGTGAGTGTCTTCGACAACGGCGCCACACTGCATCGGGTGGACTGGCTGCGCGATGGCTCGGTGAACGCGTTGGCCTACCCGCGAGCGGCCGCCGACGAACTGGGCGGACAGTTCACTCCCCCAGCGGAGAACCTGATGCTGACCGGGGGTTCGGCAGCGTCGACCGACGACTTGGTGGCGCGCACCGAACGTGGTTTGCTGCTGACCTGCCTGTGGTACATCCGTGCGGTCGACCCGGTGTCGTTGCTGCTCACCGGGCTGACTCGGGACGGCGTATACCTCGTCGAGGGTGGCGAGGTGGTCGCCCAGGTGAACAACTTCCGGTTCAACGAGAGCCCGATCGATCTGGTCCGGCGCGCCACCGAAGTCGGCAGCACGGAGCGGACACTGTGCCGGGAGTGGAAAGATTGGTTTTCCCGAACCGCGATGCCCCCCATGCGGATTCCGGACTTCAACATGTCCTCGGTGAGCCTAGCCAGTTAGCTCGCAGAAGAGCGCCTTCGCCGGTATTCCCGGGGCCGTATTCCAGGGTGTGAGGCGCCGGGTAATGTCCCTTGCTAGGGTGCCACCCACGCCGTACGGTAGACCCCACCGACCAGGAGTTATACGGGCATCACATGACCGAGGTACGGAACCGGAGCGAGAGGGTGGACCAATCCGTGCTTGCGGAGCAGGACGAACGGTATAAACAGGCATCAGCCGTTGCCACCCGCCTGATCATGATCGATGTCACTTGGGCACACTGGGGCGTCACACCGAGTACGTCCGAGGCACAGCGAAGCTGGCTTCGCCACAAGTCCCTGCTGGAAATCCTGTTGGGGGGTGTCCGTCGTACCTTACCGATGCCGGCGAGCCCGACAGCTCCAGGGCTCAGCCTGGCGCCTGGATTTCGCTTGAGCCTCAGGAAAGCGCACTCAAGGAGAAAGTCGACTCCCTGAGAGGCGGCGTCAACATCGATGATCTCCTGTGGCCCTCGAAGTGGTTCAACGAAGAAATGAAGGAGATTGCAGAAGGGGTCGTTCCGTGGAGAATATTCGTCGACACCGACCGCGCGGACAAGGCGGTCCGCTTCATCGTCGATGGTCTTCAGCAATGTGAGTTGACTGCCAACCGAGTCCAGCTGCGCAAGCAGCCTGGGCTTCTCGCGGCGCAGATGAACCTGTTCGCCTGCCGCATCTACCTAACTCCGGAACGCGCCGCCGGGCTGATCCACGGCCCGGCCGGCAAGTATCAGGTTGCCGCCCCGGGGCACGCGATAATCGACGCTCCTTTCCCGCCCGTGTGACGGAGTTCTCAGCTGTGGGTTGCTGTGCTGTGTAGTCCCTCGCGTTAACCTTGTCGTGATCCCTTACGACGTCCACCGCCCGCGCGCAGCGCTGGCGGTCTTCGGCATTCGGTGTGAACGCCGTCGGTCGGACGGTGCTGGTGGGCTGACGAAGGAGATGAGCGGTGTCTGCAGCGACCATTCCAGGTCTCGACCATGCCCCGACCAGTCACTCCCAGTTGGTGGACTGGGTGTGCCGCACCGCTGAGCTCACCAACCCTGACCGTGTCGTGTGGTGCGACGGATCCGAGCGGGAGTGGGACAGGCTCACCGCGCAGCTGGTCGGCACCGGCACGTTCACCCGGTTGGATCGCAGACCGAACTCGTTCTGGGCGGTCTCGGATCCGTCCGATGTGGCCCGGGTGGAGGAGCGCACCTTCATCTGTTCGCAAGCCGAGCAGGACTGCGGCCCCACCAACAACTGGATGCACCCGGATGACATGAAAGCGATCATGACCGGGCTGTACCGGGGATGCATGCGCGGTCGGACGATGTACGTGGTGCCCTTCTGTATGGGCTCCCTGGAGGACCCGAGCCCCAAACTGGGTGTGGAGATCACTGACTCCGCCTACGTGGTGTGTTCGATGAAGATCATGACCAGGATGGGTGCGGCGGCGCTGCGCAAGTTCACCCCGTCCGACGGCAGCGAAGCGGACTTCGTGCCCTGCCTGCACTCGGTGGGCTATCCGCTGCAACCCGGCCAGGCTGATGTGCCTTGGCCGTGCAACGACACCAAGTACATCAGCCACTTCCCCGACGAGCGGCTGATCTGGAGTTACGGTTCCGGCTACGGTGGCAATGCGCTGCTGGGCAAAAAGTGCTATGCGCTGCGGATCGCCTCGGTGCTGGCTCGCGACGAGGGCTGGCTCGCCGAGCACATGCTGATCCTCAAGCTGACCAGCCCAGAGCAGAAGGTCTACTACCTCGCGGCCGCATTCCCGTCGGCCTGCGGTAAGACCAATCTGGCGCTGCTCCAGCCGACCATCCCGGGCTGGAAGGCTGAGACGCTGGGTGACGACATCGCCTGGCTGCGCTTCGGCCCCGATGGCCGGCTCTACGCGGTGAACCCCGAGAACGGGTTCTTCGGCGTCGCCCCGGGCACCAGCTGGAAGACCAATCCCACCGCCATGCGCACCCTGCAGCCCGGAAACACGATCTTCACCAACGTGGCACTCACCGACGACGGCGACGTCTGGTGGGAGGGCATGGAGCCGAAACCGGCACATCTCACCTCGTGGACCAAACAGGACTGGACTCCTGCCGATGGGGCTGCGGGGCAGCGTGGCGCGCACCCGAACTCCCGGTACTGCACGCCGATAGCGCAATGCCCGATGCTCGCCGAGGAGTGGGACGATCCGGCCGGCGTGCCGATCTCGGCGATCCTGTTCGGCGGCCGCCGGTCCGGCACCGTCCCGCTGATCAACGAGGCCTTCGACTGGCAGCACGGGGTGTTCCTGGGGGCCACGCTGTCCAGCGAGACGACCGCAGCGGCGGCCGGTCGAGTCGGCGAGGTGCGCCGCGACCCGATGGCGATGCTGCCGTTCATCGGTTACCACGCCGGGGACTACTTCCAGCACTGGATCAACGCCGGGAAGGGTGCAGACGCCAGCAAGCTGCCGCAGATCTTCTACGTGAACTGGTTCCGTCGTGGCGCCGATCAACGTTTCCTGTGGCCGGGTTTCGGGGAGAACAGCCGGGTGCTCAAGTGGGTCGTCGAGCGGATCGAGGGCCGGGCCGCGGCGCCCGACACCGTGATCGGTCGAGTGCCCACCCCCGATCAGCTCGACCTGTCCGGGCTGGCTACCTCGATCGAGGACGTCGGCGCCGCGCTCGCGGTGGACGTCGATGAGTGGCGGGCGGAGATCCCGCTCATCGAACACTGGTTCGGCCAGATCGGTGACGCCCTCCCCGCCTCCCTGCACGACGAACTGGCCGCCCTCAAGGTGCGCCTGACCCCGTGATCCCGCGCATAATGTCCGGATGTCGTCCTCACGCCCGATGCTGCGGTGGAGTGGCTGGAACCTGCTGCTGCTAGTGCCACTGTCGGTGCTGGTCACGCCGCTGTACAACGCCAAGGAACCGCGGTTGTTCGGCTTCCCGTTCTTCTACTGGATGCAGTTCCTCTTCATCCCGCTCGGCGTGATCTGTGTGGCGGTGGTGTACCTGAAAACGGGTGACCGACGGTGACCGTGCGCTGGACCGAACTTCTCATCTTCACGCTGCTGTTCGCTGTCGTGACCGGGCTGGGTTTCTACGCCGCCCGGTGGCAGGCCGGTGGCAGTCTGGATCACCTTGATGAGTGGGGGCTCGGCGGACGCAGATTCGGCTCGTGGGTCACCTGGTTTCTCATCGGTGGCGACCTCTACACCGCCTATACCTTCGTCGCGGTGCCCGCGCTGATGTTCGGGGCCGGAGCGATGGGCTTCTTCGCGCTGCCCTACACCGTGCTCGTCTACCCGCTGGTGTTCCTGCCGCTGGTCCGGTTGTGGTCGGTGTCGCGGGTGCACGGTTATGTGACTCCGGCGGACTTCGTGCAAGGTCGTTATGGATCGGCGACCCTGGCGCTGCTGGTGGCCGTCACCGGAATTGTCGCGACGATGCCT
Organism: uncultured Actinomycetota bacterium; assembly: GCA_963823755.1. Lineage (GTDB taxonomy): Bacteria > Actinomycetota > Actinomycetes > Mycobacteriales > Pseudonocardiaceae. Next base: position 173,350 of record CAWGMP010000011.1, read on the forward strand.
TATATCGCCCTGCAACTGGCTGGGCTGGAGGCGGTACTGCGCACGATGGGCCTCAACGGGGCCGGGCTCGCTGGGCATGCCCCGCTGTTCGTCGCCTTCGTGATCCTCGCGCTGTACACCTACCAGTCGGGCTTGCGGGCCCCCGCGTTGATCGCTTTCGTCAAAGACGGCCTGATCTACCTGGTGATCATCGCAGCGGTGGTCATTCTGCCGGCGAAACTCGGTGGATGGGGTTCGATCTTCGACGCCGCGGATGCGAAATTCAGGGCCACGCCGTCGCTCAGTGATGGCATCCAGTTGGGTGCTGATAACCAGTTGCAGTACATCACGCTGGCGCTGGGGTCGGCGCTGGCGTTGTTCCTCTACCCGCACGCGGTGACCGGTGCGCTGGCTTCTCGTAGTCGCAACGTGATCAAACGCAACATGGTGGCGCTGCCGGCGTACTCGCTGGTATTGGGGCTGCTCGCGTTGCTCGGTTACGCCGCGATCGCGGCGCACACGAAACCGATCACCAATGCTGCCACTGGCCGACCGGACTCCAACACGGTGATCCCGATGCTCTTCGAGGGGCAGTTCTCCTCCTGGTTCGCCGGGATCGCCTTTGCGGCCATCGGGATCGGCGCGTTGGTGCCGGCCGCGATCATGTCGATCGCGGCGGCGAATCTGTGGACCCGCAACATCTACAAGATATACCTGCATCGCGACGCCACCACAGCGCAGGAATGCACACAGGCTAAGATCGCATCACTGGTGGTGAAGTTCGGCGCGGTGGCTCTGATCGTGCTGATCGACCCGCAGTACTCCATCGACCTGCAGCTGATCGGTGGCGTTATCATCCTGCAGACGTTGCCCATGGTGGCGATCGCGCTCTACACCCGCTGGTTTCACGTCTGGGGGTTGGTCGCGGGCTGGGTGGTCGGTATGGGCTGGGGTCTGGTATTACTCTACGGAATTCCCAACCCGGCCAGCGGAAAACAACACTTCGGTGGGTCGGCGCTCGTACTGAGTAAGTTGTCCATCCTCGGTTGGCATCCTTTCGCGGGGTCACCGATGCAGATCTATGTCGGGTTCGTCGCGCTCATCGGCAATCTCGTCGTCGCCGTGCTGGTGACGATCGTGCTGCGCCGGATGCGAGTCTTCAACGGTACCGACGAGACCAACCCGGCAGATTACTACGAGGACGAAGGCTCCAAGCGCCTCAAACCCGTCGCCGCCATGCTCCGCTGACCCCGTCGGTGTGGGTCGAAGTGATGCGGTCGTGCGGCACTGACGGCATACTGCGCCGGATATGAGCGTCCGGACCCGGTCGGTACCAGATCGCCGCTACCTGCGGTGCTGACGTGCTCTCCGCAGCCGTCACTGTCGTGCCGCCGGCTCGGCCCCGGTAGGCGAATCCCTGCGCCTGGCCACTCACGACCGGCGCGCAGTTACGGTAGCGGCTATGACAGCTCCGACGATTCGGCTCACGCAGTACGCGCATGGCGGTGGCTGTGCCTGCAAGATCCCTCCCGGCGAACTGGAGTCGGTGCTGGCCGGGCTGATCGGTGCCGACGTGACCGACCCGACCGGTGAGCTGGTCGTCGGGCTGGACGACGGTGACGATGCCGCGGTGGTGCGGATCCAGCACGGTCTGGCCGTCATCGCCACCGCAGACTTCTTCACCCCCGTCGTCGACGATCCCTACGACTGGGGCCGGATCGCGGCGGCCAACGCGCTGTCCGACGTGTACGCCATGGGCGGGCGCCCGGTGGTCGCGGTGAACCTGCTCGGCTGGCCGCGCGAGGTATTGCCTCTCGAGCTGGCCGCCGAGGTGCTGCGCGGCGGCCGTGACGTGTGCGGTCGCGCCGGTTGTCACCTGGCCGGCGGCCACAGTGTGGACGACCCGGAACCCAAGTACGGCATGGCTGTCACCGGTGTCGCCGACCCGGAGCAGATCCTGCGCAACGATGCGGGGAAGGCCGGCATGCCGCTGTCGTTGACCAAACCGTTGGGCATCGGGGTACTCAACAGCAGGCACAAGGCCACCGGCGAGGTTTTCCCGCATGCCGTGCAGACGATGACGACGCTCAATGCGGCCGCCGCCGCCGCCGCGGTGGCCACCGGTGCGCGGTGTGCCACCGACGTCACCGGTTTCGGGCTGCTCGGGCACCTCATGAAACTGGCCCGCGCCAGCGGCGTCTCAGCCATGCTGGATGCCGCTGCGATCCCCTATCTCGACGGTGCCCGCCAGGCATTGGCCGATGGTCATGTCAGCGGGGGCACCCGGCGCAATCTGGACTGGGTACGCCCACACCTCGCGGCCTCGGTCAACAAGGACGAACTGCTGCTGCTGGCCGATGCGCAGACCTCCGGCGGTCTGCTGGTGGCCGGCGAGGTGCCGGGCGCACCGGTGATCGGCGAGCTGATACATCGAGGCGAAAATCTGATCACCGTGGCCTGATTGCGGGCGTAGCATGAGAATAGGATTCAATCCCCAATCGTCGGGATCAAGCCCCACAAAGCAAGGGGTGAGGAGATGATGACGTCCAGGTGACTTTCAGTTCAGTCCGAGCTGTGGGGTCGTTGATGTCCGCGATCGTTCTCCTGGTGGCAGCGTGTGGTGGTGCACCCACGACCTCGACGATGACTGCACGCCCACTCGTGATGCAGGTGAGCGGGAATCGGCTGGTGGACGGCAGCGGCACCACGTTGCAGCTTCGAGGGGTCAACCGGGCCGGAACAGAATACGCGTGCATTCAGGGCTGGGGCATCTTCGACGGCCCTTCAGGTGCGAATTCCGTGTCAGCCATGCAGTCATGGAAGATAAATTCAGTCAGGGTCCCATTGAACGAAGACTGCTGGCTGGGAATTAACGGCGTCTCCCCTGACTACTCCGGCAGTAATTACCGGACTGCTCTGAAGAATTACGTGTCACTGCTGCACCAACATGGCATGTACGTGATTTTGGACTTACACGGCAATGCGCCCGGTGGATACCAGGCAAGGGCTTTCCAGGCGATGCCCGATGCGGACCACACCCCCGATTTCTGGAGCTCTGTGGCGAGTACGTTCACAACTGACCCGGCTGTCGCCTTCGAACTGTTCAATGAGCCGCATCTGGGCGGCGGCAATAACAACGACGCCACCGAGGACCAGTGGACCTGCTGGTTGCGCGGTTGCCAAGTCTCCGACATAGAGATCGACAGCACTACGGTTCCGGGAACTTGGCAGGCCGCCGGGATGCAATCGCTCGTCGACGCGATCCGTGGCACCGGCGCCGACCAGCCCATCTTACTCGACGGCCTGCGATGGGCCAGCGCGTTCAACGGGTTACTGACCCATTTACCCCGGGATCCGCTGAATCGGATGGCGGCGGTCTACCATCTTTATCAGGGCCATGGCTGCGAGGACCAGTCATGCTGGCAGTCCGACATTCTGCAGCCGGCTGACCGCCTACCGGTGATCGTTGACGAGCTGGGTGAGCGGAAAGGTGACTGTTCAGAGACGTTCATCGATGACTTCATGCCCTGGGCGGATCACCAGAACGTAAGTTATCTTGCCTGGGCCTGGAATGCAGGAGACAAAAAATACTGGAGCTGCAATCAGTCTGCTCTGATCGAGTCGTATGACGGTATGCCGACCCCTTACGGTCACGGTCTCCAACAACATCTGCGCTCGCTGAATTAATGTGAGTGGGACCTCTGAAACGGTGGTAGACTCGACTACCATCCCTGAAGTCTCCATGGGACGGGGCCGGCATGCGGACGATGAAACGGGTGGGTGCTTTGCGACGCGTCGGCCGCTCCATGATGCCCGGTGAGCCCGTAGCTTGAAAGCGCGCACATGACCACGCTGTTCCTCGCCGCCACCGGTGGCCACCTTGCCGAACTCCACAGCCTCGCAGACCGGATCCCGGCCAACGGTGCTTCGGTGTGGGTGACCCACGCGGATGAGCAGAGCAGGTCGATGCTGGCGGATCGAGACGTGGAGTTCGTGCCTTACGTGGGTGTGCGCAACGTGCCCGATGTGCTTCGGTGCATCCCCTATGCGCGCCGGTTGATGGAGCGCCGCAAGCTTACCCGGGCGGTGTCTACTGGGTCGGGGATCGCGCTGGGATACCTGCCGTATCTGGCCTCCCGGGGGGTGGAGTGTCACTACATCGAGAGCGCGACGCGGGTGAGCGGACCGTCGCTGACCGGGCGGGTCCTGCAGTGGGTACCCAGGGTGCGCACCTACACCCAGTACCCAAGCTGGTCGGACCGGTGGTGGGGTTACGCGGGCAGCGTGTTCGACGGTTATGAACCCGCCGTCGTGGCCCGGGTGCCCGACGCAGTGGTTCGGGTAGTCGTGACTGTGGGAGCCGCCTCCCAATATCCGTTTCGCCGGCTGTTCGAGCATCTGGTGCCGCTGTTGGCGCCCGACGGTGCGCTGGCGCAGGCCACCGGGATGCCGGTGCAGGTACTGTGGCAAACCGGGGAAACCCAGGTGGGGGATCTGCCGATCCAGGCCACCCCGGTGCTGCCCGCCGCGGAGTTGGCCGCGGAGCTAGGCCGGGCCGATGTCGTGATCAGCCATGCCGGTACCGGCTCGACGCTGGCCACCCTGGACGCCGGGCGGTATCCGATCCTGGCCATCCGGGATAGCGCCCGGGGTGAACAGGTCGACAACCATCAATACGAACTGGCCACCGAACTCGCCCACCGTGGCCTGGCCATGCGCCGCGACGCGAACTCCATCACCATCGAGGATATGCTGGTCACCCTCGGCATCGCGATCCGGCACTCCAGCATGCTGCCTCCGTACTTGCTCCGCCCGTGAAGCGATCTGCCGGACAACAGGCTCCGCTCAACACAGAGTCTATTCGTCCCTAGCCGACACAACAGCGCCCCGCAACGACCCACAGAGGAGGATCGGTGTAACGGGCGGCCGTGTCCTTGCGACAAGGGAACTGAGAGCGATCGGTCCGATCCGCGCGCAGGGGTGAGCGGCCCGGCGATGGGCGAGGTGAGGGGGACTCGGGTGGTGGCCTGGACTCGGCATCATGGAAAGCGGGGGCCGGTGTGACACCGGCGCACCGAGGTGGGAGGTGGGCGACTCTGGATTTCACTCCCTGTGCAGACGTCACGGTCATGGAGCGCGAGGACCCTGGCCCTGAGGTCTTGCGGGCGTGGGACCTGCTCGTGGACCGGACACCTGGCACGGACGTGACGCAGTTCTCCATGTGGGCGGGATTGCGTGCCCGGGCCGGCTTCACCCCGCTGTACCTGCTGGCTTACCGCGACGTCGAACTGGCCGGCGGGGCACAGATCCTGACCCGGCGGGTGCCTGCGCTGGGCACCGTGGGCTACCTTCCCTACGGCCCGCTCGTCGCGCCCGACGCTCCGGCTCCTGATGAGGTCCGCCGCGCGTTGGTCGATGCGCTGACGACGGTGGGACGGCAGCGGCTGCGGATCCTGTTCATCCAACCTCCCGAAGGCGACCACGACACCGGTAGCCAGTTGCTCCGACGCGGATTTCGGCCCTCGTCGGCCGGTATTGCGCCCGCGGGTTCGATCCGGATCGATCTGACAGCCGACCTGACGGCGATCCGAGGCAGGTTCGGTAAACGACTCAAGTCGTGGACCAACCGGTGGGAATCGCGCGGGGTCACCATCAGGGCTGGAGACGAACGGGACGTTCCGCTGCTCGCCGAGCTGATGGCCAGTTCGGCGCAATACCAGGGCTACACGCCGTTGCCGCTGGACTACATGACGGCGCTGTACCGGGAGCTGGCCGCCACCGGGCATGCCGTGCTGTTTGTCGGCGAGGTGCACGGTGTGCCGGTCGCTGCCGATCTGATGACTGGCTGTGGCGATATGATCCGGGGCCGGCTGTCCGGCTTCGATCGCTCCGGCGAAGCCGCCCGGCTCAGTGTGCCAGCCGCCATCCGATGGGAGATGATCAAGTGGGCCAAGGCGCGAGGGTACCGCTGGTTCGATTTCGGTGGGTTGCGTCCAGAAACTCTGGATGCGCTGCTGGACGGCCAGGACCGTAGCGCTGCCAGGTTGCCGGCTGCCGACCAGCCCAAGCTTACCTTCGGGGGCACCGCATTCCGCTATCCCACGGCGGTCGAAATTCTCAGACCGGCGGCGTTGCGGACTGCTTATGACCTCGCCTGGCGTTCCGCCGCAGGCCGCCGGTTGTTCGACGAGGTGCAAAGCCTGCTCCGCCGCGGCTCCCGAGGGCGCGGCACCGGGGTGTCCTCGCGCTAGCAAATGCAGTCGTTCGCCGTCAATCAGGGAGGCGGAGAAGGGATGAAGATCGTGTGCGTCTGCGGCGGTCTTGCGGGCGGTCAGCGCACGGCCGTGATCGAGAGACGAGCGTGACGACATGAACATCGTCTGCGTCGGAGGTGGGCCGGCGGGTCTGTACTTCGCCGTCTTAGCGAAGTTGCGCAACAGAAATCATGATATCACCGTTATCGAACGCAATCCAGCTGGAGTGACGTACGGCTGGGGCGTTGTGTTCTGGGACGATCTACTCGATGAGCTCTACCGCAACGACCCTGTGAGTGCCCGGCAGATACGTGAGGCCTCTGCACTGTGGGGCGGTCAGGAAGTACACGTCCGGGGCGAGCACGCGGCCTATCTCGGCGGATATGGTTACAGTCTCGGTCGCCACCGCTTGCTCGACATCCTGGTTGACCGCGCGAGGGGGCTCGGTGTCGATGTTCAGTTCGAACGCGAGGTCAAGGATCTGTCCGAATTCCCGGAAGCAGACTTGATCATTGCTTGCGACGGTGTCAACAGCTCGATGCGGCAGTTGCATTCCGACCACTTCCAGGCTGATGTCGAGGTCGGCCGCAACAAGTACATCTGGCTTGGCACGCGCCGGATCTTCGATTCTTTCACCTTCGCCTTCGAAGAGACGGCTGCCGGCTGGATATGGTTCCACGCCTACTGCTTCGACGCACAGACCAGCACCCTGATCGTCGAGTGTTCGCCGGAGACTTGGGCGGGTCTCGGCTTCAACGAACTCGAACCCGACCAGAGTATCAAACTGTTGGAAGAAATCTTCGAACGCTACCTGAATGACCATTCTTTGATTAACCAGACGCAGAGCTTCGACAAATCCCCGTGGCTCAACTTCAGGCGCATCAGCAACGATAACTGGTACTACAACAACGTGGTCCTCATGGGTGACGCCGCGCATACCACACATTTCGCGATCGGTTCAGGCACCAAGCTGGCGATTGCGGATGCGGTCGCGCTCGCCGAGAGATTGGATGAGCACGACGACCTCACATCCGCACTCCACGCCTACCAGGACGATCGCCGTGCCGCATTGCTCACCGTGCAGCGCGAGGCGCTGAACAGCACCAAGTGGTTCGAGAATGTTCCGCGTTACATCGACCAGCACGTCACCCAATTCGCATACTCGCTCTGGAAGCGTCGTGGGTATTGTCCCTCGTGGCGTTATCAGCTCCACCTGGCCACCCAGATCGCGGTGCTACGGAGATTGCGTCGATCGTTAGGTACGGCGAGGAGAGGGCTGCGAGCCCGTCGACGGGAGAAGCTGGTGCAGACCACCAGCGGGTAAGCGGCAGAAGAGACGACAGGGGTTGAACCCACCCGAAACGCGCAAACGGCCCGTCTCGTGTCAACCCCCGGCCGTGAGTTCCCGCAGATGCTCGGCCAGCTCGCACACGGCGTGCACCAGCGCCGCATCGACCTCACCGGCGCACGACTGCTGACCGGGCACCGCGGGGTCGGGTTCTGAACGTCGAGCGCCCTTCCTAGATCATCCCGGCTGGGCGTTGGTCACCGGCCGAATAGGCGGGATGCGGTCAGCGGGGTCATTAATATGCGCTACCCCGATCCGAGGTCGACTACCACGGGCAGTGGTGTAGAGATTCCCTGACCACTCGTCTTGACGACACCGTCTATGTGTCACCCACATACCGCGAACCAAACCCTCACGGACGATTAGTCCGGCGCTTGACGTCACAGTACGCAATGGTGCTCATCCAAAACTGTCGAGTCATCAGACGATCACGTCGTACGACGTCACCTGAACGGAGAAATTTTGGGTTCGACGGTTGACTTATGTAGATCCTTCGCCAAGAGTGGGTGATGTAGCTGTTCGTTGTCGTTTTCGTGCGGTCGCCGGTATTTCTGACTGTCCGGTACTTCTTCGTGGAGTGGTGCGATGTTTCTGACCCTGCATGAGCGGGAACGGTTATTGATTCATGTGGCGGCTGATGTCGCTTCGAAGCGTAAGGAGCGGGGGCTGCGGCTGAATCTGCCGGAGGCGACCGCGATCATCACGGCGTTCGTCCTGGAGGGTGCGCGCGATGGTCGCTCGGTGGTGGATCTGATGGAGTCCGGCCGTAACGTCCTTGAGGCTGAGGATGTCATGGAAGGGGTCGAGGAGATGCTGCGTGAGGTGCAGGTCGAGGCGACTTTTCCTGATGGGACCAAGCTCGTGACCGTCCACGATCCGATCGGCGCGGATGTCTTCTTCAGGGACAATCCGTACTTGAGGAGCCGGTCGTGATCCCCGGCGAGGTGCGCTTCGGTGAAGGACCGGTCCGGCTCAATGCGGAGCAGGAAACTGTTGAGCTGCGGGTCTGCAACAACGGCGACCGGCCGGTTCAGGTCGGTTCGCACTACCACTTCGCCGAGTCCAACTCCGCGCTGATCTTCGACCGCGATGCCGCCTGGGGCATGCGCCTGGACGTACCGGCGGGGACCTCGAAGCGGTTCGAGCCTAACATCCCCCAGCTTGTCGCCCTGGTGCCGATCGGTGGCCGTCGCCGTGTACCGGGACTGCAGGGACCGCATGAGAACAAGGGGCCGAACGGGCAACTCGACCCCGTCCGCAAGGACGAGTCACATGCTTGAACTGAACCGGAAAGATTATGCCAAGCTGTTCGGTCCGACGACCGGGGACCAGATACGGCTGGCCGACACCGATCTGTTCATTCAGATCACCGAGGACTGTTGTGTCGGCGGTGACGAGGCGGTCTTCGGTGGCGGCAAGGTCATTCGCGAGTCCATGGGGCAATCCCTGACCACCCGCGCCGAGGGAGCACCGGACACGGTGATCACCGGGACGGTGCTGCTGGACCACGACCGGATCATCAAGGCCGATGTGGGAATTCGGGACGGCCGCATCACTGCGGTGGGCAAAGCCGGCAATTCGGACACCATGGATGGCGTCACCGAGGGCCTGGAGATCGGCCCGGCCACTGAAGTGATCGCCGGAAACGGCAAGATCCTCACCGCTGGCGCGGTCGACTCCCACGTGCACTTCATCTGCCCTCAGCAGTTGGAGGAGGCTCTGGCATCGGGAGTCACCACGGTCATCGGCGGGGGGACCGGCCCCGCCGAAGGATCCAAAGCCACCACGATCACCCCGGGCGCCTGGCACGTCGCCCGGATGCTGGAGGCGTTGGACGCCTGGCCGGTGAACGTCTTACTGCTGGGCAAGGGCAACACCGTCTCCCCCGAATCCATGCGCGAACAGGTCCTCGCCGGGGTTGCCGGATTCAAGGTCCACGAGGACTGGGGGGCGACCCCTGCCGCGTTGGACGCCTGCCTGCGGGTGTGCGACGAGTTCGGAGTCCAGGTCGCCGTGCACACCGACACCCTCAACGAGGCCGGGTTCGTCGAGACCACCATGCAGGCGGCGGACGGCCGCTGCTGGCACGCCTTCCACACCGAAGGCGCCGGCGGCGGACACGCCCCCGACATCCTGCGCGTGGTGGGACAGCCGAACGTCTTGCCGTCCTCGACCAACCCCACCCGACCGTTCACGGTGAACACCGAGAAAGAGCACCTGGACATGCTCATGGTGTGCCACCACCTGAACCCGGCCGTGTACGAGGACCTGAAGTTCGCCGAGAGCCGCATCCGCCCCACCACCATCGCGGCAGAAGACATCCTCCACGACATCGGCGCGATCTCGATGATGAGTTCGGACGCCCAGGCCATGGGCCGGATCGGGGAGGTCATCACCCGGACCTGGCAGACCGCGCACGTCATGAAACAACGGCGCGGCCCACTCGACGCGCAAGAGCCGGCCGACAACGCCAGGGCCCGCCGCTACGTCGCCAAGTACACCATCTGCCCGGCAGTAGCCCATGGCCTCGACCGCGAGGTCGGCTCGGTCCACCCGGGCAAACTAGCCGACCTGGTCCTGTGGGATCCGGCGCTGTTCGGTGTCAAGCCGGCTCTCGTCCTCAAGGGTGGCATGATCGCTTGGGCTCAGGTCGGGGACGCCAACGCCTCCATTCCCACGCCCCAGCCGGTGCTGCCACGGCCGATGTTCGGTGCCCAACCCACCGTCGCCCACGCCACCAGCGTCACGTTCGTCGCTCCCGGCGCCCTGGAGGAAGGGCTCGCCGACCGACTCGACATCCGCCGCCGTCTGGTGCCCGTCGGCAACACCCGTGCCTTGACCAAGGCACAGATGCCGGAGAACACCGCCACCCCATGCCTACAGGTACGGTCCGACAACTTCGCCGTGACCATCGACGATGAGCTCGTTGAACCCCAACCGGTCAATCACCTGCCCATGACGCAGCGGTACTTCCTGTTCTGATGACGGTGCGCAACCCCGACACTGCGACGTCACCCAGCGCTACCGCAGCGTTGCTGTTACTCGCAGATGGACGCTTTCCCGCCGGAGGGCATGCCCACTCCGGCGGTGTGGAGGCCGCCGTAGCCGCCGGCCGCGTCCATGACCTGCCGACGCTGGAAAGCTTCCTCACCGGGCGCGCCACCACCACCGGCGCTGTCGCCGCGGCTTTTTGCGCCGCGACCTGCGCCCGCTGGCCCGGCGAGATCCCCGCGATGACCGAGCTCGACACGGAGTTGGACGCCCGAACCCCCTCGGCTGCGTTGCGCGTCGCTTCCCGCAAACTCGGCCGGCAACTGCTGCGCGCCGCCCGGGTGGTATGGCCACATCCAGCCTGGGAACGCCTGACGACCGCTTACCCGGTCGGCCTGCACCAACCGATCATGCTGGGAGCCACTGCCGCAGTGGCCGCGCTGACGCCACGATCAGCGGCGCTGCTGGCCCTGCAGGAAGCGGTCGTCGGTCCAGCCACCGCCGCCGTGCGCCTGCTGGGTCTGGACCCCCTAGCCGTACACGCCACCGTGGCCCGGCTCGCCCCCTTGATGGATCACCTAGCCGCAGCCGCCGCCGAATACGCTCACGGCTCACCGCGGGACCTGCCCTGCCACAGTGCCACCCTGCTCGACATCCGCGCCGAACACCACATCACCTGGGAGGTGCGTCTCTTTGCCACCTGAACCCGCGATCTCCGCCCCACCCGACGAAGACCCGACCAGCACTCATCCGCATCCGCACGGCGACCGCACCACGCCACTCGGACCGTGTCACGACCGTGCCCTGCGCATCGGAATCGGCGGTCCCGTCGGCTCCGGCAAGACCGCATTGGTCGCCGCGCTGTGCCGCACCTTCGCCGATACCCTGCGGCTCGCTGTCGTGACCAACGACATCTACACCACTGAGGACGCCGATTTCCTGCTCCGCCACAGCGTTCTCCCTGCCTCGCGCATCCGCGCGGTGGAAACCGGCTGCTGCCCCCACACCGCCATCCGCGATGACATCTCCGCCAACCTCGAAGCGATCGAGGAACTCGAAGCCGCCGCCGCGCCGCTGGACCTGATCCTCATCGAAAGCGGCGGGGACAACCTGACCGCCACCTTCAGCCGCGGACTCGTCGACCGTCAGATCTTCGTTATCGACGTCTCCGGTGGTGACAAGATTCCCCGCAAGGGAGGGCCCGGCATCATCACCGCAGATCTGCTCGTCATCAACAAGACCGATCTCGCCCCGCTGGTGAGCGCCGACCTGACAGTGATGGAAAACGATGCCAGGGCGCGACGCGGCAACGCACCCATCTGCATGGTGTCACTAGTCCGAGATCCGCACGCCACCGACGTCGCTACCTGGGTGCGTCACCAGCTGACCACCGCCACCGCACCAGAGCCCTCCCCGCGATGACGACCGCGCCTCCCGGCCAGCAGGGCACCGGCCACACCATCAGGGCTCATGCCCGTCTCACCACCGCTGCCACCCTTCGGGCCGACGGAACGACCGGCACCCGCGTCCATACGCTGCGCAGCGAACCACCGCTCCTGCTGCGCGTCACCGGCGCCGCAACGAGCGAAGTGTTTCCTGGGCGCCACGGAGCGCAAGTGCACCTGGTCGCCGGCGCTGCCGGTCCCCTCGGTGGCGACCAGCTCCATCTGGAGATCGACGTTGCTGCCGGCACCACCCTCTTTCTGCGCGAAGTGGGCTCCACCCTCCTCCTCCCCGGTCAACATGCGGGTACCTCCATCACACGAACCCACATCCACGTCGCCCCGGGAGCCACCTTCACGTGGGAAGCCGAGCCCATCATCGCCGCCCAGGGTTGCAACCACCGCAATGACGTCCAGGTCACCCTCGACGACGGTGCCCACCTGCTGCTGCGCGACAGCATCGTCCTCGGCCGGTACGGAGAGCAACCCGGTGACCTGCGCCACCGCCTGCGTATCCGGTACGCCGACAAGCCCCTCTATGTACAAGAACTCACCATCGGTACACCCGGTCCGGGATGGGCAGGCCCGGCCGTCACCGACGGGCACCACTCTCTCGGATCGATCCTTGTGGTCAGTGCGGCCCTTCGCCACGACCACCTGGTCCCAGCGCCAGCACCGGAGACCGCGGTAAGCCCGCTACCCGGACCCGGTCTGGTCATCACGGCCGCAGCCCCCGACGCGCTCGCCCTCAGCCAGCGACTCAACGCAGCGCTCCGGATGGTGCTGGCCGATCAGCCCCAACAGACGGTGGCCCGGTATCAGGCTCCTCCGCCGGGCGGAGAGATCCCTTAGTTCGGCGGTCCCAACAACCAGTTCCCCGGCGCATTCTCATCATCGCTGAGATAGAACTCGACGATGGCGGTCCGAAACTCCTGATAGCTGATTGCATTATCGCCGTCGCGGTCGAGCCGCCTGAACGCGTCGCTGGAATGCGCTGGGTCAATGCCGAGACCATCATACATCTGCACATACTCATCGAAGTTGAGTGAGCCGTCCCCGCTGGTGTCCACAATACGCATAAATGCATCGGCGATCGTCAGCACTGCGCCCTCGAAGTTGTCCGGTGCCGTGACACTGGATTTCATGACATCGATGAACTCTTCCCGTCCAAGTCTTCCATCCCCACTGGTATCACCCGCGGCAAGCAGCAGACCCCACCATTTCTCGAAAGCACCCCGCAGCGCTTGCGCGTTCTCCGGGTCATGACCACCCGGCAGCGCGGTGAACAACGTAGCCATCTGCTGGAAATCGTCGTGGGTGAGGTAGCCGTCTCGCCCTTGATCGAACCAGTCGAAGAGAATGTTGAACTTCCGATCCTTCGCACTATCCGCCATGAGTCGATCCTTTCGTCGATTACCTGCCAGCGGAGGCTCCACGTGGTCACCTACCGTGCTACCCGCACACGGCCGTTGCGACCAACGAGATGTTGTCAAAGCGCACTTCCCCGGAGAACACCCAGCCCGTCAACCTGACGGTGTCATCCCACCACACCCCGACAACTCTCATCCGTGACCGATACCGGGCTCGTAGACGAACCGAACGATTGATCACTACGTCCTGGTCGCGCAGACCCGGCCCGGCGATGTGATCGTCACGCCGTGGGGGTCGTCGATGGCCAACGATCACCTGCTGCGCCTTGAGGAGGTCGGCCCCACCTGGGCGAATGTCGCGCGATCTTCGAAACCGACACCGACAGGGGGAGTGAAACATTGTGGTTGCTGGCCGGTGACGTGTAGGCCTCGATCTCCGGCGGGCGGGTACCCCGCGCCGGTGCCACAACATGACAGTACCCATAGATGCGCCAACGTCGGGGCGGTATCACATTCGGGTCATCGCTACTTTCTGTGCCCGGCGAGCCAGTTCAGCGAAATCCGGTCCCGACCTGGTCTTCAGGTCCCGAGCCAGGGGAGCTAACCGGGTGCGGGCGACACCGGACCGCAGCGGGGACACCGCCTCGATCGCCTGCGCGGCCAGGCGGGCAGCGTCAGGCTCACCGGTGATCGAATGCACCCGAGCCAAGATAATGCCCGCCTGCACGCCACCACGCCCGTAGTTGCCTTGAGCGAAGGTCCGTACGGACACTGCGGCCATCGACTCAGCGGTGTCGAGTGAGCCCAGGTGCAGGTGAACGTAGGATGTGCTGAGATCCATGTCGGCACGATGGTGGAGAGAGGGTGGCTCGTAGCCATCCCGGCTGCGAGCCAGCGCCGATCGGACCCGGCGGGCCGCCACCGCAGAGCCCGGATCCGCCAGCTGCGCCTGAGCCCATGCCGACACCACCGCCAGCTGGGAACCCAACGGCGCGACACGCGGATCATCCCGCGGCGCGCCGGCCAGGTGAACCTCGGCCAGCTGCGCCAGCTTCAGCGCATTGTTGGGCTGATCCCGGCCAATCAGCATCGACACGGCGTAGCGCAAGGCATACGAGACTCGATAGTTATCCCCGGCCTCGATCGCCAACTCCACCGCCCGGGCGAAGTGCTGATGCGCCGCCACCGGCGCATCACTGTCATGGCAACACCACGCAGCGATGACATGCAGATCAGCAAGTGCAGCCAGCAAGGCCCGGCGAGCTTCGTCTGATGCCTTCGCGGTCAGACACCCATCCGCCCAGTCAACCAGCGAACAGGCCAGCCCGGCTTGACCACCCACCGTCCGAGCAACCCCGGCGACCGCGGTAGTCACCTCACCGATCGCCTCGACATCGGCGCGCCCGATCCGCGCGGGGACCGCCACCGGCCGGCCCGACGGCAGAGCCGCTGGGCTCAGCACCTTGCCCAGCCCGGGAACAGCAGTCCCCAACACAGCCACCCCGGCCATCGCGAGCAGGTGCTCGAACTGACGTCTCAGCACCTCCGCCTCGTCCTCCCCGCTCAGCTCCCCACCCGGACTGTCCCCAGGATAAGCACCAAAGGACAACCCCATCACCGCACGAGGGACACCGAACCCGGTGCAGATACGTTCGAGCACGTCATAGGCCTGCACCTGACGACCCTTGATGATCTCAGAGACCTCGCTCTGACTCTGCCCGACCAACGCAGCGATCGTGCGCTGAGCGACACCAGCCTCATTGAGCAGGCGATACACCTGACTGATATCACGCGCAGCCAATGCCGCTCGCATGGCCGGGGCAGCGAACACAGCGGGATCCAGCATGAGGGCAGATGCTAGCTCCAGCACGCCGGCCCGCAAGATCCACGCTGGTTCGACCCGGTAGTGATGGCCGACTCACAGCACAGGATCGAGAACCACCGAGTCGATAGATCTCGATCCGGGACTGTCAAGGTGGTCGCTGTGGGCTGGGGTCAGCGTCAGATGGATCACTATGGACGTGTGGACACCGCCTCATCGTCGCTGTACAAGGGCTACCGCAATAGGATGTCCTGCGCAGTCAGTCGCACCTGCAGCTCCTGATAGGCCTCGCCTCCAAGCCCTTCTGTCGAGGATCGCGGCGGCGTGTACGGCATGCGCAGGTAGGCGCAGATCACATCCACTATGGTCTGGCGGTGCTCGACGGTGCTGTGCGCCAGGCGTTCCAGCGCGTATAGGCCTGCCAGCCGCACCGGTGCCTTATCCGAGCCGAGTTGGTCGGCGGCTTTGGTGTACAGCTCGGTGATGCGCCGCTCGGTAGCGTCGCGGGTCGTGTGTACCAAAGTCAGTTCGGTATAGCGCTGTCTGCGGGCGGTCAGCAGCAGCGCCACCGCACCCCAGTGCCGATTACCAAGGTCCCCGCGGTGCGGATCGCGTCCAGCTGGATCTGCGCCCCCTGTCCGCCGTAGCTGCGTAGCAGCACGAACCAAACCACTGCCACCACGGCGAGCATAACCAGCGCCCCCACATCAATGCTCCAGTTCGACAACGGTCGCGGCGTGGGCGGCTCAGGCCGGTTGCTGCGTGCGGTCACCCCCTGGATCATCGCTCAAGGTCGGACGTCAGTTTCGTTGGAAGACCGGATGGTCGGCGTGGTCATGGAGCGAGCGATCCTGCACCTGCGACTTTCATCGCCGCTGGGCCATCGGGCTACACCGGCGGACCGGTAGCTGAGATGTCCGTTTTGTCAACTACCGGTGATCTTGCAAAATAATGGTCCTAACCTGCGATGATCCTGCAATCAGGATCTTCATTTTCTCAGGTCACGAAATCGGGCGATCCAGCCGATCAGCCGCACGGTGCCGTCGGGGTCCACGATGCGCAGTGTCCACCAGGCACCGTTCACCACCAGGGCGCGGCGTAACCTGTCGCTACCTCTTTGCCGGGGTCCGCCCCGGGGTAGCTCCCCGGGGCATCGGCAGGGGTTCCGGCATGGGGAGGGTTTTCGTGGACGTTGACGACGACGCGCGGACGATCGGTGCGCGCGCTCGGATGATCCGGCGTCGTCGCGGGCTGAGTCTGGACGTGGTGGCAGGACTGGCTGGCATCACCGCGCAGTACCTGTCGATGTTGGAGCCTGGCCTGCGCGGGTTCAACCGGCGTGGACTGATCGAGGATCTCGCCGAGGCGCTGGGCTGCTCGGTGGCCGACTTGACCGGCCAGCCGTACCTGACACCGGACCGGGCGACTGTTGAGGGGCGAGCTGCGTTGCCCGGCATCAGTCTGGCGCTCAACAACTTCGGACCCGATGACGTTCCGGATGTCACGCCGCGACCGCTCGATGAGCTGGTGGCCTGGGCCAACAGCGCGAATGAGCATCGTGATCAGGGCCGGTTCGCACTGGCCGGGCGTGATCTGGGGGCGCTGCTGACTGAGCTGCAGGCGCACGCGCTGACGGCTGGATCGGCCGATCAAGCGCGCGCGTTCACAGCGCTTGTGCTGGCGTGCGTTGTGGCTGGCGACGTCGCGAATAGGATCGCGGGCAATGTCGACTTGTCGGTCTCGGTGACCGGACGTGCGTACGATATGGCCTGTCGGTATGGCGATGCCGGGCTGATTGGTTTCGCCCGGTGGTGCTGGGCGCTGCAACTGATGTGGCTTACCGCCCGTGGCCGCGCGTCGCGGGTGCTCACCGCCGGGATTGACGAGCTAGGGTCATCAGTTCGTCTAGGTCATGAGGACACGCTCGTTGCGGAGATGCTCGGCATGACACATCTCGCGCAGGCGCAGCGCGCGGCGCGGGACAAGCAGAGTGACGATGCGCGCATGCATCTGACCGAGGCCGAGGGGATCGCCGCACGGATCGGGGAATGCAATGGGTTGCAAATGCATTTCGGTCCGACCGATGTCGCAGTGTGGCGTTTGGGGATAGGTATCGAGATGGGTGAGGGCGGCCGGGCTTACGAGGTGGCTACTCGGATGCCGTTGGACGTGGCCATCCTCGATAGCCAAGAGAGATCTGCGGCGTTGTATTTCGATCTGGCTCGGGCGCTAGTACAGGACGGACCCAACCGCGACGCGGAGGCGATCCGTCATCTGGACACCGCAGACCGCCTCGCCCCGACCCGAATCCGTAACGACCCCATCGCCCGGGACCTAGTCGTCACGCTGGATCGGCGTGCTCCCCGTCGGGTATGGGAGCTGGACTCGCTGGCTAACCGCTTCGGCACCAGGAGCGCCAGGCCTTAAACACTGTGTTGACGCCGGGCGTGATCTAAGCCGCAGTGTGTGCCGGGTGACCAATAGCAGCAGTGAGTCGGCAGGTCGTAGCCGTAAGGTGATCCATGCCACCTGCACCCGCCACGGTGGCGCGAGGGGCTTCACCAACCTGGCGGTAAGCAAGCGCGACGGCGTCATCGAGTTGGATCCGCACGTGACCGGTCAGGGTGTGCTGACGCTGGATGAGGACGCGGCGCAGGTTCTGTACGAGGCGCTCGGGGAGTGGCTCGGGTGAGCGCGCCGCACTGCCTTCACCTGCTGGCAGCCGATAGCGGGGTCGCCGAGGGTCACCGGTACGGCGTGCACCTGGCGCTGTGCGCAACGGTGCTGAACTCGTCGAGCTTGCCCCCCGCCCGCTGCCCCGACGAGTGCGACTGCGAGGTCGCGTACTGCTCGGATTGCCTGCGCGCGGCCGCTGAGCGCAACGCCGAAGCGGGGGTGGCCTACACCACGCCCGGGGCGAGGTTGATGCTCGACTCATCGCCGTCGCAGTGGCCAGCTCGGTGAGCTGGTCCGTGCCCCGTCACCGGGCAGGAGGCAGGCACCGGCGCGGTGCCACGCACCCACCGATGCCCAGCGGGCATCAGCATCGCCCGATTCGGATCGTGGACGCTCGGACGAGCATGGAGCACCTGGTCACCGATGAGTCCGTGGTGGCGCATCGTCACGCGGGTCGGTATCTGGCGGTGTGCGGTGCGCAGGTGCTGGCGGCGAGCTTGACTGCGCCGCAACGGTCGCGGTGCCCGGTGTGCACGCGGGGTGTCCGGTGACCGACGACGCCGACAAGTCCCACCGGTTCGCCCTCACCGGCAAGGACCCCGAAGGCCGCAACCGCACGATCATCTTGTGGCGGGAGGTGGACCTGATCGGCGGCCACGTGGTGCGCCGGGTGGTGGTCACGCTCGACGCCACGATGACCACCGCGACCGTGCTCACCTGCGCCCAGGCCGTCGAGGTGGGACAAGCGATCCTGGACGCTGCCCGGTGAACGCCCCAACGACCGGGCACGGCCCGTCCACGGTGAGCGTGCGGCTGACGAGCTGCCCAGGGTGCGGCCAGATCGAGGGCGTCGAGCAGACCAGCTCCACACCCCGCGTAGCCGCGTGGAAGTGCACCCGGTGCGAAATGGCCTGGGCGATCTCGCCGGTCAACAACGGCCAGCGGCCCGCCTACTTCGAGTTGCTCGCTGCGACCGTGGAGCAGCTTGGCGCGACACAGTCGGTGCTGCGGCAGGTGATCACGCTGGCCGACGACGCGGCCGCACTCTCGGATCAAGAGCTGCGAGACCGGCTGCTGGCGCTGGCCGACCGGGCCAGGTTGGCCCAGTACCCCAGCGTTCAGGACCCCGGAGGGGTCACGGTGCCCCGTTAGACCCCGGCTGGCCGCCGGTTGAGCGAGTGCGCCCCCGAGCACTCCCGGGCTCCCGGCGGCCAGCCGGTTCCACAACGTCACCACTACCCACCGTTCCCTAGGAGGGCGCTGAAGAAGCCGGTTCGTGGGCTCGGTGGTGGCCCGGCCGGACTGCGCGCGGTACCCGGGGAATTGGTGGTGGGTGGTCGCGGCCGGGCCGAGCACGGCAGGTATGGGGCGGGAGCGCCCGCGGTTGGGCTGCCCGGAGTACTCGGTGGGCCCTCCTTTCGGTGGTCCTGGGCGCCCTGGGGCCGGTCAGGTGGCCAGGACCCAGGTTCGGTCGACGCGGGTGAGACCGCGGCCGAGGAGGTTGCGCAGGTTCAGCGCGGCGGTGCGGCACTTGAGCCAGGCGTTGTTCTTGGTAGTGCCGCGGTAGCGCAGCTTGATCCGCCGCCCGCTGTGGGTGGCGACCTGGGAGACGGTGCGTTCGGTGTTGGGCCGGTAGGTTCGGTAGTCCTCGCGCAGGGCGGGGTCAGCCGCCCAGTCCGCCCAGTCCGCGCGGGCCGCGCGCAGTAGGTCGTCGCGTTCGTGGCCGACCATCGTGCGTCCGCTCTGGGCTGTGGTGCACGCCGCGCGCAGCAGCGGGCAGTCGCGGCACAACGCACCGAAGGTCACTGTCCGGGTCGCTGACACCGGCCGGGTCTGACCGGCCGGGCAGGTGACCGTGCCGGCGCCCT
Source organism: uncultured Actinomycetota bacterium (assembly GCA_963823755.1). Taxonomy (GTDB): domain Bacteria; phylum Actinomycetota; class Actinomycetes; order Mycobacteriales; family Pseudonocardiaceae. The sequence goes on from CAWGMP010000011.1 coordinate 193,100, forward strand.
CTGTATCGACGGTGAAGTCGTCGAGGGTGAATCCGCCGGCGACCGCCGGCTGCACCGGCTTGGGCTTGATCACCGCGCGGTGCCCGGCCCGCTCGATCTCACCACGCAGCTCACCCGTGCCATAGGCCGAGTCGCCGTACCAGGTCAGAGCCTCGTCCTGGCCACGGCTCCCGGCCGCATGGCAGGCCGGCTAGCTCGCGCAGGATCGCCGGTGCGGCGCTTTTGGTGAGCCAACTTTCCACGGTGCTGGGCCGTTGCGCCCCGGCGAGGGCTTGGTGCAGGGCTCGCAGTTCCGAGCGGATCTGGCCGGTCTCGTCGCCGAGGAGTTGGTGCAGGCGTCGGTTGACGGTGCAGCGGGCGCACCGGCCGGCGTGGAGGCGACCGGGTTGGCCGCAGTGGGGGCAGCTGTGCCAGAACTCAGCGTCTGGTCGGGTGCAGGTGGAGCACAGCGGCTCGTCGCGGGTGCCGCCTCGGACCGGTCGGACCTGCCCGCACCCGGCGCAGCAGCTCCAGCGTTGTTTGCAGGCACGACACCACGGTTTCCCGGTGGCTTTGGAGATCAGGCAGGGGGCGTTGCGTCCGCAGATGCTGCAGGTCAGCGTCTTCCAGGGCCGGCAGTTCTCGCAGAGCGGTCCACCAGGTGTCCGGACGGCGACCGGGCGGCGGCGTCCGCACTCGAGGCAGGTCTCCTGGTTGACCGGGTCGGTGATCAGGCAGTTGGGACACAACGGGCGGCCATGCTCGTCGCGGGTAGCGGCTTCTCTGATGGCGCCGCAGCGCGCGCAGGGCTGCGCCCGGGACTTGGCCACGCAGTTGCGGCACAGCCACCGCCCGTCAATCCGTCGGTGCAGGTGGATGTCCCGGTGGCAGCGGGGGCAGGGCGGGGCAACGATCGCCCGGGCGCCCGTGGTGTCGTGAAGCTGGTCGATCAACCGCAGCACCGATGCCAGCTGCGTCTGCGCGCCTGCTCCGGTGAGCAACTCGGGCCGCTGCGCCAGAGCCCAGGCGAGCTGATAGCGCCGCCCCACTCGGGGCACCGCCGCGGCCACCGCGGCGATCACCACCTCCCGGGACAGCGTCGGATCGACGCCCGTCACGACCTCGATGATGACCTCGGTCGGGTCCTGACCCTCATCGGGTGGGCACTGCTTGCACCGCGGCTGGCCATCCCGGTCGCGGGAGTGCGTGACCCCGACCGCGCCGCAGACCGCACACGGCTCGCGCCGGTGACCGCAGCTGGCGCAGAACCAGTCCTGGTCGCGGCGTTGCAGGGTGCGCAGCGCCTTGCCGCACGTGGCGCAGACCGGTGGGGAGATCCTCATCGCGCCCACCTCGCGCAGCGCGATCAGCAGATCCCCCACGACTCGAGGTGCTGGGGACCGGCCGTCGCGCAGCGGGCCCGTTTCGGGCGCAGGTCACCAACCCCGGCCTCGGCTCCACCGGAAGTCTTGGACCGGCTGGCTGGCTGGCCGCGATCGGTTCGATGAGCTGGTCCATCGTGGTGCCGAGGATGTCCAACAACGCCATCAGCACCTTCAGGCTCAGCCGCTCGGGCCGCTCGGCCACCAGCCGGTAGACCTGACTGGAGGACAGGTGGATGCCGCGCTCGGCGAGCGGTTCGATCAGGTCGGTGGTGGCGAACATCCCGCGGGCGGCCATGACCTGCCGCAGGTGCCACTGGTAGTCGAGTTTGCGGTTCACCTCACCACTCCTTCCCAGGCGGGTTCGGCTGCTCGAACGCCGGAGTCAGCGCCTTGCGCAGGCCGGAAAGCATCGAGCGCCCTGGCGTCTCTGGTGTCCTACCAGCTATGTTGTGAGGCCTCAGGCGGCTTCGGTGTCTGCACGTTGCTGTAGTTCGTGCCACGATTCGTGCCACGACTGGTGTAGGTGCTGCCGCGGGTTGTGGCAGTACTTGTACTGCAAAGAGCGTGTTCCACTTCATCCGGGCGAGGATCTGGTTGGTGAACTGGCCCAACCCCGGGCAGTTGTGGGGTTCAAGTCCGAGGGGGGGACTTGGACCAAATGCCTATACGCACGCGTTGTTCGCCGACTTCGACCTCGCGGGGCAGAAGTGAGCAGTGCTGCGGATCGGACGGATCACGTCGGTGCCTGCGATTGTGCTATGATGCCGGCCGAGTAATTTTCCGATGAAACGCACTGATTTTTCCCGGCCCAGTTCCCGGGAAATTATCTCTTGTTCCTGCGCGCGCAACGGCTCAGCCCCACTCATCAACTATCCCCCAGTAGGTCCCCCGGAAAGTGGGGTATCGTGGCAGGATCAAGATCCGGTATAGTAATTACCTGTCGCTACGACCGTTTGAGCCCAAGGAGGGTTAGTGAAGTAAATTCATAGCACGTGGGTCACTTGATGCCCACCGGCTCAGTGGTTATCGCGCTCGGTGGTGGGGGTCCTCATCTTTCCGGGAGGTAGGTGTGGTGGTGTCCGTGTCCGAGGTCATTATCAGGAATTTGAGTAGCGGTAAGGTTCTTGAGGTGACCGGGGCGGGGGAAAGGGCCAGGGTTGGTCAGTGTTCGGGTGATGACGGTGACGATGTTGCTCGACGGTGGCGGTTGATCCCGGTGGTGGGGGTCAGGCATCAGTATCAGATACAGAGCGTGGCAACTGGTATGGTGTTGGAGGTCGCTGGGGAGTCATGCGAGGATAAAGCTGGGGTGCTTTTGTGGTGGGATAATGGTGGTGTTCATCAGCGGTGGCGGCTGGTTCCGGTGGGCGAGGGCGGGCATGAGTATGCCATTGTGAATGTGCACAGTGGTAAGGCCCTTGATCTGTGGGATGGGTCCTGGTGTGATGATGCTTCGATTGTTCAGGTCGGGTACTGGCATGGGATGCAGCAGCGGTGGGTGTTGACCGCGTGTGATGCTGGCCCGGTGTCGCGGGCGGTTGTGACGATCGTACGCAATGAGAGTGTCTTCTTGCCGATCTGGTTGCGCTATTACCGCCAGTTCTTCTCGGCGGACGACGTGTATGTTCTTGATCATCAAAGTACGGATGGGTCCATCGAGGGTCATGGTTTCGTACGGGTCCCGGTGTCGTGCCCAGAGTATGGGGCTGGTTGGCAGCGAGACGTCATCCAAGGCTATCAACACGAGTTGGTTGGTCGCTACGATGTAGTGTTGTACACGGACGTTGATGAGATCGTCGCGCCCGATCCCCGCCTTGGTGATCTCGGGTCGTACATCGATCGTTTCGATGAGGATTTTGTCACTTGTCAAGGGTATGAAGTTCTTCACCGTAAAGACCACGAACCGCCGTTCGACTCCACCAGGCCCGTCCTGGGGCAACGCTTCACGTGGTACGCCAACCCATCATACTCTAAACCTTTATTGGCACGGGTGCCTATGCTGTGGCACGGCGGGTTTCACGAACGCGTCGATGGCAGGACAAACAACGACCCGCACCTGTACCTCATTCATCTTCACCGCATGGACTACGACATCTGTCTCGCCCGCCACCACGACCGTGTTCGTTTTCCGCTCGCGCGGAGAGACCGCGACCAGGGGTGGGGTTATCAAAACCAGATCACCGATCCAGCCACGTTCTCGTCCTGGTTTTTCCACGACAGCTGCGGTCCCTCGCCTATCTGTCCGCAGCCCATCCCGCCGTGGTGGCGCGACTTGGTGTAAAGGATGGCCAGACCCTGGCTCGCGGGGCCGAGCCGGATCGCTGCGCCGCCGGTGGAGGCACGGGAGGGGACGCGCTCCTCTGGTAGGCCCTGATCGCGTGGAGATAGCCGGGTGGCACCAGGGTGTTCGGCTCCGTGTCAGCGAGGCCGACCCGTCCGCTGGTTTTGCGCGGTGGCTCCGCGGGTGTGACGGCCCTGGCGGCGCGCCGCCAGGGCCGTCACACCCGCGACCGCCATGGCGGTCAGTGCGGCCTTGCGGTGGGGTGTCATGGGGGTCAGGGTGGGCTTACGTCCGTGCCGACCGGTCCAGGCTGTCAGGTGACGGCCCAGCACCCATTCCTGAACCAGCCACCACGTCGTGACCGGACCGGTGAGGGTCTGGAGGAGGAACCAACCCGGAAGACACCGCAGGGTGGTCCGGACCCCGAGTTGGTTGATGGCCACCCCGATACTCGCCGCCGAGATCAGGATCCACAACCGGCCCCACCACCGCCAGCACGCACTCACCCCGTAGCGGGCAACGAAGGGAAGGAACGTGAGCGTGGCCAGTCCCCCCACCAGGGCATCCCCCGCCAGGGAGACCACCACCAAAAACGAGGCGACATCCACCAGCGGGGCCTGGTGGGCGACCATGCATTGGGCGAACCCCGCCGTCCACCGGTGCATCTGGCCTATCAGTTCTCGAAACGAGGTCGGTTCTTGGGTGTAGACCACCGCCTCGGGGGTGAACGCGACCGGGTATCCCTGCCGGTGCAACGCCCAGGTGAGATTGAAATCCTCCGTCACGCTATCATCGGGGAAACCACCCATCATGGCCAGCACATCAGTACGGTGACAGTTGGCCATGCCATTTAACACCAACTGGCGCCCCAAGGTGTCTTGAATCTTTTTGGTCCACCCGTTGGACAGTGCGTGATACAGCGTGCGGTACTGACTGTAGATCGTGGTGTGGTCTTTAGGTAACACCGCAGCGCAGGTCCCGGCGTGCCCCGCGCGTATCGTGGCCACCATATGAGCCACCGCGGTCACGTCAAGAGTGTTGTCCCCATCTAAGGCCACGACCAGGTCAGTGGCCACATGCGGTAACGCCAGGTTTTGCGCGGCCGCCTTGGATCCCCCGTGTCCCTCGATCACCGTGACGCCTGCGGCCCGGGCGAGAGCTGCGGTCGCGTCAGTGCAGTTATCGGCGACCACGATCACCTGAGCTATCGGGTAGGTCTGGCGCAGACACGAGCGGATGGTCTCCTCAATCGTGGCCGCCTCATTATGAGCGGGCACTACCACTGCCACCGTCACCGGACCGGACTCCAGCGCACTCGAAAGCTGGGTGTGTGCGACCAGATGAGGCGGGCGCCGTTCCAGCTTCCGTGCCTGCATCGTCTGCATACCCTTGACGGCCAAACCCACCGCAGTCACCACCGCCAAACCAACACCGGTACAGGTCAACCCAGACATACCCCACAGCCCCCTCGACAGGCCCGACCACACCGTCAGACAGCACCATATGCACCATTGCAGTTATACAAACTCACCAGAACTTATTTGAGCTGAACTTATTGAGCTGGGGTTGCGCATCAAATCATTGAAGGGTCACGACTGTGCGAGTGGCGGCGCGGTGCGCTCATGAAAACCCCACCAGGGATTGAGTCGCCCCTCGACGAGAAACAGAAAAATCCTGGTCGAGACATCTTTGTTAGGGATCAGATAGTAGCCGGAATGGAACAACAAATCCACCAAAGTTGGCGTCGTCACAAGTCGCAAGCTCCATAATCCATCCAAGTGGGTAACTTATTTTCAATCCGGCTGCGTAGTGTCTCCGCAAGAACCTAGGAGAAAAGGGAAATTCTGATGACTTCATACAGGCCAACTGAGAGTGCCAGGCTATAATCGCTCACGTCGATAGTCTTACCCCCGGTCTATGACGTGACCCCTTGTCTCTGGCCACACCATCGCCCTCACCGACCGTACCCACTGATAATTTTGACGAGTCCTAATCAGTTAACAGTGACCACCGTGAACTGGCAGGACACATCCATGGTACTTTTGGCCGTCTCGATGTGGGTGCCGCATGTGATCCGACTGAGGTACTCGTGAGGATTGGGTTCACCTCCTCGAGGAACCTTAAGTAATTACTCGATTCCGAAGAAGACACCGTCTACAAGGTTTCCTGAATTCGGCTGTCCGCCGATGGAGCGAAGGGCGAACCTGGTAATCGTTTGACCGGCCGGGATCGTGTAGGTGCCCTCGTAGCGTGTCCATTTCGTGTTGTCGTCGGTCAGTTTCTGCTGCTCGACGACCGCTCCCGGGGCGCCGATGTCCACCGCCATGGTATCCGTGCCCTTGACGCCGCGGTGCCACAGTCCCCAGGACAGCGTCGTACCCGGGGTCGTCTCCACGTCCTGATAGAGAGTAGACACCATGTTCGCGTTCAGTTCGGCAAACTGCTCGCCGCCCTCGGCAGAGGTCATGCCAAGATAAACCCCGGATTTCCAGATTTCGATTTGATGGTCGGTGGCGGTGGTCAGCCAGCCTGGGACATGCTTCGGCTGCTGGGTTTGAGAGGCGTCGGGGAAAACCTCCCAGCCGATGCTAGCCGTGACGGTTGGTTGCGCGAAGTCGCCATTGACCAGCGCGACCTTGCGGAGTACGGGGATCAGCTGCCACTGCTGACGCCCGTCGGGGGCGTTCCAGGACGCGTACTGTTTGACCGGTGCCGGAGCCTCCGTCTGCCCACCTACGTCATCAAGGACAAGGCCGCTGTTCCGGTTCTCGATCGTGTATACGTCTTGTTTTCCGGTCACCGGGATGAGTTTCCATTGGCGGTGGAGTGGGCCATCGTCATAGGGTCGCTGGACAATTTCCGCCCCAGCTTCCGTGCTGTAGCCGACGACTTCCAGGCTCATGGTGCTGTGCACGTTCTCAATGTTGTAGAAGCCTTCGTTGCCCGTGCCCGCTGTCTTCACTCGCCACCGCTGATGATCCCCGCCGGTATCCGTGTACTGCTCAATCCGAGTCCCCTCGGTCGTCGCTTCACCCTCGACTTCCAAGACCAGCTGACTGTGCTCATTAACAATTTTAATTGTTTCGCCCACCGGTATTGCCACCACTATCTCCTCACTGAGACTCGCACTCCGACGTAACGCTAGTCGCCACCAGTATAACTTATTTCTACACCTTCAAATTCCTTGTCCAATTTCGCCCCCAGCGTCTTACTTTGGTTGTTAAGTGCACTTCGGCACCCCAAGTAGCCCCCAATGATCAACCCGCTTAGATCCCCACGTTCGTAATGGTACCACGTGGTCGCAAGTGTAAACATTCAGACCGGGCTTTGAGCTGTGGTTTTGGTGGGTGAGGGCATGGCAGCGGGCCCGCTCGGGATGTGGGTGGCGGGCGATGGTGCCATGGTGAGTGCGGGTCACGGAAGTAGACTGGCGGGCTGGTACAGACGATGAACTCGGCGTGGCGGACCATTTCTTTGCCTTGATCCCAGGTTAAGCTTGGCGCAGGAACTCGGGAAGTGTTTCCATTTTCTAGGCCAGGAGCGCGGCGACGCGTTCGGCGCAGCGGTCGTAGGGATTTTTCGGTTCCTCGCTGTTTCAAGTGGGTTTGGTGATCAAGTGAGTGTGGTCCCGGCGTGGCGGGTTGACGAGGGGGTGATCGTTTCGTTGGCTGTGTGACTGTCCGTGATGGTCGCGTAGCAGGGGGTTGCAGGGTATGGATGAGCTGGGGTTGTTTACTGCGGCGTTGGGGTTGAGCGGGCCGTGGCGGGTGACACGGACTGAGTTCGACGCCGAGGTTGCCCAGCTGGATCTGTATCTGGGGTTTGATCGTGGTGCCCGGTTCGGGTGTCCGGCCAAGGAGTGCGCGCACGGTGACTGTCCGGTGCATGACACTGTGGACAAGGCGTGGCGGCATCTGGACTTCTTCCAGCATCGGGCGTTGTTGCATGCCCGGCTGCCGCGGGTGCGCTGCCCCGAGCATGGAGTGCGGCAGGTCAGCGTGCCCTGGGCGCGCCCTGGGTCAGGGTTCACGTTGTTGATTCGAGGCCCTGGTGCTCAGCTTCGCGACGGCGATGCCGATGGCCAAGGTCGCGCAGATGACCCGCGAGCACGACACCAGGATCTGGCGAGTGGTGGAACACCACGTCAACGCCGCCCGCGACCAGCTGGACTGCTCAGGGGTGCACCGGGTCGGGATGGATGAGACCGCCGCGGCCAAGGGCCAGGACTATGTGAGCATCTTCGCTGACCTTGATGCCCGGCGGGTGATCTTCGCCACCGAGGGACGCTCGGTGGACACCGTGGCCCGCTTCGCCGCTGACCTGGCCGAGCACGGGGGCGATCCGGCCAAGGTCACCGACACCAGCTCCGACATGAGCACGGCGTTCATCAGCGGCATCGCCCAGCATCTGCCGAACGCGACCATGACCTTCGACCGCTACCACCTGCCCCGCCAAACTCAGCGAGGCCATTGATGCCGTGCGCCGCGCCGAGGTCGCCACCCGCCCGGAACTCAAGCACACCCGCTGGTTGTGGCTGAAGAACTGGGCGAACCTGTCGGCCGCGCAACGCCGCGAGCTGCACCACCTGATGCGCCCCTCAGCCCAGCTGGCCACCGCCCGGGCGCTGCGCTGGCGCGAGGACTTCCAAGCCTTCTACGACCAGCACCCCAGCTACGCACCCGACTACCTGCGACGCTGGTGCTCCGGCGCGAAACGCTCCCGCCTGCAACCGATCAAGGAGTTCGTCACCCTGGTCGAAAACCACTGGGATGGCATCATCGCCTGGCACCAAAACCACCTGAGCAACGCCCCTGCTCGAAGGCATCAACTCCCTGGTCCAGGCCGCCAAATCCCGCGCCCGGGACTACCGCAACAAAACCAAGATGATCACCATCGTCTACCTCACCGCAGCCAAACTCCCCTACCCACCCTCACCAGCCCAACACCCGCATACATGTCCTCACGCTGAGTAACCCACTGAAAACAGCGAAGAGCCGCAGCGAGCCGACCAATTGCGCGGTTTCCGGCCCGAACGTGCCTTTGGACAGCGGCACCCAACAGTATCTTGCGCTGCCCCGCAGGTATGACAATCGCTCCACAACCTGGTACCGATGACTAAGGGCGACCCGAAGCGTCGGCTAGCAGCCCTGCAGCACCAGTGAGCCGGCCGAAGTGCTCGCCGAATATGTCGAGCGGTTGGTAAGGGTTATTCTGCGCCTGACTAGACATGATACCAGCTGGACGGGTGACTATAGACAAGAACGCCGCATCCGGTCAAGATATCGGCCATGTCGAGCAGGGCGTGTAACTGTGACTGTTCAGGTTGTGCTTAAGGTTGTCATACAGGGGAGGATGAACGCATGAGGCCTGCGGAAGGCGTGTCGAACGGATCTCGGCGGGCACTGTGTATTGGGGTCGGCGGGTTCACTTCGAATGGCGCTGATGATGGCCAGGAGCTTCTGGTTCGTACGATCCCAGGGGACCTGGATCATCAATGCCACTGCGTGCGGGGCGGTTGGGCTACTTGTGATCGTCCAGCCGGCCCCTAGCATGTGAATTTTTCCAGTCGCTGCGTCTGTTTGAGCTGCATCGCACAGAATGAGTTTGAACCCGATCTGCGGCCTAGTCAGCGGCACACGCCCGCCTCAACCCACGTTGCGGGCTCAGAGTGCTCGACCCATTCACCGTTCGCTGACGGCGCCAAGAACACCGCCCCGCGGTCGTTACGCGGACCGGTGACAAAGTCTGGTGGTCGGCGGCGGATCTGCTGGATCTTCTCGATGGGCTCGTCATCTTCGTAAAAATCGTCGTCAACCATGGCGGGCGCTCCTTCCTAGCTAAACTGCAAGTCTCTTACCGCAGACTTTGAACCCCCACTGAACTGCGATGATGAGACCAATCCGGAGAAAATTCCGCTGCGAGCACATGGCCGATATGGCCGGTGAGGGCTAACCAGCCAGCCGGATTGGGCGCCCAACCCCCCCGCGGGGGGGCATCAACCTGGCTGCCGCGACCCCGCCAGCGCGCTCTCAGAGCCGGGAAAGGGCATCCTGGCGTCGAGGAGGCAACCCGCCCGGCACTACGGCACCCGAGCGCACCAACTGCGCCACGGGGAACCTTCCACACTCCGCTACCAGCGCCGCTGCGCCACCCAGCGGGTAGCGGGGGGCCACTACCCAGGTAGACCCCCTGGGTAACGGGCCCTGACCAGCACGGTAAAAGGGGGTAGACCCCCACCCGTTCAACGCCAGACATCTCGTTACCGGGGCTCCACAACCCCCCGCCACCATTCGCGCCTGTGAACCTCGACCAGAGTGGGAACACCACTCCCGGAAGCAACACGCACCGAAGATCACGATCCCCGCAGATGGTGGACCTGCTCTCCTCACCCCTCTTCTACTGTCACTCTGAGTAGTCAAGAAGACCTATGAGGATCTCGGGGAGGGAGGGCGGCAGCCACGTGGCCAACGCCCCGATTTCCCCGGATTACACAGGGTGTCCACAGGACAGCAGACGAGGGTCCCCTTGGGCGTCTTGACTGCTCAGCAGGGGGAAGCAGCCTCGGGGAAGCGGCGGGGAAACTTCCCCCGCATCCCCAGCGCCTCCCCTACCACATCCCCATCCTCCGTCATTACCCACAGTAACCTCTCAGGCGACCACGCCACGCCCGACCCAGGAATTACCGTGAAGTTAATCATTAAACGGGCCTAACGATCGACCTGCTGGGAGGGGACAGTAGTGGGATCGGGACGCGGAGCGGGTTTGACCTTGGGGCGGCTCCGCACAATCTGCGCGTCCCTCTCCCGGGACGCGTTCACGGCCCGTCTTCCCGATCTGGCGTCGCTACGGAACCATTCGGCTGGGGTTTATGGGAATCACCTCCGGAGGCCGGAACGCACTGTACGCCCTGGCGTCTCTGGTGTCCTACCAGCTACGTTGCGAGGTCTCAGGCGGCTTCGGTGTCTGCACGTTGCTGTAGTTCGTGCCGCGATTCGTGCCACGACTGGTGTAGGTGCCGCCGCAGGTCGTGGCAGTACTTGTACTGCGAAGAGCGTGCTCCACTTCATCCGGGCGAGGATCTGGTTAGTGAACTGGCCCCAGCCCCAGCAAGTTGTGGGGGTTCAAGTCGGAGGAGGGACTTGATCTAGCTGGCTGGGCCCGCATTCGACTCGGACTGGCTGGCCGTAACCCATCCCGATATGGTTGCATGTGCACGGGGCTGATGCGGTAGGTAACTTCCACCAAAGGGGGCTGCGGTGTCTGAGCTGCTTGTCGTCGTGGATATGCAAAACGGGTTCCTTCGGGAGGGCAACCTGGCCAGCGACCGGTGCCTCGCGGTCCTCCCCGCGGTTCAGGCGGAGGTGGAAGCGGCCCTTGCCGCTGGGCAGCGGGTGTTGTTCACCGCCGACACCCACGAGATCGACGACGCGGAGTTCACTATGGTCCCTGAGCACTGCATCCGCGGCAGCCGGGAAGCCGAGCTAGTTGACGAGCTGTGTCCGTTCCTGGCCCGGGAGGATGTCTTGCTGGTCCGCAAGCGCCGGTACTCAGGGCTGTTCGAAACGGAGATGGAGGGTCACCTGCACCGCTTCGGCGTCGACTCGGTGCGGATCTGCGGGGTGTGCACCGACATCTGCGTCATGCACACCACCGCCGATCTGCGCAACCGGGACTTGCCGGTGACTGTGGCAGTTCAGGCCACCGGCACCTTCGACGGCCGAAATCACCCCGCCGAGGCGGTACAGAAATTCTCGCTGCGGCACCTGCAACGAATACTCGGCGCCAAACTCGATTACAGCAGCGCGTGACGGAGGACTGTGCGGTGTCACGGCCGTCAGCGCACCGAACAAGCCCGCTAATGCATCCACGCTATAACGAGAGGCCATCCGACGGCCGTGGTGCAAGCCCTTCGTCTCTGCCCACACTGGTGGGCTCGGCAACGGTCGAGATCGTTGGTTATGAGGAGCATAGGTCGTTGGTTACGAAGATCTCACTTTCAGTGTGTAACAGCCGGTGGTGGTAGGTGCAAGAGCGGGGATCCTCTTGTTGTCCGTGGCTTCTTGGTACAGTCTCAAAAGCGCGGGAGGCAGTGCGAAACATCTGAGCGGCTCGTCTACGCTGATCTGGTTCCGACGGCCGTAGATGATGGACTGGAAAGCTTGGCTACGTGGGCGAACAGTGGTAATGACCGGGAATGCTTAGAGAGAAGGGCACAGCACTCCGGAAAGCCCATCACGCGGACACCGTGTGGTCATCGATCCCCGAGATCAGCTTCGCTTCCACCACCCCACCCGGGGCCGTCGGATCGGTGATCATGACTGAGCCCATGATATCCAGTTGCCAGAGCTGCATCGGCCCTGGGCGCTTCCAGCGCCGGTAGTCCTCCCGGCGACGCTTACGCGCGATCGCGCTAACCAGGCCATGGCGGACCAGCACCCGATACACCGTCGACCGTGACGGCAGGGGATCAACGCCGAGTCGGCGCAGTTCGTGCACCAGCCCGGTGGGACGCCAGCCGACGCGGTGCGCCACGCCGGGCTGGATGTCACGGTCTACTCCTCCGCCCCCCGGGGTCGTCACACAGCCGGACACCTGGCCCGACAAGGCCCGGTCCAGTTGCGTTGGGCACTGTATGAGTCCGCTGTTTACACTGGAACACCCCAGCTCGCCCGATCACGCCTACTTCCAGCAAGTCAAGACCCGCCTGCGCGTTCGCGATAGGTCCAAACGGTGACTGGTGGGAACGACTCGATGTTATCCAGCTGACCGCATTCGGCGATCGACCCGGATGCGCAGATGCAGCGATGACTGACCGGAGTAACGGGAGGCGGGTACGCCTTTATCAAGCACCAGGTAAGCTCCTAGCAGGCCACGCCGCCGCTCGGCGCCGCATCCGGCGGGGCCGCACATCTAGAACAAGCCACCAGCCCAAAGGCCAGGGCACCGAAGAAGTGAGCGAACACCACCGGACGAGCTAATCATGAAATAAAGGTGAAGAAGGCCACCGCATTCCCCCAAAAGGCCACTTTGATCCTCAGTCCATGGTTCTCTTTTCTAATTCGCGGAGGCGTGCCCGTTCCGTGATCGACGGTGGTGGTTCCTCGCTGGCGTGGTCGATTCGGTATTTCCCCATCCAATTCCCTAGCGTGTCCTCGTTCACGTGGATCTCCCGGGCTACCTCGGCGATCCTGTGTGATGTTTCAACCACCATCCTTGCCGCTTCGTCCTTGACCTCAGGCGTGTACTTCCTGCGTCGTTGTGGCGTTTACTCCTTTCGTTCCAGTCCGGACCGTGTTGGGGTCCGGTGTTCGGAATCTGGGAGGCACGCCAAATCCGTGGATGGACGTGGATGAGTGACAATGAGTATTGTCGTGCGGTAGACAGGTCTCATGACTGTGGACCTGCCCAAGCGGCACCCGCAGTTGGTACGCTCACCCAGGTGAGACCGACTTCACCTTCTCGCCGTGGGGGAGGCCGCCCACTAGGGGTGGGGCCGACCAGCGGGGTGAGTGGCGCTGGGCGAATACGTCAAATAACCGTGATGTCTCCTAGCGAGGAGTTAAACCATGACAGTAAGTGCGAACAACACCTACAAGATCATCAATGAGTGCAGTGGGCTGGTGTTGGAAGTTGAAGGCGAAGCGACGACCGAGGGGACTCGGATTGATCAGTACACGGATACCGGCAAGGACCACCAGTGGTGGTCCTTGAAGCCCGCGGCTCCCGGCAATGAGGGCTTCTACAACATTGAGAACGTGCACAGCACCATGAGCCTGGAAGTCGTCGGCTACAGCACGGACCCTGGGGCGGAAATTGTTGGTTCCTCGCTGTATCAAGTGGGTTTGGTGATCAACTGATGATCAAATGGTGTGGTCCCGGCGTGGCGGGTTGACGAGGGGGTGGTGGTTTCGTTGGCTGCGTGACTGTCCGTGATGGTCTCGTGGCAGGGGGTCGCTGGGGTATGGATGAGCTGGGGTTGTTCACGGCGGCGTTGGGGTTGAGCGGGCCGTGGCGGGTGACCCGGACCGAGTTCGATGTTGAGGCCGCCCAGCTGGATCTGTATCTGGACTTCGAGCGTGGGGCCCGGTTCGGGTGTCCGGCCAAGGACTGCGCGCAGGGTGCGTGTGTGGTGCATGACACGGCGGACAAGACGTGGCGGCACATGGACTTCTTCCAGCACAAGGCGTTTCTGCATGCCCGGCTGCCGCGGGTGTACTGCCCCGAGCATGGGGTGCGGCAGGTCAGTGTGTCCTGGGCGCGTCCGGGGTCGGGGTTCACGATGCTGTTCGAGGCGCTGGTGCTGAGCTTCGCCACGGCGATGCCGGTGTCGAAGGTCGCCGCGATGACCCGCGAGTACGACACCAGGATCTGGCGGGTCCTGGAGCACCACGTCAAGGCCGCCCGCGACCGGGAGGACTTCTCGGCGGTGACCAAGGTCGGCATGGACGAGACCTCGGCCCGCAAGGGCCAGGACTACGTCAGCATCTTCGCCGACATGGTGGCCGCCCGGGTGCTGTTCGCCACCGAGGGGCGTGACGCGGCTACGGTGGCCCGTTTCGCTGCTGACCTGGCCGAACACGGTGGTGACCCGGCGAGTGTGACCGACACCAGCTCCGACATGAGCACCGCGTTCATCTCCGGGATCGGTCAGCACCTGCCGAACGCGAGGATGACCTTCGACCGCTTCCACCTGGCAGCCAAACTCAGCGAAGCCGTCGACGCGGTACGCCGCACCGAAGTCACGACCCGCCCCGAGCTCAAGCGCACCCGCTGGTTATGGCTGAAGAACTTCTCGAACCTCTCGGTGAAGCAGCGAGCCGAGCTCCACCAGCTGATGCGCCCCTCGGCCAAGCTCGCGACCGCCCGGGCACTGCGCTGGCGGGAGGACTTCCAGGCCTTCTACGACCAAGACCCCAGCTACGCACCTGAGTACCTGCGACGCTGGTGCTCCGGCGCGAAACGCTCCCGCCTCCAACCCGTCAAAGACTTCGTCACCCTAGTCGAGAAACACTGGGACGGCATCCTCGCCTGGCACACAAACCACCTGACCAACGGCCTACTCGAAGGGATCAACTCCCTCGTCCAGGCCGCCAAGGCCCGCGCCCGAGGCTACCGGAACAAAAACAAGATGATCACCATCATCTACCTCACCGCGGCCAAACTCCAGCTACCCACCCTCACCAAACCCACACCCGCCTACATGTCATCACGTTGAGGAACCCCACACATGCTCTCACGCTGAGTAACCCACTGAAAACAGCGAAGAGCCAAATTGTTCAGCGTCCCTATGGTGATGGCCCATTTCATCGTCAGTGGGAACTGGTCCCGGTGACCGGGAAGACAGATGTATACACGATCGTTAACCGGAACAGCGGCCTCGTGCTCGACGACGAGTACGGACAAACGGACCCCCCGGCACCGGTCAAACAGTACGCGTCGTGGAACGCACCAGACGGGCGTCAGCAGTGGCAGCTGGTCCCCATACCGGCACCCCGCAAGGTCTCGTTGGTCAACGGCGACTTCGCGCAACCAACCGTCACGGCTAGCAAGGGCTGGGAGCTTTTCCCCGACGCCTCTCAAACCCAGCAGCCGAAGTATGTCCCAGGCTGGCTGACCACCGCCACCGACCATCAAATCCAAATCTTCAAATCCGGAAGTCACGGCGTGACCTCTGCCGAGGGCGGCAAGCAGTATGCCGAACTGAACGCGAGCGTGGTGTCTACCCTCTACCAGGATGTGGAGACGACCCCGGGTACGACGCTGTCCTGGGGACTGTGGCACCGCGGTGTCCACGGCACGGATACCATGACGGTGGACATCGGTGCCCCGGGAGCGGCCGTTAAGCAGGGGGAAATGACCGACGACGACACGAAATGGACACGCTACACGGGCACCTACACGGTCCCGGCCGGTCAAACGATTACCAGGTTCGCCCTTCGCTCCATCTCCGCAGCTGGCGACAATCCGGCCTCAGGGAATTTTGTAGACGGTGTCTTTTTCGAAACTGAGTGATTACTTAAGGTTTTCGAGGAGGTGAACCCCATCCTCGCGAGAGATATCTCACGAGCGGTCTCGGTTCAAATTTTTGCTGTGTCGTGCAGTTGATGCCGGACACGGATAAAATCTGTAAGCCGTGGACACGGAGAGGCGCCTATTTCCGAGCCAGGCGAACAATAGTAAGTACCTCCAGTGCGTCACCCGCGGTTCCCTAAGTCCGATGGAGGCGAACGGAGATGGACTAAGTGTACATAGTGCATTCGCGGTCACCATGCGTGTCAACGGTAAGATCTGTTTGAAGGCGACGAGCACTAGTGAGTACTTCCAGCGGGTCCAGCGCATGGGCCTGCATCCGATCGAGGCGCACGGACGTACCGTGAGGGAGAAGAAGAATTCACGGTCACCATGCTTGCCAACGATCAGATCGCTTTGCAGGCGGACAATGATATGTACCTCAGTCGGATCAGACGCGGTACGTTGAATCCGATCGAGGCGGCGGGCAAAAGTAGCACGGACGCGTCTTGCCGGTTCACGGTGGTCACTGTTAAGCGATCAGGATTCGTCAAAATTATCCGCGGGTACGGTCGCCGAGGGCGATGGCGTTGCCAGCGACAAGGGGATCACGTCATGGACGGGGTAAGACTATCGGCGTGAGCGACTATAGCCTGGCACTCTCGATTGGTCTGTACGAAATTGTCAGAATTGCTCTCTTCTCCCAAGTTATTTCGGAGATAGTACGTAGCCGAAATGAGATAAGTTGCCATTTGGAGACGTTATCGAGCCGGCGACTTGCGACGACGTCAACTTTGGTGGATTTGTTGTTCCGTTCCGGCTACTATCTGATCCCTAACAAAGATGTCTCGACCAGGATTTTTCTGTTTCTCGTCGAGGGGCGACTCATCCCTGGTGGGGTTTTCGTGAGCGACCGCGCCGCCACTTGCACAGTCGTGATCCCATCCTCCTCAGTGATGTGATGCGCAACCGACACGCCGACCTTCCCCGAGATCGACACGATCGACTCCCACTGCGAGCCATAATCCGACTGGGTTTCCCACACCAGCGCCACCGCACGCTCACGCACCTCACGAGGGTGCCTCGAAGACCGGGCCATCTCTCCATCCTCCACTGAGGACAGAGCCTCCATCAGACCCGGGGCGGTTCAGGGCGCTGAAAAACTGGTCAGGGAGCATGTTCGGGTTCCTGGCTGATCATCGGGCGGAGGTGTTTCCCGAGGAGCAGTACGCGGATCTGTTCTCCGCGGTGGGTCGCCAGTCGCTGCCGGCGACGCGGATGGCGGCGGTGATGGTGATGGTGTTGCAGGCGCTGTGCGGGTTGTCGGATCGGGAGTGTGCGTCAGTGGTATCCGGCCACTCCCACCGCGGCCTCGTCCGGTGACACATTGAGAGCCTCACGTACGCCAGTGAGAATCTCCCCGAACGCCTCCCACAGCCGCCCAGACTCGGCCCGGTTCGCCTCCCGCAACTGCTCCCGCCACTCACGCGCCCGCTGGTGGATCGAGGCCATGCGTTTGCAGGACATTGTGGTGATCTCGGTCCGGGCCCGGACCCGTGCGGTATGGATCAACGCGACGACCAGCGCCCGCTTCTTGGCCGGGGCGTGCTCCCCGATACCCCATCTAATGCAGATGCAGCCCAGAACTTTATGGCCAGCAATGACCAAGACGACTAGCTCTGGTAACTACAAATGGCATTACGACTATTAGGCAATGGTGGAATTCGTCGTCTCGGGTTCTCCTTGAGGCAACTCTGACAGTGACTAAAGATCAACGGAATGGACCAGGGATTCGCTGGCCGCCACCAGATAGTGACTACTGCCGTTACCGGCAGCGATCATGGTGATTCCTCCCAGTCTCTCCCCGTTACTGGTGATCACCGGCTTCGGGTCAGCGCTCCAGGTGCCGTGTTGAGGATTCCCGAGCTGACTAAAATTGTTCAACCCCCATCCCAGCACTACGCCATTTCTCAACAAGGCGATGCTGTGTTCGGTATTATCAATACCGGCGGCGCAGATGGCCGTGACATCGGTGAGTGCCCTGCCATCATCAATCACCTCCGCCGCGAAATCTCTAGCGTTGGTAGTATACTGAATGTTACCGAGCTGACCCTCCTCATTGTGGCCCCACGCGACCACTTTCCCGTTATCTTTCAACAACGCAAGGGCATGATAGGGGCCGGCGGAGATGTCCTTGACTCCCTCCAGGGGATTGTTGTCTTTGTCCAGCACGGGCCCCGCGGAAGAGAGGTCGACCCGGCGCTTGTTACCCAACTGGCCCCAGTAGCCGTATCCCCAGGCCCACACGGTGCCATCTTCTAACAGCGCCAGGCTATGGTAGGCGCCGCACGAAATTTTTTTGACATTGCTCAGTACTTCACCGTTCTGGGACATCACCCTCACCGGGATGAGGCTGGCGGTCGTCGTGTTGTTTCCTAGCTGCCCCACGTGGTTATATCCCCAGGCCCGCACCGTGGTGTCTTTGAGCAACGCGAGGCTGAAGTGCCAACCTGCGGCGATGGCTTGGACCTCGGCAAGGTTCAACACAGGCACCGGCATCAGGCGAGGAGTAACCTTGGTCTGGTCACCCACTTGGCCGTTGCCGTTAAGCCCCCAGCCCTGCATGGTGTTGTCTTGCATCAGCACCAAGGCATGGTAGTAGCCTGCGGCAATGGCCTGGACGCCGGTGAGGAGAGGTCCTCCGGACGGTAAAGTGCGATACGCC
>CAWGMP010000012.1:0-35923 GCA_963823755.1 uncultured Actinomycetota bacterium
GTCGATGGCGAAGTCGTTGGCCGAGCGCAAGGTGTCGGGGTGGTCCTTGCCCAGTAGCCTGCGTCGCCGGCGCACGGTATCTCCGCTGAGTTGGTGGGCTTGCTGGTGCTCGCCTGGAGCGCGCAGGTCGTTGGCGAGGTTGTGCGCCGAGTGCAAGGTGCGAGGGTGGTTGTCGCCTAGCACTCGGCGGTAGCGGGTCAGGGTGTCCTCGTTGAGGTGGCGCGCCCGCTGATATTCCCCCAACGCGCTCAGATTGACGGCGAGGTTGTGAGCCGAGGCCAAGGTGTCGGGGTGGTCCTCGCCCAGTATCTGGCGACGCCGGGCCACAGTGTCCTCATCGAGTGCGCGGGCCTGTTCGTAGTCACCCCACGTCCGCAGATCGACGGCGAGGTCATGAGCGCAGACGAGAGTGTCAGGATGATCGTCACCCAGAGCCCGGCGGCAGCGGGTCAGATTGTCCTCGATGAAGTCGGCGCGCCCGCTCGCGTTCGCCCAGCGTGCTCTGGTCGGCGGCGAGGCTGTGAACCGAGCTCCTGGGGTCTTCGCCGAGCATGCTCCGGTACAACTGGTGTGCGCGTCGAAACAGCGCGCTCGAGATCACCCACTGCTGCGGATGAAACATGGCCGACAGCATCTCATTAGCCCGCTCTGCTCCCGGGCCACCACCCTCCGTAGCGCTAGCTCGCCACCTGGACCAGGTCGAACCATGGTCGACAAGGCGGGCCGGTGACCCTTCAATCGCACGTCAAGGGCGCGCGCGGGTTGGGGTAGGGCGGCAGGCGCCAGGGCGTTGCGGAGGGTGGACCGAACGCAACGGGCGCTGCGAATGGGAGACCCCATGAGTGCCGTCCCAGGTCTCCGTTCGGGTAAGGTGCACGCGCCTTCCCCATCGCACGTTTCAGTTCGCTGGTGTTGCAAGCCCGCGGTCGACGTTTTCTTATCGTGCGCCACGGCCACGCCCTACCCCACCCGGATGAAGAGGAGCCCAAGGATCCATGACTGCTCGTCGTGCACGGAACTGCATTCTGCCGCCTGGCATGCTGCGCCGACTCGCCCGCGCTGACGAGGAAGGGATTCGGGATGCTGCGCTCAACGCGCTGGCGGTCGATGGCCGCTTCCGGCTGGCGCGCGCGGAGTCGGCGGCAAGCCTGCGCCGGCTGTCGAGGCCGGTCACCTTCGCCCGGCTCGGTGGTCAGCCGCAGCGGACCATCTATGATCAGCAGGGTAGCGAATCCCAAACACCCGGCACCGTCCTACGCGTGGAGGGTCAAGCGCCGTGCGAGGACCAGGCGGCCAATCAGGCCTACGACGGCCTGGGCGCCACCTACGCATTTTATTGGACAGTGTTCGAGCGTGACTCCATCGACGGGGCCGGTATGCCCATGCTCGGTTTGATGCACTACGGGCGGCATTACCTCAACGCCTTCTGGGACGGCGCCGGTCACATGTTTTTCGGCGACGGCGATGGGCGGATCCTCACCCAGACCGCGGCGGGAATCGACGTCATCGGTCACGAGCTCACCCACGGCGTCACTCAACATGAGGCGAATCTGACCTACTCCGGTCAATCCGGTGCGCTCAACGAGTCGGTGTCCGACGTGTTCGGAATCCAGGTCAAACAGCATGCCCTCGGCCAGGATGTGCACAGCTCCGACTGGCTCATCGGGGCAGACATCGTCGGACCGGCTCTGCGCCCGGCGTTGCGGTCGATGAAGCAGCCCGGCACCGCCAACCTCCACGACGACCAGCCCGCCGACATGAGCGGCTACGTACCCGGCGGCGACGTGCACACGAACTCCGGAATCCCCAACCGCGCCTTCTACGTCGTGGCCACCACACTCGGTGGGCATGCCTGGGACGCTGCCGGGCCGATCTGGTACGCCGCGTTACGGGACCCGCAACTGCGACCCAACGCGACGTTCCGCGACTTCGCGCGGATCACTCTGAGTCATGCTCAACAGACCTACGGTGCGGCCAGCGACCAATCCCAGGCGGTGCAGCAGGGGTGGGAAGCGGTCAAGGTTCCGTTGTGAGGAGCCAGGCCGGCACTGGAGGACATGCGCATAGACGTGACTCGCCGTGGCGGCCTCGCCGGTGTTGCCTGCCCGCCGCCTCCCGGCCACGCTGCGTCTGCTCCTGGAGTCGTCGAGCGACGATGAACAGATCCGCCCGGCCTCAGGCTGAGGGCGAATCGCTGGAGATCCAAAATGCGTGAGCTTGTGTACTTTCCGTGACGTGCACAACACGGTAGCGTCGATGTGGGCCGCGTACGGTGGGTGACGTCCCCTCCCACCCCGAGGTCCGGCACGGGAGGTTGGGCGCTGCCCGCCGACCGCCGGGGACTCGGAAGCGACCGGTACTCAGATTGGGCCGGCAGGGGGATGAGGCCCAGATGGGGGAGTGGGGTCAGATGGGGAAGTGGGGGGATTTGCATGCTCCAGCTTGAGGACGTCACCAAAGTCTACCGAATGGGCAAGGTCGAGGTGCGGGCACTATGCGGTGTCGACCTGACCATCGATGATGGTGAGCTGGTCGCCATCATGGGTCCGTCGGGTTCGGGCAAGACCACGTTGATGAATATCCTGGGTTGTCTGGATGTCCCGACCAGTGGGCGTTACCTGCTCGATGGCACCGATGTGAGCCGGTTGTCGGACAATCGGCTGGCCAAGATCCGTAGCCGTAGGATCGGGTTCGTGTTCCAGTCGTTCAACCTGGTCGCGCGGACCAGCGCGATCCGCAATGTGGAGCTTCCTTTGGTCTATGCCGGGGTGCGGTCTCGGCGCAACCCGGCTCGGCTGGCGCTGGAGCAGGTGGGGTTGGGTGAGCGACACAAGCACCTGCCCAATGAGCTGTCGGGTGGTCAGCAGCAGCGGGTGGCGATCGCCCGGGCGTTGATCAACGATCCTGCGTTGCTGTTGGCCGATGAGCCCACGGGCAATCTCGATACCGCGTCCAGTCGCGAGATCATGACGTTGCTCGGGGTGCTCAATGAGGCCGGCCGCACGGTTGTGATCATCACGCACGAAGAGGAGGTCGCCGGGTTCGCCAAGCGGGTCGTGCGGATGCGTGACGGGCGTGTCGAGAGTGACCAGGTGCAGCGGGACCGGACGGAGGTCGGCGCGTGAACCTGCGGGAGGCGGTGCGCATCGCCCTGCGTGGATTGCGCGCCAACCGGCTGCGCTCTGTGTTGACCATGCTCGGTATCATCATCGGGGTCGCCTCGGTGATCCTGTTGGTCGCCATCGGCAACGGGGTGCAGTCCTCGGTCAATGAGAAGATCCAGCCGTTGGCCAACCTGATCACTATCGTGCCGTCCACCGGCAACGTCCCTGGCGGCGCACCCCCGAAGGATCTGATCGACGCTGACGTCGTGGCGCTGCAGGATCCGGGATTGTCCCGGCAGATCACTGCCGTGATCCCGGCCACCACCGGCAAGGCGTTGACCGAGACTGACTCC
The DNA here is from genome assembly GCA_963823755.1 of uncultured Actinomycetota bacterium. Lineage (GTDB taxonomy): Bacteria > Actinomycetota > Actinomycetes > Mycobacteriales > Pseudonocardiaceae. The sequence continues at coordinate 3,458 of CAWGMP010000012.1, forward strand.
TGGCGGTTCCGGGCGACCGTCGTCGGCTCCACAGACCGCTGGCTCGAGGTGAACAATCAGGACATGGCGGCGGGCTCGTTCTTCGACGAGGCCCAGGTCCGCTCCACGGCCAGAGTGGTGGTGTTGGGCTCCAGCGTGGCGAGCTACCTGTTCGGCGATGACCCCGCGGCCGCGCTGGGTCATACCGTGCGGATCAACCACCAGACATTTCGGGTCACCGGCGTGATGCAGTCCGTCGGTGAGCCAGGCGACGGCGTCGCAGTGATGCCGCTGAACACCGCCCGCCGCTACATCTTCGGTGGCGGCGACAAGGTCAACCAGATCATCGTGCAGGCCACCCAGGCGGCCGCTGTGCCTGCGGCGCAAGATGAGGTGATCCGGATCCTCAGCGACCGGCACCGGATCAAGGACTCCGCTAAGAGGGACTTCGAGGTCCAATCGCTGCGTAGCCGGCTGGACACCTTCAACCAGATCCTGCGGATCCTCACGCTGTTCACCGCGTCCGTCGCGGCGATCTCGCTGCTGGTCGGCAGCATCGGAGTGTTGAACATCATGCTGGTCTCGGTCACCGAACGAACTCGCGAGATCGGCATCCGCAAAGCCATCGGCGCCACCCGCCGTGCGATTCTCGAACAGTTCCTCATCGAGTCCCTCGTGTTGGCAGGCCTGGGCGGGCTGATCGGCATCCTGGTCGGGGTGGGGTTGTCGATCCTCGGTGCGGCCGTTGCGCCCAACTTCGGTCCCACCTTCGCCACGTTCGCGCCCGCGGTGACCATCCCCTCAGTGGCGATCTCGTTCGCGATCAGTCTCGTGATCGGACTCGTCGCCGGTGGCTACCCGGCGAACCGCGCCGCCCGGCTACGACCCATCGAAGCCCTCAGGTTCCAGTAACCCACCAAGCCTCATCTGACCTACACGCGGCAACCCGTAACCCCCTGCCTTCTGAGGCGTTGCACAGCGTGAAACCGAAGACGCAGGGGGACATCACTGTGATTATGATCCAAGCCAGTTCATTGACGCTGTCTTCAGCCCGGTGCTCCGGTGCCAGGGTTCTGGTGGCGCTCGGGCTGGTCGCTGCGCTCGGGGCGGCCGGCTGCGGCAGTGAGCCGCAGCCGCCGCCGACCGGACGTGTGGAGCGGGGCATGGTGGTGACCAAGGTGTCGGCCTCGGGCTCGTTGTCCGCCATCAGGGAGCAGAATCTGGGCTTTCCGAAGGGTGGTCAGCTCAAAGAGCTCATGGTCAAGGTGGGGGATCGGGTACAGCCCGGCCAGGTGTTGGCGAGGTTGGATGACTTCGCGCTTCGAGCGACGTTGAACCAGCTGCAGGGTCAGTTGAATTCCCAGCAGGCGTTGTTCGGCAAGATCGTCAACGGCACAGCGGTCCAGGGCGCGCAGGCCACCCTGGACCAGGCCCATCAGATCTTGTCTTCGACACAGAGTCTGGTCGACACGCAGGTTGTCGCGGATGCGTCGGCGACTGATCGTGCGCACAAGCAACTGGACTTCGACGGCTTTCTGCTCGACAAGGCTCAAGAACAACTGCGTGCCGACCAGGTCTCCTGTGCTGCCACCGGAGGTGTCCCCTACACCGCGGCCCCGGCCAGCAACGGCTCACCCAGCGGCAACGGCGGGTCCAACTCGTCCGTCGGAGTGGGGCCGGCTCAGGCGGGTGTGGACAACCCCGCCCGCGTGGGTCCGGTGACCGCGGGCGCCACTGCGCCGGGTGGTGCGACCGGCAACCCTGCCTGCAACCGGATACCGCAGGACCAGACCAATGTTGTCAACGCTCGCCGTCAGGTGCTGTCGGACAAGACCGCGTTGGACGCCGCTCAGCAGAAGGAGAATATCGACCGCGCCCAGGGTCTGGTCTCCATCGAGAACGCCCGCCAGAACGTGGTCACCGCGCAGAACAGCCTCGAGTCCTCGGCTACGGACCGGCCGTTCAACATCGATCAGCAGGTCGCGCTGGTGGCCAGTGTTCAGGCGCAGGTCGCCGCGGCCCAGAAGGATGTCGACAACACTGTGCTACGCGCACCGGTTGGCGGCACCGTCTCGGTCATCAACGGCACGGTGGGGGAGTTCGTCCAGCCCAGCTCAGGTACCAGCCCGCTGGCACCGGGCGTCGTCGCCCCTATTCCCGGGCTTAACGGTGTCACGTCGAGCAGCAGCAGTTCCTTGGGTAACCCCGCCACCGGAGCCCAGCGCCCGGGTGGTACGCAATTCATGGTTCTGGATGATGTCAATACCTTCCAGGTCGTCGTTCCGTTCGAGGAATCCGATGCCGCCAAGGTCACCCCGAATCAAAAGGTCAACGTCACCTTCGATGCCGTTCCCGATCTCACCCGCGCTGGAACCGTCGTCTCCGTGGCCCCCTCCGGGAGTAACATCTCCAGCGTCATCAACTATTACGTCACCGTCGTGCTCAATGAGACCGACCCCCGGCTCAAGGATGGCCAGACCGCGCAGACACGTGTGATAACCAACGAGGTCGAGGATGTCCTCACCGTTCCCAACTCTGCGGTTCGCAAACGAGGTGACCAGAGCACCGTCACGATCATTGATGCAAACGGTGCTCAGCAGCAGGTCAGGTTCCAGGCAGGCCTCATGGGTGATGACCGTACTCAGGTGATTTCCGGTCTCCGGGAAGGCCAGCAAGTGATCCTCCGTGAAGGCGTGTGACCTCACCTGCCGGTGAGGTGTGATGGGGTCGGGCCCTTTCTGGCTCGACCCCATCGCTGTACGTTATGGGGCTCTCGGTCGGGCGACACCAAAGCGGTGGTCATACCAGTGGACCGATGTGATCATCCGCGGTCTCTGCACACCGCTTCCTGACTCTGTTTTGGCTTTGGCAAGCTTTTTTGCGACCTTGAACACTGCCCCCGGCGGGGTGCTGGACGGTGGGGACGGCGGGGTGCTGGACGGTGGGGCGCTGGACCGCCAATCATCGAAGTCCGTGTGCGCTTCGCTGCTCGCGTCGACGACCTCGTGGTAGGAACGCGGGCAGGCAGTTGGTCCCGTTGGTGAGCACTGAGACGCCCTGCCTGATCAGACGCCTGTCTGATCAGACGCCCTGCCAGAACGGCAACAGTCCTGCCTGATCAGGCAGGACTGTTGCCGTTCTGGCGGAAGCCTCGTCGAGACGAACCGTCGACATCCACGGTAGGACCGTTGCCATCGGTGGTGTTGCCGATCACGGCACAGCCGGTCGAGCCGTCGATGATCAATATCGCGCGTTCCAGATGAGGGCCGGAGAACTTGTTCTGCCGTATCTCGACATTGGGCCAGCGGCGAAGGTTGATCGCCTGGGCACCGTTGGGCTCGCAGATGTTGTCGACGAACGTGATCGACGGGGCTCCGCTGGGGGCGTCGCTGCTGCCGGGCTGGTCGTCAGTGGCGATCAAGCATTGAGCGTCGACGTTCTGGCAGGTATTGCCCGAGATGACGACGTCGTAGGTGGAGGGGTTGTGGTCGTAGGTCTGGAAACAGTCGGGGTGCGGAGGAGCCCGGTAGCCGCGATCAGAAATGTCTCGAATAGTGTTTCCGGTGATCCGGTGCCCGGTGCCGAAAAAGCGCATGCCGTCGGCGTCGCCATCATCTCGGGCAACTGTGTCGCTTACTGTGTTGCCGGTAACCGTGATTCGCTGCCCGGTGATGTAGATACCGGCCGTAGATACATGCTGTACGGTGTTGGACGCGATAGTCGAATCGGTACACGGCATGCAGGCGATACCGTCCCGCTGGGTGTCATGGATCGTGTTGTGCTGCGCGGTGATCCCGGTTCCTTCAAGCAGTATTCCATCGCCGCCGGTGACCGTGAACCCCTCGATAACGATGTGATCGGCAGTGACGTGAATATTGTTGACGGTGGCACCGTCGGCGATCAGTTTGATCGGCGAGTCCGCGGTGCCCGATCTGGTCATCGGCAGGTCAGCCTCGGTGAGGTCACCGCCAGTGAAGCACAGGGTGTTCCCCGGAGAAGCGGCGTCCAGACTCGAGCGCACGTCATCGGATCTGGTGATCGTCTGGGTGCAGTCGGTCGGGAGGCCCTGGCGGTTTTGTTCGTTCTGATCTGGCGAGGCCGTGCAACCGGCGGTGAGTACGAGGCCCAGCGCGATGGACCAGACCGGCAGTGCTCGGATGCCACCTGGGACTGTCACCTCACAAGGATAGATGCTCATCGGAGCGAGGTGGTGGGCGGTGACAACCTAGCGGCGTAAGGTCACGATCAGCTGACGCAGACCGGTGCGGCCCATCCACTATAGGAGTGGTTGGTCCACGCAGCGGTGAGGTTGATGGTGCGGCGAAGGTTGCTCCAACTCAGCGCCGGCAGGCGCCATGGGGTCGGGCGACCCCGGATCAGCACCTCGTAGCCCGCGAGCCAGGTGTATGGCACATCCTTGCCGTCCATGGCCCGGATCCACCGGGGGAAGTGGGCAGCGGCAGCGAGAACCTCGGCGTGCGCCGAGTCTGGGCTGCGCAAAGTGCTGGGCCGGACGTAGCGTCCCGGTTCGAAATGAGCGCCCAAGTCGATGGTCACCCGGCGGATGCCGGGTCGATGGACGAAGCCGTCAACCAGCAACACCGGTTTGGGTCGCTGTTCCCACCTCTCCCCGTACCAATCCCAAGACCAGCTGTGGGGCTGCTGCTGGGCGGCCACGGTCCACAGTTCATGGCAGGTTCGCTGGACACCGTTCATCTTCTCGTTGGCATCCAGGTAGACTGCGACGAGATCAACGACGAGTGGGTCGTTCCCAGCACGGGGCGTGAGATCCACTGAGTGCAGATCGCCGGCGTTGAAGCCCCACCCGCGTTCTTCGTTCCAGCGTCGGACATTGCTGAGCTGTTCGGGTAGAGACGTGAACATGATTTCTGGCGGGGTAACCGCAAGCCGCGCCTCGCGGGCCGCCACGCGGCCGTTACTCAGGGTGGGCACTTAGCCGCTCGCCTTCTACGAAACCGCCTCTAGGGGGCGGACGACACATTAATCCGAGGCCGAGAATACGGTTCCGCGCGCTGCGCCGCAGCGGAGCTCACTGACCGCGTGGAGTCGCCAGCGCCACCAACGTCCACGAACCACAGCGGGCCTCCTGCCAGCCACCGGACATCGCGACAACGGCGACAGCAGAGGTCTTGAGCCGCTCGGCAGCACCGGTCAACAGGGTCAGGAAGTCCTCGAGTCCGGGGTTGTGGCCCACCAGCACCGCTGTCGACACCTCTTGTGGTAGTTCCTGCGTGACCTCTAGGAGGTCCTCAGCTGAGGCGGCGTAGAGCCGTTCGTCGTGGCGGACCCGGGGTAGCGCATCCAACTGGCCGGCCACCAGCTCCCAAGTCTGGACAGCTCGAACCGCGGGAGAGCACACCGCGAGGTCGATCTTGGTGGCCTGCTCACGCAGCCAGCGACCGACGGCCGGGGCGTCGCGGCGACCGCGCCCGGCCAGTGGACGGGCGGCATCGAAAGCGTCCTGCGACCAGGCCGATTTCGAATGCCTGATCAGGATGAGTGTGCGCGTCATGGTCAACTCCAGGGCCCGTTTACTCCAGCGCCAGCGTGCGCAGCACCAATCGCGCCGCGTCACCTCCGGACTCCTCGCCGATCGCGAGGGCGGCCGGGACGTCGAGGTCATCTACCAGGGCAGCAGTGACCGCATCCACGGTGGCCTGCGAGGTTCGTGCTGTCCCAGCCGCTGAGTACAGCCGATCGAGCTGGGCGGTCTGGGCAGCGATGTCCGCGGGCCGGAACTCCCAAGTCTGGCGCCATGGCCGGTTGAGCAGCAGCAGCCGCACCGTGGCAGCGGGATGATGACTGAGTAGGTCTGAGACCAGCACCAGATTACCGACCGACTTGGCCATCTTCGTACCGTCGACGGTGACCGTGCCGACCGGAAACCCGGTCCGCGCGAAGGGGCTGATGCCGGTGGCTGCCTGCACCATGGCGGCCTGATAGGCGTGATGCGGGAAGCTGAGGTCGGCGCCGCCGGCCAGGATGTCCACCGCGGAGCCGAGCATGCCCAGCGCCATGGCGGCGCACTCCGCGTGCCAGCCGGGCCGGCCGCGACCCCAAGGGCTGGGCCAGCCGGGCTGGTCGTCGGCGGAAGGCCGCCAGACCGGGACGTCGAAAGGATCGTCGCGGACCGGATCGTCGGGCCGATCACCGAACTCGGCAGCGAGTTGCGTGGCACGCTCCACCGTCAGCCCGGTCTTGGTCGGGACATCAGCACCGCGGAAGTAGACGGTACCATCGCGCTGGTAGGCATGACCCGTCGTAAGCAACGCCGAGGCTAGCTGAACGACCCGGCCGACGTGGTGCCGGGCCCGCGGCTCGTACTCGGGCCGGCGCACCCGTAGCGCGGCCATGTCCCGCCCGAACAGGTATTCCTGTTCTAGCGCGAACTCGTCGAAATGCCGACCGCGCTGCACGGCGGCATGGGTCAGCACGTCATCGACGTCGGTGATGTTGCGGCAGGTCACGGTCTCCGCTCCGGCCAGGCGGAGCACGGCGGCGGCGGTATCTGCCCACACGAACGTACTGGCGTGCCCCAGATGAGTCACGTCGTACGGGGTGATTCCACAGACGTAGAGCCGGGCCGGGCTGACGACCGGCAGCGCGGCGCCGCCCAGCCGGATCCGGTCGGTGTACTCACGGCGTCCGTGGTGATCCATGTATCCATCCTGCCTGCGGTTGGCGCAGTCTCTTACCCCAGGGGCGCGCGGCGTCTCTTACCCCAGGGGCGCGCGGCGGGCCATCATGTCGGGATGGACAGCCGTGACCGGGACAGCACCGGACGGGCCCGCAACGCCCGTCCCCGAGACGCCCAGGGTCGGCCGCTGCCCCCCGGAGCGTCCGGGGTCGATCGGGTTCCCGAGGACGTCGTGCTCAGCCCGGACGACGCCGTCCGGCAAGCCCAGCGGCTCATCGACGACGGTTATCCCTTCCATGCCCACGAGGTGTTCGAAGGTGTGTGGAAGGCGACTTCGGGTGACCACCGCGAGCTGTGGCAGGGGCTGGCGCAGCTCGCGGTCGGTCTCACCCACGTGCAGCGCGGCAACCCGAAGGGCGCGGTGACGCTGCTGCGCCGGGCGGCGGACCGGATCGACCCTTACGCTGCCGATCCCCCGCACGGGCTGGATGCCGCGAGCCTGGCGGGCCACGCCCGCTCGCTGGCCCAGCGCGTCGAGTGCGACGGCCTGGGCGCTGTGTCGGCCGTGGACCTGCGGCCGCGGCTGGTGACCAGCGAACCTCGATCGCAGGTTTCGGGGTATCGTGGGGGCATCGCTCCAGACCTCGGCGACGACACAGAGTGAACCGACGGGCAGCCCGGGCGACACGCTCCGGCCCGATCAATCGGTGTGCATCCTCACCAGGGCAGGAGACAACACATGGGCATCTATCGTGGCGTTGCGACTGAGCTGAAACCGCTCGTCGCCGAACCGGATGTCGGCGACCGCACGTGTGTCGTGTGCCCGCACGCATGGGACGCCCACGATCCGATCGGAACCAGGTACTGCTCTGCGACGGTCGCCGGCGGGCTCAACCGGGGATGCGTCTGCGTCGGCGATACCCACACTGAGAACCGCCGATAACCAAGCTCCAGTCGAGACGCGATTCAGGACCGCTACCTGGCAGGCAAGAAGGACGACGCCGCTGCATTGATCCCATCCTTCCATTGTGGACAAGATCCCGGCGGGCGTGGCACCGTAAGGGGATGCGTGAGCTGAACGCCACCTCAGCCGCTCTGCTGGGGCTGTTGCACACGGTCCCGATGACCGGCGGGCAGCTGGTCGAGTCCGCCGGTGAGCGCTTCGGGTCGTTCTTCAGTATCACCCGCAGCCAGGTCTACCGCGAACTTCCCGTGCTCACCGAGGCCGGTCTGCTGCGGCTCGGCAAGCGGGGGGCGCGCTCCAGCCAGCAGTACGTCATCACCGCCGCCGGTAAGCGCGCCTTCAAGTCCTGGTTGAACTCCACCTCGGGATCGGACAACCTGCGCAGCCCGCTGATCCTGCGCCTCGTGCACGCCGGACACCTCACGCCCAGGCAGCGCGCCAACCTGGTCAGCAGCGCCCGGGCCGACTACCTCGGTTACCTCGACGAGGCCAGGGTCGACGCGAAGGCCGCCACCAACCCCTACCTCAAGGCGGCCGCGGATTTCACCGTGGCCCACCGGCGCGCGGTGCTCACATTGCTCGACGCCATCCCCACGGACTGAGCACCGGGGCGACTATCCTGACTCGATGTGAACACCGACGTCGTCCCCGATCTCAAAGATCTCGCCAGCACCCTCGCCGGGATCGAGGCCGTGCTCGACATCGACCGGTTGCGTGCTCAGGTTGCCGAGCTGCAGGATCAGGCCGCCCGCCCCGACCTGTGGGATGACGTCGAGCACGCCCAACAGGTCAACAGCAAGCTCGCCCACAAGCAGGGCGATCTGCGGCGGGTGCTCGGGCTTCGGCAGCGGCTGGAGGACGTGGAGGTCCTCTACGACCTGGCCGAAGAAGGCGCTGACGAGGGTGCTCGAAGCGAGGCCGAGGTCGAGCACCACCGGTTGCGCAAAGAGATCGCGTCGCTGGAGATCCGGACCCTGCTGGCCGGCGAGTACGACGAGCGCGACGCCTTGGTGACGATCCGCTCCGAGGCCGGGGGAGTGGACGCCGCCGACTGGGCCGAGATGTTGATGCGGATGTACCTGCGCTGGGCCGAGCGGCACGGCTACCCCACCGAGGTCTACGACATCTCCTTCGCGGAGGAGGCCGGGATCAAGTCGGCGACGTTCGTGGTCAAGGCGCCATTCGCCTACGGCACCCTCTCGGTCGAGCAGGGCACCCACCGGCTGGTCCGGATCTCACCGTTCGACAACCAGGGCCGCCGGCAGACGTCCTTCGCCGGCGTCGAGGTGTTGCCGGTGACCGAGACCACCGACCACGTCGATATCCCGGAGAATGAGATTCGCATCGACGTCTTCCGATCTTCTGGACCTGGTGGGCAGAGTGTCAACACCACCGACTCCGCGGTGCGCATCACCCATTTGCCCACCGGGGTCGTGGTGTCCTGCCAGAACGAGAAATCGCAGATCCAGAACCGGGCCGCGGCGATGCGTGTCCTGCAGTCCCGGCTGCTGGAGCGCAAGCGCCAGCAGCAGCAGGCCGAGCTGGATGCGCTCAAGGGCGAGGGCAGCTCGTGGGGCAACCAGATGCGGTCCTACGTGCTGCATCCTTACCAGATGGTCAAGGATCTACGGACCGAGCACGAGGTCGGCAACCCGGCCGCGGTGCTCGACGGGGACATCGACGCCTTCCTCGAAACCGGCATCCGGTGGCGCCGCCAGCAGGAAGCGCGAGTCGCCGGCTGAGCTTCGCCGGCGACCGCAGGTACGATTCGGCCGTGTTGCCGGGCGTGTGCCCGGCCGCGATGAGTAGACTCGCCGCTCGTGATCCGGCTCGAGCACGTCAGCAAGTCCTACCGGACTTCCACGAGACCCGCTCTCGACAACGTCACAGTCGAGGTGGAGAAGGGCGAGTTCGCGTTTCTCATCGGACCGTCCGGATCGGGAAAGTCCACTTTCTTGCGCCTGTTGCTGCGGGAGGAGGTGCCCAGTAAAGGTGACGTCTACGTCGCGGACCTCAACGTCAGCAAGCTGTCCCAGCGTCGTATCCCGCAGCTGCGGCAGCGGGTCGGTTGCGTGTTCCAGGACTTCCGGCTGCTGGGTAACAAGACCGTCTCGGAGAACGTCGCGTTCGCCCTCGAGGTGATCGGCAAACCCCGGCACACCATCCGCAAGGTGGTGCCCGAGGTACTCGAGCTGGTCGGCCTGGAAGGCAAGGCGGACCGGATGCCCCACGAGCTGTCCGGCGGTGAGCAGCAGCGGGTGGCGATCGCCAGAGCCTTCGTGAACCGGCCGCTGGTGCTGCTGGCCGACGAACCCACCGGAAATCTGGATCGCGACATCAGCCACGACATCATGCTGCTGCTGGAACGGATCAACCGGACCGGCACCACGGTACTGATGGCCACCCACGATCACGCGATCGTCGACTCCATGCGCCGCCGCGTCGTGGAGCTCCACCTCGGCCAAGTGGTCCGGGATGAGAGCCACGGCGTGTACGGTGTCGGCCGCTAAGCCTCCCATCACCGACCCGAGGACTGCCCACTTCCCATGCGCGCCAGCTTCGTGTTCAGCGAGGTCGTCACCGGCCTTCGTCGCAACGTCACGATGACCGTGGCGATGATCCTGACTACGGCGATCTCCCTCGGCCTGCTCGGTGGGGGCCTGCTCGTGGTCCGCACCATCGACCGGATGCAGCAGGACTACTACCAGCGCGTCGAGACCGTGGTCTATCTCAGTGCTGATCTCAGCGCGAACGACGCCGGTTGCACGTCGAGCACCTGCGCGGGTCTGCGCGGGCAGCTGGAGTCGTCTCCGGGCGTGCAGTCAGTGATATTCGAAAGCAGGCAGGCCGCCTTCGCGCGGTTCCAGCGGATCTTCCAAGGCCAGCCGGAGCTACTGCAGCTGGCCAGGCCCGAGGCGCTACCGGCGTCGCTGCGGGTGCAGCTGTCCGACCCGGCACGTTTCCCCTCCATCGCGAAGGAGTTCTCCGGTCGACCGGGCGTGGATCGGGTCACCGACCAGGGCGAGTACCTCCGGCAGCTGTTCCGGGCCCTCAACGGCCTGCGCAACGCCACCTTTGTGATCGCGCTGATCCAGGCTCTCGCGGCGCTGCTGCTGATCTCCAACACGATCCAGATATCGGCTTTCACCCGGCGCACCGAGGTTGGCGTCATGCGGTTGACCGGCGCCTCCCGCTGGTATACCCAGCTGCCCTTCCTCCTCGAGGCGGTGGTCGCCGGTGCGGTCGGTGGCCTGCTGGCGATCGTGGGCCTGGTGGTCGGCAAAGTGGCCTTCGTCGACCGGGTGCTGGCCGGGGTATTCGAGGCGGCGATCGTGCCGCGGTTGGGCTATGCAGACATCTTCTCGGTCGCGCCGATCCTGCTCCTCGTCGGCTCCGTGGTCGCCGCGTTGACCGGTTATCTGACGCTGCGCCTCTACGTGCGGACGTGATGCGCTGCGCCTCTGTGAGTGGCGATGAGGGCTACGGCCCTCATCGCCACTCACAGAGCGCCCCCAGGGCGCCATGAAAGAGCACGGTCGCAAGGTGATCGTGTCGAACCGGCGGGCCCGGCACGACTACGAGATCATGGACACCTACGAGGCGGGCATCGTGCTCACCGGCACGGAAGTCAAGTCGCTCCGAGCCGGCCGTGCCTCACTCACCGACGCCTTTGCCAGTGTCGACGACGGTGAGGTATGGCTACGCAACGTACACATCCCGGAGTACACGCAGGGTAGCTGGACCAACCACGAGCCCCGACGGACTCGCAAGTTGCTGTTGCACCGCAAGGAGATCCTCCGGCTGATCGGCAAGACCCGGGAGCAGGGGCTGGCGCTGGTTCCGCTGTCGATGTACTTTGTCGACGGCAAGGTGAAGGTGGAGATCGCACTGGGCCGCGGCAAGCGGTCCTACGACAAGCGCGCTGACCTGGCTAAACGCGATGCGAATCGGGAGGTGGCGCGGGCGTTGGGGCGGCGGGCCAAGGGTATGAGATGAGCCGGCCATGGGGTGAGTCGATACCGGTGAGTCGCGACCCGTTGACTGCGCTGCCCGTCTCTGACTCCGATGTCGCGCCTTGGGCGGCCGCGTTGGGCTCGGACGGGCTGATCGACTTGCATGTGCATTTCCTGCCTGAGCAGGTGATGACCAAAGTATGGGCCTTCTTCGACCAAGCCTCGGAGCACTACGGCACCCCATGGCCCGTGCACTACCGGCTGCCTCAGAACGATCGCCTCGCGGTGCTGCGCGCGATGGACGTGCGGGTGTTCGCGCCGCTGGTCTACCCGCACAAACCGGGGATGGCGGACTGGCTCAACAGCTGGGTCGCCGAATTCGCCGCCGCTGTGCCGGAGGCCGTGCCCACTGCCACGTTCTATCCCGAACCGGGCGTTGCCGGGTATCTGGAGCGGGCGCTGTCCGATGGCGTGCGCTGCGTCAAGGCGCACGTGCAGGTGGGTGGTTTCGACCCGCGTGATCCGCTGCTCGACGCGGCATGGGGATTGCTAGCCGAGGCGGGTGTGCCGGTTGTGGTGCACTGCGGTCACGGACCGGTCGCCGGGCACTATACCGGGTTGGACGTGTTCGGTGAGGTGCTCGCTGCCCATCCCCGGCTGGTCGCGGTACTCGCTCATGCCGCATCACCCGATTACGACGATGCCTTTCGGCTGGTGCGGCGTTACCCGAGGGTCCACCTCGACACCGCGATGGTCGGGGTGCCGTTCACCGATGCGTTCGCCCCATTGCCGCCGGACTGGGCCGCACGACTGGCCGACGTGGCAGACCGCATCGTGCTCGGCACCGACTTCCCGAACATCCCCTACGACTACGCCACCCAACTGCGTGCCGTCGCAGGTTGGGCGGCTGCTGACGACCGGTTGGGTGCTGGTTTCCTGCGCGCAGTGGTGCATGACACCCCCGCCCGGTTACTGCAGCTCGGGAGCTGATGGTTCGAAACGGGCTGCCAGGGGATGAATGCTGGACGTCGATGCGTTACCCTGGCATGGTTGGCCAGCCCGTCAAGGGGGTGAACGGTTTCGACTCCGGATGTTGAGTCAGTGGGAAGCGTGCCGGTGCAGGCGAGAGACCACCGTAAGCGTCATCGCACATCAATAAGCGCCGATTCTCATCGCGCTCAGTTCGCCCTCGCCGCCTAAGCGAGGAGTGACTGTGTCGGACCGGGGGCGTCCCCGCCCCGGACCCCGGCATCGACTAGGGGACTCAACCGCCAGGCCCGGTCGCGGGGCCTGGATGGGACACCTACAGCGACTGGGATCGTCACACCGGCTCGTCCGCGTGACCGGTGGATCCGAGTAGAGGCTAAGCGGACTGCGCACGGAGAAGCCCTGACGAGGCGACGGAGGACCCGGGTTCGATTCCCGGCACCTCCACCGTGAGTGACCAGGTCTCTGACCTGGTCACTCACGTTTCTACGGTGTGCGAGTGCCCTTTTCTGCTGTTGTAGAAGAGGGTCGCGATCCGCATCTCGCTCGCGTCCGCATGAGCAACGTCCGACCATGCCGCTGTCTGGGCGTGGGTGCCGACGCAAGCCGTGCCGTGGTGGCCGAGTGGATCAGTCTGAAGATCACACCGCCAGCGCGACCGACGTGACACCACGCGTGACACGGAGTTACGTCCACCGGAGCCGATGTGGAGGTCAGAACGATTACTGTGGATATTTGAGGAATGCTGACGGGGGGCGGGCCACCGTGCGGGGAGCGGGCCACCGTGGGTAGGTGAGCACTGGGGGGGACGCTCCGAGTGGCTGATCAACTGTTCATGCCGACGGGTTACGGATGGCATTGAGCAGGTCCGTGGCGAGGATGGCGGCAGACGTCGCAACGGTAACCGGTTCTCCGATGCCTTCCTCCGCTCGGCCCGCCATCACGGAGCCGGGCGCTTCTGGTCCGGCAGCGAAGAGGTCGGCGAGGTAGTGGAGGCCTTGGTCGGTGGTCGGACCGGCGAGGGGATCGGTTTGGAGTCGTCGCAGCGATTGGGCGATGTCCTCGGTGCGGGTGGCGACCAGGAGCCGGTACAGATCGTGCGCGTCCTTATCGACGAGGCGTCCTGGCGTTGCTTGCCGTTCACCGAGTTTGTGGAGTTTGGTGACCAGCAGCGCCGCTGGGCCGGCGACGTTGGCGGTATAGGCACGGTCGTCACCGTTGCCGAGCGAGGTCACCAACATGGGCGAGTTGTCGACGAGTGCCGGTTCCAGACCCGCGGCGCGTCGGACCGCGTGCTTTGAGTGCGGAGGGGATCCGGGCGCCACGCCGTCCTGATCCTCCCGCCAGCGTCTCCGGGACCATGAGATCGACAGGAATTCCAGCCGGATTGAGTCACGATCCGGGCTGTGGTGAATCTGGGTCTCGGCGGAAGCCCGCTTCACTCATCGCGTCTTCGAGCAGCGGCACGTCGACAGTGATCTGGTGTCGAGCGCGAGGTCGCTGTCTTTCGTGGTTTCGGCAAGGCCGACCGCGGCGGCTCCGGTGTGCAGGTAGATCGCTTGGGCGCCGATCACGATCACCGACTGCCGGTGCGCCGTCAGAGCGTCCAACGCGTCGAGCAGTGCATGTCGGGCGGCGACGAGCAGCTCAGCGTTGCCAGTCGGCTTCATGGGTGTCCATCCAGTCCAGGAGGGCTTGGCCCTCGGTGGGGCCACGGCCGGGAGCGGTGAGAAGGTCGACGGCCGCTTGGCTGGGTGCGACGAACCGCAGACCGTCGGCCTCGACCGTGCGGTCGAACACGACGTCGTAGTCGGTTTCGGCGATTAGCACGTTGGCCCCGCCCTCCACGGTTCGCAGACCGAGTGTGCCGACCAGGTCAGCGGCGACGTGGGCGTACAACATCGCCAGACGGGGCTGCGCGTAGGGGGCGACTCGCTGGGCCGCGAGCGAGCCAGTCAGCGCATAGGGCAGCCCCATGGAGTCTCGCAGGTTGTGAACCAACTCCTCCAGTCCTCGAGGCCTGCAGGTAGGCGTTGACTGTGTTGCTCTGTTGGAAGCCGTAGTCCTCGCTCCAACGCTGGAGTAGCCGGCGCCAGTGGGCTGTGACGATCTGGCCGCGGGCCGCCCGTTCGATCAGCGCTTCGCGTTCTAGGAACTCCACGACCCGGTATGTGGCGCCGGTCGAGGCCCGTGATCGAGCGACGAGCTTGGGCACGGTGGCTGGCGGGGGGTGGTCGACCAGTGCGCGGACGACTTGAGCGGCGGCTGGACCTTGGAGTGTGGCGCGAGGTCGACCCGGGCCCCGCCACGGGTCCCGATCTGAGCCGGCGTCGCGCAGGTAGAGCGCGGGCTTTTCCACCGCAACCCGAAGGTTTCCCGTTGCGTCGACGTAGGACACCTGGTGCTCCTGGAGCCACTGCCGCACCGACGGTGCCAAGTATCTCCCCGCAATGACCGGGATGATCGTCTCTGTCGGACGTTCGAGCTTGCTTATGACCGCCTGGAGTTGGTTGAGCACTGCGGGTAGATCTCGCACGACGATCGAGCGCTTCGCTTCGAACACCAGGGCGGCGCGCGATCCGTCGGGAGCCGTCAGATCGACGATCGCGTCAGCTCGTCGACTCCCTGGGCTGACCCGCACTTGCTCGGTGATGTCGGCCCGCCAACTGGCCGGCAGCCTACTTGTGAGCAGGCTGATGCCCCGACGGAGCACGTCCGTTTCCCGCTCAGGCGGGGTCGGTGTAAGCACATCGACCTCCGGTCTGGTGGTGTGGGGAGCGTTTCGGTTGAGCAAGTTCTTCGGGAAATAGTTGCATTCCGTTGCCAGCGGAGCAAGCGGGTTGGTGCGAGCGATCCGTCGGGGACAATCCTCCCGTAGAGCCGGGCCTGCAGTACGACGACGTGGGCACAGTGCTCGAGTCCTCGATGAGGCAGCCGAGTGGCTGACGGGCCGCGGCATCAGCAGGTGAGGCCGTTCAAGCGTACGACGGATGGGCTTCTCACCGGTGAAGCGCGGGTTGGTCGCGCGGAAATCGGTGGCGTCGAACTGCTCCGTCGAGCGGATCTTCCTGGTGAGGACGTCGTGGCTCAGCGGCGAGTAGGCCACGAAGCCGATGCGCAGCTCGCGCAGCAGCGGCAACACCGCTGGTTCGGGGTCACGGGTCCACAGGGAGTACTCCGATTGCACGGCGGTGACCGGGTGCACGGCGTGGGCCCGGCGGATCGGCGTCATCCGTGCCCGCTCCGGTGTAGGCGAAGGACGTCCCCATGGTGCCCAGACCGATGGGGGAGATGTCCAGATCTCTCAGCTTGACGTGTTTCACAGTCGCTGCTCCTCTTCTCGGATGCTCGAAGACACCCGGTACCGCACGCCGGGCGCCGCCCCGTTCGTCACCTCGTCGCGGTTGACCACGAGACGCATGGCGCTCAGGGGCGGATGAGCACCTTCGGTGCCGCGCCACCGCCCACCCCAACAACAAGATCACAACAAAGACCGGCTCTAGCCAAAACGATCATTCAGGCAGAATCGGTGTACAGAATCGTGCTCAGCGCGGGCCTGCTGGCGTGCGCAGCGCCACGGAGGTCAAGGTTCCTGAGTTCATCCCCACGGATAAGCGCGGCCCCGGCGGTTCACCCGCGGGACCACTTGGGTAACACTGCGGCGATGACGCGGGGAGTGGTGGCCGCCGGGCATCCGCTGACCGCCGAAGCGGGCGCGAGCGCGCTGCGTGCGGGTGGCAACGCGGTCGATGCCGCCCTCGCCGCGATGTGTGCGTCCTTCGTCTGCGAGCCGCTGCTCACAGGTTTGGGCGCTGGTGGCTACATGCTTGTCGGAGCCCCCGGTGGGGCCGACATGCTGTTGGACTTCTTCGTCGCTGCGCCTGGGCGCGGCGACCCGCCGCGCCCAGGCGCAGCGCTCGTGCCGGTTTCGATTGTCTTCGGTGACGTGGTCCAGGTCTTTCACGTGGGTGCCGCCTCCGTGGGCACCTACGGCTGTCCGGCGGGGATCTGCGCGGCGCACGCGCGGTTCGCTTCGCTACCGCTGGCAGAGCTGGTGGCGCCCGCGGTGCGGCTGAGCCGTGACGGCGTGGCGCTCAACGCCCATCAGGTCTACCTCCTGGAGCTGCTCTCGCCGGTCATCGCCAGCTCCCCGGAGGCGTGCGCCCTGTTCGCCACGGTGTCACCGCGCGAGGGTGAGGTTCTGCGTCTGCCGGATGTGGCCGACGGCCTGGAGCGTTTGGCGGCCGAGGGTGCGGCGCCGTTCTACACCGGCGAGGTCGCCACGGCCGTGTGCGACTGGGTCGGTGAGCGCGGCGGCATGCTCTCACCCGCCGACCTCGCCGCCTACGAGGTGGTGGCACGTGAGCCGATCGACATCCCTTACCGAGGCCTGCGCGTGCGGACAAACCCTCCGCCCTCGGCCGGTGGCATTCTGATCGCGGCGGTCCTGACCGAGCTGGACCGCGAGCCGACCCCGCCCACCCGCGAGCGGCTCGTCGCGGCGATGATCGACGCCCAGCGTGCGCGCACCGCGGCGTTCATGGACAGCCTTCACCTCAAGGGCGTGCACCTCCGCGGCTTTCAGGAGGAGTTTCTCGGCTCCCGTCGGGGCAACACGACGCACATCTCGGCGATCGATGAGGACGGTTGGACCTGCACGACGACGGTCAGCAACGGGTCTTGCTCTGGCATAGTCGTCCCCGGGACCGGGCTGCACCTGAACAACATGCTGGGCGAAGCGGACCTGAACCCGTTGGGCTTTCACCTGCACCCACCGGGCCGCCGGCTGCCGTCGATGATGGCGCCGACACTTGCCCGGCGCGCGAACGGCGCTGTCGAGCTGGCCCTGGGCTCGGCGGGCTCCAACCGTATCCGCTCGGCGATCCTCCAGGTGATCTGCAACGTCGTGGATGGCGGCATGGGACTCGTCGAGGCAGTCGAGGCCCCGCGGCTGCACTGGGAGGACGGCGTGCTCTACGTCGAGCCCGGCGCCGAGCCCACGAACCTGGAAGGGATCATGATGGCGCGCTTCGACGGGCCCAATATCTTCTTCGGCGGTTGCCAGGCGGTGCGGCGCGACCCAGACTCGGGCCGAATGGTCGGTGCCGGCGACCCGCGCCGCGGCGGCGCCGTCGTCGCGGTGTGAGCGTCGCCGCCACGCCTCCGCTTCGCGCCATGCCTCGCGAGGATCGCTGTGAGTCGATGCCGTTGGTCGATCGCAACGCCGTCCGGTAGACGATCCCTTGCGGCACTGACGTGATCTTGTCGCCCTCGGTAGGCGCCAGCACCGTAAGCGATCCTCTATGGGACGGTGTCTTCCGAGGAGTAGCTGGATGGCTGGTCGCCGCATGCTTCATTCCTGAGTGAGGGATGGGTGTGCGTGCGAGAAGGAACGCTCGGCGACCCAGCCCTCGGGCACGGCCCGAGGTGGCCGTGGAGGTGAGCTGACGTCATCTTGGCGAGCTCCGCGATCCGGAGTAGTTAACTGCTCGCAGTTCTCGTTGTGAGCTATGGCTGCGGCCGGGTCGGCGTACCCCGGTGACGCGCTCGCGGACCGACCAGTCGCGCAGTGGCTCCTGCGGCGCTGGAGCGACCACTGGGTACGGCATGACGTCGGGTACTGGGAGCCGACCACGCACGGCCTGCCCCTGACCACGTCGCAGCAGCCGAACGTTCATTGGGACGGCCCTGCAGCCCGATCCGAGGACCGTCTGTACGAGCTGCCTGTCGTGGCGGTGCATGACGTTGCGAACTTCCTCGTCGAGAACGTGCGCGCGAGCGGAGCCATCTGGTGTAGATCAGCGACGCGTCACGTCATGTCAGCCTTGTTTTTGATGGCGCACACGGTCAGCTGTGACCACGTAACGCACCCGCTGCTCGCCTTGTCCGCGGAAGGGATACCGATCCTGGCCGAGGTACTTCTTGGCTAACCGGTCGATCTGCTCATCCGCGCCGTCGGTGCGGCTCGCGGTGCCGCGCACCTCGACGTATTCGTAGGGGTTGTCCTGGGCGAGAACGACGACAGTGACACGCGGGTCGGTATCGAGGTTGGTCGGCCAGCGCCGCCCGACGGCGCTGTTGACGTTGAGAGCGCCGTCAACGACCTCTTGCCACGCGACGGTGCTGTGGATGGATCCGTCCGGGTTGAAGGTCGAGATCACGGCATGGTTGGGCGCGTCCAGCAGTGTCTTCACGGACGGGTCGTCGAGAGTGGTCATGTACCCGAGCGTACGACCGCACCCCGTGAAGCTCGGTGTGCGACCGGTGAGATCGCCTGGGTGACGCATCACGGCGTTGCGACGACGACCGGGCGTCGCGGCACGGATGAGGTGTCTTCTCAACACCCCGCGCGTTCCAACGCCGGCGCACCAACGTCCTCGTCTAGCCGCGTAGCGCGGTCGGAGCCTGGTCACTGTCGGTAGTCCACCCTTCGCCGCACAGTTCACACCATCGGTGTAGAGCATGACGTACTTACCGGGCGTTGCTCCCCCTCCTTCCAGTAGTTGCCGGGTCGGCGGATGGAGAGGACGTCGAGATGCCGAAAAACGTCCGCATGATCCGCGTCGTGGTAGTTGATGACCAACCACTGGTACGAGCCGGCATAGCGATGTTGGTCAACGCCGAAGAAGACATCGTCGTCGTCGCCGAAGCCACCGATGGCCAGGACGCTCTTATCCAGGTCCGTGCCCAGCGTCCGGATGTCATTCTCATGGATGTACGCATGCCCGGCACCGACGGCGTCGAGGCGACCCGCGCTGTCATCGATGAGGGTCTGACCGCGCAGAACGGTCAGCGTATCGGGGTCATCATCCTCACGACCTACCACATCGATGAAGCCGTATATGCCGCACTGCGGGCCGGCGCTTCGGGATTCCTTCTCAAAGACGCCGCTCCTACCGAGATCGCCGCCGCGATCCGTGCAGTAGCCAGCGGCGAAGCCTGGCTGGATCCCGCTGTCACTCGCCGTTTCATCGGCGAACTCACAGCCCGGTCTGAGCAGCGCACATCCACACCAGCGCAAATGACCCAGCTGACTCCCCGCGAGCGGGAAGTTCTCGTCCTTCTGGCCCAAGGTCTGTCCAACGCCAAAATCGCCGGACATCTGATTATCAGCGAAGCAACCGTGAAAACACACCTTGCCCATGTGATGATGAAACTCGGAGTTCGGGAAAAATCGCAAGCAGTGATCGCTGCCTACCAAACCGGGCTTGTCGAGCCCCCGGCACGGTGACTAGCGTGGCTCTTCGCGCGCCCGGCGGAGCCGGATAATCGTCTATGTGCACTCATGCAGTGAGTCGCGACTACGCCGTTCCGACGTTCATGGCGCTGGGCGCGACCGACGGTGGTCTTACGAGGCCAGTGTCGGCTACGCTGGCACTGCCAGCGATGGACTAACCTGGCCAGCTCGACACCACGCGGATGCTTGGTGACTACATCAGTCCTAGCGCCGCTTGCGGCGTCACTGACTTCTCGCCCCTATCATGCGTGAGCGACACCACGCGCCGATCACGGCGAGGCCAGGGCGTCTGGAGCCGAAGACGACGGTCCAGAGCCGCACTTCGGTGAGAGAGCCGTCCCCACGTGCGACTTAGCTCAGGACGTCTTCCCGAAGCAACTCATCGAGTTCGGCGCCTTGCACTATATCGGCTTCCAACAATCGGGCAGCGGCGACCTCAAGGTGATCTTTCCGCTCTCGAAGGTATGTCTCAACCCGGTCCATGATCCCGATAGTATCGTTGATTCCTATTTGTCTACATATGCTATGTGCCAATAACAGCTCATCGCATTCGGGAGGTATGGGGGTCGGTGTCCATCTGCCAAAAATCACTTTTTCGGCGAATGGGCCTCCATACAAAATCCACACTCGGTCGAGTTCTGATGGTTTTTCGCTGAGACGCGTCCCGCCCGCGCCGTCGTTGCCATGTAGTTCAATGATGGCGACGCCAAGGCCGCGCGAGGCAGCGATGAGGGCGTGCCCAGCTTCATGCACGGCCGCCCTGTTCCGTTCTGTATCCGCGAGACCCATGCGGGAAGCCTAGCCCTCGCTGCTTTGTGCCCTACTTAGGCGTTGCGGCACCTAAGCACGCCCTCCGATGTTCATCACAGCCTCGTCCTGCGTGCCCGTTGAATGACGTCATGCCGCACGGCTGAGCTGCGACTTTCACCACTAGCGCAACGCGACGAGTCAACCGCGCTGTACGTCAGCGCGACATAGCCACCGGTTAGACGCGCTGCGCGAGAAACTCCTCGAAGGTCCGGGTGCCCGTCTCGCCGTCGTGCACGAGGTTCCACCCCGCCCGAAACGCCCGCGCCACTTTGCCGGGCAGCGGCACGGTCACGATCCTGCGCCGTAGGTTGGCAGCCGCAAGGTAGGCGTGGGCGGCCTCCTCGATGCTGCACACCCGCGGTCCCCCGAAATCCGGGGTCCGGCCCGCGGGCTTGTCGAACGCGAGTGATGCCAGGCGCTGCGCGACGTCGCGGGTGTCGACCGGCTGCGCGGCTATCCCCTGTGGCACCACCATCACCGGGGGCTTGGCTAGCCCCGCGACAATGTACCGGACGAGGTCGTGGAACTGGGTGGCCCGCAGCAGCGTCCACGGCAGACCCGAATCGCGGACGAGCGTCTCCGCAGCGAGCTTGGCCCGGTAATAGCCCAACGGGATGCGGTCGACACCGACGATGGAGACGTAGACGACGTGGGGCCTGCATGCCCGATTGGCCGCTTCGAGCAGTCGGTTTGTGCCCTCCACATCGTTGTGCCAGTGTCGCGGGTCGCTGGCGCAATGGACGAGCACGTCGACATCGCCCACAGCCTCCGCGAGGCCCTCGCCGGTGACCATGTCTCCCTGGACTACCTCGACGCCGTCGTACCATCGGCGACGGCGACTGAGAATGCGTACCTTCGCGCCGCGCTCACTGAGCAGCGGGACCATCTGCCGGCCCAGCACACCCGTACCGCCGGTCACCAGAACCTTCCTCACATGTCATCGCCTCGCCCTGTTGATTGAATTTCTCGAGAACACTTCGGTGGGTGTCATGCTCATGTCAATGTTGGCAGTGGTATCTGGCCCGGGGTGTTGCGGTTGGTCGTGGGGCCGGTGGCTTGCTCGTTCCACTTGCGCACTGCGGTGGTGGCTTCCGCGCTCTGCTTGTTCGTCACTGTTCGTGGTTGTTCGATGAGTTTGAGGTCGGCATCGGTGGTGAAGCCCCAGGTGAGAGCCGCGTATACCTTGCCGGTATCCGTCCCGGAACGGCAGATCGCCATGGTCTCGAACTGCCACGTGGTGTTGGGCTGGTTCCAACTCGTCCGGTCGTGCATCGTGGCTGGTGTGGTCGGGGTGGACTTCTTCCAGGTGGTCAGCTTGGTGCTGCCTGTCCCGTCGTCTTTCATTCCGTACCAGCCCTGCTTCTTGCCGCTGAGTCGGTCCACGCTGGTGGCTGACGGTGTCTGGCGTTGCTTGTTCGTCTCCTCGGGGTCGCTGTTGGAGCCGCTGGTGGTCTCGATGAGGCGGATCGTCTGGATGAAGGCGATCTCGTCGGCGTCGATGACGGTGGTGTCGGGTGTGAAGGTGATGTCGATGGCGTAGACGTACGGGGTGTCGGTGGCTTTGTTGCCGTCGATCCTCTCGCCGATTGTGGTCTCGAGTTTGCCGAACGCGGTGCCGGCTGCGATCTTGGTCGTCGGAACGCCCTTGCTCTGCAACTCGATGGCGATCGCGAGTTGGAGCACGATGCTGACGCCGCCGAGAACGGAGCGGGCGCGGGTCACGGCATCCTGGAGCAGGCGTAGCTGGTCGATCGTGTGGGGCGGTAGCTTGGTTGTCGGCATGGCGAGCTTCGCGAGTGACGTCGCCGCTGTGGTCCAGTCGCCCGACTTGACGGCGTCGTCGAAGATTTTCTCGTCCTGGATCCGGGGGTGCTGCGTGCGCACCTCCTGATCGTGCCAACTTCTCGCTGCCCTGTGGAGCGGTTTTTACCCGCGCTCGCTCGAACGTAGGGCGGGCGGAGAGGTGACTGTCGTCGAGGGGCTGCCCAGGCGGACCGGGATCGCGTCGTAGCCGCGGAGTACCCGGGTGGGACGTCGGTGTGGGGCACCGGTGAGCGCGAGATCGGGGAATCTCTGGAACAAGGCCCGCAGCCCGACCTCGCCTTCCAGGCGGGCCAGCGTGGCGCCGATGCAGTAGTGGATGCCGCTGGAGAACGCCACGTTCTGGTCGGCTTCGGGGCGTTGGACATCGAACCGGTGGGGATCTGGGAAGATCGCGGGATCGCGGTTCGCGCCGCCGAGCAGCAGGACGATCAACGAGCCGGCCCGCATCGGACATCCGGCGACTTCGGTGTCCCGCAGCGCGACGCGACCGGTGCGCTGTACGGGTGAGTCGTAGCGGAGGATCTCGTCCACTGCACCGGTCCACCGCTGCGGTTGGGCCCGCAGTAACTCCAGTTGGTCGGGGTGGCGCATCAGCAGGACGGCACCGTTGCCCAGCAGGTTGACCGTGGTCTCGAAACCGGCGGCGAGCAGCAGCATCGCGATGCTGCTCAGCTCGTCGAGGGTCAGCTCGCCCTGGTCGTGCGCGGTCACCAGGGCGCTGAGGATATTGTCCTGGGGATCGCGGCGGATCTCGTCGAAGTGGCCGAGCATCCATCGGTGCAGCGCCGCCAGGTCCTGCTCGGAGCGGCGGAAGTCGCGGTAGCTCAGTCCGACGTCCAGCGACAGTGCGGCGCCGACCCCCCAGTCGAGGAACTGGCGACGCATCGAAACCGGTGCGCCGAGCATCTCGGCGATCACGGTGGCCGGCAGCAGGCTGGCGTAGTGCGTCACCAGGTCCACGGTGGAACCAACAAGTGCCGACCGGGCGATCTCGTCGAGCAACTGCTCGGCGATTTCCTCGACGCGGGGGCGCAGCGCGGCGATGGCCCGAGCACTGAACGCCCGGGTGACCAGCTTGCGGTATCGGGTGTGCTCGGGCGGGTCGGTCACCAGCATGGAGGGTGGCTCGATGGGCCCCAGCACCGCGTGGCCGCCGAGCTTCATGCCTAGCTGAAAAATCCCGGGTAGCAGATCCAAGCGCATCTGACCGAAATCCGTGCTGCGCAGCACGGACCGGCAGACGTCGTGGTGTGCCGAGATCGGGGCGAGCCCACTGGTGACGATCTGGCCCTGCGCGCGTATCTCGTCGTAGTACGGGAAAGGATCCTTCCGGACCGCCGGGTCCATGATCAGCCGCGCGCCCAGGTCACCGGCGCGCATCTGGCGCTGCACCGTCCGCCGGACCAGCCCGTGCCGAACCACCCACCGGATACCGCGTCGTAGTGCCATCGCGACCTCCCGTTGCCATCCCCGCGCACAACGATACTACGAAATTAGACAAACGTATGTATAGATCCGATGGTGATCAAGAGGTGATCCTTACGTGATTACACCGAAAGGGTGGTTGTGCAGCCTAACCTTCCCTTCCGTGGGTGTTTTCTGGCAGTTTTTGTGAGGCGCCATGAGCTTAATATCACTCGATGGACTGACAGGCGTTGGCATTCGGAGGATCCGATGTGGACCAGTTGGTGGCGAAGTACCAGTGTGATACTGATGGCTGTCAGCCTTATCGGGCTTGCGGGCTGCTCCAGCGGCGGCAACATGCCGACGCAGCCTGCCGCCCCCATATCGACGGCCGCAGCTCAGCCGGCGACGGCTGCTGAGGTAGCGACGGGTCTGCGGAACATCGACCAGATCGCCAAGCAGGTCGCTGAGTCTGCGGGTACCGACAAGGCCAAGGCAGCAAGCCTCGACGGTCAGATCGAGCCGGCATGGAAGCCGATCGAGGACACCGTCAAGCAGAACGACCAGAACACCTACCTCGCGATGGAGGACAGCTTCGCGGTGCTGGAGAAGGCAGCTGACGACGGTGATGCCCCGGCGGCGGCCAAGGGTTCTGCCGCGGTCTCGTCCGCGGTCCAGGGTTACTTGGCGAAGTACGCAGGATGATCGGACGCCGACTGCTCCGTGTGCTGCTGGCGCTGGCCCTCCTGGTGCCGGTCGTCACCTTGCTTGGCTCTGCCCGTGCCATCGCCGCACCGCAGGCCGCAGCCCAGTTGCACGTCGCTGCCTCGCAGCAGGCGATCTCGCGCGAGGAGGCCATCCGCCAGCTGGCCGTGGTGCGAGCGTCGATCGACCAGACCCTGGAGCTGGTCAAGCAGGGAAAGATCGATGAGGCCTATACGCAGGCCAAGACCGGTTATCTGGATCACTTCGAGTACGTGGAAGTGCCGTTACGAGTGGTGGCTCCGGACCTGACCGCCGACGCGGAGACGAAGTTCGCGGAGATTCGCGGTTTGATCAAGGATCGGGCGCCGGCTGATACCGTGCGGGCGAATATCGTCGAGTTGCGGCGGTTGATCGACGACACCGAGCGGCGGTTGACCGACACCGGCTTCGATGCGATCGCGGTGGTGGCCGGGCAGTCCTTTCTGATCATCTTTCGGGAGGGTCTCGAGGCGGTGCTGCTGCTGACCGCCTTGCTGGGATATCTGGAGGCCACGAAGTCAACTCGGTACCGTAAGCCGATCGCGTGGGGAGTGGTCCTCGGGCTGGCGGCTACGGCGCTGACCTACCTGATCCTCCGGTTCGTTCTTGAGGTGTTGCCGGTCGGGCGGGAGGTGCTGGAGGCAGTCGTCGCCACCGCTGCTGTTGCGGTGTTGCTGTACATCTCGTTCTGGCTGATCGCCCGGTTGGAGCATCGTCGCTGGATGGAGTTCCTGCGCAGCCGGCTGTTCAACGCCGTGTCGGTCGGGTCGACCACGGCGCTGGTGTTGGTCGGGTTCACCGCGATGTACCGGGAGGGATTGGAGACTGCCCTGCTTTACCAGGCGCTGGTCGAATTCGGTCAGGGGCTGGGCTGGTGGATCGTGGTCGGGCTGGCGGTCGGTCTGGTCGCGTTGGCTGTGGTGTCGTATCTGATCTTCAGGCTGGGTCGGCGGCTGCCGGTGAAGACGTTCTTGGTGGGCGCCGTTCTGCTGCTGATGGCCACCTCGGTGGCGTTCCTCGGTAACGCGGTACGAAGTCTGCAGACGGCTGATCTGGTCGGGCTCACCCCGCTCGCCGGATTGCCGCGCGCCCCGATCTTCCTGTCCCAGGCGCTGGGTTACTGGCCCAGCGTGCAGACCGTGGTCAGCCAGGCGGTATTGGTCGCCGTGTATGCGCTGGGGGCGATGTGGTTGTTGATGGTGCGTCCCCGCGCGCGGACGGGAAGCTGACATGGGTGTCCGGGTAGGTGCCGACGTCGGTGGCACGTTCACCAAGGCGGTGGCGATCGATTCGGTGACCGGTGAGCTCGCCGGTCGCGCCGTGGTGCCCACCACTCACGGCCACCGCGACGGGGTGTCCGCAGGTGTGGTCGACGTGGTCGCGAAGTTGGTCGCCGAGGTGGGCGCCGAGGCCATCGAACTGGTCACCCACTCCACCACCCAGGCGGTGAACGCGCTGCTGGAGGGAGACACGGTGCCGGTCGGTGTGCTCGGTATGGGCCGGGCTCCTTACCTGCGTAAGGCCCGCAAGCGGACCATGATCAGCAGAGTCGTCGCCCACGAGTTCCTTGATCTCACCAGCGGGTTCGATGCCAGCACGGCCCGGCAGGCGCTGGAGCGGCTGGCCGCCGCCGGTGCCCAAGCGGTGTGCGTGGCCGAGGCGTTCGCCCCCGACGACTCGGCATGCGAGGACGCGGTCGCCGTACTCGCCGCCGAGCTGGGTCTGCCGGTGACGACCTCATCGGGGCTCACCGGTCTGTACGGCCTCGAACTGCGCACGGTCACCGCCGCGCTCAACGCCTCGATCCTGCCGATCGCGCTGCGCACCGCAGAGGTGGTGCAGGCCGGGGTCGCCGCCGCGGGGGTGACCAGCCCCGTCATGGTGATGCGGGGTGACGGCGGCGCCACCGATCTGGCCGGGTTCCGCGCCGCGCCGGCTCGCACCCTGTACTCCGGGCCCGCGGCCTCGGTGGCAGGTGCGCTGCGCACGCTGCGCATCGGTGACGGTGTGATCGTCGAGGTCGGTGGCACCTCCACCAACGTCGCGGCGATCACCGCGGGCCGTCCTGCACTGTCCTACGTGCGGGTCGCCGGCCAGGCCACCGCGGTCCGAGCGTTGGACGTGCAGGTCGCCGGGGTCGCCGGAGGATCGATGCTGCGGGTGCGGCGGCGGCGGATCTACGGTGTCGGGCCGCGCAGCGCGCACATCGCCGGACTCACCTATTCCTGCTTCCTGGCGCCGGAGCGATTGGCCGGGGCGCGCCCTGAGACACTTGCGCCGCGGCCCGGGGACCCCGCCGACTACCTGGCGTTGCGGCTGGTTGACGGCACGGTGGCAGCGCTGACCAACACCTGTGCAGCCAACGCGCTCGGGCTGGTTCCGAATGGCGACTACGCCGCCGGTCACCCTCACTCGGCTACTGTCGCCCTGGACATCGCCGGCCAGATGCTGGGACTGCCCGGCACCGAGCTCGCCCGCCGGATGATGCAGGCCTCCACCGAAGCGCTGGCCGACCTCGTCACCGCGGTGGCCGGCCAGCACCGACTCACCCAGCCCACCCTGATCGCGGTCGGTGGCGGCGCCAGCGTGCTGGGTCGGCCGCTGGCCGGCACCCTCGGGCTGGACTGCCAGATACCGCCGGGCGCCGAGGTGATCTCGTCGATGGGTGATGCGCTGTCGTTGGTGCGCGCCGAGCGGGAACGCACCGTGTCCCGGCCCACCTCAGCCGACGTTGATGCCCTCATCGCGGAGGTGGAGGCCGAGGCACTCGCCGCCGGCGCGTCGCCGACGTCGCTGCAGGTCCAGGTCAGCCAGATCGGGGATCGCGGCGCGATCCGCGCGGTGGCCGTGGGCGCCCTCGTGCTCGGCTCCGGCGTGATACCCGGACGGCCGCCGTTGAGCCGGGAGGCGATCATCGACGTGGCCCGCGCCGCGTGCGGCTCGGAGCAGGTCGACCCGGTCGGACGGTTCTGGCTGAGCTCATTGGAGGGCCGGGTGCTGCTGCTCGACCGGTTCGGCGACGTGGCCCTCGACGTGCGGGGCGAGGCGGTTCTGCTGGACGGATCGTCCGGTGAACGGTGGGAGGCGACGATCGAGTCGGTGGTTTCCCGGCATGTCCGCCATGTCGGGCCGATCACGGTGCAACCCACCACTTGGGTGGTTCAGGATGGTCGGATCCGCGAACTGGCCGACCCTGATGCGATCGCGGACACGGTCGGGGCCGGCGCCGCTGCGGTCATCGTCGGGCGGGTGTGATCATGGCCCTTTACACTCCGCAGGCCCAGCGGCGCCAGCGGTTGCTGATCCTCGCGGTCGCCGCGTTCCTGCTCGGGGGTGTGGTGGGCGGGCTTGCCGGCCGGTTCACCGCACCGACCCCGGCAGACCGGGTGGCCGATGTGCGCGAGCAGGCCCGGCAGACGTCCTCGCAACTCCGAGTGCTGTCGTTGCACGTCGACGCCGGGGCGGTGTCGTTGGGAACCAGCGGTGACGCGGGCGCCGGTCTCGCGTTGCAGCGCGCCGATGACGACCTCACCCGCGCCCTGGAGCAGGCCCCCTGGATCACCGCTGACCGCAGCAACGCACTCCGCACACACCTGCGCGAACTGGAACGTGCGGCGAAGACCGGAGCAGCAACGAAGCCCTTCGCCGCTGACGTCGACCGCCTGGCCAGCGAGGTCGACACCACATTCGGCCTCACCTCCGCTGCTCCCTAGCAGCGGCTGCTCGCCCGGGGGTCGGATATCGCCACAAGGTTCCACGCGGCGGCCCGCGGGCTCTCGCCGTGTGACCGGGTCGGCGAGCCGTGGGTACAGCGGCGGTCGGATGCAGGACAATGGCGGTTGTGGTGACACCGAGCGAGGGGCTGGCGCGGCTACGGGCCGCGGCGGGGTCCGGTGAGCTGCGCGCGCTGTGTCAGCGTCAGCACGTCACGCTGCTCACGGTCTTCGGCAGCGCCGGTCGGGGCGAGCCGGATCCGCGGGATCTCGATATCGGGGTTGTGACCGAGCATGGCGCTGACTTCGACCTGTTCGGATTTAAGGTCGACCACGGCAAAGTGTCTGCAGCCATCCTGCTCGCACTGGAGCAGTACGGCCAGTACGTGCGGCAGGTCGCGCGATGGCTCTGCGGTCACACCCCAGGCCCCCTGTGATCTCCAGCAGTCGATGGTGGCTAGCTGCATGTAACAGTCGTGATGGTGTCCCTCCCGCTGGGCCCCGGATGGATGGGGCTCTGCCATGAGCGCCAGCTGCTCGACAGGGTCGTGAACTAGAGGGCCGCTCCGCTGCCGGCGAGCGGGAATGTCCCGATCCGCGCCACCGGTTGAACGACAGTGGTGCCTGGGCCGGCCGTTGCCGTTAGCGTAGCTAAAAAAGTGGAGAGTGGGGTGCTGCCGTGGCCGCGGGGTCGCAACCGACGTCGACCACCGCCACACATCTCGCGCCGCGGCTGCCTCGCGAGGTGTGGGTGCTCGTCGGGGTCAGTTTCGTGATCGCACTGGGCTACGGCATCGTCGCGCCCGCATTGCCGACCTTTGCCCGCAGCTTCGATGTCAGTGTCACGGCGGCCTCGATCGTGGTCAGTGCGTTCGCGTTCATGCGGCTGGCGTTCGCACCGGTCAGCGGGAAGCTGGTGTCGGCATTCGGGGAACGGCCGGTCTACATCTGGGGCATCACTGTGGTCGGCCTCTCGACTGGCGCCTGCGCAATCGCCGCGAACTACTCGCAGTTGCTGGTGTTGCGGTCGCTGGGTGGTGTCGGATCGACCATGTTCACCGTCTCGGCGATCGGGCTGTTGATCCGAATCACCCCACCGGCGCTACGCGGGCGGTCCACCAGCCTGTGGTCCAGTAGTTTCCTGCTCGGCAGCGTCAGCGGTCCGTTGTTCGGCGGCGGGCTGATCGCGATCTCGCTGCGCGCGCCGTTCGTGGTCTATGCGGTGGCGCTGTTCGTCGCGGCCGTGGTCGCGTGGCTGTTCCTGCGACGCTCCACGGTGGTTGGGGTGGCATCGACCGGGGATATCCCCGCGGTGACGTTGCGCCAGGCATGGTGCCATTCGGCGTACCGGGCCGCGCTCGCCTCCAGCTTCGCCACTGGTTGGGCGATCTACGGTGTACGCGTCTCGCTGCTGCCGCTGTTCGTCGTCGAGGCGCTGCACCGCACGGCGTCGCTGGCCGGGGTGGCGCTGTCGGTGTTCGCCGCGGGCACCGTGGCGGTGTTGACCTTCTCCGGCAGGCTCGCGGACTCCCTCGGCCGCCGCCTACCGATGCTCGCCGGGCTGGTCGTCACCAGTGGCGCGACGATCTGGCTCGGCTTCACCAGTGGGGTGCTGGAATTCCTGGTTGCCGCGCTGATCGCCGGCGCCGGCGCCGGGCTGATCACGCCTGCGCAGGGCGCCACGGTGGCTGACGTGATCGGCTCGCAGACCAGGGGTGGGCCGGTACTGGCCGTGGTTCAGATGACCGCCGACATCGGTGCGATCCTCGGCCCGATCGCGACCGGTCTGCTCGCCGACCAGCTGTCCTACCCCGCGGCCTTCGTCCTGACCGGCGGTGTCTTGCTGCTCGCTGCGGTGGTCTGGCTGCGCTCGCCCGAGACGCTGCCGCCGAAAGACACTCAGCTCACGCCGACCCCGATCAGCGCGCCCACCAGGTATGTCGCTGCGGCGGCGATTGCGCCGAATCCCACCTGGCGAATCCCGCCCAGCCACCACGAGCGGGTGGTGAATCGAGACGCCAGTGCCCCGACCAGTAACAGCCCCGCCGCGCCGGTGAGAAGGCCCGTAGCCAGCGAGAGGAAGCCGAGGAGGTACGGGACCAGAGGGACCAGCGCGCCGATCGCGAAGCAGAGGAACGACGACCCGGCGGCCACCCAGGGAGAGGGTTGATCGTCGGGGTTCAGGCCGAGCTCCTGGTTGATGTGCACCCGGACTGCCAGCGACGGATTGGCGTGCACCTCCTCGGCGACCTGCTGGGCGGTCTTGCGAGTCAGGCCCATCTGCACGTAGGACAGGACCAGCTCGGCCTTCTCCGCTGCCGGATGCTTGATCAGCTCGTCACGTTCCACGGTGACCTCGGCGCGCACCGAGTCGTTTTGGGTCTCCACCGAGGCGTATTCCCCGAGCGCCATCGAGAAGGCGCCCGCCACCAACCCGGCCACGCCGGTCAGCACGATCAGGTGGGCGCCCGCACCGCTGCCGCCCACGCCCGCGATCAGCGCGATGTTGGTCACCAGGCCGTCCATCGCGCCGAACACGGCTGGTCGCAGCCATCCTCCGGATATGTCTCGGTGGATGTGCCCGACCTCGTTGCCCGGCTCGACAGTCATCACCGCACCTCCTCTGCACCAGAGTAAGAGCCGGGCCGGGTCACCCCCGTGCTCAGGTTCGCCTCGCCATGGGCAGCCTCACCTGCGCTCCGGGCAACTGGTTAGTCTGATCGAGTGCAGCCCCTGTCCCGCCCCGTCCTCGATGGGCTCGGGGCCGTGGCGCGCCTAGGGTTGGCGGCGGTGTTCCTGGTCTCCGGAAGACTCAAGGACGTCGAGCCGGCGCAGACCCAGATCGCGGTGCGCGCCTATGAGTTATTGCCGCCCGGTCTGGTAGGTCTGGTCGCCACCACGTTGCCACTGCTGGGCTCGTGCTCGAACCTGCTGTTGGGGGGCGCGTTCACCCGGTGGGCGGCGCTCGCCTCGGCGGTGCTGCTGCTGGTGCTGATGACCGGGGTAGCCCAAGCCTGGGCGCGCGGATTGTCCATCGACTGCGGCTGCTTCGGCGGTGGCGGGCAGGTCGCCAGGGGCAGCACCCGCTACCCGCAGGAGCTGGCGCGTGACGTCGGCGCATTGGTGCTGGCGGTATGGCTGCTGCTGCGGCCCCGGACGGTGCTGAGCGTCGACGGCTGGCTGCGGCGCGCGGATTCAGACACACAGTCGGACACACAGTGGGGCCCAGCCGGGCACCCGGCCAAATGAGCAGGGGGAACGTGTAGTGGGTGGCGCCGAGCGGGCCGAGGACAAGCGCAAGCGGCAGGCTGGACAGGTGGTGACAGCGGCCCGCCGGGGCGACGGAGGCACCCGTGGGGTGATCGCGGGGGTGGCCATCGTCGTCGTGCTCGCCGTCGTCGTCGGGGTCGGGCTATGGCTGAGAAGCACAACAAACCGGGTGACCTCCCGGTTGCGATCCCCGTCGCCGCCGCGGGTCCGGAGTATCAGGTGGCCGCGCAGGGGGACACGGTGGTGACCGGGAGCCCACAGGCGCCGGTGACCATCGATATCTACGAGGACTTCTTGTGCCCGATCTGCGGCCAGTTCGAGAAGCTCTACCATCCCTCGGCTCGCGCAAGCCGCCGCGGACGGCAAGGCTCGGGTGGTGTACCACCCGGTCGCCATCCTCGATGACCGTTCGGAACCGGCCGGGTACTCAACCCTGGCCGCCGGCGCAACCTTCTGCGCCACCCAGGCCGGCATCTTCCCCCGTTTCCACGACAGCCTGTTTGCCACCCAGCCTGCTGAGGGCGGTCGCGGGTGGACCAGCGCCCAGCTCCAGCAGCTCGGCCGCACGCTGGGCGCCGGTGACGGTTTCGCAAGCTGCGTGCAGGCCGGTGCCGAGCGGCGCATCACCGCCGCCACCGAGGCCGCCAGCCGGTACATCAGCGGGCTGCGACCCGATCACCGGTTCGGCACTCCGAGTGTCGTCGTGAACGGAGCGGTCATCGACGTCGGTGACGAAGGCTGGCTGGACCAACTCTCAGCGGCGCCCGGCGCTGATCCGGGTCCTGTGCGGGGATCACCGCCGGTCTCGTGTACGGTTGCCTACGCCACGGCGAGGCCGGGGTGATCGCTTCGGGGCTGTAGCGCAGCTGGTAGCGCACCGCACTGGCAGTGCGGGGGTCACGGGTTCGAATCCCGTCAGCTCC
>CAWGMP010000013.1:0-32011 GCA_963823755.1 uncultured Actinomycetota bacterium
GAGAGCCGCGTATACCTTGCCGGTATCCGTCCCGGAACGGCAGATCGCCATGGTCTCGAACTGCCACGTGGTGTTGGGCTGGTTCCAACTCGTCCGGTCGTGCATCGTGGCTGGTGTGGTCGGGGTGGACTTCTTCCAGGTGGTCAGCTTGGTGCTGCCTGTCCCATCGTCTTTCATTCCGTACCAGCCTTGCTTCTTGCCGCTGAGTCGGTCCACGCTGGTGGCTGACGGTGTCTGGCGTTGTTTGTTCGTCTCCTCGGGGTCGCTGTTGGGCCGCTGGTGGTCTCGATGAGGCGGATCGTCTGGATGAAGGCGATCTCGTCGGCGTCGATGACGGTGGTGTCGGGTGTGAAGGTGATGTCGATGGCATAGACGTACGGGGTGTCGGTGGCTTTGTTGCCGTCGATCCTCTCGCCGATTGTGGTCTCGAGTTTGCCGAACGCGGTGCCAGCTGCGATCTTGGTCGTCGGAACGCCCTTGCTCTGCAACTCGAGGCGATCGCGAGTTGGAGCACGATGCTGACGCCGCCGAGAACGGAGCGGGCGGGGCACAGCATCCTGGAGCAGGCGTAGCTGGTCGATCGTGTGGGGCGGTAGCTTGGTTGTCGGCATCGCGAGATTCGCGAGTGACGTAGCCGTGGTCCAGTCGCCCGACTTGACGGCGTCGTCGAAGGTTTTCTCGTCCTGGATCCGGGGGTGCTGCGTGCGCACCCCTGATCGTGCCAACTTCTCGCTGCCCTGTGGAGCGGTTTTTACCCGCGCTCGCTCGAACGTAGGGCGGGCGGAGAGGTGACTGTCGTCGAGGGACTGCCCAGGCGGACCGGATCGCGTCGTAGCCGCGGAGTACCCGGGTGGGACGTCGGTGTGGGGCACCGGTGAGCGCGAGATCGGGGAATCTCTGGAACAAGGCCCGCAGCCCGACCTCGCCTTCCAGGCGGGCCAGCGTGGCGCCGATGCAGTAGTGGATGCCGCTGGAGAACGCCACGTTCTGGTCGGCTTCGGGGCGTTGGACATCGAACCGGTGGGATCTGGGAAGATCCGGGATCGCGGTCGCGCCGCCGAGCAGCAGGACGATCAACGAGCCGGCCCGCATCGGACATCCGGCGACTTCGGTGTCCCGCAGCGCGACGCGACCGGTGCGCTGTACGGGTGAGTCGTAGCGGAGGATCTCGTCCACTGCACCGGTCCACCGCTGCGGTTGGGCCCGCAGTAACTCCAGTTGGTCGGGGTGGCGCATCAGCAGGACGGCGCCGTTGCCCAGCAGGTTGACCGTGGTCTCGAAACCGGCGGCGAGCAGCAGCATCGCGATGCTGCTCAGCTCGTCGAGGGTCAGCTCGCCCTGGTCGTGCGCGGTCACCAGGGCGCTGAGGATATTGTCCTGGGGATCGCGGCGGATCTCGTCGAAGTGGCCGAGCATCCATCGGTGCAGCGCCGCCAGGTCCTGCTCGGAGCGGCGGAAGTCGCGGTAGCTCAGTCCGACGTCCAGCGACAGTGCGGCGCCGACCCCCCAGTCGAGGAACTGGCGACGCATCGAAACCGGTGCGCCGAGCATCTCGGCGATCACGGTGGCCGGCAGCAGGCTGGCGTAGTGCGTCACCAGGTCCACGGTGGAACCAACAAGTGCCGACCGGGCGATCTCGTCGAGCAACTGCTCGGCGATTTCCTCGACGCGGGGGCGCAGCGCGGCGATGGCCCGAGCACCGAACGCCCGGGTGACCAGCTTGCGGTATCGGGTGTGCTCGGGCGGGTCGGTCACCAGCATGGAGGGTGGCTCGATGGGCCCCAGCACCGCGTGGCCGCCGAGCTTCATGCCTAGCTGAAAAATCCCGGGTAGCAGATCCAAGCGCATCTGACCGAAATCCGTGCTGCGCAGCACGGACCGGCAGACGTCGTGGTGTGCCGAGATCGGGGCGAGCCCACTGGTGACGATCTGGCCCTGCGCGCGTATCTCGTCGTAGTACGGGAAAGGATCCTTCCGGACCGCCGGGTCCATGATCAGCCGCGCGCCCAGGTCACCGGCGCGCATCTGGCGCTGCACCGTCCGCCGGACCAGCCCGTGCCGAACCACCCACCGGATACCGCGTCGTAGTGCCATCGCGACCTCCCGTTGCCATCCCCGCGCACAACGATACTACGAAATTAGACAAACGTATGTATAGATCCGATGGTGATCAAGAGGTGATCCTTACGTGATTACACCGAAAGGGTGGTTGTGCAGCCTAACCTTCCCTTCCGTGGGTGTTTTCTGGCAGTTTTTGTGAGGCGCCATGAGCTTAATATCACTCGATGGACTGACAGGCGTTGGCATTCGGAGGATCCGATGTGGACCAGTTGGTGGCGAAGTACCAGTGTGATACTGATGGCTGTCAGCCTTATCGGGCTTGCGGGCTGCTCCAGCGGCGGCAACACGCCGACGCAGCCTGCCGCCCCCATATCGACGGCCGCAGCTCAGCCGGCGACGGCTGCTGAGGTAGCGACGGGTCTGCGGAACATCGACCAGATCGCCAAGCAGGTCGCTGAGTCTGCGGGTACCGACAAGGCCAAGGCAGCAAGCCTCGACGGTCAGATCGAGCCGGCATGGAAGCCGATCGAGGACACCGTCAAGCAGAACGACCAGAACACCTACCTCGCGATGGAGGACAGCTTCGCGGTGCTGGAGAAGGCAGCTGACGACGGTGATGCCCCGGCGGCGGCCAAGGGTTCTGCCGCGGTCTCGTCCGCGGTCCAGGGTTACTTGGCGAAGTACGCAGGATGATCGGACGCCGACTGCTCCGTGTGCTGCTGGCGCTGGCCCTCCTGGTGCCGGTCGTCACCTTGCTTGGCTCTGCCCGTGCCATCGCCGCACCGCAGGCCGCAGCCCAGTTGCACGTCGCTGCCTCGCAGCAGGCGATCTCGCGCGAGGAGGCCATCCGCCAGCTGGCCGTGGTGCGAGCGTCGATCGACCAGACCCTGGAGCTGGTCAAGCAGGGAAAGATCGATGAGGCCTATACGCAGGCCAAGACCGGTTATCTGGATCACTTCGAGTACGTGGAAGTGCCGTTACGAGTGGTGGCTCCGGACCTGACCGCCGACGCGGAGACGAAGTTCGCGGAGATTCGCGGTTTGATCAAGGATCGGGCGCCGGCTGATACCGTGCGGGCGAATATCGTCGAGTTGCGGCGGTTGATCGACGACACCGAGCGGCGGTTGACCGACACCGGCTTCGATGCGATCGCGGTGGTGGCCGGGCAGTCCTTTCTGATCATCTTTCGGGAGGGCCTCGAGGCGGTGCTGCTGCTGACCGCCTTGCTGGGATATCTGGAGGCCACGAAGGCAACTCGGTACCGTAAGCCGATCGCGTGGGGAGTGGTCCTCGGGCTGGCGGCTACGGCGCTGACCTACCTGATCCTCCGGTTCGTTCTTGAGGTGTTGCCGGTCGGGCGGGAGGTGCTGGAGGCAGTCGTCGCCACCGCTGCTGTTGCGGTGTTGCTGTACATCTCGTTCTGGCTGATCGCCCGGTTGGAGCATCGTCGCTGGATGGAGTTCCTGCGCAGCCGGCTGTTCAACGCCGTGTCGGTCGGGTCGACCACGGCGCTGGTGTTGGTCGGGTTCACCGCGATGTACCGGGAGGGATTGGAGACTGCCCTGCTTTACCAGGCGCTGGTCGAATTCGGTCAGGGGCTGGGCTGGTGGATCGTGGTCGGGCTGGCGGTCGGTCTGGTCGCGTTGGCTGTGGTGTCGTATCTGATCTTCAGGCTGGGTCGGCGGCTGCCCGTGAAGACGTTCTTGGTGGGCGCCGTTCTGCTGCTGATGGCCACCTCGGTGGCGTTCCTCGGTAACGCGGTACGAAGTCTGCAGACGGCTGATCTGGTCGGGCTCACCCCGCTCGCCGGATTGCCGCGCGCCCCGATCTTCCTGTCCCAGGCGCTGGGTTACTGGCCCAGCGTGCAGACCGTGGTCAGCCAGGCGGTATTGGTCGCCGTGTATGCGCTGGGGGCGATGTGGTTGTTGATGGTGCGTCCCCGCGCGCGGACGGGAAGCTGACATGGGTGTCCGGGTAGGTGCCGACGTCGGTGGCACGTTCACCAAGGCGGTGGCGATCGATTCGGTGACCGGTGAGCTCGCCGGTCGCGCCGTGGTGCCCACCACTCACGGCCACCGCGACGGGGTGTCCGCAGGTGTGGTCGACGTGGTCGCGAAGTTGGTCGCCGAGGTGGGCGCCGAGGCCATCGAACTGGTCACCCACTCCACCACCCAGGCGGTGAACGCGCTGCTGGAGGGAGACACGGTGCCGGTCGGTGTGCTCGGTATGGGCCGGGCTCCTTACCTGCGTAAGGCCCGCAAGCGGACCATGATCAGCAGAGTCGTCGCCCACGAGTTCCTTGATCTCACCAGCGGGTTCGATGCCGGCACGGCCCGGCAGGCGCTGGAACGGCTGGCCGCCGCCGGTGCCCAAGCGGTGTGCGTGGCCGAGGCGTTCGCCCCCGACGACTCGGCATGCGAGGACGCGGTCGCCGTACTCGCCGCCGAGCTGGGTCTGCCGGTGACGACCTCATCGGGGCTCACCGGTCTGTACGGCCTCGAACTGCGCACGGTCACCGCCGCGCTCAACGCCTCGATCCTGCCGATCGCGCTGCGCACCGCAGAGGTGGTGCAGGCCGGGGTCGCCGCCGCGGGGGTGACCAGCCCCGTCATGGTGATGCGGGGTGACGGCGGCGCCACCGATCTGGCCGGGTTCCGCGCCGCGCCGGCTCGCACCCTGTACTCCGGGCCCGCGGCCTCGGTGGCAGGTGCGCTGCGCACGCTGCGCATCGGTGACGGTGTGATCGTCGAGGTCGGTGGCACCTCCACCAACGTCGCGGCGATCACCGCGGGCCGTCCTGCACTGTCCTACGTGCGGGTCGCCGGCCAGGCCACCGCGGTCCGAGCGTTGGACGTGCAGGTCGCC
Organism: uncultured Actinomycetota bacterium; assembly: GCA_963823755.1. Taxonomy (GTDB): domain Bacteria; phylum Actinomycetota; class Actinomycetes; order Mycobacteriales; family Pseudonocardiaceae. The sequence goes on from CAWGMP010000013.1 coordinate 4,927, forward strand.
GGGGTCGCCGGAGGATCGATGCTGCGGGTGCGGCGGCGGCGGATCTACGGTGTCGGGCCGCGCAGCGCGCACATCGCCGGACTCACCTATTCCTGCTTCCTGGCGCCGGAGCGATTGGCCGGGGCGCGCCCTGAGACACTTGCGCCGCGGCCCGGGGACCCCGCCGACTACCTGGCGTTGCGGCTGGTTGACGGCACGGTGGCAGCGCTGACCAACACCTGTGCAGCCAACGCGCTCGGGCTGGTTCCGAATGGCGACTACGCCGCCGGTCACCCTCACTCGGCTACTGTCGCCCTGGACATCGCCGGCCAGATGCTGGGACTGCGCGGCACCGAGCTCGCCCGCCGGATGATGCAGGCCTCCACCGAAGCGCTGGCCGACCTCGTCACCGCGGTGGCCGGCCAGCACCGACTCACCCAGCCCACCCTGATCGCGGTCGGTGGCGGCGCCAGCGTGCTGGGTCGGCCGCTGGCCGGCACCCTCGGGCTGGACTGCCAGATACCGCCGGGCGCCGAGGTGATCTCGTCGATGGGTGATGCGCTGTCGTTGGTGCGCGCCGAGCGGGAACGCACCGTGTCCCGGCCCACCTCAGCCGACGTTGATGCCCTCATCGCGGAGGTGGAGGCCGAGGCACTCGCCGCCGGCGCGTCGCCGACGTCGCTGCAGGTCCAGGTCAGCCAGATCGGGGATCGCGGCGCGATCCGCGCGGTGGCCGTGGGCGCCCTCGTGCTCGGCTCCGGCGTGATACCCGGACGGCCGCCGTTGAGCCGGGAGGCGATCATCGACGTGGCCCGCGCCGCGTGCGGCTCGGAGCAGGTCGACCCGGTCGGACGGTTCTGGCTGAGCTCATTGGAGGGCCGGGTGCTGCTGCTCGACCGGTTCGGCGACGTGGCCCTCGACGTGCGGGGCGAGGCGGTTCTGCTGGACGGATCGTCCGGTGAACGGTGGGAGGCGACGATCGAGTCGGTGGTTTCCCGGCATGTCCGCCATGTCGGGCCGATCACGGTGCAACCCACCACTTGGGTGGTTCAGGATGGTCGGATCCGCGAACTGGCCGACCCTGATGCGATCGCGGACACGGTCGGGGCCGGCGCCGCTGCGGTCATCGTCGGGCGGGTGTGATCATGGCCCTTTACACTCCGCAGGCCCAGCGGCGCCAGCGGTTGCTGATCCTCGCGGTCGCCGCGTTCCTGCTCGGGGGTGTGGTGGGCGGGCTTGCCGGCCGGTTCACCGCACCGACCCCGGCAGACCGGGTGGCCGATGTGCGCGAGCAGGCCCGGCAGACGTCCTCGCAACTCCGAGTGCTGTCGTTGCACGTCGACGCCGGGGCGGTGTCGTTGGGAACCAGCGGTGACGCGGGCGCCGGTCTCGCGTTGCAGCGCGCCGATGACGACCTCACCCGCGCCCTGGAGCAGGCCCCCTGGATCACCGCTGACCGCAGCAACGCACTCCGCACACACCTGCGCGAACTGGAACGTGCGGCGAAGACCGGAGCAGCAACGAAGCCCTTCGCCGCTGACGTCGACCGCCTGGCCAGCGAGGTCGACACCACATTCGGCCTCACCTCCGCTGCTCCCTAGCAGCGGCTGCTCGCCCGGGGTCGGATATCGCCACAAGGTTCCACGCGGCGGCCCGCGGGCTCTCGCCGTGTGACCGGGTCGGCGAGCCGTGGGTACAGCGGCGGTCGGATGCAGGACAATGGCGGTTGTGGTGACACCGAGCGAGGGGCTGGCGCGGCTACGGGCCGCGGCGGGGTCCGGTGAGCTGCGCGCGCTGTGTCAGCGTCAGCACGTCACGCTGCTCACGGTCTTCGGCAGCGCCGGTCGGGGCGAGCCGGATCCGCGGGATCTCGATATCGGGGTTGTGACCGAGCATGGCGCTGACTTCGACCTGTTCGGATTTAAGGTCGACCACGGCAAAGTGTCTGCAGCCATCCTGCTCGCACTGGAGCAGTACGGCCAGTACGTGCGGCAGGTCGCGCGATGGCTCTGCGGTCACACCCCAGGCCCCCTGTGATCTCCAGCAGTCGATGGTGGCTAGCTGCATGTAACAGTCGTGATGGTGTCCCTCCCGCTGGGCCCCGGATGGATGGGGCTCTGCCATGAGCGCCAGCTGCTCGACAGGGTCGTGAACTAGAGGGCCGCTCCGCTGCCGGCGAGCGGGAATGTCCCGATCCGCGCCACCGGTTGAACGACAGTGGTGCCTGGGCCGGCCGTTGCCGTTAGCGTAGCTAAAAAAGTGGAGAGTGGGGTGCTGCCGTGGCCGCGGGGCCGCAACCGACGTCGACCACCGCCACACATCTCGCGCCGCGGCTGCCTCGCGAGGTGTGGGTGCTCGTCGGGGTCAGTTTCGTGATCGCACTGGGCTACGGCATCGTCGCGCCCGCATTGCCGACCTTTGCCCGCAGCTTCGATGTCAGTGTCACGGCGGCCTCGATCGTGGTCAGTGCGTTCGCGTTCATGCGGCTGGCGTTCGCACCGGTCAGCGGGAAGCTGGTGTCGGCATTCGGGGAACGGCCGGTCTACATCTGGGGCATCACTGTGGTCGGCCTCTCGACTGGCGCCTGCGCAATCGCCGCGAACTACTCGCAGTTGCTGGTGTTGCGGTCGCTGGGTGGTGTCGGATCGACCATGTTCACCGTCTCGGCGATCGGGCTGTTGATCCGAATCACCCCACCGGCGCTACGCGGGCGGTCCACCAGCCTGTGGTCCAGTAGTTTCCTGCTCGGCAGCGTCAGCGGTCCGTTGTTCGGCGGCGGGCTGATCGCGATCTCGCTGCGCGCGCCGTTCGTGGTCTATGCGGTGGCGCTGTTCGTCGCGGCCGCGGTCGCGTGGCTGTTCCTGCGACGCTCCACGGTGGTTGGGGTGGCATCGACCGGGGATATCCCCGCGGTGACGTTGCGCCAGGCATGGTGCCATTCGGCGTACCGGGCCGCGCTCGCCTCCAGCTTCGCCACTGGTTGGGCGATCTACGGTGTACGCGTCTCGCTGCTGCCGCTGTTCGTCGTCGAGGCGCTGCACCGCACGGCGTCGCTGGCCGGGGTGGCGCTGTCGGTGTTCGCCGCGGGCACCGTGGCGGTGTTGACCTTCTCCGGCAGGCTCGCGGACTCCCTCGGCCGCCGCCTACCGATGCTCGCCGGGCTGGTCGTCACCAGTGGCGCGACGATCTGGCTCGGCTTCACCAGTGGGGTGCTGGAATTCCTGGTTGCCGCGCTGATCGCCGGCGCCGGCGCCGGGCTGATCACGCCTGCGCAGGGCGCCACGGTGGCTGACGTGATCGGCTCGCAGACCAGGGGTGGGCCGGTACTGGCCGTGGTTCAGATGACCGCCGACATCGGTGCGATCCTCGGCCCGATCGCGACCGGTCTGCTCGCCGACCAGCTGTCCTACCCCGCGGCGTTCGTCCTGACCGGCGGTGTCTTGCTGCTCGCTGCGGTGGTCTGGCTGCGCTCGCCCGAGACGCTGCCGCCGAAAGACACTCAGCTCACGCCGACCCCGATCAGCGCGCCCACCAGGTATGTCGCTGCGGCGGCGATTGCGCCGAATCCCACCTGGCGAATCCCGCCCAGCCACCACGAGCGGGTGGTGAATCGAGACGCCAGTGCCCCGACCAGTAACAGCCCCGCCGCGCCGGTGAGAAGGCCCGTAGCCAGCGAGAGGAAGCCGAGGAGGTACGGGACCAGAGGGACCAGCGCGCCGATCGCGAAGCAGAGGAACGACGACCCGGCGGCCACCCAGGGAGAGGGTTGATCGTCGGGGTTCAGGCCGAGCTCCTGGTTGATGTGCACCCGGACTGCCAGCGACGGATTGGCGTGCACCTCCTCGGCGACCTGCTGGGCGGTCTTGCGAGTCAGGCCCATCTGCACGTAGGACAGGACCAGCTCGGCCTTCTCCGCTGCCGGATGCTTGATCAGCTCGTCACGTTCCACGGTGACCTCGGCGCGCACCGAGTCGTTTTGGGTCTCCACCGAGGCGTATTCCCCGAGCGCCATCGAGAAGGCGCCCGCCACCAACCCGGCCACGCCGGTCAGCACGATCAGGTGGGCGCCCGCACCGCTGCCGCCCACGCCCGCGATCAGCGCGATGTTGGTCACCAGGCCGTCCATCGCGCCGAACACGGCTGGTCGCAGCCATCCTCCGGATATGTCTCGGTGGATGTGCCCGACCTCGTTGCCCGGCTCGACAGTCATCACCGCACCTCCTCTGCACCAGAGTAAGAGCCGGGCCGGGTCACCCCCGTGCTCAGGTTCGCCTCGCCATGGGCAGCCTCACCTGCGCTCCGGGCAACTGGTTAGTCTGATCGAGTGCAGCCCCTGTCCCGCCCCGTCCTCGATGGGCTCGGGGCCGTGGCGCGCCTAGGGTTGGCGGCGGTGTTCCTGGTCTCCGGAGCACTCAAGGTCGTCGACCCGGCGCAGACCCAGATCGCGGTGCGCGCCTATGAGTTATTGCCGCCCGGTCTGGTAGGTCTGGTCGCCACCACGTTGCCACTGCTGGAGCTCGTGCTCGGAACTCTGCTGTTGGGGGGCGCGTTCACCCGGTGGGCGGCGCTCGCCTCGGCGGTGCTGCTGCTGGTGCTGATGACCGGGGTAGCCCAAGCCTGGGCGCGCGGATTGTCCATCGACTGCGGCTGCTTCGGCGGTGGCGGGCAGGTCGCCAGGGGCAGCACCCGCTACCCGCAGGAGCTGGCGCGTGACGTCGGCGCATTGGTGCTGGCGGTATGGCTGCTGCTGCGGCCCCGGACGGTGCTGAGCGTCGACGGCTGGCTGCGGCGCGCGGATTCAGACACACAGTCGGACACACAGTGGGGCCCAGCCGGGCACCCGGCCAAATGAGCAGGGGGAACGTGTAGTGGGTGGCGCCGAGCGGGCCGAGGACAAGCGCAAGCGGCAGGCTGGACAGGTGGTGACAGCGGCCCGCCGGGGCGACGGAGGCACCCGTGGGGTGATCGCGGGGGTGGCCATCGTCGTCGTGCTCGCCGTCGTCGTCGGGGTCGGGCTATGGCTGCAGAAGCACAACAAACCGGGTGACCTCCCGGTTGCGATCCCCGTCGCCGCCGCGGGTCCGGAGTATCAGGTGGCCGCGCAGGGGGACACGGTGGTGACCGGGAGCCCACAGGCGCCGGTGACCATCGATATCTACGAGGATTTCTTGTGCCCGATCTGCGGCCAGTTCGAGAAGCTCTACCATCCTCGGCTCGCGCAAGCCGCCGCGGACGGCAAGGCTCGGGTGGTGTACCACCCGGTCGCCATCCTCGATGACCGTTCGGAACCGGCCGGGTACTCAACCCTGGCCGCCGGCGCAACCTTCTGCGCCACCCAGGCCGGCATCTTCCCCCGTTTCCACGACAGCCTGTTTGCCACCCAGCCTGCTGAGGGCGGTCGCGGGTGGACCAGCGCCCAGCTCCAGCAGCTCGGCCGCACGCTGGGCGCCGGTGACGGTTTCGCAAGCTGCGTGCAGGCCGGTGCCGAGCGGCGCATCACCGCCGCCACCGAGGCCGCCAGCCGGTACATCAGCGGGCTGCGACCCGATCACCGGTTCGGCACTCCGAGTGTCGTCGTGAACGGAGCGGTCATCGACGTCGGTGACGAAGGCTGGCTGGACCAAGCTCTCAGCGGCGCCCGGCGCTGATCCGGGTCCTGTGCGGGGATCACCGCCGGTCTCGTGTACGGTTGCCTACGCCACGGCGAGGCCGGGGTGATCGCTTCGGGGCTGTAGCGCAGCTGGTAGCGCACCGCACTGGCAGTGCGGGGGTCACGGGTTCGAATCCCGTCAGCTCCACACAGAGTTCTATTTTCGTGGTCTGGCCTGGGGTTTTGCGGTGTTGTGTTCCCTCACATGAGCCGCAAGGTGTCTCGCTCTGGCTTGGTGTTGTTCAGGTCAGGAGCCGCTGGTGCCCGGAAGGACCGCGGCGTCGCAAGCCGTACCAGCGACAAGAGGGGCTTGCGTGGTCTTATTGGATCGAGCAATCACTGTTGTGACTTGTGGGGGAACATGGGGAGCCATAGCTGGGTTATGTGGGCGACGGCTGCGGGGTAGGGCGGGATGTCAACAGTGTGGCTGGCTGCAAGTCGCTGGTAGCGGTCCGGCCACGACTCTGGCAGCGGCGGGAGGTCGTCCGGTGGTTCGGTGTTGTTGCGTTCGAGCCATACGGTTCGGACTGCGGCTGCCGTTCGCTCGGGTACGAGGAGACCGTGTACGAGCAGGATGGTGAGGTCGACGAGGTCGCGGACTCGGGAGTTCTCGCGTTCCCCGAAGTCGCGGAGCATGCCGTGGAACTTCTCTGCTGCATGCCGGTGGATGTCGACCGCCTCGGCCTCAACGACTGGGATACTGGCGAAGGCCAAGGAGTTGGGTATGGCGAGCCTGTCGGTGGCGTGAAGTTCATGAGTCCTGGGTGACACGTCGAGTTGGACGCGGCCGAAGGGTTTGTCGGCCAGTTGCGCGCCGACCTTGGCGCGCCAGGTTGGCAATCCGCCGCTGTCATCGCGTAGCCGTTCCGGCGGGCCGACTGTGAAGATGAAGTAGTCATGGTCGAGGTCGATGGTGAGGATCTCGATGAGTCGCTCGTGGAGGTCGGACGCGCTGTTGACGTCATCGCGAAGGCCGAGGTCGACGTCCTTGGTCAGCCGGGCGTCGTCACGCAGGCGAACCTCGAGTGCCATGCCACCTTTGAGTACCCATTGCCCTGGCTCTGCCGCTTGGATGCGGGCGATGATGCGCTCGAACATCACCCGTCGGCGTAGCCGGTCCAGGCTGACTCCGGTCTCGGTAGATTGTGCTAGCAGCCGGTTCTCCAATGCGGTGCGTAGTGCCTGCGCCGAGTGGTAGGTCATGGTGTCTCCGCTTGTTGGATCGCGCGTTCGATGTAGAGCGCGGCGCGGGGGTCAAGGGCCTCGGCGCGGGATCGGAGGCGGCGATTGGTGACCAGGCCGGCGCGCCGCGCGTCGTCGATGGCGCGGGCGAGCTGGTCCTCATCGGGTGCATTCGCGGCGATGTCGATGATCGTTCGCAGTGGAGTGGTCACCCGGTATCCCGAGCGTTCGGAGACGTCATCGGTGGGAAGCTCGGCGTGGTGAAGTTCTACGGCGTCGTTGCGCATGGTGAATCCTGGTGGAACCGTCAGGTGGATATGCCGTGATTCGAACTCGCCGATGCCATGCACGCTCATGGCCGACTCGTGTGACACGACCCCTCGCCCTCGTGACCACAGAGTCCAGCGAGCGAGTTCGTCGTGTGCGCCTGGAGCCCACTCGACGAGGCGGAACAGGCCACGATCAATGCGCCACCAGTTGCCCGCCCCAACGTGGTGGGCTTGGGCCTGGTGGGAGTAGCCGAGCGACTTCGCCTGAGCGGCAGTGAAGTAGCCGCCTTGCCCGGCGGCGAGTTCGAAGAGCCTCCGACGGAGGTCACGTCGATCAACTGACACCGGCCCATCCTACAGTAAAACTTTAGTTCCAGTCTCTCGTGATCGATCGAAATCAAGTTATGGGTGAGTATCGGCAGGTGCTGAGGTTGTGATCTACCGGCGAGCTGCCAGTATGTCAAGACCGAGCTCGCCCGTGTGTGTCGCGAGTGCCGACCCCACGTTCCTGCAGGCGGTTCAGCACTGTGGTCGGATCGACACCAAGGCGGCCGCCGATCCGTGCGAGTGACCAGCCAAGGTGGTACAGGCGAGTCGCCTCGTCCACCTGGTCGGGGGAGAGACCGCGTCGGCGTATCGGTACGTCGTGCTGGTGGAGGATGGCGCTGACGGTACGGCGGTCGATGCCGAACCGGTCGCCCAGCTCATAGGTCGTCGCGCCCGCCGTGTAGCCCTGGATCAGCATCTTGACTTGGTCAGGGTCGAGTTGTCGTGCCCGCCGTGGCTTGGGCCGATTGGCCGATTGGCGGAAAGAGGCGGAAGCCGGTGCTGACCACGACCGGACTGCCGCGCGCGAGCGGAAGGTCACTCAATTGTGCCTACCCCCTGGGAGAGGAGTGGGCTGTCTCCCGGTCGTGATGGTCGGATCAGCTGGCAGATGTGCTGCTCGTGTGGTCACCTTGCCCGATGCACCTGCCTGCCGACGGGTCACTGCATACTCAACGGGTTGATGCTGATCGGCGGGGTCGGGGAAGCCGAGGCTGACGTAGCCGGGTGCCCGTTTGGCCAGTGACGAGGCCAGGACGCTGGTGTTGACGTCGTGGTAGTCGTGGACTTCGGCGGTGGTCTTGCCGGGATGCGCGCGCATGATCCGGCCTGCGTACTGGACCAGGCGTCCCTTGAACGCGATCGGCGCGGCGAGGAAGAGCGTGTCCAGGACCGGGCAGTCGAATCCTTCGCCGACGAATGGTCCGGTGGCGACGACCAGCAGTGGTGTGCCGTCGGTTGGTGCGTGGAGTCGGGCGAGGGCGTCGCGGCGGGCCGTGGTGCTCATGCCGCCGCGCAGCACGACCGGGTCGAGAGAACGTTGCCGGAGCTCGTCAGCGAACCGTTCGATGCGGGCTGTCCACTGGGTGAGCAGCAGGCAGCGCCTGCCGCGTTTCAGCGCGGCGATCACGTCATTGACGACCTGGGTGAGGCGGGTGTCGTCGGCGACGAGGTAGCGGTAGATGGCCGCCATGCCGCAGGGCTTCGTCGGGTCGGCGTCACCGAGGTAGCGGTAGGTGGTGTCGTGCACGTGGAGTACGGGGGTCGGGCGTTAGGCGGTCTTTTCAAATTCGAGTTGGGGCGTGCTGTCCTCGCCTGGTGGCGTGGATTGGGTGATGGTGTGGCGGACCGGACCCAACTGGAGGGTGATCAGGTCATCGAGCTTGTCGCGGCGGTACGGGGTGGCGGTGAGCCCGAGCCAGCGGCGGGCCGGGATCTGCTTGACGGCGTGCTCGAACGCCGCAGCGGGGATGTGGTGGCACTCGTCCACGACGATCAGCCCATAGCCGCTGGTGAGCTACTCGATGTCGGTCTTGCGGGCCAGTGTTTGCAGCATCGCGACATCGACCACCCCACGGGTTTTGCGGCGACCGCCGCCGAGTTGGCCGGCCGTGACACCCAGCAGGTTGCTGATGCGGGTCCGCCACTGGTCGGCCAGGGCCTTGCAGTCGACAAGCACGCCAGCGTGGAGGTCGCGTGGGTGGCGATCATCGCGCAGGCAATCACGGTCTTGCCCGCGCCTGGCGGCGTGACCAGTACACCGAGGTCATGGTCGCGCAGATCATCCACAGCGCCCTGTTGCTCGCGGGTCAGCGTGGCGGTGAATGTGAACTCCCACGCCTCGTCGGCATGCCGTTCGTCGGTGACCTCAAGGCGGCTACCGGCCTGCTCGACCAGCGAGGCCATCGTGTCCTGCAGGCCCCGCGGCAGGACGAACCGCCGTCCAGAGTTTCGTCGTAGCTGCGCAGGAACCGCGGCGTGTCCCAGGTAGACATGCGCAGCCGTTGGCGCTCGTAGAACAGCGGGTTCGACATGGACGCGGCGTGTTCAGCGTCGCGTGCAGTGCCGGGGTCAGCTCGCCCGATTCGAGGCGGATTCCCGAGGTGAGCCGGGCGTGCACAATGGGTGGTGCGATGGGCCGGGTCCGGGTCGAGACCGCTGCGTCGATCTTGTCGATGCTGGTGCCGACCGTGACTCCGTCGGCGCGGCGCGACTCGAGTGACCTCGGCAGGGCTCATCCGGCCGAGCGAGGACAGGTACGCCCACTGGTCGTCGTGGGGTTCCATCGTGGCCAGATCGAGGAATACCGTCGCCCCGTCCTGGCGCGCCTTGCCGTGCAAAGGCGCGGCGATCAGCACCGACCACGCCCTGGCGGCCTTCAGGTAGGCCAGAGCGTCCAGCATCGCCATCGGACCGTCGAAATCAGCCGCCAGCCACCAGCACAGATTGCCCTCCAACAGCGGATACAGCCCGACGTGCACCTCACCGGTCAGATGGGCACGCAGCACACCCTTACTGAGCGGTAGATAGTCGCGATCCTCGTGCCGCACACCCTTGCGCCACCCATCACGGACCGCTGGCAACCAACCCGCCTTGGCGGCACGAGCGTTCTCCCACCGCGTGGCGTAGATGTCGGTGCGAGCGGCGAATAAGGTCGCGAAGAAATCAACCTTCACCTCCGGTATCGATCGCCGGTCGACCGGACCGGGATGCTCCTTGAAGAAACCGGTCTGCACTGGGCCGGGTGGCGCAGCCTGGTTGGGCGTCAGCTCCAGCAGCCGTAACAACCACGCGTTCTCCGCACGCAACTGCGCTGTCAAAGCGCGGAGCCCGGCGAGTTCCTCCGTGAGTCCTGCGACCTTCGCTGATCGAGATCGTCATCCACAGGACCCACCGTAATTCGGAGGCTCAGATGCCGGCTCGGTTGAGACGTTCGATGAGGCTCGGTTTGCGCGCATGCGTTTCCCGCAGTGCCATAGTGCGCAAGGTGAACGTGTCGTAACGGTCCACGCGTTCAGCGAGTGCTTGGAGATCGGTGAGCAGCGTGACGGCAGCGTCGTACTCGGCCGGTTTCCGGGTGGCGATCAGCGCGTCGACGCGCGACCACGCGCCGCTTTCCTCGCGTGCCAACTCGTCGAGTCGTCGTTCGCGGGCCAAGGCGCGCGCCTGCTGTCGGTCGGCTCGTCGGCGTGCCGCGTCGTCGAGCAGGTCGGCCACGGTCCGGCGGGTTGGGACGGGGAGTGTCGCCGCGGTAACGGTGCAGCAACTCCATCCGCACCCGTGCGGCCTCACCCCGGACGACCCGCGCCAGGAGCCGGTCCTTCTCGGCAACCGGCAGGCGGATCACCCACACGGCGAGATCGTCGGGATCGTCGGCGATCTCCTCGAGCGGCGGAGAAGTCTGAGCCGCGATCGCGAGCAGGTCGTCGTCGAGGCGGAGGAAGTCGGCCAGTGCCCGGCTGTGCCGCAGGGAGCGTGCCCAGCCCAGCCGGAACTGGTGGTTCGAGATCGTCGTCGGCAGCGCGGTCGAAGACGTCCTCGTCACGCTCCCAGGCGCCGTGGGCGGCCAGCCAGGCGAGGCAGAGCGGTCGGAGATCGCCGGCGGCGAGTTCAGCACGAACTCCGACGATCGTCGCCAGCAACGCCTCGGCGTCGTAGTCGAAGTCAAACTCACCGGCGTTGTCCTCGCTGGTGAAGTCGAGCACGATGAATTCGTCCGCGACCCAGGCACTCACCTGGTCGCCGACACAGTAATCCTCGACGACATCGGGATCGAGCAGATCGCAGGGCAGGCGGAACATCACCCGGTGCGTGCCCCAGTTGGTCACATACAGGTGCGCGTTGTAGTACTGTAGCGCTCCACCAACAGGTTCGGCTTACCCTTGAAGTTGCCTCAGTGGTACTCGTTCACGAAACTGGTGGCAGTGAGCCTCACCCGGGTGGACAGCGACCGGACCTCGGTCTGCTCGGCATCGTTCAGCGGCCCCCTCTCTGTCAGGAATTTGTAGTACTGGTACTCGCTCACTACCCATCCACTCAATCGGCAGGGGTGAAGGGTTCTGCCCGGAAACTTGAGTCGTCTCCCAGATGAAAAAACAAGTGACCCTCGACCACCGCGTCATCGACAAGAATCGCCCAGCCGCGTCCGCTGACCTGGTCACCCTCATCGACACCCTCCCAGGTGAACTCGACACCGGTCCGGTCGTCCCGCTCGACCGGGTGGCAGTCCAGCCAGCCGCGGACGGCGATGAAACCGAACTCGCCGGTCCCGTCCCCAACGAACTCGATGAAACCCGGCTCGACCAGGTCGATGGCATCACGGTCCCACCCGCTCATCTCCACGATCCGCCACCGACCGGTCAACCGCCCCACAGACTTCGGAACACCCCTTGCCATGAGGCGTCAGAGTAGCCATCGCAGGGAGGATCGGTTCGAGGTGCCGCTGTTTGATGGTGCACCGGCGAACCGCCAGTAAGTCAAGATCGAAATCGCCCGTGGGTGTCGCGGGTGTGGATGCCACATTCCCGGAGGCGGTTCAGCACAGTGGTCGGATCGACACAAGGCGTTCGCCGACTCGTGCGAGCGACCAACCGAGGTTGTAGAGGTGGATGGCGGTGTCCACTTGGCCGGGGGAGAGGCTGCGGCGGTGCATCGGCACGCCGTGCCGGTGAAGGATGTTGCTGACCGTCCGTCGTTCGATCCTGAACTGGGCGCCCAGCTCGTACGCGGTTGCTCCGGCCTGGTAAGCAGCGGTGAGTTCCTTGACTTGGTCGGCGTCGAGCTGCGTGCCCGTCCCGGTTCAGGCCGGTCAACGGGCGGTGGCGCTGGTGTGGTGGGGTCAGGTAGCTTCCTGAGCAGGGTCTCCAGGGCTTCTACCTGAGGTTTTGTGTTGTAGTAAGTTCCCCCAAGGTCCACCCGAGAACGCCCGGGCCCCTGACCTGCGCGTTCAGGTTTTCTGGTGTGCGAGTCCCTTCTCTCGCCGCTGTGGAAGAGCCGCGATCCGCATCCCGCCCGCGCTGCATGACAGGACGACGTCCGACCATGCCGATGAGCGCGCGTCTGATCCCGTGTATGGCCCTTCCGCGGTTGATGGTCATCCACGCATGCCATGGCGTGGAGCGTACTTAGCCCGGCAGACCATCTTCTTTTAGCAGTGATGGCGGAAGCTCTGGTTTGCCGGGGCCCCAGATAGGGCGTCCCAGCGGGAATCGTCATCGGGCGGGGCTTACGGAACACCTCGGTCAAGTACAGGGGATGAGCTGGACCGTTTCCGGTAGGGTGCGGCTTGCGGCACTCATGCAGGCGGTTCACCACGCATCACGCCTCGAGAGTGATCGGCAGTTCGCAGGTCGCAGATCAGACGCGGAGTGCGCCACTCGCCGATCCGGACAAACCACTCGTCCACTGGGTAGGAGAGCTGGACGACGTAATAGTTGACAAACTCGAGGACCGCGAAGAGCCACATAAGGAGCGTCAACACTCTCACCCATGCTGTGCTCGGCAGGTGAAACGTGATGTACACCCCTGCGGCCAGGACCAGGATCACGTCGAGGATCCGGAAGGCCCGGTAGAGGTCGGCCACTCGGCGAGGCATCGGCCGCATCTTCACCCAGGCCCGCGCCATGAGCCAGTATGCGGCTGCCTGGCCAAGATCAGCAGCAGGGGAACGAACGCAACCATCAGTGTTACGAAGGATCGATCGTCGGGCAGCTTTGGGGCAACCACTCCGAGCGCGACGTAGGCGAATGCTGCGACCGCAGCGAGTTCTCCCAGACCGAGCGAAAGGAACTTGGCGCGAAGCAAGCGGCGCCGTGCATCAGGTTCCACGAGGGGGCCCTACGGTGGAAGCTGGCGCCTGGCACTGGTGGTTCGCCTGCCTCCGGTCCGTGCCGGGCGCACATGTAGCAGATGACGTGCGGCTGGTCGTGAAGACCGTCACGGGTTCCGGTCAAGTCGCTGGGCGTGGTGTGAGACGGCTTGCGCGTGATCTTCGAGGTCGGGCGCTGAGCGTCGGAATGGGTGTGGTGTTCGCCTCCTGGGCGTCGGGGACGGCGGTGAGGCGTGAGCGGGCCTACCGTTGTGGTTGCCCGCTCCAAACTTCGCAGACAGTGGGGCTGACCAGCCATTGTGGAGTGGCATGGCTGGTTACTTCGGTGATCGGACTTCGGCGTAGCGGGTGGCAGCGGTCTGTCGATCATGACCGCGGGTCCCCGCGAGAGCTTGGCCAAAATCGAGTCAGTCAGCCAAAAGCCCAGCTCAGCCGCCCACCTCGGCGGTCAGAGGCGCCGCCTCGCTAGGATGTAGTTAAGAAGTGAGGAGACGTCACGACAGCACCGCAGGAGAAAGAGGCGCGTACGTGGTCGATGGCCTGAGCCCGCCTGAGAGCCCTAAGCCGCCACGCGGGATCAACGTCACCGTGGCCCATCCCGCGAGGATCTGGGACTACTGGCTGGGCGGCAAGGACAACTTCGCCGCCGACCGGGAGGTCAGCGCCCAGTTGCTCTCCGTCATGCCCGACTGGATCGTCTTCGCCCGCGCCGACCGGGAGTTCCTGGACCGCGCCGTACGGTATCTGGCAGGGGAAGCGGGGATCCGCCAGTTCCTCGACATCGGCACGGGCATACCGACCCAGGACAACACCCACGAGGTCGCCCAGCGAGTGGCTCCGGAGTCCCGTGTCGTCTACGTCGACAACGATCCCGTGGTCCTCGCCCACGCCGCGGCGCTGCTGGTCCCTACCCCGCCGGGCGTGACCGACTACATCGACGCCGACCTGAACGAGCCTGACGAGATCCTCCGGGGCGCGGCCCGAACCTTGGACTTCACCAAGCCGATCGCGGTTACGCTGCTGGGCATTCTTGAGTTCATCACCGACAACGCCAATGCCTACGGGATCCTCAAGCGTCTGATGGACTCCATGGTCTCGGGCAGTCATCTGGTGATCGCCCACCCGACCACCGATATCGACAGTGAGGCCATGCGGACGGTTGAGCAGCTGTGGAACGACAGTGGTGCCGTCCCGGCGAAGTTCCGCAGCCGTGAGGAGTTCAGCCGCTTTTTCGACGGCCTAGAGATACTGGAACCCGGCGTGGTCTCGCTAACGCAGTGGCGTCCTGACCCCGGCACCCTCTACGCCAATCGGTCGCTCGGTTTCTACTGCGCGGTGGCCCGCAAGCCCTGACCTCAACGAACACCAAGAGCCACGAAACTCACACGTCGATCATCGATGAGTGGCGCTTGACGGACCGTGGTGGAGTTCATCAAGGACCACCCGCCACTAGGCGACGAGTACCGACCGGGCGGATCATGATCTCAGGCCCTTCAACCAGCACAGTGTGGTTCGTATGCTGACACGTTAGGTCCACTAAAGTTCCCAGGTCGCGAACATTCTGGTCCCCTTCCATTTCGGACACGGATGGCACTTTGAAAATTGGCGTGATGTTGGTGCGGTCCTCGGCTCGGCCGCAAACCATGAAGCCTGTTCGGCAGGCGTTAAGTAGATCGGCACGTACTCGCGTCCGTAGTGCCTCGACAGACAGTCGGCCCACTTCTCGGTTAAATGACGATAACTGCGATCCACGAACGAATAAGCATCGGGCTAATGAAAAAGGGCCTCTTGCTGCCGCAGTTGGGCGATCTTCCGTCCGGCTGCAAAGCGTTGCCTGACGACATTGGACGATACTGGAGCTCCATCGAGATGCGGTGCCTGAGGGCAATTACGTCAACCAACAGCGGTTGGGAGGTGGATGACGAGGAATTTCTAGGTGTCGGCCATAACCAGTTTTTCCGGCCCGGTTAAATAGAGGATCTGGCCGCCAATTCAACATCGCGCCGGATGAAGTGACGCCGGGGCAACCTCTCACGGCCGCCCTTCGGACGCTGGAGGCCAGATTACCTGGATGAACTGCTGATTCGGTCTTGGTAGCTCCGACTTTGACGCCGCCATACACGCAGAACAAGCGGGCAAAACCTGCTTTGGCTCAATTCCTAGATGCGGTGTTCGAAGCGGCGCGATCCAACGGTGATAAAGCCGCATTTCCGATTAGTTAAGACCTCTCCCCGAAGGAGCAGGCGGCTCAACTCGTCCTTCAGCTTGCTCAGGTCTGGACAAGAGGATACAGCCGTGATCAGATTCTGACTTCGGATGAACGTGGAGCGCCTTTGGGCGCTGCTGTTCAAGGTCAAGCGCCCTCGACCCAGTCCGGAACTGTCGGCGATGCATTCCCGTTCGCCCCGTAGTCCGATTCGTAACAGCTCAACGTTTGGGCTGTGATCCGATAGGGACGCCTAACTGTGAGAATCAAGCACATTGTTCTGGTCGAACAGTTGCAAGGCTGGACACATCTCACCCGGAGGATCACTATGAACAGAACTGCTCTAGTAACTGGGATGGACACGAGCGTAATTGCTAGGAGAATTTGCGTTAGCCTGTTGGAGTCTAGCTATGAGGTAGCGCCACTTCGGAAGGCCGGTACGAGGCTGGCAAGGAAGGCCGGGCGCAATTCGACGCCGCGTGCGCCGAGTTCCCTCCGGTGGCCTTTGAAGCAGTTGACTTTTGCTCTGAGAGCCTCGCAGCACTGATTTCGGGCTCTATTGCCATGGATGTGGATGAGCTACGTGTGGTATGGCGGCTCTGATGGGGCTCCTCCAGTCTGCGCCACCGAGGAGGAGGGAGGGCCCTCGACATCGTCTCGTCGTCCCAGGTCATCACACCTGCCGGAACACCACACGGTCGAGCTGGTACCGGCGACGGCACTGACGGCGTAACCCCAAAGCGTCAGGAGCCGACGACGGCACAGCCAGCCATCGCCCGCTCATCCCCGGCGACGCCTCGTTGACCAAACGGCTGACCTGCGTCAATGCGACTCCATCGAGTCTCACCGGTTCCTCGCTGTTTCAAGTGGGTTTGGTGATCAAGTGGGTGTGGTTGCGGCGTGGCGTGTTGACGAGGGGGTGATCATTTCGTTGGCTGCGTGACTGTCCGTGACGGTCTCGTAGCAGGGGGTTGTAGGAGTATGGATGAGCTGGGGTTGTTCACCGCGGCGTTGGGGCTGTGCGGGCCGTGGCGGGTGACGCGGACCGAGTTCGATCCCGAGGCGGCCCAGCTGGATCTGTATCTGGGTTTTGATCGTGGTGCCCGGTTCGGGTGTCCGGCCAAGGATTGCGCGCACGGTGACTGTCCGGTGCATGACACCGTGGACAAGACGTGGCGGCATCTGGACTTCTTCCAGCATCGGGCGTTGTTGCATGCCCGACTGCCGCGGGTGCGCTGCCCGGAGCATGGAGTGCGGCAGGTCAGTGTGCCCTGGGCGCGCCCGGGGTCGGGATTCACGCTGCTGTTCGAGGCCCTGGTGCTCAGCTTCGCGACGGCGATGCCGATGGCGAAGGTTGCTGCGATGACCCGCGAGCACGACACCCGGATCTGGCGGATCGTGGAACACCACGTGACCGCCGCCCGCGACCGGCTGGACTGCACCGGGGTGCGCCGGGTCGGAATGGATGAGACCGCCGCACGCAAGGGCCAAGACTACGTGAGCATCTTCGCAGACCTTGATGCCCGGCGGGTGCTCTTCGCCACCGAGGGACGCTCGGCGGACACCGTCGGGCGCTTCGCTGCTGATTTGGCCGAGCACGGGGGTGACCCGGACAAGGTCACCGACACCAGCTCCGACATGAGCACGGCGTTCATCAGCGGAATCAGCCAGTACCTGCCGAACGCGACCATGACCTTCGACCGTTACCACCTGGCGGCCAAGCTCAGCGATGCCGTCGATGCCGTGCGCCGCGCCGAGGTCGCCACCCGCCCGGAGCTCAAGCACACCCGCTGGCTATGGCTAAAGAACTGGGCGAACCTCTCGGCGACGCAACGCCGCGACCTGCACCGGCTGATGCGCCCCTCCGCTCAGTTGGCCACCGCTCGGGCGCTGCGCTGGCGGGAGGACTTCCAGGCCTTTTACGACCAGCACCCCAGCTACGCACCCGAGTACCTCCGGCGCTGGTGCTACGGCGCGAAACGTTCCCGCCTGCAACCGATCAAGGACTTCGTCACCCTGGTCGAGAAACACTGGGATGGCGTCATCGCCTGGCACACCGAGCACCTGAGCAACGGCCTACTCGAAGGGATCAACTCCCTAGTCCAGGCCGCCAAGGCCCGCGCCCGGGGCTACCGCAGCAAAACCAAGATGATCACCATCGTCTACCTCACCGCAGCCAGACTCCAACTACCCACCCTCACCAACCCCACACCCACCTACATGACTTCACGCTGAGTAACCCACTGAAAACAGCGAAGAGCCGTCTCACCACCCCATCAGACGCTGTGGCCATACCACACACCCACCACCCACATGTAGAGCAGTAGAGCCTGATTTCGCGCCTGTCCAACCGGACCTACGATGTAGTTGTTAACTGTGCATCCATCCTCGCAACAGCGTCAGACGGCAGCCTGAGCAACGAGTTCGTCGAGTTCGACTACTTCGAGTTCAGTCGCGTCCTGCAGTACAACGTGACAGCTGTGGCAGCAATCTGCATTGGGCTCAAGGACCATATCAAGTCGGGTGGCGTCATAATCAATGTGACGAGCAGCGCCGCCCAAGAGGGCGCGTTTGCTGCCATTTCGTACAGTGCCAGCAAAGCTGCTGTCAACAGCCTGACGAAATCTCTTGCCAACACCTTGGGTCCATCTAGAGGAGTAAGGGTCAACAGCATCGCCCCCGGCTGGATACCGCCCAGCAGCGACGTGGTCGAGGAGGGCGTGATGGCTCTCGCAAATGCCCTGACCCCTTCGCTGGTCGCAGGCAGGCCGAGTGATGTCGTCGCGGCTGTGCATTACCTGATCGCCGCCCCCTTCCAGAATGGGTCCGTCCGTTCTGGCCGTCGATGGTGGCATAACCAGCAGCTATCTCGCATATATGCTGGAATCGCTGCAATTACAGAGAATACCAATGGATGAGACCATTCAGTCCTTGGTTTTTCTAATCAGTCAAGGGAAGTGCGACCTGCGTTCATCCAATTGACCATAGAGCACCGGGTTTCCACTGACGAGTACCGATCGAACGGACCTTGATCTCGGGCCCCTCAACTAGCAAGGTCTGGTTCTTATGCTGACACGTTAGGTCCACCAGACCAGTCTTACCCGAACCGTGTCCGACAAGGACCAGCGAGTAGGTCAGCTCCAGTTAAGTCAGTCACAGCAGGCCCGTCCGATAAGATGGGCCTGCTGTCGTTCTGTCCCTCATCGAACCAAGTAGACTTCCAGCCGCTCAGCGCGTCGCTGCGGCGGTAGTAGGTGCGGGTCTGAGTCTGGGAGTCTGGGGCCTTCACCAGGTTGGTGATGCTCTCTGCCAGCTCGCGGTGGCTCACCACAGCCACGTTGCGCATGTTCGAGGCAGAGTTTGCTGAAGATGACCTTGGTCAAGGCGTACTTCACACTGAGGTGCCTCGGCGGTAGAAGGCTGCGGGCCGCGTAGTAGCTCCAGCGCTCTCGCATGGACGGGAGACTATGCCCCCGAAGCGGTTCCTGGAGGCACTCAGTATGAGCGAGCATGGGACGGAGATTCTGCGAAAATGGGGCGAGTGGATGCGAGGAGAGTAGTACGGTTCGAGTGACGAATGACGACGAGACCTGCCCAGAAAAAATAAAGACCCCGACATATGTTAAGATAGAATCTATGCTTGAAAAGTCATCTGCCAACCAGCGCACTAGTACGTCTATCTTGGACAGCTTCTCGCGCACCGCAGACCAAATTTTCTCACTTGAAGAATTAAGACAGGGGCTATATTCTGGTAAAAAGCTTCGCATAAAATATGGTGTTGACGTCACGGCTCCCCTTTTGCACATTGGCCACGCGGTTAACCTGTGGATGATGCGAGAGCTGCAAGACCTTGGACACACCGTCATATTCCTCATCGGTGACTTCACGACCAGAATCGGCGATCCAACGGGCAAGGCTAAGACTCGACCGGTGCTAGCCCATGAAGAGATTGAAGTCAACGCCAAGGGATTCGTCGAGCAAGTCAGTCGCGTGTTGCGAACCGACCCCGAAGTATTTGAGATCCGGAGGAATTCTGAGTGGTGGGATGCGATGAGCGTCGATCGTTTCTTGTCGCTGGTCAGTATGACAACGCACGCCAAGCTAATCTCACGGGATATGTTTCAAAAGCGCATCGTTAAAAACTCTGAGATTCATACTGATGGCCTTGTACCCCATTTTGCAAGGGTACGACTCATACGAGCTGAAATCGGACCTCACTATCGTAGGCAGTGATCAGCTTTTCAATGAATTATTAGGCCGTTTCTACCAGGAGCGATTGGGTCAGTCACCGCAAGTTGTGCTGACCACTAAGATCACTCCAGGCATCGACGGTCGAGAGAAGCAATCGAAGAGTCTGGGCAACTACATTTCCATTGCCCACTCTCCGAGGGAAATGTTCGGGCGCGCTATGAGCATCCCAGATACGCTCATTACCCAGTACATGGAGATATACACTACCATGCTACTAGAAGAAATCTCTCAGATTCGCCGCGATATGGAGCAAGGGGTGCTAAACCCCATGCTGGCGAAGCGCCGACTCGCGCAAGAGCTGGTTCTCCGTTATTACGATGAGGCGGCGGCGAAGGCAGAAGACGCCTGGTTTACTACCACGTTCTCAGAAAAGAGCGTCCCGGATGACATACCTAACATTACTATTCCTGAAGGCACTACTGCATTCCAAGTGCTAAAATCATGTCTGCCCGACGAGTCGAATAGCGCCCTAAGGCGGCTTCTGCAGGGTGGTGCCGTGTCCCTTGATGGTGACAAGGTTACTTCTGAGGATGTTCCGATCGCGGCAAGCGGCAGGCTGCGTATTGGACGGCGCCGATGGTTCAAGGTAACGGTCACTGGCAAGGCTGACCACTCGGCCTAAGAGCAACCGGGCCCTCAAGTCCTAGCTGTCGGCCTCCGTCATCACGGAGCACAAGATTGAGCTGTACCACAGTTGCATGGCAACCGGCGTTCCGTTCGCCATTCTTAATACGCGTGCGGCGTCAGCGGGAATGAGCG
Organism: uncultured Actinomycetota bacterium; assembly: GCA_963823755.1. GTDB lineage: Bacteria > Actinomycetota > Actinomycetes > Mycobacteriales > Pseudonocardiaceae. Next base: position 25,377 of record CAWGMP010000013.1, read on the forward strand.
TGTATGGTGCATCTACGGACAGTAGCTGCAACTGCTGCTTCGCGCACGCCTCGAACTGCACTGCAAGGGCAACGGCTTCAGCAAGCGTCCCGCCCTGCGCAAGGACCTACGACGGCAGCGCAGTCGCAAGTGGCCCCCGGCATCGGGGCAGCCGTTGATGCTGCTGATGGTCGACGAGCTGGCCGCCACATGGCACAGGCGGTCACCGAGCAGGTGCTATGACCTACTTGATCTGGGGAACTCTATCCAGGTCAGTGGTGCGTCAGCATGCGAAGGTCCCGTAATTCGGATTAACCGAACGCGGCCAAGTTTTTGAAGGTCCGGCGGTCGGTCCTGATAGCAGCTGTAGTGCAGCCGTGAAGACGCAAGCCGCTACCACTAAGGCGAGCTGAGCGATGCTGGGAGCTTCGGTGAAGCTGGCAGCCGCTGCACACGCCGTGACCAGTACTGAGAGCAGCACTGTCAGCACACGGCGGATCATGGTCGGGAGCATACCTGCCCGAACCAGCAGGCCGTACCCACGCGATGTAGATCAGGAGCTTCGGCTTCACGGCTAATTCCTCCGTTCCGTTGTGGGAGGCCAGACCGGCGACGGGTTCGGGGCGTCCAGCGTCGCCGGTCCGGCCAGCTTTTGAGGCGCACATGGAAGCACACCCTGCACCCGGGGAGAATGCTTCGATCGGGCTCCTGGGTGCTCTTGTTGGTGCTGGTGCCATTCCCGCTGGCACCCTCGTCTGTGGGGTGTCCAGGTCCACATGCCTCGGCAAGTGCCTGCCGCAAAGAACCGGTGTCGTCTGCGATCTCAAAGGCCGTTGGTCGACCCTGCAGATATCCCACCAGGAGGTAGCTGCCGTAGCTCCTTGCTTGTCTCATCCCCTCATCGGCTTCTTGAATGGCACCCAGGATCGGGGTGAGTCCTACCTTCAAGGGGCAGAGCGCGGTTCGGGGATCGGTGCTGCAGCTGCGTCCCTGCCTGCGCTGTGGGAGGACAGCGCAGACCAATCGGCAGGGACCGCCGTGCCGGGTAGCTCGTACATCCCGGTCCTGGGGTCTTGATCACGAGTTAAGACGGTGGCCCCGGTGAGGGCTACAGCATCGAGAGGGCACATCGGCCGTGGCCCATGTCGCACCAATGACGCATCGCGCGGTTGACCTGCGTGAACTGCTCGGAAGCGGGCAACCCGGGTCGGTGACCGCAGGCCGCTACGCTGGATGTTTCCATGAGGAGGAGCCTTACCCGCCATGACAGCGAAACGCTGGGCGCTGGCTGACCGCCGGAAGGCGGTGGGCCACCGCAGGAGCAGCTCGCGGCGCTGCTCGGAGTCGAGCGTTCCACTGTGGTGCGCTGGGAAGCAGGCGAGACCGAGCCACTGCCGTGGTGCCGACCGAAGTTGGCTGAGGTCTTAGGCATCTCGCTTAACGCGCTCCATGACCTGCTGGCGGAGCCTGAGGATCTCCAGCGTCAGCCCGGCGATGCATTGTTGGTGTCGCTGCTGGGTGACGTGACGTCGGCGCAGATCGGCACGCTCATGGAACGGTTCGCGGCTATGGACATTGCTAGTCGCCGTGAAGTACTGCAAGAACTCGTCATCATGTCGGGCGCCATTTTGTTGCAGCCGGTTCGGCGCTGGCTGGCACAGGCTTTGGCTGTTGTCCCGCTGGTCTCTCCGGCGTCCGCGAGCGATAATGCTCTCGATGCTCTTGAGCGTGCGACCATGCTCTTTCGTCGGTGGGATGCGTCCGGCGTGGGCGGGTTGCGCCGAAAAGCTGTGGTCGGACAGCTTAATGCGGTGGCTGAATCACTGCGCGAGGTGCATAGTCCGGAGGTAAACCGGCGACTGTTCCGTATTATGGCCGAGCTGGCACAGTTGGCTGGGTGGATGGCTTACGACCAAGGTCTGCCGGGTGTTGCTCAGCGGTATTATTTGTTGGGCCTCAGCGCCTGCCAGGAAGCCCGGTCGCCGGTTCTCGGTGCCAAGATTCTTGGCGATATGACTCAGCTTTCAACGGCATATTGCCACTACGAGGATAGTCTCGACCTTGCTCGCACGGCGCTGTACATCTTGCCCAGGCATGACGATGCGCTGGTTCGTACGGAACTTTTAGGTCTGGAGTCCCGGGCGCACGCGCACCTCGGGAATGAGTCAGCGGCCACTCGCGCTGCTGAGGCTTGCGTCGAGGTCTGGCAGGAAGCCCAAGGTGAGGTGGCCCCGGACTGGCTGCACTACATTGATCAGGCTGAGGTCGATTGCTTGGCTGCCAACGCCTATACCGAGCTGGCCCTTAACGCGGATGACGCTGGTCAAGCGGTTGTATATGCAGAGTGAGCCGAGCGGCATACCCTTAGCGCACGCGAGAGCCGGGCTCAGGGTTACGACCGCAGCCGCATCCTTGATGAGATTCGGCTCGCCAAGGTCAGACTGGCGCAGCATGATGTTGCTGAGTCGGTCGTCGTTGCGCAGACCGCGGTTGAACTGGCCGCACCGACATCCTCGACCGTGGTCTGTGATTGGCTGCTTCGCTTCCACGGCGAACTGACGGCACGCTATCCCTGCAACGCGCATGTCGTACCGTTCAGCGAGGAGCTGCGTGAGTATGTGCAGCGGGTCGCACCGCACAAGGAGCGAGAAGTTGTCGCCACCTGACGGGATTGGCTTTCAGGTGATCAGTTCCGACGAATCAATGCGGCACGTGGACAAGTTAACCGACTTGTATCTCGAGGTCTACAACGAGCCTCACCGAATGCTTACGTCCACTCAACATTCATGCTAGCCATGAGACAGCCACTGCGTATTGTTATGAGTTGGATACAGAATTTCTAATAAAGCACTCTCAATCTCCTGTTATTCTCATACTGGCATCCCGCCTGGTGTAGTGACGCATAGCCGTTTGGCCATCAAACATTGCTCGTGATAATCAGTAGCCTCGTCATGTAGACTCTGGCCGCACCAAGCGCAAAAGCGACCGCGAGGTGGAACAAGCGCTGGTGACCGGGCGCTACCGGGCATACTCCCAACACCCATACAAACGCCGCCGCCGTCCAGCGACAGGATCTGGAAGCGACCAGCATGGTGGGCTCGATCAGGAGCGTGATCCGAGGGCTGCATTGTCATCGTGCGCCTTCCTCCGGCCATTAGCTGTCAGGGTCGTCACCCGCGTGTGCCAGCAGCCGGTGCGCTGTGGCACGTGGCCGGAACGTAGTGCGATCGTCATACGTTCGGCTTGTACACCCAGTAGTTAACCAATGCTCGCTGTGTCGGTCAGCGGTTCTAGTGGGCGCTGAATTGTTGATTATTATTGAGAGAAACTATTCACTGAAAACCGTACGGCGCAAATTCTCGCCGTTGAGCGATTTTGAGCGCGAAAGACTTGCTATAGAATCGTGCTTCTGAGCCGGAACCTTCCGGGGTATGCACGTGGGCTCCAGCTGGCGGCTGCGTCCTCGGGGCGGCGTCGCAGCTGCCCGTCGGTCTTCGCCGTCGACAAGATCAGGCGCCTGTCGCGGTGGGACAAGACCACCACCCCGCGCCAAGGCCACGAGCGGCATGCCGCGATGACCGCGCTCGCCGACCTGATCGCGGCCATCAACAAGGCGCGCTCCGACCCATTCGACCAGCTCTCCGAGGCGGTCACCGCCGCAGATCACCTCGGCGAGGTCGCAGACCATCTGATCGGCCATTTCGTCGACCAAGCACGACGCTCCGGCGCGTCCTGGACCGACATCGGCAGGAGCATGGGGGTCACCAAGCAAGCAGTGCGCAAGCGCTCACCTACGGCGTGATCGAGGCCGGTGCCGCCGGGTTCGCCGCCCCGAGGGTGGCCGGCCGCGCTGGTGGTGGCCGCGATCGCGGGGGCGGTGTTCGTGGCCGCGCAGGCACAGGTGTCTCATCCGATGGTTCCGCTGGAGCTGTTCCGGTCCCGGACGGTCGTGATCACCGTGTCGACCGGGTTCGCGTTCATGGTCGGCTACGACGGGCTGCCGTTCGTGTTCAGCCTGTACATCCAGGAGCTGCGCGGCCTGTCGGCATTGGGACCGGCGTGATGTTCCTGCCGATGATGCTGATCGGCGCGGCCCTGGCCCCGTTCTCGGCCCGTGTTGCCGAGCGCCTCGAACGGAAGACCCTGATCACTTTCGGTCTGTCCCTGATGACTGTCGGTCTTGTCGTGCCGGCATCGATACCGTTGTGGGTGCTGTCGGCGCTGATGATCCCGGTCGGTCTTGGCGGCCCACTGGTGATGCCGCCGGTCACCGGGTCGGTACCACTGATCACGTAAAACGGAACAGGAAGTAAGCATCATGCGAGGAGCCGTTCTTCATGCCCCCGGCGACGTCCGCTTCGAACAGCGTGACGACCCGAAACTCATCAACCCGACCGACGCGATCATCCGCATGTCCGCTACCCGCGTGTGCGGCTCGGACCTGTGGGACTACCACGGCATCAACCCCGTCAACGAGCCGACGCCGATAGGGCACGAGTACTGCGGCATCGTCGAAGAGGTTGGCGCCGAGGTCACCACCATCAAGCCCGGCCAGTTCGTCATCGGCTCGTTCTTCGCCTCCGACACACCTGCCCACACTGCCAGGCCGGATTCCAGACCTCCTGCCAGCACCGCGAGTTCGTCGGCGGCGCCCAGGCCGAAGCCCTGCGCGTCCCGCTGGCCGACGGCACCCTCGTCGCCACCCCCGAGGTGCCCGACGACGCACTGCTCCCGAGCCTGCTCACCGCGTCCGATGTGCTCGGCACCGGCTGGTACGCCGCCGTCGCCGCCAACGTGCAGCCCGGTAAGACCGTGGCCGTCGTCGGTGACGGTGCGGTCGGCCTGCTCGGTGTGCTGTCGGCTAAGCAACTCAGCGCCGAACGGATCATCGCGTTCAGCCTCACGAGCCTCGGCAGAAGCTCGCCCGCGAGTTCGGCGCCACCGACGTCGTCACCGAACGCGGCGACGACGGCGTGGCCCATATCCAGGACCTCACCGACGGCATCGGCGCCGACGCCGTCCTCGAATGCGTCGGCACACCCGAGGCCATGACCCAGGCTCTGCGTTCTACACGACCGGGAGGCAACGTCGGCTTCGTGGGCGTCCCGCACGGCGTCGAGATCAACGGTGAGGAGCTGTTCTACTCCCACGTCGGGCTGCGCGGCGGCCCCGCACCAGTGCGCCGTTTCCTGCCAGACCTGATCCGGAGGCATTCCATGGATACCCGCACACTCGGACCTGACCTGCGAGTTTCGGCGATCGGCCTCGGCTGCACGGGCATAGCCAAAGCTACGGCCCGCTCCCAGACCGCCGCGACGCGATCGCCCTCATCCGAGCCGCCGTCGACCGCGGCGTCACGTTCTTCGACACCGCCGAGGTCTACGGGCCGTTCACCAACGAGGAGATCCTCGGAGAGGCGCTGGTGCCGTTCCGCGGGGAGGTAGCGATCGCCACCAAGTTCGGATTCGCCTTCGACGCCGACGGCCGCCAGACCGGCCTGTCCAGCCGGCCCGAGCACATCAAGCAAGTCGCCGACGCCTCGCTGCGGCGCCTGAGGGTCGACGCGATCGACCTGTTCTATAAACACCGCGTGAACCCGGACGTACCGATCGAGGACGTCGCCGGGGCGGTGAAGGACCTCATCGAAGTCGGCAAGGTCAAGCATTTCGGCATGTCCGAGGCGGCCGCGGCGACCATCCGCCGCGCTCACGCCATCCAGCCGGTCACCGCGGTGCAAAGCGAGTACTCGCTGTGGTGGCGAACGCCCGAAGCCGAGGTGCTTCCGACCCTGCAGGAGCTCGGCATCGGCTTCGTGCCCTACAGCCCCCTCGGCAAGGGCTTCCTCACCGGCACCATCGACGAGACGACGTCGTTCGACAGTTCCGACATCCGCACGAGCATTCCTCGGTTCACGCCAGAGGCCCGGCAGGCGAACCACGCGCTGGTCAAGCTGCTGGCAACGATCGCCGCCCGCAAGGGGGTGACATCCGCGCAGATCGCGCTGGCCTGGCTGCTGGCTCAACAACTTTGGATCGTCCCGATCCCAGGAACGCGCAGGCTTGAGCGCCTGGAGGAGAACATCCGAGCGGTCGAGGTAGACCTGACCGTCGACGAACTCGACGAGATCGAGACGGCCGCCTCCACGATCAAGGTTCAGGGAGCGCGCTACCCCGAACATCTTCGAGCGGCTCACCGGCCGCTGAGGACGCGGCCGGTACGGCGCCGACACCTGTGGCGACGAGCCTGGACCTATGCCAACAGTGCCCTCCCGGCGGCGGGCAGGTAGTCCGATCCGCGCGGCGGGTTGCGTCGGGTGCGGTTCGTGTGGCATTCAGGTCGTGGCGAGCGATCCGGAAGCTGGCGCCGCGTCCGATCCGGGAGGCCATCCGCTATTCGGTATGCGAGTGCGATTCTGCTAGCCGACGCCGTCCCGCTGACGGAACCTGCTGCGGTGCTGGACCCGCACGGCCGACTCTGGCTGCCAAGATCGTCGCCGGTCACCGTATAGGGATCCTCGACTGGGACGCGGCCATAGGCATCCAAGATGTCGGCCGGCTGCTGCTGGGAGCGTCATGGTGAAGTCTGGTGATCGGCTTGGTTGAGTTCGTGCCGGATCTGTTGTGCTCTTGACGGGTGGCCTGGATTTTTTGCGAAAC
>CAWGMP010000014.1:0-68371 GCA_963823755.1 uncultured Actinomycetota bacterium
CTGGGCGGTTTCAATCGGTCATGGCGACACAATGCTCCACAATCAGCCTATCGAAGACCTCGATAGGCTTCTGCCCGCTAGCGTCTTGCGTGGTCTGCCATTCAGTTCTGCCGCTACTCTATCAAGTTCTTCCTGGGTGTGCAAGGACAGGTCGGTGCCTTTCGGGAAGTACTGCCGGAGCAGCCCGTTGGTGTTCTCGTTGGTGCCGCGTTGCCACGGTGAGTGCGGGTCGCAGAAATAAATGGGCAGACCCGTGCGGACAGTGAACTCGGCGTGGCGGGCCATTTCCTTACCTTGATCCCAGGTCACGCTGTTGCGCAGGAACTCAGGCAACGTCTCCATTTTTTTAGCCAGGAGTGCGGCCACGCGATCGGCGCATCGGTCGTATGGAATTCTCACGAGCATGGTAAATCTGCTGGTACGTTCCACCAGGGTGGCGATCTGCGATTTGCCGCCTTTCCCGATGATCAGATCGCCTTCCCAGAAACCGGGTACCGCGCGATCGTCGGCTTCGGCGGGACGCTCACTGATGTTGACCATGTTTGGGTCTTTCCCCTGCTCAGAGTCGCTCGGGATCGGGGCACCCGCCTCGCCCGGCCCTGTCGTAACGCGAGTTTAAGCCGGTCCGTAGCTCGCCTTTCGCCTGCAGATACAGTGTTTGGTAAATCGTCTCGTGGGACACTTTCATCTCCGGATCGTCAGGATATTCCTCGTCTAGTCTCGCACTGATCTGCTCCGGAGACCACTTCTGTTCCAAGCCCTCGTTCACCGCATCATGCAGCCGGGACGAGGCCACCAGTTTCCGCTCCTTCGGTCGAGCCTTAAGTGACTCGTAACGCTCTTGAGCGGAAAGAGCCCGGTAATTGGCGACACCGCCATTACGATTGATCTCGTTTGTGATTGTGCTGTGGTGCCGTCCAAGCTGTTTTCCGATGCAACGCGCCGAACGTCCTCGGTTCAGCTCGCGGGAGATCGTCTCCCGTTCCTGGGCGCACAACGGCTCAGCCCCACTCATCAATCATCCCCCCAGAAGATCCCCCGGAAAGGGGGTACCTTAGCAGAATAGAAATCTGCTAGAATAATTGCCTGTCGCTACGACCGTTTGAGCCCAAGCAGCGATTCCCAATCCCCGCGGGCGGTCACCCGTGTTTGACATAGGGGAAAAATCGGTCTTCCCACTCACACTCGGGGCTGTCTGGTCGTCCAGCAGGAGGGTCTACAGATGTCAGCTGAATTCACGTCGTATATATATCCGCGCTCATTCATTTGGTGCCCTATCGCGGGACACCTACATGCCATCGACCGGCGGAACCGCACCGTGCCTTTGGGTGCATCCATACAATGCCTCTGCGGTGCTACCCACCAACGCGGCCCCGATGACGACACCGAACGCCCCTGGCCTACCTGCCGACAATGCTGGGACGAAACCTGCATCCTCGTCGGACTACGCCCCCGCCAATAAGCACTACCCAGCGGCGGACTGTTTCCAGTAACGGGCCGATCAAGATATGTCATCCGGTCCTTTACGGGCGTGTCATCTAGGTCGCCACGAGTGCCGGTCGTAGCTGCTTGCGTAATGCGCAAACCTCGGACACGTGTCGCCCGCGCCGTAGATTTTCCAGGTCTTTCTAGCCCGAGTTTCCGGGCTAGAGTGATCTTCACTCGTGTTTCCGCTGCTCAGGGCAGTTGCGAATCTTCGTTTTTCCTATGACCTAAGTCCGGGGTGCCCACCGGGTCAGGTTGAAGATCTCGGCGAGTCGGTCTTGTGTGGGGGTGGTTTCGGTGAGCATGCGGCGTGCTTTGGGTCGTCCGCCGGTGGAGGGGTAGATCAGCACGGTTTCTTCGATGCCGGCCAGGGTGTCCAGCAGTTCCCGGACGGACAGGTGCAGGCCGTGTTGGTCGGCGTGGCGGCGCATGAGGTGGGCGATTTGCAGGGCCAGCACGCAGGTGAAGGTATGGACGCGGATGTTGTGGTCGGTCCAGTGGTGCATGGGGCTGAAGGAGACCACGTGGGGGTCTTTCATTTGACGGAAGCCGAACTCGGCCTCGGACTGGGAGCGGTAGGCGGCCACCACCTCGGCGACCGGCCAGTCCTCCCGGGCGGTGATCAGCACCCGTTTACCGAAGACCTCGTCTTCCAGGTCAGTACGGGCCTGCTCGTCGATGGTCCAGGTGAGCCGGTGCTGCGGCGGGTTGGTGCCGGTGAGGTCGACGTGGACGACGCGTCTGCGACCCAGGGGTCTTTGATGATCTGGGTGATCTCGGCTTCGACCTTGGCTCTGGGGCGGCGGGTCTTGCCGTGGGCGAGGGTGTCGGCCAACTCTGACAGTCTCGCCGATGCCGTGGCCAGGGTCTGGTCGAAGCCCCGGGACTGGGCGGTGTGCAGCGTGGGTGAGTGGGTGAGCACCACGCGGCGGTCGGTGCCGTAGACCTCGCGGCGGGTCTGAAGCGCGGTCAGGCCCTCGAACCGGTCGGTGTCGACGACGCTGCGGTCGGTGGCGGGACGGGCGAGCAGGTCCGGGCAGTCTGAGGGCGGCACCGAGCCGACGAACGCCAGCCCGGCGGCGGCCAGGTGGGCGAAGTGGGCGACCGAGTTCTGCCCGGCGTCGAATACCACGGTCATCTGTGGGGCCGCACTCCCGGCGGCCGTGGCGTCCTCGGGTCCCGCGGTGGCCACCGCGGTGTACCGGGCCACCAGCAGGTCGATCATGGCGGCGAACTGGGTGACGTCGGGCCGGTTGCCTGGGTAGGCATGCGAGACTAGCGGGACACCGCCGTCGCGGGTGACCACCACGCCCAGCCCGACCAGCCGCAGGTCGGATCGTTTCTGCTTGGCCTTGCCTCGCTGGGCGATCGGCGCCTTGGGGTTGGTGGAATCGATATAGGTGGCGAAGTTGGTCATGTCCAGCGCCAGCGCGGAGATGTCCAGACCGAACACCTCGATCATGCGCAGTGCCAGGCGGCGCTCGATCTCGACCCACTCATCCAGGGTGACGGCGTGCATCGCATCCCAGAACCTCCGGTGATCCAGCACCCCGGTGGGGACCTTGATGAACCGGTCGGCGGCCGTGGTCTTCCACCAGTCCACAAACGCCCGTTTCGAGCGCGGATCCACCAGCCGGTTCAGCGCGACCAACGCCAGGTAGGTGCCCACCGTGGCACCGGCATCCGCCCGTCGGGAACCGACCACCTCGTCGATCGTCTCGATCACGCCCAGCCGGGTCAGGACGCCCCACGCGGCGGCAAGGTCGCCGAACGCCAGATGCCGGGTCCGCTCCGGCATCATCGCCGCCTCCCGGGCCTCCAACAGCGCGGCGATCTCGGCCGCCGACCCCACGTACCGCTCCGACACCATCTTGGGCTTGCCGTCCACCCACGCCATCTCCCGCAGGTACCAGTACGGCTTCCCGCTGATCACCTTCTTATACAGACTCGCCACACTTTAGGTCATAGGCTAGTACAAGATCCAACACCAGGCGACACGCCGAGAAACGGCAGGTCAACCCACCCAGGGCAGGCGTCTCACAGGATCAAGATCGAATTAGCCCGGAAACTGGGGCTAGGACCGGCAAGTGCGGTAGTCGCTCACGGACACGCTGGTGCATAGCGGCGGTGGTCTTCCGTTTGGCCTTCTGGGCGCCGGCGGTGTCGCGCTTGCGGACCGGGCTTGGGGCGCTCCATTGGACCCAGTAGGGGTCATCGTGCGCCCACTCCTGAATATCGCGATAGAACCCGCGGATCGGCATCAACAGCTGGATGTAGTCCCCGCGTGGCCGAGTCGTGCCATCCCGTCCAACCACGGTCCGCAGACGCGACTTCCAGCCTTCGGCGACCTGTTCGGGAAGGTGCAGGCTGTCGATGCCGGGGTGGTGGTGTTCGATGTCTGCCCAGAAGGTTCCGGCCAGGGCGCCGACCAACCCGGTGAAGCTGCTGTAGTCCAGGCAGGGGCGGCGCTCGTCCAGGTAGCGGACCAGCAGATCCCGGATGGGCTTGCACCCGATGTTGTAGGCGTCCACCAGTTCGGTGGTGGGCCGCTGGCCAAACCGGACCGCTTCCTTGATAGTGGGGTGTTCCCCGAGGTCAGCGACACCGCGCAGCGCGGCCCATGCCAGTGACAGTCCGGGGGTGCCGCCCTCGACGGCCTTGGGCCGTCGCAGGTGCCAAGTGCGGTAAGCCAACAGGTCGTCGGCGGTGACTGCGTCAGCATCACGACCGGTGTGCAGCACCAGCTTGCTGATCACCGCAAGCGCGTCACGGACGCTACGTGGCTGCCCTTCAAGCTGCTGGGCACTCGTCTCGATCCGGGCGAACAGCTCCGGCCGGAAGACTTGCCGGGTGTACTCGTAGAGCTTGTACGCCTTGTAGGAGGCCAGGAAGTCATAACTGGGCAGGAAAATCCGGCAGAGCAACAGGCTGGTGAGCCCGGCGGTCAGCTCTGCTCGCTGCGTGGTCGGATTGCGCGAACAGTCTTCGACGATGAAGGGATCGATCCAGTCGAGGTTGCGATCGGCGCCGCAGACGAGCCAGCGATCCTGCCAGCCGTGGCCTGGATGGCCCTCCAGCCACTCCAAGATCGTGCGAGCGCCGTGGACGTGGCCCGCTCGATGTCCGAAGGGCGCGCTTTTTGGCCAGTTCGGCGGCGTGGGAAACAGCTCAAGAACCGAACTGATCGACAGCGTGTCCCGTGCCGTGACAACAGCCCGGGCCACCACCAGGTGATCATGCTGTTTGAACACGCTCTGCCGGCGAGAGCTGGGTCGAAACCGCTGCTGGTGTGCTGGGGGCGTGGCTGTCATGATCGGGCGTCTCCCAGCAGGATTTCCAGGTCGGCGGCGTCATAGCCGGCGGCGACAGGCGCGGGCGGCTGCTGGGCTCGGTGCTCGCGGTCGATAAGGTGTTGCTGCACCCGGCGGATGACCTCTACTTCGTCTTCGATCATGTAGACGTCGGCGGTGGTGGACAGGTGTGCGTGACCGAGGATGACCTGCACGTCTTTCAGTGACAGGGTTTCGTCGTGGGCCATGCGTAGCGATGCCGTGTGGCGCAGGTCGTGCATCGAGTAGTTGGTGCCCAGCAGTTCGTTGACCCGGCGGAACACCGCGCGCAGCGCGTCGTAGTTCAACGACTGCCGCCGCGGGCCCCCACCCCGATCGCGGCGGCGCAGCGTCCACCACAGCGGTTCGTTCGGGTCGAGCGGGGTGGCCAGCTCAGCCAGGTAGAGACGAATCCAGACGAAGGCCTCCGGCTGGCCGGCAGCCACTGCTCAGCGCCGCTGCCCTTGCGGATGACCCGCACGAGCTGGTCACCCCAGTCCAGGTCCACGCCCCGAACCCCGAGGACCTCAGCGGCGCGGACACCATTGCTGACCGTCAGGGCGAGGATCGCCCGATCCCGGTTCGACCGCAGACCCGCGAACAACTCTGTCCACCGATTATCCGGAACCTCGCGGACCTGGCGTTTGGGGACCTTCGGGTTGTAGCGAATCTTGCCTTCGGGCCTGAATGGCTCCAGCGAGTTGTGGTGCGCGTTCGACCGGCGGCCGCGTCGAGCGAGTTGAACCGGATTGATCAGCGGGCCGGCGCCGACATCCTCAATCCAGTACTCGTAAAACGCCCTGATCACGGCGTTGGAATGCCGGATCGTCCGGGGTTCGTACTGGTCACCGAAGTACCGTTTGCGGGTGACCGGATTGACCGTACCGACCGTCGCGACCGAGGTCGAACGGGGCCGCCGCTGGTTGTGCTTACGGGCCTGCTTCAACCACAGCACCAGATCACGGACCTCGGCCGGCGTGGCCTTATCCCACGCGACATCGACCGCTCGTAACCACCTCCACCAGCGCATCAGCGCATAGGCGTAACTGCGCACCGACCCGGTACTAGTGTCGCGTGCGACGAAGTCGCTCAGATACCGGCGGATCGGCTCCACCGGCACGCCGCCGTCATCGACCACCAGCCACGGCACAACCCCCTCAGCCGACACGACCCGGCCCCAGCGGGGCAGCCGGATCGAGCCGATGTCCCGCTCCACATCGTCAAACAACGCTCTGCTCCACCCTTCATGATCACGGTGGAGCAGGTCTACCGCTCACTGGCCAGCAGTCACCGACACCGGATCGGCGTGTCGCCACGTAGTTCGGTCAATAGGCTTGGTCAAAAAGCAACAGATGCGCTGGACACCCCGCGGTGCCCACCTCCTGCTCCAAATCCGCACCCGAGTCCTCAACGACACCCTCACCAACGACTACCAGCGCTGGTACCCCGGCTTCACCCCACACCACCGAAGCGGACACGCTCGACGATCAACTGGTGGCGGCATAGCTCCCACGGAATGTTCCGCTCTCCATCAGCGAAGGCACCCTCGAAGGACTCGAAGCCGCCCGAGCTCGCGGCCGCACCGGCGGGCGCAAACCCAAACTCACGACGCGACCGCGACGCGCCCGACAGGCCACCGTGGCCCAACAGATGTATGACGAGAAAGGCGCCGACGGCAAATGCCGCTACACCGTCGCCGAGATCGGCGAAACCTTCCACGTCTCCCGCAAGACCATCTACCGCCACCTCGAACCCACCCCGGCGGCAACGTCATCACCGGCCGGATGACCCGCGGCAACACCAGATCGCACTCCCGCCGCAGTCCTCAACGACCGCCGAGCCTCTTAACGCCAGTTTTCGCAAGATCGTTGGTTCTGTCGCCAATTGAATCCGATGCGAATTGGCGACAGTTCGCGAATTGACGCTCCTGAAGGCTGGAATTTAGCCGTTCTGCCAGGACTTGAGTCAGTGGCCTGGTGGTGACAGTAGCGGTCTGAAACGGCCGAGCCAGGTCGGTCGGTGTCACTCGTATGGCTGGATGGCCTGCGGTTTTCCTACCCGATCGCATCTGATGCGGTTTTTCCGCGTTGTATGCGAGTGACGGAGGGTGGTGGCCATGCGACCGATCGGGGTGGTTCCGGGTGCGGCGAGCCTGTACCTGGTGGATGGGGTGTCGCTGCTGCGGCCGGAGGATCAGGTGTTCTCCGCGATGCTGGCCGGGTTCGCCAACCAGCAGCTGGCGCGCAACCTTGCCCGATCGACGGTCGAGGGCCGGGAGAACACGGTGCGGGCGTTCGTCAACTACGTGAACGCGTTTCCCTGGCAGTGGTCGCCGGCCATGGTCGATGAGTGGCTCGGCGATCTGCGGTCGCTGAGGGACTTGAAGCGCTCGACGATCCGTGCGTACTCCGAGGCTGTCCGGGCGTTCTGTCACTTCGCCACCGACCCGGCCTACGAATGGCCCGCGACCTGCGAGAAACGCTTCGGTACCCACCCGGTGCAGGTGGTGCACGAGTGGAACACCGCCACCCACGTGCAGGACAACGAGGCCGATCCGAAGAAGAGGGCCTTCACCAAGAAGGAGCTGCATGCCTTCTTCGCCCACTGTGATGACCAGGTGGCCCGCATCCGCGCGTTCGGGCGGAAGGGCTGGTTGCCAGCGTTCCGCGATGCGACGTTATTCAAGACCGCCTACGCGTTTGGCCTGCGGCGCAACGAGACCAGGATGCTTGATGCGGTCGACTTCGGTCGCAACATCCACGGAACCGAGTACGGCCTGTGCCGTGTCCGGTTCGGCAAGGCCATGAAGGGCTCGCCACCCAAGCAGCGCAGCGTGCTGACCGTGTGGAACTGGACGCCCGACATCCTTACGGAGTGGTTCGACGAGGTCCGGCCGTTGTTGGGCGCCGATGGCAACCCGGCGGCTTGGCCCTCCGAACGCGGGCTGCGTGTTGGTTGCCAGCGGCTCAATTCCCGGTTCGTCACTTACCGCGAAGCCCTCGGGCTGGACCCCGGGCTGGACTTCCATTCGCTGCGCCGCTCGTATGTCACGCACCTCATCGAGGCCGGTATGGATCCGCGGTTTGTCCAGGAACAGGTCGGGCACGAGCACGCGAGCACGACCTCGATCTATACCTGTGTGTCATCGGACTTCCGCACCCGCACCTTACGCCGCCACCTCGACGCCGCGGTCGCCGAGGCATTGCAGGGACAGCAGACGTGAGCGTGAAACGCAAGATCGGCTACTCCTGGCGACTACGGGAAGTGATGGCCACCCGCGGCATCTTCACCGCCACCGAGCTCGTTGCGCTGCTTCACCAGCGAGGCATCACGCTGTCCGCCTCCCAGGTCCACCGCCTGGTCTCGGGCACACCCGAGCGGTTGTCTCTGCAGGTCCTGTCCGCGTTCTGCGACATCCTCGACTGCACCCCGGCCGATCTGGTCATCACTACCGCCGAAAACGCCGGCGTTCGCAAGACCGCCACCGACGACCGGGCGGCGCCCTCGCCCGTCACGAAACTGCGGCCCCGGCCCGCCCGGATCCTCCCGGACCAATGAGCCCCGCCTACACCACTCCTGAGCAGCTCGAACGCTGGCACAAGCGGACCTGCGCCCGCTGCGCACGTGAGGGCTGGTTCGCCGCCCGGTGGCCAGACGGTCATGTTTGCCGCACCTGCCACGATCAGGCGCTGCGCGTCCGAGGGCACTGTCCCGGCTGCGGAGCCGACCGTGCGCTCCCTGGCCGGCGGGACGCCGACAACGCCGCGATCTGCTCTGACTGCGCAGGATTCACCATGTCCTACCGGTGCAGCCGCTGCCGCGCCGAAGGCAAGCTGCACGGTGGACGACTGTGCACACGCTGCACCCTCAACGACCGGGTCTGCGATCTCCTCGACGACGGTTCGGGCCAGGTCCGTCCCGAACTCGCGCCACTAGCGCAGTCGTTCCTCGGCGCGGACAGTCCATTGTCAATCCTGAACTGGCTCTACACCCGGAAAAGCAAGCCCGGCTCTCCCGAATCGCTACTGCGTCAACTCGGCCGCGGTCAGATCGAGCTGACCCACCAGGCGTTCCACACGCTGGAGCCCTGGCGAGCCGCCGCCCACCTTCGCGAGCTTCTCATGGCCTGTGACGTGCTTCCCACCATCGACAAACAAATCTGCTTGTTTGAACGCTGGCTGATCGCCACCATCACCGAACCCGCCCATGCACAGCTCGTCCACCGCTTCGCGAGCTGGGAAGTCCTGCCGCGGTTGCGGACCCGAGCTCTGACCAAACCAATCACCCCAGCCGGGAGAAGCTTCGCCGGCGCGCAAATCAAGTACGCCACGTCGTTGCTTGGCTGGCTCGCCACCCACGACCGCGCCCTGCACACCTGCAACCAGGCCAACATCGACACCTGGCACGCCGAACACAACGAGCGCGATCGCCACTGCCTACGCGGGTTCCTCCTCTGGAGCATTACCAGCAAACTCACCCGGCCGCTACGGCTGCCGGCCGCCCCGACGACCCGCCGGGCCGCTCCGCTGCCGCAACACCAACGCATGGAGCTGCTCGGCCAGCTCCTGACCGACCCCTCTCCGCCGTTGCGATCCCGGGTTGCCGGCGTGATCGTGCTCCTCTATGCGCAACCGCTCAGCCGGATCATCCGGCTCACCGTCGATGACGTCGTCAACGATGAGGACCAGGTCCTTTTGCGCCTCGGGGAACCACCATCACCAGTCCCAGCCCCAGTCGCGGACCTCCTGCTCAGATGGATCGGCAACCGCAACAACATGAACACCGCCACCAACCCGAACTCACGCTGGCTGTTCCCCGGCCGCCGCGCGGGCCAGCCAATGAACGCCGACCGCCTCGGCGCCCTGATCAACGAACTCGGGATCCCCACCACCGCCGGGCGCAGCGCCGCAATCCGCCAGCACGTCCTCGAGATGCCAGCCGCCGTGGTCGCGGACGCCCTGGGCTACCACCCCGTCACCACCGCCAAACTCGCCGCCCAAGCCGGCGACACCTGGAGCCGATACACCCCCGGTGATCACTCACGATCACCCCGAACTGGCGACAGTTGAATACGCGAGCTCACCAGACGGTCAGGAGAAACTACTGATCCAGATCACCGAGCCTCATACGCCCCTGCGACCCTTGGAGCTACCTTGCGGCTGGTGGCTCCGACCCGAGTGGAGGACCCTGCACGACGCCGCCACCGCCAGTGAGCTCGCAGATCAGCTCACCGCCCCACCGGCCTGACTCACAGGTCAGTCGATGGAGCGGATGCCGGCTGGCACGCTGTCGGTTACGGCGGCTCGCCGCAGGTCTGGAGTCAGCGTCCGCAACGCCGCAGCACAGCGGGGACGTCTTAGGACAGGCTCTCAATCTCCAACGTGTTATCGAGAGCGAGCAGCGGTCCCGGGTCATTGGTCACCACCGGCCACCCCCGTTGTTGCGCACAGAGCACCACATGCGCGACGGCAACATCAACTCCGGGTTGACCGCACTGTCGCAGTAGCGCGCCGACTGCTCGCGCCTGCGTAGCGTCCAGAGCCTCGACGACGGTGCACGGCAAGCCGAGCAGGACGTCCACGCCGAGTTCATGACCAGCGGGAATCAGCGCGCCCGCGCGAGCCAGTGCCGCGCCGGGGACGACCAACACGATGTTCTCCTCGATCGCGGTCATCACCAGCGCTTCGACATACACCGACCGGGCGGTGGCGAAATCGACGACCGCGGTTACGTCAAAGACGCGGCCACCGATCATGAAGCGGCGCGACGCGGCGGAAGACCTGCCCTCTGGCGGACCGTGGCGAGGACGTCCTCGGGTGGCGGTCCACCGAACAGCCTCGCCACCTGCGCCAGAGCACGATCCTTGGTCAGACGAAGTCTCACCGCCTCGGCGACGTAGTCAGCCACGCTCCCCACAGCGCCCCGCTCGACGGCATCGCGCGCCTC
Source organism: uncultured Actinomycetota bacterium (assembly GCA_963823755.1). Classification (GTDB taxonomy): domain Bacteria; phylum Actinomycetota; class Actinomycetes; order Mycobacteriales; family Pseudonocardiaceae. The sequence continues at coordinate 10,761 of CAWGMP010000014.1, forward strand.
GTCGAGGAGCTCCGCCGGGAGATTCACCGACTCCAGCTCACTGCTCATGGATGAAGAGGGTAGCCGAGCTGCCATCGCGTTGGGGCGAGAACCGACCGGCACCGTGAGCGCACGGGCGGGGCAGGGGGTCGTCGCTGCGCTCACGATTCCGAATCACCCTCGGCGCGCCTCCGCGAATCGGGGTGTGAAGAGTTCTGGAACGGAATCCGGCGTTGGCGCGTGTTTCCGCAGTTCACCACCCCTGTTTGGCTTGGATGCGTGGTGAGCGACCTGCCTTACAGCTCGGGCCGGTAAGCCCTGTAACCAGCGGAAATAGCCACTGACGCCGGATTTCGTTCCAGAACCCTCCGCGCCCCGCTGCACAAGCTCGCCGCGCCGCGCGAGCTCGGCGATGGTGATGACCGCCAGTACCCGGAGGCCGAGACACCGGTGACCACGGTCGTCCTTCCACACGCTCGCGGTGGTTGGCGGGACTGAACCTGGTCAGGTGGTCTCGGGGTCCGGCGCGGTGATGACGCAGGCGGCGCAGGGCATTCCGGTGCCGACCGTGACCAGCTCGGCCTGATTAGGCCGGAGAGCGAGGCCGCAGAAGGCGCGCAGCTCGTCAGGGATCGTCCGCCCGGTGGGGAGGGGAAACAGGTGCACCACCCGGTCGGTCTCACCCACGATCCGACCGCTGGGCAGGGTCACCCCGGGCAGCAACCGGGCCGCGAAAATGCCGGGCAACCATTCCCGCAGACGAGACGGGGACAGCCCAGCCAGCGACGAGCGCCCACCGGTGCTGGCGCTACCGGCTCGCCGGTGGGGCTCCGAGGCCTCCCGGTAGCGTAGCTCGAACTGTGCGCGCAAAGTAAAGCACGAATGCACATGCATTTGACAAGGATTTACATCTCGCAAATCTTGCAAATCTTGACATCTTGCTTTCGTTTGAGATAATTTAGGTTATGAGCCACTTAGAAGTGGGGCCATCGTCGGAGGGTGAGACCCTTGGGTTTGCATTTATACATCGAGCGTCAACTTGGATTAAAATGGTGCGCTTTCCGCGGCTTTGCCCTACATTTTCGTTCTACTGCTACCCCAGCTTTTTGTCGATCGGACGACCCCAAGCGCCTAGTGGTTCCGGTGATTTCAGAGCTGAACCACGACCTCGGAAAAGATCAACGGACTCATGTCACCGAAATTCGACATGACAGCAGTCCGCCAGTGCGGGTTAGGTTGGCAGTGGCCAGGTTATGCCGGACGTGGGTGAGTCCAGCCAGGCGTTGTGTGTGCCGTTAGCGTGGGCGGTGATGCCGACTCGTGTCCGGTCGGGGCGTCTGCAGCGTTGCCATGCGTGCCAGGCGGCTTCGACGGTATCGAACAGTCGTCGGTGGTCTTGGGTGGTGAGGGACGGGCCAGTGGTGTTATTGGCAGGGAATTCGGCGGTTGCCCGGTGTCGGGTGGTATGGACGATGATGCCGGTGCGGGTGAAGTCGTTGTTAACGATGTCGATGATGCGGGTGTCGGCGGGTAGGTGCAGGCACAGCCAGAGTCGGAAGTCGGGGTCCGCGAAAGCGCCGGGGTCCACCTCGGTGGTTCCGTGGTGCTGGAGCTGTTGTGGTGGGGGCTCGGGGAGAGCCACGAGGTAGCCCTCGGGCAGTGGTTTGTCCGCTGGGCGCAGCGGCATGAACCATGCTTGCTCGCTGTCGAGTCGACCAGAGACCTCGCCGGCGCCGGTTTTGGTGAGCACTGCGAGCGCTCCGCCGACGGTGAGCGGGGTGACGATCTTTCCTCCGTCGGCCAGTTGGGTGATCCACTCCGCTGGGACACCGGGTGATGCGCAGGTTGACAGGATGCGGCTATAGGGGGTGTCCTGCGCCAGGCCCTTGGCGCCGTCGCCTGCGGTGATCTGTGGCCGGTGGCCGATCTGAGCAAGGCGGGCCTGGGCCTCGGCAACGAGGATGGGGTCGATATCTATGCTGGTGACTGCCGTGTCGCCGACTCTGTGGCAGAGCAGGGCGGTGTTATAGCCGGTGCCGGTGCCGATCTCCAGCACCCGGTTACTGTCGTGGACGTCAAGCAGATGCAGCATCCGAGCGACCAGGGTCGGCTGGGACGCCGAGCTTGTGATCATCCGGCGGCCGTCCCGCGGTGCCCACTGGGTGGTGAGGAGTTGGTCGCTGTAAATCGTGTCTAGCCACTCGGTGTGGTGGGCGGGGTTGGCACCGTCGATCAGGCGTGTAGGCGCGTTGTACTTGTCCAATGCCCAAAAGCGCGGCACGAACACGTGCCGGGGTGTGTCCTCGAAAGCCGTGCGCCACAACGGGTCGGTAATCGTACCGTCGGCGGTAAGCTTCTCAGCCAGCTCACCAGCCCTGGTCCGCCAGCCCGTGATCCCGGTTACGTCGGTCATGGTGCGCCTTTCGCGAGAAGGTTCGCTAACGCCGCGGTGATGGGCAGCCCGGTGGCCTGTTCAACGAACTGGAATTGACCGGCGCTGTTGCACTCCAGCAACCAATGCCGGCCCGTGGTGTCAACACAGAAATCAAAGCAGCCGAACGAGATAGCGAAGTGGCGCATAAACGCACGCACCCCGGCGGCAACATCATGGGGGATATCAACGACGCGGTAGGTCAAGGAGGGGTAGTCGGCTCTGAAATCCACAGCACCGCCTCCGAGCCTGCGTGAATGGCTGCGGCGAACATCTGACTATCCTCACCACCACCCACGACGGTCAGCCGCAGCTCGTAGGCCTTCTCGCCGATGTACTGCTGGAACAAGTGCGCCGTGGTTTCCACACCCCGCAGGTCCGCTAGCTCGTCGCTAGTGAGGAGGTGGGTGTATAGCGCCCGCCGCCGGCCTTCCTCATGAATAGAGGCATAACCCAAAGGCTTCACCACGATCGGCCCGCCGACCTCACGAGCGAACCGGACAACGGCGTCTGGACGGTTGGTCACCAATGTCCTGGGGACGAGAAGACCCACCGCCTTCCCCACAGCCAACTGCGCGGGTTTGTACATGTCGGCCTGGCGAGCGGGGCAGGGCTGCGTCAAAGTCACGTGATCATGGTTGGGTGCTGCGGAGACACGCCGGGACTGGCGTTTTCGCGTCCGGGCTGGTAGACATCGCGGGTGGCTGGGGCGGGTGTAGCGAATGTGGTGGTGCGGCCGATCTTCGCGGATGAGGTCGGTCGGTTCAACGCTGCGTTGGCCGAGCATCATTGGCTGGGGCATCGGTTGACCGGTGCGGTCCTGCGGTATGTCGCGGTGCTCGGTGGTGTGTGGGTCGCGGTGGTCGGGTTCGGGTCTGCGGTGTTGTCGTGTCGGGCTCGGGATGAGTTTTTGGGGTGGTCGCGTGAGCAGCAGTACGCGCGGTTGAAGCATGTCGCGAACAATCAGCGGTTTTGTGTGCTGCCCGCGGGCCGGCGACCCAACCTCGCGTCTGCGGTGCTGTCCCGGGTGCTGGCCCGCGTGAGCAGCGACTACCTGGCCGCCTACGGGCACCGGGTGCTCGCGGTGGAGACGTTCACCGATCCCGCCCGGCACACCGGCGCCTGCTATGCGGCCGCGAACTTCCAGCAGATCGGGTCCACGCTGGGGTATTCCCGCTCCGCGGGTGCTTATCACCATCACGGAAACCCCAGCGGGTGTGGATGTATCGGCTGCACCGCGACGCGGGTCGCATCTTGTCCGCCACGTTTGCCCACCCGCTGCTGACCGGAAGCGACGATGACGTGGCTGATGTGAACACCCTGGAGCTGGCCGGGGCGGGCGGGCTGCTGGAGGCGTTGCGCGAGCTCAGCGACCCGCGCAGTAAGCGGGGCATCCGCCACCAGATCGCGTCGGTCCTGACGATGGTCGCTGCCGCGACGATCAGCGGGTGTCGTAGCTTCCGGTCGGTCGCTGACTATGTCGCTGACCTGCCCCCCGAGGCACTGTCCCGGTTGGGCGCGCGACGCCACCCGGTGACCGGGCGGCCGGTCGCGCCCAGCGAGGCGACGATCCGGCGCACCGTCAAAGACGTCGATGCTGATGAGGCGGACACCATCGTCGGGACCTGGCTACACGCGACAGTGATGGCGGGGGTCGTGACCCCGAAGGCCTGGCGAGCTCTGGCGCTAGACGGTAAGACCCTCAAGGGTGCCTGGGCCGAAGTCGACACCGGGGCGGGCAAGGTCGGGTTGTTCTCCGCGCTCACCCACGCTGAAGGCGTCGTCGTCGGCCAACGCAAAATCCCCCACAACACCGGGGAACAAGCCCAGATGATCCCCCTGCTCGACCAAGTCACAGCCGCCCAACCAGGCGCCCAGCAACCGGGTGACCAGCAACCGGGTGACCAGCAACCGGGTGACCAGCAACCGGGTGACCTGTCGGGGGTGGTGGTCACCGCCGACGCGCTCCACGTCCACCGGCGCAACGTCGAGCAGATCCTGGAACGAAACGGGGAGTACGTCCTCACTGTCAAACGCAACCAACCGATCCTGCGTAACAGCATCAAGGCCCTGTTCGCTGACGCGGACGGGAGTTTTCCCCCCTGCCCACGTCACGTGTGACCGCGGCCACGGCCGCCAGGAGATCCGGTCGATCACGACCACCCCACGCGTCGCGGACCTGAACTTCCCCGGCGTCTACCAGGCATGGGCGATCACCCGCGAGGTGCCCGACCTGCCCGGCAACCCACTGCGCACACGCAACGAGACCGTGTATGGCATCACCAGCCTCACCACCTACCAAGCCAACCCCGCCGACGTTCTGGCCTTCAACCGCGACCATTGGGACATCGAAGTGCGACATGAGGTCGCACTGTGTGAGTGAGATAACCGAAATGGAGGGTCGATTTGATCGACGGTTAGCTCCGAGTGAGTGCTCAACGCTCGTCCCCGCTCCTGGCATGCGTCGCTGGTAACGGTGGGGTGTGAAGCCCGGGAGGAAGCCCAAGGACCGGTGTTCCATCCATTGGTCACAGGCGAGGGGAAGACCGGAAGGGTGAATAAAGTGAACCCCTGTAAGCCTCGTTACCCAGAACTCCGGGAGATGGGAAGTCGCACCGGGGAACAGGACCCGCCGTTGGGAGGTGGCAGTGGTGGCTGAAGTTTCGATGTCGGCCATGAGAGCACCACGGTCCCGGGGTATAGGGGGCGCCCGACACCGGTCGCGTCTCACCAGTGCGGAACATGGAAACCCCGTCACGGTCCGGTGGACACGACCAGCCGCCGGTAGGCTGACCGCGAGGGAAGCGGATACCCGTGGCGGGAACAGGACGACTCAAGAAGCAAACGGCGACAGCCGAAAGGCAACAGGAAAGCGAAGGCACATGACCGTACCCTCCCCACCGCGGTCGCACTCGTATAACTGGTCGCATACCAGGCCGGGTGCCTGGGGCCCGAAAGGGAGCTGACGTGAGCCGGGTGGCCCTTTGACGACTCAAGGCCAACGACACGCTGGAACCATATGGACAAGTTAGGCACCACGACGCAGGACGCGACGGTCGTCATGGCCGATATCGCGGCGCTCGATGCGGGCGGCGACGTGGCGAACGGACCAGAGGACCTGCTCGACTGGGACGCCATCGACTGGCGTGACCAGGAAACGCAGGTACAGCGACTACGGCAACGGATCTTCAAGGCGACGCAGGCATGCGACCACAAACAGGTCCGCAATCTGCAGAAGCTGATGCTGCGCAGCCGAGCTAACACGCTGGTCAGCGTGCGTCGGGTGAGCCAGCACAACACCGGCCGTCACACCGCAGGCGTAGACAAGCAGGTCGCTCTGACCTCGCGCGCGCGGACTGGCTTGGCGATGCGTCTGCACCGCCAAGCGGGACCGAGCCAAGCACTGCCGGTGCGACGGGTGTACATACCCAAGAAAGGCGGAAAACGCCCGCTCGGGATTCCAGTTATCGCCGACCGCGCCCAGCAACAACGGGTCCGTAACGCTCTGGAGCCAGAGTGGGAGGCACGGCTGGACCCGAAGCAATACGGGTTCCGGCCGGGCCGCGGATGCCACGACGCGATCGAGATGATCCACAGAGCGCTCGCAGCGAAGAACGCGAAACGCGATTGGGTGCTCGACGCAGACCTGACATCCGCATTCGACAGGATCGACCACAACTTTCTGCTAGAACGGATCGGGACGTTCCCAGCCAAGGAACAGATCCGGGCCTGGTTGAAAGCTGGAGTGGTCGATCAGGGCCGGTACTCTCCGACCACCGAGGGGACCCCTCAAGGCGGAGTGATTTCCCCGCTGCTACTGAACATCGCGTTACAAGGAATGGAAGAAGCCGCTGGAGTCAGATACGACTCACGCGGCTACGTGAAACTTGGATGCCCGACCGTGATCACCTATGCGGACGATTTTGTGGCCTTGTGCCACAGTCGCGAGCAAGCCGAGACGGTCCAGGCGCGGATCAGTGCGTGGCTGAAGGACAGAGGTCTGTCCCTGAACAGGGAGAAGACTCGGATCGGTCGGATCGACGACGGATTCAACTTTCTGTCCTTCACCATTCGCCGCTACCACGTCCAGAGTGGCACCAAGGTTCTCACCAAACCGAGCCGTGACACGCTCCAGAAGATCCGGCGGAGAAACGCCGCAGAACTGCGCTCCCTCCGTGGCGCAAGTCCCATCGAGGTGATCAACACGATGAACCCGATCATCCGAGGGCAGGCGAACTATTTCCGGCCCGGGGCGTCCAAGAAGGCCTACCAAGCCCTGGACGACCACCTATGGCAACACCTCCACAAGTGGGCCCGCCGCAGGCACCCCAAGAAGAACCGAAAGTGGGTTGTCTCCCGCTACTTCGGCTCGTTCCACCCGACCAGGCGCAACAAATGGGTCTACGGCGACCGGCAGACCGGCGCCTACCTCCACCACTACGCCTGGACGAAGATCGTCCGGCACGTCCCGGTCATCAGCAGACACTCACCCGACGACCCTGCCCTGGCCCGATACTGGGCCGACCGGCGACGAAAACGCAAACCCCCACAACTGGCCCCGTCCTGGCAACACGCCTTGCGCAACCAGCACGGACAATGCCCACTATGTGGGGAACCACTGCTGTTCACCGACCGCCTACCCGACTCCCTCCACCAGTGGGAAACCTGGTTCGCGGCCGTCCGAAAGGCGATGACCCGCCAGGCCATCACCGAACACAGCAACCGGACGACACACCGCCTCGTACACGCCCACTGCGGCCGACATCACCCAGACGACAAACCGCAAAGCCCGGACCAGTAGAACAGATGCCTGCCCGCCCACGCGGGCTGCTTGAGCCGTGTGCCGCGACGAGTGGCCCGCACGGTTCTGAGGGGGGCGCGGCGCAGTGATGCGCCGCGCCTACCCGACAACCGCGAGCACTACGTCCGCGACGTCACCTTCGACGAAGACCGATCCCAAGTCCGGACCGGCTCCTCCCCACAAATCATGGCCACCATGAGAATTCTCTGAACTTGATCTTCACCTTGCCTTGAGCGGTTACTGGCCGGTCAAGGTTTGGTCGTGAGGGCGGGGATGCCGAGGTCGACGGCCGCCGGGCGGGGTGAGCGTCGTTCGACCTGAGCGAGTTTGTGGTTGGCGCCGTCGAGGCTGACCTGGAGTCCTTCGACGTCGCCGAGCCAGCCCTCGCGTTGGGCTTCGGCGATGCGGGCGGTGAGGTTGTCGCGGATCTCGACGAGCCGCTCGCGTTGGGCGGGGTCGGGCCAGAGCATCGAGCAGCGGATGCAGGCGTGCTCGTGGATGCAGGGTGTCCCGAACGCTCGGCCGCAGGTTCCGGTCGAGACCTTGCGGCGTTCGAAGTGGCCGAGGAACTCGGTCCACTCGTCGTCGGTCGGGACGCGGTATTCCTCGCTGGGGCGCAGTGCTCGCCGGCGAGCGAGGAACGCCAGGTGGGTTTGGATGGCCTCGTCGGGGTAGACGGCCTTGTAGCCCAGGGTGACGTTGATGTCGCGGTGCCCGGCGATGATCTGGGCGATGTGCGGCGGCAGGCCGGACAGGATGGCGTCGGTGATGAACATCCGCCGGAAGTCGTGCGGGGTGAAGTGCAACGGGCCGCCGGTCTCTGGATCGGTCAACGGGCTGTGCGTGAGAGCGGTGTTGAGCATGTTGCGGATCGCGCCTGGACAGATCCTGCGGTGCTCGGTGCCGAGTCTGCGTTGAAACAGCCAGGGGGCGGGCGCCAGCCATACGCACTCGGTTCGGTCGTAGGCGGGGATGACCGGGACCACCCCGGTGTTCTCGCGGACCCGACCGATGATGGTGGACAGCACGTCGGCCAGCTCCGGGCTGACCACCAGCAGCCGCTCGGCGTCGGTCTTGGACGGCGCGATCTGCAGCAGCGGGACGAGCTCACCGGTGCTGGGCAGCCGGTATCGCACGAGGCTGTGATGGGTGATCTCCAGCAGTTCCTCGATCCGGACTCCGGTGGTTCTCAGGACCTCGACCGTGGCCCACGTCCAGAACGCGAGGTCTTCCTCCATTGCCGGGTCCCGCCGTTTCCCGCTGGCCGGGTCGTCGATCCAGACCTTGTCGCTGCGACCTGTGGTGAGGGAGCGGGTGAAGGTCTGTCCGGCGACACTGAAGCATTCCCCAGGCCGGGTTCGGCGGGCCGCCTGCAGGAGCGCGTCGGTGGTCTTGCGTCGCTCGTCGACGCTGCGCACCAGGATCGGCAGCACGGGCAGCCGTTGGCGGGTGCGGGCGTCCATGCGGGACTTGCGACGGCGCGCCGCCTTGCGCTGGTTGATCTCTTCTCCACCGATCGGGCAGGGCGCGACCCACACTGCCCAACGGGCGGGGTCCTCGAGCGCCCACTGAGCCAGGTCCAGGTAGAACGCCCGGACCGGGGTCAGGCATTGGCGGTAACCGACTCGTTCCACGGTGAGCGTCGTCTTCTCGCCGGCGGTGGTGGTGACCGTCTTCGCCCGGGTGCGCAGCCGCTGCTTCCACGCGGCGGCGACCTGGGCCGGTAGGTGCAGGCTGTCGATGCCGGGATGGTGACGTTCCAGGTCCTTCCAGAACACGTTGCCAAGATCTGCGGCGAGGGCGCGCAGGCTGCTGTAGTCCAACGCCGGCTGGCGTTCGCACAGGTAGTCCACCAGCAGGTCCCGCACCGGCCGGCAGGCCAGATCGAACCGGTCGATGAGCTCGGCCGGCGTGCGCTGACCGGCACTGCGCAGCTCCTGCAGCCGGGTCGGCGCGTCCGCCTCGAAGATCCCCAACTGGTGCAGGGTCCGGTAGAACGCGGTGGCGTTGCCCATCGGGCTGCGGTGACAGCCGGCCTCGACGTCGAGCAGCTCCAGGACATCCCCGACGGTGACCTCGGCGAGCACGCCGCCCTTGGCACCGAGGATGACCGCGGCCCGGTGCAGCGTGTGCGTGCCGGCCGCGGCGGGCAGCTGCGCGTCGCGCTCGCACTGCTGCCGCAACCGGGCGAATCCGGCAGGGTCACGGGCCTGGGCCATGCCGCGGACCAAGGAACCCCCGCGGGGCACCGCAGCTACGAACCAGGTGGTGCTGGGTCGCACCAGGTCGGCGCAGATCGCCACCGCGAACGCCGCGCACAACGGGTCGGACCGCCCGTGCGGGTATCGGCCGCTCGCGCGCAGCCACTGCGCGGGAATCTGGCGCCACGCCGCGCCAGCAGCGTCTGCCCCGCTGGCCAGCCACCGGTCCTGCCAGGTCTGGCCGGGCTGGTCACCCAGCCAGTCCAACAACGCGGCCACCCCGTGGCGACGTCGCTTCTGGCCGCCGACGCTGTCAAGCGCGAACGGCCCACCGGTCAGCCGCTCGAGCACCTGCTCCCGGTCCAGCCTGGTGTCCGGCCATCCCGCGGCCGGTGCCCGGGCCACAAACCGGGTCTCGACGCACGCTGGCCCCACCGGCGGCGGCACCGGGCCACCGCGATCACGCACCGGGGCATCCCGCTCGACGGCGGCGATCACGACAGCTGGTTCCCGAACAGCACCGCCAGGCTCTCCGGCCGGTAGCCGGGCGCCGCGGCGGGAGCGGCGCGGGCGGCGGCCCGTCGGGTCTGCTCGTCGTGGTGGGCCAGCACCCGACGGACCACGTCCTGCTTGCGGGGCGTCAGATAGATCTGCGTCGTGGTCAGCTGAGCGTGGCCCAGGACGAACTGCACATCGGTCAGCGGCAGGTCCGGGTCCTCGGCCATCCGGTAGGCGGCAGTGTGCCGCAGCGAGTGCAGCGTCGCCGACGTGCCAGCCCGCTCGTTGACCCGCTCGAACATCCGATGCACCGCGTGATAGGTCAGCGGACGCGCCGGGGCCCGCAACGTCCACCACAGAGAGCGGGTCCGTCCCCGCGGGATCCGCTCAGACATCTCCACCTGGTAGAGCCGCAACCAGACGAACGCATCCGGCGACGCCGGCAGCTGCGCGACCTCGCGGCTACCCTTGCGCACCACCGTGATCAGCTGGCGCCCCGGGTCGACCCCACCCTGGGTGACCGACAGCAGTTCACTCGCCCGCGCCCCGGTGGAGACGTAGAACGCCACCAACGCCCGGTCCCGGTGCGAGCCCAGCCGGGCGAAGATCTCGTTGAACTGCTCGTCCGGGACGCTGCGCGGCAACCGGGTCGGCACCGTCGGCCGGTAGAGCCCGCTCTTCTCATGCCGCAGTGGGTCCATCGGGTTGCGGTGCGCGTGCGCACGACGGCCTCACCGGGACCGATCCAACGGGAACGGGTTGAGAATCGGTCCGGTCCCGGCGTCGAGGTGGAAATCGTAGAAGCTGCGCAGCACCGTCTCGCTGTGCGCGCGCACCGACGCCGCATACGGCCGGACACGCAGCCCGCCACCGGGCCGAGCACCGGTGGCCGCCGGCTCGTCTCGGCGGCGCCAGTGCAGGCGCACCGGCTTGCCCGCGACCTGCAGCCACCGACAGAAGTCCCGGGCCTCGACCCGGGTCGCCTGGTCCCAACCGACCTCGACAGCCCACAAGAACCGGAACCACCGCAACAGGTCCAGAGCATACGAGCGGGCCGTCGCCGCCGACCGACCCGCCGCCTGCAGATCCCCCAGAAAGACCGCGACCGACTCCACCGCGATCCCGTCAAAGTCGACGAGCCGGTAGGGCTCCCACGTGTCGTCCGTCGCGACGACACGACCGACCTGCGGCACGACCAGAGCACTCAGATCCCTTGAGGTCTCCTGCACGGCGGATCAACGAGACAACCGGAAAACGGTCACTGAACAGCAGAAACACTCGAAGTAGTTCAGTCAACAGGTAACCTCGCGATCAGCCTCCTCCGCCTCGCCGGCTGGACCAACATCAAACAAGCCACCGAAAAGATGAGCCGCCGCCTCGACCAAGTCCTCACCCTCCTGGGCGTCTGACCAACGAGCAAGGAAGGAGGTGATCACCACGACACGACTTTGACGATGGCCCTGGCGCGCCAGGCACGACAAGACACCTCTTTCGAATCGAGAAGCGACGCAGCGGCGGGCCGAAAGTAATCACCACACCAGTCCCGAAAACCAAGCACACCACAATCAAGCCTACCGCTTCGACGTGCCCAAAGAATCCGCCAGAGGCGACAGTACGACCCGGTCGTCACTACATTCTCGAACATGAGAATGCCGATACCAAGGAGGCGTTCACAGGCGTATTCCACGCGACGAAAAGCACGCCCTTGCTCCACACGCCACCACGATTAGTCCACTCAGACCAAACCGCCCCTCAGCAAGAATCGCCACCACACAACCACCCAACGGAACCCGAGTCACTGACTGCGCCGGCTGATTAGCACCCATTCCCATGCGGGCCGGGCTGCTGTCCAGCCGTCATCATCGCCCCGATCCGTGCCACTGGCATCGTGCCCAGCAGCGCTCCGCACCAGAGGCTCTGAATCTCCCCGCTTCCAACTATTCGGCGCCGGCCGCAGAGATTGACTGGCTACCAACTGGAGCTTAACGTCATAGCGGGGACACGCCGGCTCTTGTCTACATGTTGTGGTACCGCTGGGCACTAGGATTGACTCTCCTTGCGAACAGGTGCACCCTGCCTTTGAGACACGAGTCGTGATTATGCGCGGAGTCGGATCAGCTGACCCCGGTGTGCACTCACAACATAACGCCACCGATGCTCATGAGACTGCGGTTCGCACGGGGTGAGGATGTCCGGTTCGGGGGTGGTGTAGTCGGTGTCGGCCGCTCCCAAGCTGGCCGGGGGTCATGGGGTCTGGGGTGACGGGCTCTGGGTTGGAGGCGATGACTGCCGGCCCGCTGTCGGTCTGAGGTGAGCTCGCCGGTGGTGTGCTGCGCCGGGCGTAGTAGATGCTCACGCCGGCCGGAATGAGCATCACGGCGCTGAGAAGCGCGGTGTCGAGCGCGGTCAGCAACCTGGTCTGGATGAGCTGCCCGGTGAGGAGGTATCCGCCGAGGATGGCCAGGCCGGGGCTGGTGAACTGCTCAATGCGTTCCCGCAGATGTGGACTGATCCAGCGACCCAGGGATAGGCCGAGCTGGGAGACGACCAGAGTTTGGATGACGATGACGCTGACAATGGTGGCCACGTGGGTCAAGGCGGCCTCGCGGTGGGAGCCCAGACCGAGTCCGAAACCGATCGCGAGTTCATCGAGACTGATCGACAGACCAAGCCCGAGCACCGCTAAACCCCGGGCAGTGATCAGGCGCCTGGCTTTGGCGACCTCACCCTCCGGCCCGTCATCGTCATCGTCATCGTCGGCCCATTGCAGGTAGCCGGCGAGTGCGATGAGCAAGCCACCGGAGAGGTAATCGGCCACGCTTCCGATCGCCTGTCCCAAGGACGTGCCCACAGCAAACCCGAGTAGGGGCATGCCCCCCTCGAACAGCACAAAAATCGCTGAGACGCGCCCGCGGGTCCAGCCGCAGGGTCGACTAGCGCCGACCACCGCGGCGATCGCGAAGGTGTCCAGCGCCAGCGGCAACACCGACAACAGGAGACTGACAAACCCACTGATCACCGCGAAGGGCCCATCACCCAGCGAACCCTGAGACCCGAGCGCACTCACCGGCTCCGCGTAGCAGGCTCGTTGTCAGTGCGTTGGCCAACTGGGGCTCTCTCACGCCAGCAACCGTAAAAGCAACCAGGGTCTCGCCCACCTCAGCTGAGAGCCCTACCTGACACTTGATCGGCCACCGGACCCCGGAGCGCGCCCAACGCCCGCACAGGACGCCGAACGGACGCTCATGTTACGCCGATTGCCAGACGACGCTTTCACCCACGCACCCTCACCACCGCAGCGCCGGCCATACTCGCCGCTCGCCGCGCCGGCGTGGGGCTTTATCTGATGACGTGGTGGTGACGACCGCGGTTGGGTGGGTCAGGTTGGCGAGGACGTTATGAGAATCGAAACCTTCGCCGCCGATACCGAAGGCGAGTTGGCCGATCTTGACGATGATCAATCCCCTCGACATGGCCACTGATCAATGTAAACGCTGGCTGGCCGCAGACCACCGCATGCCGGCGCGCAGCGGCCTAATGACGGCGTCGGAGCGACGTGGACGATCAAGGACGCATGAGAGGATGATCTACAACCAGGCGCGCGCTCACGGATATACCCCTGGATTCACATCACCTACGACAGTCCGGGCCCATCGACCACCGTGCCCGCCCAGGCCGGCCCGCGCGAGCACGGCCGCCAGGCCGCGCGCAGTACGCGGGACCGGCCCAAGCGGGCACGCGGGTCAGACGATGGACTCAGCCATGGCCGCGCCGCTGAAGGCGGCGTGCTCGATCTCATAGAGCCTAATTCGGCAACAGCGCCGGGTAACGTCGGGTGGGTTAGTCGGGAACGTGTCGGGGTGATCGCGCCCCCTTGACACAGCGTGACGTGGTAGATGATGAGGAGTGCCTGTTCACGATCCTCGAACTGGTCATCCCATCGCAGTGAGGCCATCAGGGCCCGCTCGACGTTGATGTCCGACCAGTCCGGCACAGCACTGAGCCACCGTCCGGCCTGGGCGACGCGCAGGCCACTGCCAGCTGATTCCACTGCCAGCGCCTGGTCGGGCTGAGTCGCAACCCACATCCGTCCCCGCACCCGGACCACGCCCTGCAGCAGAATCTGCAATGCATCATGCAGCCGTTCGGGATGAAATGGACGGCAGGCGCCGAAGAGCACCGTGCCGACGCCCTGTTCGGTGTGCCACGGGTGGGTGTGATGCGTCAGCACCGCGTGGGCGTCATCGACCCGGCCCCGTCGCGAGTTCGCTGGCACCGCTGCCAGCAATGCTTCGACGTCGAGTCGGGTTGCCCGGACCCGGGGCGCTACCGGGACCAGGCGGTCGAGGACGGCGTCGGTCCGTCGCGCGGTGTCGAGGTCCGCAGCGGCACCTGCCACGATGATCGCGTCGGCGAACTCAGCCTGCCCGACCGCGAGCTGGGCCAGGGTTCGGTCGTCATCCAGCCTGGCGGTGAGCAGTCGCTCAATGGGTCCTCGGTCGCCGGTGGCATCGGCGAGCCAGCCCGCCGCGTCCAGCACGGTAAGTACGGCCTGCACCCTCACCAGGTCGGGCAAGGGGTTGCCCTCGATCTTCATGTGCTCCACCGCTCAGCACACCGTCTCAGGTCCCATCGTGGGGTCGAGGTGGAGCACGATCCGGTCGACGTTCGCCAACGTGGCCAAGCTCCGCAGCAAGGGCAGCAACTCCTCGCGCAGGAAGCACGCCACGCAGCCGTGCGAAAGTTGCCGAGCGGTCGTGTCGTTGTCCGCACCGCAACGGATCCGCCTGACCAGCACTCCATCAGACAACTGTGCCACGTCGTGGTGCACGACCGCGGTGCGCTTGTCGAGCAGCACATCGGCAACATCCTGCACTGCAGCAGAGACCAGCCCGGCCACGATGACTACCGGTGTGCGCGTCGTTCGGCACCCGCTCCTCCTCCAATTGGTGATGATTCCATCTAGTCTCACGGTATTGCAAAAGAAAACAGTTATTGTTATCGTTAAAGCGGATCGACCTCAGATCTGTGTCCCTCGACCGGTGATCGCTACCCAGCTGCCCCTGGACGACACTGATAGTGCGGATAGTGGAGCGCAACCCGATCTACGACGCGTGTATGCGGGAGATCGATGGAGTGCGGCTCGCGGTGGCCGGCCCATTCAGCGAGGGCGATCTGGGCGTGGCCTGATACCACTCCAAGGTTGGGGCGGTGGAGCTGCTACTCAACCACCTCACCGATGACGTCGGCGAGTACATGGTCGTAGATATGACCGCTGGCGCTGACTCCTTCGCCTCCGGGCTGTTCACCCGCTTCGACGTGATGTTCCTGGTCTGCGAGCCGACCTCGCGCAGCGTCGGGGCCGAGGTTCTCCCCCCGCTGCGTGACCAGACCCAACCCCAGCCGGTGGGACACTCCAAATTGGTCAGTTGATCCTCAGGTGAGTCCGAGCAGCATGCTCGGCCGCGCGGCGGTCGACCTGCCCCACGATGTGGAGGCCGAGACCGACGCGAACCGCACAGCCAAGTGGCACCGGCAGTTCGTCCGGGGGGACGAGACGGCGCGGACGGCTCACCGGAAGTCCGACCTCACGCAACAAACCCTCGACCCATCCATCCGGGCCTACGTCGTCGCGGGGTCGGGCATCAACAGTGTCGCGGTCGACCATCGCGGCCCCAGACACCGACAACTTTGCAATGGTGTTCATTACCAGGTAGCGTACCCAATCATACCCAATCGGGCACTATTTCTACTTCTTTCGTGCAGGAGATCCCGATGAGTGCACAACACGCCCCCCGGATCGAGCTATCTAACAGCCTACTTCTACGCAAAGTGAGACCGATTGCTAACAGAAAGTCACAGCAGCCCGGGGAGGGTGCGGTTGGGAGGCGTCGTCTGGTCGTTCTATCGGTTGCTGTGCTCGCGGTGGCACTGGGCATGACCGGTTGCGCCACGACCTCCTCGCCAGCGCAGTCAAGCGGGTCCCCCGGTCCAGGCGGGGGCAAGGTGATCATGGCGGCGGCCAGCATCAACGCGTGGGGCTCCATCCTGAGTCAGCTCGGTGGCACGCATGTGCAGACCAGCTCGATCATTACTAATCCGGATACCGACCCCCACGACTATGAGCCGACCCCCGCCGATGGGCGGATCATCGCCGGCTCAGCGCTGTTCGTGGAAAACGGTGTGGGATATGACTCCTGGGCGGCGAAGGCTCTCGCGGCGAGCCCGGACTCACACCGCATCGTGCTTGATGTGGGTGAGCTGGTCGGGGTGCCGGAGGGGGGCAATCCCCACCGTTGGTACTCCCTGAGCGATGTGGAGAAGGTCGCCGATGCGATCACGGCTGATCTGAAGAAGGCCGACCCCGGTGATGGCGCCTACTTCGATAACCAGCGACAAAGCTTCGAGAACACTCGTCTAGCGACTTATCACCAGCTGATCAACGACATCAAGGCCAAGTATGCGGGCACCGCGGTGGGAGCCAGCGAGAGCATCTTCGCGCCACTGGCGGATGCACTGCGCCTGAACCTGATCACCCCGCCGAGCTTCCTCAAGGCGATCAGTGAAGGCACCGACCCCTCCGCGGCGGACAAGGCGACCGTCGACGCGCAGATCAGCGGCAAGCAGATCAAGGTGTATGTGTTCAACAGCCAGAACTCCACCCCGGACGTGGCGCGCCAGGTCGAGGCGGCCAAGAAAGCCGGCATCCCGGTGTCCACGGTGACCGAGACGCTGTCCCCGGCCGGGGCGAGTTTCCAGGACTGGCAGTCCACACAGCTGCAAGCCCTCAAGACGGCGCTGGCCCAGGGAACCGGCACATGAGCAGCCGCAGCGGCCAGCTCGCAAGCGACACCGCAGCCAGCCGAGACCATGACCTCGTGACTGCCCGGGCTCCCGGTGGCCCACGCGAGCAGCCATCCGGTGGTCACGGGACGGGTTCAGGCCGGGAGGTGGTCTGGCTCTGCGAGGCCGCGGTGAGGATGGGCGGTCGGACCATCTGGTCAGAGGTGAGCTTGACCGTGCGCGCCGGCGAGTTCGTCGCGATCTTGGGCCCCAACGGAGTGGGCAAGTCCACGCTGCTCAAAGCGGTCCTCGGGCTGGCCCCGATCACCTCGGGCCAGGCCCGGATCCTCGGCTCGAAACCCACGGCGGGCAACGCCGCGATCGGCTATCTACCGCAGCGGCGCGCGTTCGACCCGGGTGTACGGGTCCGCGGCATCGACATCGTCCGCTTGGGCTGGGACGGCGACCAGTGGGGCGTCCCGCTGCCCGCACTACCCTGGGCGCACCGCTCCCGCGCCGCGCGCCACCGGGTGCAGGAGGTGATCTCCCTCGTCGGCGCGCAGTCCTATGCCGAACGTCCGATCGGACAGTGCTCCGGCGGTGAACAGCAGCGCCTGCTCATCGCCCAGGCCCTGGTCCGCCGC
Organism: uncultured Actinomycetota bacterium; assembly: GCA_963823755.1. Classification (GTDB taxonomy): domain Bacteria; phylum Actinomycetota; class Actinomycetes; order Mycobacteriales; family Pseudonocardiaceae. Next base: position 28,098 of record CAWGMP010000014.1, read on the forward strand.
CCCGAGCTGTTGCTGCTCGACGAGCCCCTCGACAGCCTCGATGTGACCAGCCAAGCCTCGGTCAGCGCGCTGATTCAGTCCGTGTGCCGCAGCGAGGGTGTCGCGGTGATGCTGGTAGCCCACGACGTCAACCCGATCCTGTCCTATCTGGATCAGGTTATTTATCTCGCGCCTAACGGGGTGGTGATGGGCCCACCAGAGCAGGTCATCACCGCAGATAACCTCACCATGCTTTATGGCACCCCGATCGAGGTGTTGCGCGACGGCGCCGGGCGGCTGGTCGTCGTCGGCCAGCAAGACCTGCCCGTCCACCAGCTCCCCGAACCCCGACGCTCACCATGACTGCCGGGCTGAGCTGGGACCTCGTTGACGACATTCGGCAGCTGCTGAGTTTCCATTTCATGCTCAATGCGCTGCGCGCCGGAACGATCGTCGCCATGGTGGCCGGGGCGATCGGCTACCTCATGGTGCTGCGCCGCCAAAGCTTCGCCGGCCACACCCTGGCTGTCATCGGCTTCCCCGGTGCCGCTGGAGCCACCTGGCTCGGGCTCAATGCCGCGTTCGGATACTTCGGTTTCTGCGTGGCCGGCGCCCTGATCATCACGGCCCTACCCGGCGGACGTCGCCCGAACGCAGCGCTGGGCGGGTTCAGCGAGGAATCAGCCGGGATCGGCACCGTCCAGGCCTTCGCGCTGGCCTGCGGGTTTCTGTTCGTCAGCCTCTACAACGGCTTCCTCAACGGACTGAACAATCTCTTGTTCGGGACCATCATCGGCATCACCGACGACCAAGTCCTCGTCCTGCTGATCGCCGGAGTCGGCTGTCTGCTCGCACTAGCCGCGCTGGGCCGCCCATTGCTGTTCACCACCATCGACGCCAACGTCGCCCGCGCCAGAGGCGTCCCGATCCGGCTGGTCAACGTGGCGTTCCTCGTGCTCCTGGGCATCGCCGCAGCCGGCACCAGCCAGGTCACCGGGAGCCTGCTCGTCTTCGCCCTGCTAGTCGCGCCTGCAGCGGCCGCGACCCGGCTCACCGCCCGGCCCGCCGCTGGACTCGCCCTATCGATCACGCTGGCCCTGCTGATCACCTGGACGGGAGAGGCAACCGCGTTCTTCTCCCCCTATCCGATCGGGTTCTGGGTGACCACGCTCGGCTTCGCCACCTTCCTGTTGGCCACCACCTACCGTCGCATCACCGACCGGATCGGCCCGCGGCCACCCATCCATCCCCAACCGCAACAGGCCCTGTCCAGAAGCCTCGCCCGATGATGCCCGAACCCGTGTCCATCACCAGCCCGGACCCGTTCACCGGGTGCTGACCATGTTGTCGCTACCCTTTATCCAGCACGCCCTGCTCGCTGGCACCGCGATCGCGCTGCTCTCCGGGCTGGTTGGTTATTTCGTGGTCCTCCGGGGACAAGTCTTCGCTGGCGACATGCTGTCCCACGTCGCCTACGCCGGAGCATTGGCCGCCCTCGCTGCCGGTATCGACCCCCGCGTGGGCCTGTTCACCAGCACCATCGCCGTTGCCCTCGGGATCGCGCTACTCGCCGGCAAAGCCACCGCCGACGACGTGATCATCGGCAACGCCATGGCCTGGGTCCTCGGTGTGGGCGTGTTCTTCCTCGCCTTCTACACCACCTACCGCGCCACCGGAAACTCGACCGCGAACGTCACCGTGCTCTTCGGCTCCATCTTCGGCATCTCCGCCAGCGATGCCGCGCTCGCCGCGTGGATCGCCACCGGGCTCATCATCCTGCTCCTGTTCATCGCCCGCCCCCTGCTCTTCGCCAGCCTCGACCCCGACGTCGCCGCCGCACGAGGTGTCTCCATTCGGGTGCTCGGACCGCTGTTTCTCGCCATCGTCGGAGCCACCGCCGGCGAGGCCAGCCAAGCCGTCGGCGCGCTGGTACTCACCGGGTTACTGGCCGCACCGGCCGCCGCCGCGCACCACCTCACCACCCGACCCTGGTCTGCCCTTGCTCTCGCCGGGGCGCTTGCCATGGCCGCGATGTGGCTGGGCATCACCCTGGCCTACACCATCCCGACCCTCCCCCCCACCTTCACCATCACGGCCGTCGCCACCGCCGAATACGCCCTCGCCGTCCTCATCACCCATCACCGACGCCGTCGCGAACAACGCGGATCTCCCCGCCGCTCAACCACCGCCACCAGCGTGGAACAGACCCGCGCCACACCGTAAGTATTAACTGCGGCACTGTGGCATCAGCGGATCACCGCGGATATGACGGTGGTGGTGCACGAACTGGCTCACCAGTGGTTCGGGGACAGCGTCTCGGTGCACCACTGGAGCGACATCTGACTCAACGAGGGCTTCGCCACCTACGCTCAATGGCTTTATGTCCAACGGTGTGCCGGTGAATGTGGTGCAACGAGTCATGGGGCACGAGCAAGCATCAACCACCCTGAACCGCTACTCCCACACGCCCGACGACTACGGACAGCGCGGCCTTCGAAGGCCGCGCTCCCTTTTCGCTCCCTCCGACCAACCAGCCAACCGACGGAGAGAAGACCACGAGATCATGATACCCATTGTGACCTGGACTTATGGACGTAGCCAACGTCGTGGAGACGAAGGGACTCGAACCCTCAACCCCCGCCGTGCAAAGGTGCGGCCCATAACGGTCTGTGAGCCGGGAAGTGTTCCGGTGCACTGTCAGTGAGATTCTGACCGTTGTTATCCGTGGTTCCCCGTGAGTCCCCGAGGGAACGGGCACGCGAGGGGCACGAGACAAGATCGACGGACGTGCGAGGTATGGCTTCCTGTTGCAGGACATGAGAGTGCGTGAGTGGGTATCCCGTCGCGTCGGCGGCCTTGTCTTGGAGCGGGCCAGGGGCAGGGGTCCATGTGGAGCACCCGGCGGCTGAACGACATGGGCCCCTGCCCCTGGCCCGCTACGCCTGCCTCTGCTGCCGACGTGGCGGGATACCCACGCAGCTGGTGACCCACCACTTACGGGTCCAGCTCTGAGTCCATCCCGGAGCGGAGGCCTGCCGGGGGCGCTTGCGGTTGATCGTGAGCTTGGGAACCCTATAGTGGTGCCCTGGTCTGGGCCTTGACCTGCGGTCGGTCATGGTCAGGAGTGACCCCAGAGGACCGCTACTGACCCTCTCTAGTGGCACGCGAGTGGCACGACAACGCTGGTCCTGTGTTAGGCGAGGTGAGGGTGGAGGTCTGCGATTAACAGATGCGGGCGGTGCTCTCGTCGGAGGCTGCGGCATGGGGCCGGGGAGTGTGCTGGGCGCGGTCCGGGGATGGCTTGGTGCTGCTCGTTGCGGTCAAAACCGCGGTCAGTGAGCCAGCCGAAACGGAGGTCTTCGTTCGAACCCGGATCTACGTCGGTCTGTGCGTCGCGGCGGACTGGTGTGCGTTGGTCACCGTCCCGTGTCGGCTCGTGCGTCGGTGCGGCGGCGTGCCGGAGTTCGTGATGCCTTTCGCTGCCCGACGACCACAGATGATCTTGCACCCTGGGAGCTGTGTGGCATCCCGTCGACCTGGCGTAGCCCGACCGCGCGGCGGCCCGGGGGCAGCCCCCGACGCGACCGGCGAGGGCTGCCCCCGGGCCGCCGTGTGGTAGCCCTGGGGGAGGTCGGCGGGATGCCACACCCTGTCCACACCCCGCCCAGCCCCGCTCGCGCTGGTGGCCGGTCATCCCGGAGACCTGCCCGCCCGGCGAGGGCATGTTTTGTTTGGGCCGTGCTGCGCTTGCTGATGTGGCGCGGCTGGGGGAACGCTGGCCAGGGCCTTGGTGGGTGGGAGGACGAGGCACCGGTGTGGATCACCCTGCGGGCGCGTTATGCCGGTTTCGATGATGGCTCCTGACGGTGATCATCTGTGGGCACGCTTGGAGAGGTCGAGGGTGCCTGCGATGTGCAGGGTGTAGCGGCCGTGGTGCGGGTGCGGGTTGTCGTGGGCGTTGGCGTGACGTGGGGTCTCGATCTGAGAGAGATGGGCTGGGATGCTTCGTGTCGTGTCCCGACCGCGCCGTGTGTTCTTGAGCCACACCTCGGAGTTGCGCCGGTTTCCTTCTGGTAGGTCGTTCGTGGCTGCTGCGGAGCGGGCAGTGAATTTGGCTCATGATGCGGTCACCGATATGGAGTACTTCGCTGCCCGGGATGGTCAGCCGGCCCAGGTGTGCGAGGAGGCGGTGCGGGACGCCGAGGTGTATGTCGTGGTGGTGGGGTTCCGATACGGCTCGCCGGTACGGGATCGCCCCGAGTTGTCCTACACGGAGTTGGAGTTCGACACCGCCACGGTGGCGGGTATTCCGCGGTTGGTGTTCCTCCTCGATGACACCGTGCAGGGATCCCGGGAGTTGTTAGTTGACCTTGCGTATGGGGCTCGGCAGGAAGCCTTTCGTCGGCGGCTGCGTGACAGCGGTGTGGTCGCCCGGACGGTGAGGACGCCGGAGGAGTTGACCACGGCGGTGTTACACGCTTTGACCGAGCTTCCCCGAGCTCGCGCGGGCGATGTGCCAGCGGGGCGGGTGTGGAACGTCCCCGCCCGCAACGCCACGTTCACCGGCCGTGATCGCTTGTTGGAGGGGCTGCGGGCGTCTCTGTGTGCTGGTGAGACGAGCATGGTGCGGGCTTTACACGGTATGGGTGGTATCGGGAAGACCATGGTGGCGATCGAGTATGCGCACCGGTGGGGTGAGGACTACGACCTGGTGTGGTGGGTGCCCTGCGAACAACCCACGCTCATCGCCGATCGGTTGGCCACCCTGGCCCACACCCTGGACCTTGCCGACGTGACCGACACGACCGGCACCGCAATGTCACGGCTGATGGGGGCCCTGCGCGGCAGGGAACGCTGGCTGTTGATTTTCGACAACGCTGAGGACCCCTCGGCGGTGGTGGACTGTCTTCCTGGGGGTCGGGGGCACGTGCTGATCACGTCCCGTAACCCGGACTGGCAGGAGCTGGCCACCCCGGTCGTGGTGGACGTGTTCGACCGGGCGGAGTCGGTCAGTCTGCTGCGGCAGCGGGTTGCGGGGCTGTCCGAGCCTGATGCGCAGCGGGTCGCTGAGACGTTGGAGGATCTACCCCTGGCGGTGCAACAGGCGGCCGCGTTTTTGGCGGAGACCGGCACGGGAGCCGGGGAGTACCTGAAGTTGCTGACCAGCCGCGCCACCGACGTACTCGCCCACGGCAGGCCGGTGGGATATCCGGTCTCGTTGGCCGCCAGTTGGCAGCTGGCCTTCGACCGGTTGGTCGTCGATGACCCGGCTGGGCTGGATCTGTTGGTCTTGGCTGCGCACCTGGCGCCCGAGCCGATTCCGTTCACCCTGTTTACCGCCCACCCCGACTGGTTGTCTGAACCACTAGCCACCGTGGCCGCCGACCCGCTGGAGTTCGCGGGAATGACGGGGCTGCTCCGCCAGCGGGCGCTGGCCCGCATCGGTGCCGACAACCTGCAGCTGCATCGGCTGGTGCAAGCCATCCTGCGTCACCGTCCAGAAAGCGCGCCAGGCCAGGACACCAGGGGCGGGGTTGTCTTGCGTCTGCTGTGCGGGGCGGTACCCCCCGATCCGTGGAACAACCCGCCCACCTGGCCGACCTGGCGAGCGTTGCTGCCCCATGTGCTCGCCGCCACCGACGCTGGCCGCAGCCTCGATCCGACCAGCAGCGAGGATGTCGCCTGGCTCCTGGACCGCGCCGGCAGCTACCTCCACACCCGGGGAGAACCCAGACCAGCCCGGCCCCTGCTCGAACGGGCATTCGAGCTGCGCCGGCAGCTGTTGGGTGAGGACCACCCCGACACCCTGACCTCGGCCGGCAACCTCGCCGCCGACCTGACCAATCTGGGTGAGCACGAGGCGGCCCGCCAACTCCATGACGACACCCTGACCCGCCGTCGTCGGGTCCTCGGTGAGGACCACCCCAACACCCTGGCCTCGGCCAACAACCTCGCCGCCGACCTGACCAATCTGGGTGAGCACGAGGCGGCCCGCCACCTCGACGACGACACCCTGACCCGCAGTCGTCGGGTCCTCGGTGAGGACCACCCCGACACCCTGTCTCGGCCAGCAACCTCGCCGCCGACCTGCGCGAGCTGGGTGAGCACGAGGCGGCCCGCCACCTCGACGACGACACCCTGACCCGCCGTCGTCGGGTCCTCGGTGAGGACCACCCCAACACCCTGCTCTCGGCCGGCAACCTCGCCGCCGACCTGCGCGAGCTGGGTGAGCACGAGGCGGCCCGCCACCTCGACGACGACACCCTGACCCGCCGTCGTCGGGTCCTCGGTGAGGACCACCCCAACACCCTGCTCTCGGCCAGCAACCTCGCCGCCGACCTGCGCGAGCTGGGTGAGCACGAGGCGGCCCGCCACCTCGACGACGACACCCTGACCCGCCGTCGTCGGGTCCTCGGTGAGGACCACCCCAACACCCTGCTCTCGGCCAGCAACCTCGCCGCCGACCTGACCAATCTGGGTGAGCACGAGGCGGCCCGCCACCTCGACGACGACACCCTGACCCGCTGTCGTCGGGTCCTCGGTGAGGACCACCCCGACACCCTGATCTTGGCCGGCAACCTCGCCGCCGACCTGCGCGAGCTGGGTGAGCACGAGGCGGCCCGCCACCTCGATGACGACACCCTGACCCGCCGTCGTCGGGTCCTCGGTGAGGACCACCCCAACCCCCTGCTCTCGGCCAGCAACCTCGCCGCCGACCTGACCAATCTGGGTGAGCACGAGGCGGCCCGCCACCTCGACGACGACACCCTGACCCGCTGTCGTCGGGTCCTCGGTGAGGACCACCCCGACACCCTGATCTTGGCCGGCAACCTCGCCGCCGACCTGCGCGAGCTGGGTGAGCACGAGGCGGCCCGCCACCTCGACGACGACACCCTGACCCGCCGTCGTCGGGTCCTCGGTGAGGACCACCCCAACACCCTGGCCTCGGCCGGCAACCTCGCCGCCGACCTGCGCGAGCTGGGTGAGCACGAGGCGGCCCGCCACCTCGACGACGACACCCTGACCCGCCGTCGTCGGGTCCTCGGTGAGGACCACCCTCCAGAACCAGCAGGCCCGCCAGCTTGAGGATTGGGTCCCGATCACAGCGGGGAACTTTGGCCTGCTCTCCTGCCTGCCCCTGTGAAGGACCCCTGAGCCGCCGATGGAGAAACCTTGGCCACCATCACCGCCCGCAGGGCCGGTCCGCGCGAGCACGGCCGCCAGGCCGCGCGCAGCAAGCGGAGCCGGCCCTGCGGGCAGGTGAGGGACCGACCGACTCGGCCACGTCCGCGCCGGCGCAGCCGGCGCCTTGATCCCATAGAGCCGAATTCGGCAACGACGTCGAGTGACATGTCGGTGACGTCGTGTGACATCTTCTTGAGTCCTGGCTGACGTTTGATGACAGTCGAGTCTGAGGACAGCGTTGACAGTGGTCGTGGGCTTCGCTGTGGGCTTCGCTGTCACCTGTCATTGATGGGTGCAAGGGGAGCTGGGGAGTGTCCCTGGTGGAGTTGTCCGTTGTCGGGCAGCGGTACCGCGCTGTGCTGTGTGTTCAGGCTGGTGAATCCGCCGAGCACGGATTGCTGTGGGGGAACGGGCTTGCCATTGCCGGCGCTGCAGCCGCGTGATGGAGTTGGGGCGCGATGTCGGTTCTGTTGGTGTCGAGCGCTTTGGCGTTGGCTTCGGCCGGTTGCGTTGGGGTGTCGAATTTCTTCGGTGGCCTTGCGTCGCGCAGGACCGGTGCGATGTCGGCGGTGGTCTGGATGGAGCTGGTGGGCGTGTTGCCTGCGCTCGCGGTGGCGCAGGTCACCCCCGGCATGCTGTCACTGGCGATGGCCGCTGATGGGATGGCGATTGGCGTCATCTCTGGTGCGGGGCTGGTTTGTTACTACCGGGCTTTGTCGGTGGGAGCGATGGCCATCGCGGCACCGTTGGTCGGGGCGATCAGCGCCGCTGTTCCGGTGGTGATGGGGCTCACCACGGGCGATCATCTCCACGTGCTGCAGCTCGTCGGGTTGGTGGCTGCGGTGATCGCGATCGTGATCGTCGCGGTGCAGGGGGGCGGCTCGGGCTCGACGCGGGGTGTCGTGCTGGCGGTCACCGCCGGGTTGCTGTTGGGCGTGAACTACTTTTTCGTCAAGGCAGGTTCTGCGGGTGGCGCGTGGACGGCGGTGTCGGCGCGGTGCTCGGTGGGCGCAGTCGTGGCCCTCGCGGCGTTGGTGAGCAGCACGCGCGCGGTGCCGGTTCGCTCGACGTGGGCGCTGGTCGCTGCCGCGGGCATGTTCGACACGCTCGGGTTCATCCTGTTGCTTTTTGCGTATCGGGGTGGGGTGCTCTCGATCACCACGGTGCTGGCTTCTCTGTATCCCGCGATCGCGGTCGTGTTGGGCTGGGTGGTGCTCGATGAGCGACTTCGCCACACTCAGAAGGTGGGGGTGGGATTGGCGCTGGTCGCCGTGGGTCTCATCGGGGCTGGTTGATCCTGGTCTTGGCGGCGAAGGCGCAGTGGGAGGGTTGACCCTGCGCCCAGCGGGTGCGCGGGGGTCGGTAGGGACTCGCCTTGCTCCTCCTTCAAGCGGGGTCCTGCGTGGCATCCCGTCGACCTGGCGTAGCCCGACCACGCTGTGTCAAGGGGGCGCCCTTTGGACCGGTCAGGAACGTGTCGGGGTGATCGGCGCCCCCTTGACACAGCGTGGTAGCCCCTTGTGGAGGTCGACGGGATGCCGCGCAGGACCCCAGCGTTCCGCAGCGTTACTCCGTTTGGGCCATCCCGGAGACCTGCCCAGCGGCGAGCGTCTGTGTTGTCGTTGTGCTGTGTCCCCGTGTCGCGCGCCAGCCGCCCGGCACGCTCACGGAGCGGATGCGAGCGCCTAGCCGGATGCAGTGGCGGCGCGTCTGGGGTTGGCCCGGTGTGAAGACGACTTCGAAGATTTTCCCCTGGCTGAGTGGGCTTTGTTGATCGTCGTTAACCGTGGGGGTGAACGAGCGCGGTGGCAAGGTCGATCATGCAAGTGATGACCGCGGCGGCTGTGGTGTCGGTGAAGCGCGCGGGCTTGCTGATTTTGTTGGCGTAGCCGATGGCGGGTACGCCTGCGGTGTGGGCTGCGTGGATGTCGGTGAGGGAGTCGCCGATGAGGACGCACGCGGTGGGTTGGGCGTGCAGGGCGTGGGTGGCCTGGGTGACTAGGTGTGGGTGTGGCTTGAGCCGGGTGACGTCGGCTGGTGTTCGGGCGGAGATGTAGTCGATCTGGTCGGTGAGGTGGTGGAGATCGAGGTAGGTGTGGACGGCGTCGTGGGAGTTGTTGCTGACGATGGCCACGGTGCGGTCGGTGTCGTGGCAGGCGCGGATGGTCTGGGCGGCTCCGGGTGTGGGGGCGGCGGTGGCGACGGCGGCGATTTCGTCGGCGCGGAACGCTGCCTCGATCTGGGCGGCGAGTTCGGGCGCGTGGACCAGGGTGTAGCGGAGGACCTCGAAGGGGTCGTCGGTCTGGGTGACCTGGGTCGGGGGTGTGAGTGCTGCGCCGGTGAGGATCGTGGTGAGGCGGGCGGCCACGGTGGTGGCGGTGATGGCGGCGAACACGCTGCAGATGGGGCCGTCGAAGTCGAGCAACACGTGTCGGGTTCGTGCGAGGAGTTCGCTGAGTTCGCTGGAGGTGGTCATGGGGTGAACTCGCGTCCCACACTGGTCCACATGCTGTCGAACCACTGGCGGGCCTGGTGGAGGTACTGGGTGCCGATGGAGTCGGGGTCGTCGGTGGCGGCGTGGTGGAACAGGAGGGCGTCTTTGCCCATGAGGTCATAGATGGCTTGGGGGCCGTTGGTGAACTGGATCACGTGCTCGCGAACGGGGTAGAAGCCGAAGAAGACCTCTTCGTTGTTGAGGATGTAGAGCTTGAATGCTGGTGCGGCTCGGTGGACGCGGACGTCGATGGACGCTTCTTTGATCAGGTTGAAGCTGGCGAGTTCCTCGACGGAGTCTCTGATCGACTCGGTGTGGCGGCGCATGATCTGGGTGGCGCGTTCGCGGAACTCGGGGCTGTCTTGGAGGTCGTCGACCTTGCACGGCAGCGCGAGTGGCTCCCGTGTGTCGGGCAGCAGCAGACGGATGCTGATCGACTCCGGTGTGAGTCTGCCGACTCGGATCTTGTCGAGGGGTTCTTGGATGACGCCATGGAGGGTCTCGCCGGAGAAGCCGGCGAAGTCGATGGTGACGCGTTCGCTGTCGAAGGCGCGCTCGATGTGCGGGCGTAGTCCGATGGGGCGTTCGGTGCGTTCACGGACGTAGACGCCGCTGCCTTGGCGAGACTGGATGAGTCCTTCGTCTTTGAGGACGCGCAGGGCCTGCTGCACGGTCATCCGGGCGACGCCGTACTGCTTGGCCAGCTCGGTACCTGACGGGATCTTCTCACCGGGCTTGAAGATCTTCGTCAGGATCGCGGCGCGCACAGCGTTCGCGACCTGCACATACGGTGGTCGCGGGTCGTCCGGATCAAGATTCATACCCCAAGCCTAGAGCCTAAGTGTACTAGATGGCTAGCCAGCACTTGACTTGGCTAGGCAGCCTGGCTATCTTGGTGTCTGTCAGCAACAAGGCTAGGCAGCCCAGGTGGGCTAGCCACATGATGGTGGAGGCCAAGGGATGGCGATCAACGGCGGGGCGCGGTTCTCAGCCCGGCACGACGAGGTGTTTCCCAAGGGTGCGCTGGTGATGGGTGTGGAGCCGATCACGAAATTTCAAACCGCTGAGGACAAGGCGCGCGGTCGGGCACTGGAGCCAGAGACCGACAAGATAACCGGTGAGCGGCTGTGGGCCGTGCTGGTGATCGACCAAGCGGCAGAGCGCAAGACCGACGCGGTGGTCACCGTGAAGATCGCCGCGCCATACCAGCCGGTGCCACCCGAGGCGATCCCCGGCACCGAGGTGCGGCCGGTGATCTTCGAAGGGCTCACGGTCACACCGTGGGTGGATGACAAGGCCTGCCGGCCCACTCCAGTGGGGGACAGGCACCGGTGCCGGGCTCGACTCGGCTACAGCCTGCGGGCCAAAGCCATGACATCGGCCCTGGCCACCACCTCGGCCAAGGGCACGGTTACGGAGAAGTCGGCGGCCTGACATGGACTCAGAGCCGGGACAACCGCAACACTTCATCGCTCAGATTCAGCTGCTGCAACGCCTGATGGTCCAGGCGTCCGCCGCGGGCGACCATGCGGAGCTCAACCGGCTGGCTGACCTCATGGAAAGCCACACCATCACGACCACTCACCTGTCGCCGTGGTTCGCCCGTGAACTCGTGCGGGGGTGGATGGCGCACCTGCCCACCGGCTCACCCGGCGAGAAGGGACAGCAGCGATGAACAACAGGAACAGTCAACCGACCGGAGCGATGCCCTGCCCCAGGTCGGCATGGTAATGGCGGCAAGAGGACGACGAAGGGAGCGGGTGTGGTGACTGTGAGCAAACCTGCACAACAGCGGCCGAGGACGTTAATGGAGGCGCATCTCGCGTTGGCGCGTATCCGACCGTGTGTCAAAGCCCCGTTGGAGCAGTGGCAGGAGCACTACCAGAAGTCGGTGGCGTTGTACGCCGAGATCGCCGAGATCGACCGCGGACACCACCACGAGGCCCTGTACTGGGTCGAGCGCGAGAAACGCAAAGCCAAGGAGGTCACCGACGCGATCACAAACGGGACAACGACCTGGAACCCCTTTAGCTAAACCCGAGCTGTCCACCCACCACGAAAGGAGAACGGGAATGGGGTTACGCAGGCGATGGGCCGCGTGGGTCGCACGACGACGAGCCCGCAGAAGCCGGGTCCGCCTGACCTGGCAAACCTGCCGCCGATGCGGAAGCTACTCACCCCAACCAGCCAGAAGCGACCGGCTCTGCGGTAGCTGCCGCAGCCTGCACTAACAACCACCACAACAACAAGGATTCAGAAAGAGTATTTCACCGCGCCAGGGGTGGTGCGGTGATACCGCACGCCCTCATCACCAATCACACTGACGTACGCGCAGAAGCGGATTCCTCGGCTACCAACCTGATCCGCTTCTGCGCTGTCCACACCAGATCCCCGGAGTGAACAGTGCACAGGATAGAACACCCCACCCAGACCGCGCCAGCCCGGGTCATTCCCCGAATGGAAAGCCCGCGTTATCGATGTGCCCGACTCGTGCCCGGCGGGGTGCTGGAACTGCCCCGTGGGGGTGGCCGGTGATGCGCCCGAATGGGTACTCCCGATGGGTCGACCCAGCCCCACTGGAAGTCGAACGACCGCGGTTGCCGTGGTGGACGATGCTGCCCCGCAAACTCCTGCTGACCGCCTCACCGATCATCCTGATCGCGCTGGTGACGACAGTGGGGATCTTCGTCGCACGTCGGGTGTGGCGCTACCCGCTGTTCCTGATCGGCACCACGATCCTGGTCGGCCTGGGTGTCGGCTACTCGTGGTGTGCGCCGATCACACTGCTCGCCGCGGTCGGGGTCGGGTGCGGGCTGTGGGCCTGGCAGCACCCCGATTCCTTCACCCGCACCGTGGTGCGGCAGGTGCGCTCGGAATGGCGCCGCGCAACGGTCTACGCCTGGCGGTGGCGCCGGGTGATGCTGTTCTGCGAGTTGACCAAGCGCACCGGCCACGGCCTGCACCAGGTGCACTACCCACGCATCCGCAAGGTTCGTGCTGAAGGGTGGCGCGACCGAGTGTCGGTCAAGTTGCTACACGGCCAATGCGCGGGCACCCATGCCGCTTGTGTCGAGGAGTTGGCGAACTCCTTCGGCGCCCAAGCCTGCCGCATCCGGGTCGATAAACCCCGACGGATCTGGCTCGACTTCATCCACACCGACCCCCTCGCCCAGCCAATCACAGTGCCCGCACTGGCCCAGCCGGGCTCGGGCGTGGATCTGACCCGGGTGCTCATCGGGCGCACCGAGACAAGCCGACCCTGGGTCCTGCGCCTGGCCGACCGCCACGTCCTGGTCGCCGGGGTCAGTGACGCCGGCAAATCCTCGGTGATGTGGGCGGTGCTGCGCGCGCTGGCTCCCTGGATTCGGGTCGGGCTGGTGCAGGTGTTCGGGATCGACCCCAAAGGCGGCATGGAACTGGGCCGCGCCCCAGGACTGTTCCAGAAACTGGTGTGCAGCAACGGCACCGAGGCCGTCGACCTGCTCGAACACGTCGCGACCCTGACCCGCCACCGCGCCACAGCACTGCGAGCACAGGGCACCCGGAAATGGACCCCGGCCTCAGGTCAGCCGTTCGTGGTGCTCATCGTGGATGAGCTGGCCGACGTGATTGCCTACCAACCCGACAACACCCTGCGCAAACGCGCCAACGTCGCGGTGCAGTCCATCCTGTCCCAGGGCCGCGCCCCGGGGGTGTGTGTGATCGGACAAGTCCAAGACCCCCGCAAACAGATCGTCGACTTCCGGCACCTGTTCCCGGTCCGCATCGCCATGCGGCTGGATGAACCCGAACAGGTCGACATGGTCCTGGGCGACGGCGTCCGCCAGCGTGGCGCTACCGCTCATGAGATCAGTGAGGACACCCCCGGGGTGGCCTGGGCCAAGATCGATGGCCGCCGCGACCCCCAGCGCGCTCGCGCGTTCCACACCACCGACGCCGACCTCGACGAACTGTCCGACTACATCGCCGCTGGCCGGTACGACGCCCCCCGCCCGCTGAGTGGAAGCGAGGCCGCATGACCACCACTGCGGTTGCCCTGCTCGATGCGATCCGCGTCCACCTGACTGAATTCGAGCTCCCCGAGCTGTACTCGATCCATGTCACCCGGTCCTTGAGCGGACCGAGCGTGACTGCGCAACTGGCCTGCCACACACCACCGCAGATCGTCACCGCGCTGCTGGCCTGGGCCGACACCCTCACCGACACCACCATCGAAGCCTGGCGAGTCCCCAGCGGCGACACCGTGCACCTCTCGGTGATCGGCCTGCTGTCCGGCGGCGTCTCGGTGGCGGTCTATGGCGGGGTGGCCTTCACCGACCACAGCATCGGCAAAGATCTCGCCCCCGACGCCCACACCACCGTGTCGCTGACCGTCCTGCGCCAGCGGGCCACTCTCGGGGAGGTGGCGCTCTGATGACGACCACCCCACCGGCCACGGTCGACATCTCGAAGATGACCCGGGCCGAGAGGTCTACGCTGCCGCTGGCCACCGATGTTGTTCAGGCCATCGCGGAACAGCACGGGGTCTGCGTACGACCCTTGGCGATGCGCCGCATCGACACCACCACCGGCCGCGTCGACGTCGTCCCGGTGCCTTGCGGGTCCACCCGGGAGGACCAATGCCGCCCGTGCGCGGACAAGGCCCGGCGGTTGCGGATGGCCCAATGCCGCCAAGGCTGGCACCTCGACACCGAACCAGCCACCCACCGAGCCCAACCCACCAATGAACACCAGGAGCTGCCTAGCCGCCCGGGCCGACTTGGTCGCCGCATACGCCGACTGCCGTGCCATCGGTGACCAAGACTCCTGCGAACAGATCGCCGAGTCCGTGGCCGAACTCGACACCGAACTGCGAGCAACCGGAGTACGCGGCCGACTCACACCATTAGACCCCCCACCCAAACCGGTCACACGCTCCACCCGGCGACGCCAAGACGCCCCGGACCTACCCCGCCGCCCAGTGAACAAACGCACCGTGGGACAGGTGTTCGCCGGACGCTACCGGCCCTCCACCTTCCTCACCCTCACCCTCGACAGCTACGGCCGAGTCGACACTAACGGCGCCGCAGTCGATCCCGACCGCTACGACTACCGCCGAGCCGCCCGCGACACGATCCACTTCCCCGCCCTGCTGGACCGGTTCTGGCAAAACACCCGCCGCTGCGTGGGGTGGGACGTGCAGTACTTCGGCACCGTCGAGCCCCAAAAGCGCGGGGCGCCGCACTTCCACGCCGCTATCCGGGGCGCGATCCCCCGGGCTGAGCTGCGGGCCATCACTGCCGCGACATATCACCAGGTGTGGTGGCCGGCCCATGACCAACTCGTCTACACCGACGGGCGGCTCCCCGTCTGGGACCCGCGGGCCAAGGCCTTCACCGACCCCGACACCGCCACACCACTACCCACCTTCGACCAAGCCTGCGACAAGCTCACCGAATCCGCCCACGTTGTGCGCTTCGGCGCGCAGGTCCACGTGAAGGGCATTCTGGGTGGTACCGAGGAAGCTGGGCGCCACATCGGTTACCTCACGAAATATTTAACGAAATCCATCGACCAGGCCGCCGGGCTCGGTGAGCACGCCACTGACGCCCAACACGATCACGCGCGGCGGCTGCACGCCGCGCTACAGATCACGCCATGCTCACCGCGCTGCCCGGTATGGCTGCTCTATGGCGTCCAACCCGAGGGTGCCCGCCACTCCATGATCCCCGGGCGGTGCAAGGGCAAAGCCCACCAGCCCGAGCACCTCGGCATCGCCGGGCGCCGCGTCCTGGTGTCCCGAAAATGGTCCAACAAGACACTCCACGTACCACTATGTGGTACATCCACCCGACTAGCCCAGCGGCGGGTACCCGCAGTCAGTCGCCGGACCGCAATGCGAGCCACAGCGACGGTGGCGGGTCTCACCAGTTGCATCGCTTCAAGCAAGGTCGCAGATCTCAGCGATGAGAACCATCACCGCACAGCAGACGGTGGCGGATCACGAAGGCGGATGCTTAGGCGCGCGACGCCAGGTCCACGGACGGCACCAGTGTCGCCGGATGCGCGGGGTCGGTCCCCGGAAAACTCCGGAGAATCGGGCCCCGCCGGAGAACCGCGCCTGGTTGAAACGCGCGTCCCCGGAGAACCGCGCCTGGTGGAACCCCGCGTTTCCGGAGAACTGGGCGTAGTCGAACCCCGCATCCCCGGAGAACCGCGCCCCGCGGAACCCCACGTCTCCGGAGAACTGGGCGTAGTCGAACCCCGCATCCCCGGAAAACTGCACCTCGCGGAACCACGCGTTTCCGGAAAACCGCGTCCCACCGAACAGGGCATGCCTGACGTGGCAGCGATCTGGATTAACCCGTGGAGGTGGGCTCCAGTGAGGTCCAGGTCGATGTCCGGCCAGAACATGTACCACACGTCCGGCCTGAGATGCGCAGCCAGAATTCGCTGCGCGGTCAATCGGACCTGCAACTCCTGACAGCGGCTCTCGTAACAGGTGTACTCCCTGGGCGGAGCATCCTCAGCGGGCGGTTGGTCTTCGGGTGGCGAGTACGGCATTCGCAAATAAGCGCAGATCACGTCCACGATGGTTTGCCGATGGTCCGGAGTGTTCTGCGCTAGGCGTTCCAGCGTGTGCAGACCTGCCAGGCGCACCGGGGCCTTATCGGAGACGAGTTGCTCAACGGCTTTGGTGTACAGCTCGGTGATGCGTTGCTCAACGGCGTCTCGTGCTGCGGTGGCAACCCCCTCGCGTTCGGCGCCCATGTGATCTACCCGAAGTCGCCTGGCTGCCCTGTGCAAGCTGATAGCAAACATGAAGCCTAGAAGCAGCCGTGTGATGGGACGTGCGTCATGCCGGTTGAGGATGTGGTCGAGTTCAGCCTCCCAGTCCTCGAAATACTGAGCGCGAAGCGCCGGTGGAAGCCGACGGACAGCTAGCCGCAAGATCCGATGGGGCAGCTGCTCCGTTTGACCCTGGAACTCTTTGCTCATCAGGTCGAGGGAAACCTTGCCTACCAGCAGAACTATGAAGCTCACAACCGCAGCGACCACCACGTTAACCGCGCTCATGCGATGCCACCCGCCGGACGAGGACGGCAAGTGGCATCGCGAATCTGCTCAAGCACCCCCGGCTTCGGCGTCGGACGAAACTGCTGACTAAATTCAGCCAGCGCCCCAGCACCGGTCGTAGCACCTCGGCGGTGAGCATGTAGTAGCGCCGAGCAGGCCGCCCCTCTTCGCGGGGGTCGATCGACTCGCGCTCGCCCACGATCCAACCTGCCTGTTCCAGCTTCGCCAGCGAGGGATACAGCGAACCGCTGGTAGTGCCGGTCATCTGCATAAGCTCGAACCCATATCGCTCCGCGGCAGGGTCATCCAGAAACGCCTTCAGCACACGACCGACCGCAGGTGTTATACGAAGATCGCTTCCATGCACACCAGCAGGGTACAGTCATCCTATGTTTATTGTCAACATAGCTTCTAACTGGGGTAACGATCCAGTCCCGTACGGTAGAGGGCAAGACGTGCTGTCCTGCACGTGCCGCCGCTACCGAGGCCAGCCACCTTCGACACAGGTGGCAGTGATCACCTGTGCCCGATAGACCGGGTAGCAGAAATGTCGGTTTTGCCCACTACCGGTGATCTTGCGAAATAGTGGCTCTGACCGGTGATGATCCTGCAATCAGGATCTTCATTTCCCCAGCTCACAAAAACTGTCGATCCGTACCGATCAGCCGCACGGTGCCGTCGGGGTCCACGGTGCGCAGTGTTCACCACCAGGCGCCGTTCACCACCAGGGCGCGGCGTAGCCTGTCGCTACCTCTTTGCCGGGGTCCGCCCCGGGGTAGCTCCCCGGGGCATCGGCGATGGGGTCTCATCTCGGCGATGGGAGTGGTGTGTGATGAGCGGGATGCAGGTGCGGTCGATCGGTGGTCGAATCCGAGAGATCCGGGTCTGGCGAGGGATGAGTCTCAAGGCCACTGCGGAACTTGCTGGTATCACGGAGAGTTACCTGTCCCGGATTGAGCGTAACGAGCGCGCGGTCAACAGTCGGTCCCTGCTTGATGCGATTGCTGCGGCGCTGCGGGTCGCACCGTCGGAGCTTGCTGAACAGGCTTTCCCGCCGGCGGTTGCCGATCCGGTTACTGCGGAGACGCAGGCCGCTGTGATGGCCTTAGACGCGGCGCTGTCGGATTACTACCTCGGCGAGATCAGCGGCGAGCCTGCCCGTCCCTGGCTGGCCGTGGCGGCTGACCTCGACCGACTCAACGCGGTGTTGCGGCCGGCGGCCGACTTCGCCGCGCAAGGTGTTCTGCTGCCTGGGCTGATGGCTGAGCTGCATACCCTTTATGTCACTGATCCGCAGCGTCGCGTCGATGTCTGCAAGGCGTTGATGGACTGTTATCACGCGGCGGGAACCTTGTTGAAGAATCTCGGTGTTCGTGGACTGCCTTCGTTGGCGGCGTTTCGGGCCCGGCGGGTCGCCGAGGAGCTGGATGACCCGGCGTGGCTGGGGTTGGCCGCGTGGTTGCGGGCGCAAACCCTCGGCGGCAATGGACGGCCGCGCATGCTGGCGGTGTCGGTGTCGGGTGCTCAGGAGCTGGAGTCCCACCTCGATGACCCTCGCGCAGCGCAGATGTATGGCGCGCTGCACCTCAACGCTGCGCTGGCCTCGGCGGCGATGCGCCGCGGTAGTGACTCCGCTGATCATCTCGATGAGGCGGCGGCGATGGCCGAGCGGGTCAGCGGAGCCGGGCGTGGGTTCGGCAACCTGTACTTCGGACCGGACAACGTGGGGATCTGGCGGCTGTCGATCGCCGTCGAGCTGGGCGAGGCTGGGCGCGCCCGGGAGATCGCTCGGCTCGTTGAGCCCTCACGCGTGCCCTCGGCAGTCCGCCAGGCGATGTTCTGGGCCGATCTGGGACGGGGGTTGGCGCAGGACCGAGCGACCCGCGATGAGGCGGTCGGTGCGCTGGTGCGCGCGGAGAAGATCGCACCACAGCGCATCCGCACGAACCCCTTCGTCAGGGAGACCATCGCCGACCTGATGCGCCGGACCCAGCGCGACGCAATGGGTCGGGATCTCCGCGGGATGGCCTACCGGATGGGTATCGGCGTCGGCTAGCTCGGGACGCACTTGACTTCATGTCAAGATCGCGCCGTTGGTCGCGTTCACGTCGTCATCGTGATCGACGTACCCGAGATACCCGAGACGCTGCACTCGCAGCGCGAGCGTGGCCGGATTCAGGCCCCGGGCCGCCGTACCGACGACCGCAGTCATTGCACGCTGCTGGTGATCCACGAGGCAGACGGTTCGTGGGCGATCCACGGCCTGGGCGCGCCCGGAGTGCGACTGCCGGAGGCCGAGATGATCGCCCTGGCCGAAAAAATCCTGGGGCGTGCCCAGTGAGCTGGTCCGTGCGCCGTCACCGGGCAGGCCGTCACCGGCGCGGTGCCGCGCACCGACCGATGCCCAGCGCACATCAGCATCGGCCGATCCGGATCGTGGACGCCCGAACCAGCATGGAACACCTGATCACCGACGAGTCCGTGGCGGCGCATCGCCACGCGGGCCGCTATCTCGCGGTGTGCGGTGCGCAGGTCCTCGCGGCGAGTTTGACCGCGCCGCAGCGGTCACGGTGCCCGGCGTGCACGCGGGGTGCCCGGTGACCGACGCCGCTGATAAGTCCCGCCGGTTCGTCCTCACTGGTAAGGATCTCGAAGGCCGCAACCGCACGATCATTCTCTGGCGTGAGGTGGATCTGATCGGCGGCACCGTGGTGCGCCGGGTGGTGATCACGGTGGACGCCACGGTGACCACCGCGACGGTGCTCACTTTTGCCCAAGCCGTCGAGGTGGGGCAGGCGATTTTGGAGGCGGCCCGGTGAGCGGTCCGATGACCGAGCAGAGCGACCCGTCCACGGTGAGTGCGCGGTTGACGAGTTGCCCCGGGTGCGGCCGGATCGAGGGCGTCGAGCAGACCAGCTCCACACTCCGTGTAACCGCGTGGAAGTGCAACACCTGCGGAATGTTCTGGGCGATCTCGCCGGTCAACCACGGGCAGCGGGCCGCTTATTTTGAGCCGCCTCGCCGCGACCGTTGAGCAGCTCGGCGCGACACGGTCGGTGCTGCGGGCGGTGGTCACGTTGGCCGACGATTCGCCCACGATCCCTGATCAGGAGCTGCGAGATCGGTTGGTGGCGCTGGCCGACGAGGGCCAGGCTGGCGCAGCGCCCCATCGTTGAGGACTCGGAGGCGTCACGGTGCCTCGGTAGAACCCGGCCGGCCGCCGGTTGAGCGGAGTGCGCCCCCGAGCACTCCCCGGGCTCCCGGCGGCCGGTCGGTTCCAGCGACATAGTCAGATGCTCCCGGCGGGCGGCTGGTTCCCAGAGCTGTGTCCAGGATGCGGCCACGATGGAGCTGCCCACCCTGCGGAGACCGGATCGTGTGCTCCGGTCTCCGCAGGGTGGGGCGCCGCGCGGTCGCGTGCCGTCCAGGGCCGAGACGCCCAGATCGGTCACCACCGGCAGCAGACCGACATCCGCCCAGCGCGCTCGTGCAGGGCCGCCCGCGCAGTCGCTGCTCGCGCGGTGCAGACAGAGCCGACAGGGGAAGCACGGGTGGCGATCACACAGGCATGGTTGGGTCGTGCCGGTCGGGTTCTAGGTTCTAGAGATTCTTAGGGGAGGCCGGGGAGGCCGGCGACGGGGAGGATGCCGGCGGACAGCGCCGCCTCCGATGCCCACAACGGAGGTCGGCAGTACCGCCGGGGACGGGGACGGGGACGGCGGGAGCGGTTTTGGTGATGCTGGTGGGAGTGGGGATGGTTGCGGGTTGTATCGCCGCGCTGGCCAGTGGCTGGCTGGCCAGCATGAGTCCCCCGGCGACGGCGGTGATCAGCAGGCTTCGATGAACGGTTTTCACGGTCATGACAGGTACTCCTTACACACGAAACATACGAGGTGGGCGCACAATGGTGATGTGCTGCCATCCGGGTGGTATTGCACATCATGTGATTGCGCGGTGGCGCTGCTCAACTCATGAGGATGCCTCAGCGCCGTCGACCATCCTGGTGCCGTTCCCTAGGGAACGGCACCAGGATGTGATCAAGAGTTCGGTTCAGCCGGTTGGCTTAGCCACGGCCGCCGTTGGCGCTGCCACCGTTGCCGCCGGCGGCGTCACCGGCGCTGGCGACTCCAGTGCCCAGCACGCCGAGGCCGCTCAGCACGTTCACGCCGACGCCACCCTGCGCGGAGCCACCGGCACCGCCACGGCCACCGTCGCCGCCGCCCTTGCCCAGGCTGAAGACAGACATGACGGTACGCGCGGGAAGCAACTCCACATGCTGGCCGTCGATCTCGATAAAGCTCACTGCGTCAGACATCCAGATCCTCCTCATAGTGGGCCCCCCGTGTGGGCCTGGAACAGAACACGTCATCGACACAATTGCCGACTTGGCTTTTACCATGCCAGGAAAATGCCGCCTGACACCCTGTATTCATCCCCTAAATTTTTGACACCATTACTGATGCTGTGAAGCCGATTTTCGGCGGCCTGGGCAGGGTCGAGCAGTTACGGATAGTTCAGAGATCGAGTACTGAGGTCGAACGTTTTGGCAAGGCTTGCCTTGAGATGTCACCAGAGCCACGTTGCTGCTGGTAGGAGACCTGCTCAGAGGCGCTCACGGGCTGGATGCTGCCCCGGCGCAGGGAGTGCCGGATGCGGGCCGATCCCCTCGCAGGCGGTAGCTGACCAGCACATGCGCGGTCGGAGCAGGATCGATCCAGGGGATCGCTACGTAGGCTCCCGGGCGTGACTACCTAGTGTCGAGACGGTCCGGCTACCTAGCCGTCACCAAAAAATCACCATTGTAACCAAAAGATCACCTGGGGTGGTCGTATCGGGGCATGCCTTCATGATTGTTTCGGTTAGCGGTCTCCGCACACCCCGCGCACGAGCTCACGGGCCGGGATGGGTACACGCGCAGCCGGTCTTGGCAGGTGCGCTGGATCGCGGTAATTACCGGGGCCGGGGTGATCCGCTTTTCGGGTGACGAATGGCCCGGCCTCTTCGTGAAGAGGGGCCGGGCCATTCGTCGTCTCTGCATGGCTCTCAGCGGTCGCTGAGATGGGTTAGCCGGTGCAGTTGGGTACCGCCGGGGCGCTGCCGAGGCAGGGGGAGTTGGTGTGGGGTGTTGGCGGTGATGGGTGAGTTGGTGGTGGTCATGGTGCCGCCTTGGCGGTAGACGCCGCCGGCGGTGCCCAGCCCAGGAGCCCACCCGCGTGGTTCACGGTCACGGCGGTCTGGGTGAGGGTGGTCGCGGTGGAGTTGACCGCGGCGATACCGCCACCACGCCCACCCAATAGCCCTGTGCCCAGTAGGGTGCCGGTTGCGGTGTTGTGGGTGATGATCAGCGGGCTGCCGGAGACGCCGGTGGTCGTCAACGTGCCTCGTTCGCCGTTGTAGATGCCGCCACCGTCGAGCCCTGCGGTGTTGTTGGTTACCGGACTGTTGGTGAACGTCGCGGCGGGCGCGGTGCCCGAGGGGGTATCGGGGTTGGACAGGCCACCGCCGTTGCCCGTGGCGGTGTTGCCACTGAGGCTGCTTCCGGTGAGGGTGACGGCGCCGTGGTTCAAGATGGCGCCACCGTCACCGGTGGCGCTGCCGTTGGTGAGGTTGACTCCGGTGGTCAGGGTGAGGCTGCCGGTCGTGCTGACCTCGGCGATCCGGAAGGACCCCGAGGAGCGGGTGATGGTCGCCGGGCCGAGCAATTCGATCGGGGTGGTGATGACCGGCAGTCCGTCGGTGAGGCCGCCGTGGGCGGAGGTCAAGGCGTAGGTACAGCCCGACGCCAGCACGAGGGTGTCTGCTGCTGAGGTGGTGTTGGCGAGGTTGATTGCCGCGACGAGCGCGTCCTCGCTGCACGCCACGGGGGTGTCGGCTTGTGCTGCGGGGGTGAGGGCGGCTAGGCCCCCGGCGATCACGGTGGCCCCGATCAGGGCCTGGATGGTGGTGCGGATACGTCGCATGACGTCTTCTTTTCCTGGAACACAATAGGTGAGGACCCCGCACGGCGCGGCGCGCCAGGGGGGAGGGAATAGCGCAGATTGGAAAGCGCACGCCCCGCTGTCCGGGGCTGTCTGCGTCCCGATTCAGTCATCCACGCGAAAAGACCTCGGCTCATCGTCTGGCGTCCGCGCTGCTCGCGGCCGCATCACGTCACCGAGGTCTGGGGTAACAACAGGGAACGCTGCGCCCCGAAGGTAAACGGGAGAAGTCCAACAGTCGAACAGGGGACTGCGACAAACCCCACAAGGGACGGCTAAACGGTCTCCACGTGAAAGGGAACCGCAGCAATGGGTGCCGGAGTTCAAGGGCCAGAGGGCCGCCGCGGTAGCCCTGGGTGCTCATGATGACCTTCGTCGTCTGAAGCAGAATCTCTCAGCACTCGGGTGGTGTTCGGTGTCAGCGGTGCTATCGGAGTAACCATCGGTGTGCTCATCGGGCTGGGCAAAACACCAGTCAAGAGCTAGAATTGTTACGAGCCGCTTGGACTTAACGTGGTCAGCTCTGGGGCCACCCGCCAGAGGATCATTATCACCACGCGGCTGCCATCTACTCCCTGAGCGCTTGCTCGACCTCATCGAGGGTCATACCCTCGCCGTTCGCGATGCGATTTCCCGCGCTGCCCCTGACCAAGGAGAACAGGCCGTAATCGAGCGCTTTCGGGTCACGGCGGCGGGACTTGATCAGTCTCAGGCCCTGCCTCTGCGCCATCCTACGGAGTCGGTTCTCACGGACTTTGCTTTCGATCAGCTGGTCAGGGTCGCTCGGCGGTGGTGTGGTCGGTGAGTCCGTGGCGCAACCGGGTGCCGCTGTCGATGTCGGTGGGCATGGCGAGGTGGGGTGCCTGTCTGATCGTGGGGCGGGTGGTGTGATGCGAGCCAGCAGAGCAGCGAAGAAGTCCAGGGCGGCGGGGTCGGTGACGTAGCGCCCCAGTCCCTGACGAGCCCGGGATTCGATGCCTTGGGCGATGGCCTGGGCCCGTTCGTCGGGGGTCAGCACGGGGTGGGGCTTGGGGTCGTGGTGGCCATCGCCGCGTCGAGCAAACGCCGGGCCTCGGCCCACGGTGAGGTTCCTCGTTGAGGGTCTGTCATGCCGGCGAGTATACAGGGGCATGTGGTGGTACCCGAGTGATTACTTCCGCGAGCAGCGTGACAAGATTGATCATATTCACCGCCACCAACGGGCCGCCGGTGGCGCAGAGTCAACAACAGCCGCCGAGGCGGGAGTGGGACGCCTCGTAGCTCGCCGACGGGCCTACCGGCGAGCGGGGCCCGGGTCCTGACGGCAGCATTCCAGCCATCGCGGGACGTCGGCGGTCGCGTCGAGCATCGGTGAGCGGCACCGGCCGGGACGTCCCCACCGCGCCGATCGGTCACTGGCGAGGAGCTGCGCTTCGCCAGCGGTCAGCGCGCCAACATGGTCCAGATACCGGGGTTGAACGCAGTACGGTAACCACCGCATGTCGACGTAATAGCGGCGAACCACCCCGTCGGCGAGGTCAACACCACGCCCATAACCGGCTCGTGCCCAGGTGACGTACACCTCCGCCGCGGCATCCGAGTCGAACACCCAGACGGGTGCCCCGATATCCCGCCACTGCTGGGGAGTCCGGTCGAACGGATTCCTCACCGGGTGGTAGTTCGATGGTGCGGCGTCTAGCCATCATCGCCGCCCATGACTTGCCGAAGTCGGTAAGCGGTACGGAAACCAGCGCGACGTTGCGGGCGATGATCCTCCACATCCGGTAAGCGCAGCACCGCCAGGAGCCGACCTAGAGTGATCCGTTGTAGGCGCGACTCGATTAATGCTGGGTGCACGCGGTCACCGATCAGCACCCCGTCACGGTTTATCGCTTTGTCGAGGTCTGAGATTCTGTCGGCGACCGTCGCGATTTGTCGGAGCACTGCGACTTCGTGGGCTTCTAAATCGAAGCTTCCGGAGATAGCCTGCCAGATTTCTTTGCCCGCTGGCCCGGTGCCCCGGGGAGCCTGTCTGTCCACCACTATCCCCTCCAATTCTGGTAGCTATCCTTGCCTCGCGACCCCCGAAAGGACCACCGGCCTCGAACGTTCTAGCTCGTGTCGGGCCGGGCTGGCAGCAGGTCCCGGTGCGCCATCGGGTGACAAGGGGGTCATCCCCTACCCTCCGGGGATGCGGCGGTTGCGATGGCGCCCGGTGGTGGGTGTCTTCATTACCGGGTCGTCGTTTCGGGGCCAGCGGCGGTGTAGTGCGCTTTGCATAGTGGTACCACACGCACACGGTGGTTACCATCGCGGCGGCGGTGGGTGTGTGTGGCGATAAGTCGGCAGCGGCCTCTGTCCTCAGCAGGGTCCGGTGCAACACATTGCCAGCCCGCTGCATCGATAACCCGATTGCCACCGGGGAATATGTATCCACCGGACGCGACATAGCCCACCGATCAGCTCCCGCTGGCTCGGACGGCAGCGAGGAAACCTGGTCCACCACCTGCCACGGTAGTGACGCCGGCGGTGGCGGCTGGATTGTCGCATTGCACCGCGAGTGTGGCGATCATCGAGTCGCTGAACCGCGCCAGTTCGGGTGGTTTCGGGGGGTTGTAGATCGCGCTCCGGGCGAGGAGCCCTGTGCTGTTAGAGGTCTCGGCGTCGATCTGGCGTAGTTCGCCGAGCGCGTTCTGCGCGGCTGGCCGAGTCGAGGCGTAGTGGTCTAGGACATTCGTCCATCCTTGCTCGACGGCGAATCCGGCGACGGCTTTCGCGAGCGTTTCATCGTGAGTGCGGGTGGTGCGGTCCAGTAGCCGCAATGCGTCCTTAGGTTGGGCGCATCGCTCAGCGCGGTCCTGTGCGTCGCGGTAGTCGGCTGCGGCCATGGGGTTGGTGGATCCGATGCCGAAGAGTTCGCTTTCGAGTTGGGTGCGGCGGGCAATGATTGTGTTGCTTTCGGTGGCGCGGATCTCGGTGAGGGTAGCGCTGCATTTGAGCCAGGCTACGGCCATCGCTTTTTCTTTTCCGGTGTCGTTGAGGTCGGGGTCGGCGCGGATTCCGGCGCAGGTCTTGTCAAGGGCTTGGCGGATTTGCATAGCGCGCTGGGTTTCCGGGGTTGGGTGGAAGCCGTGGAGTCCTGCGGTCACCGTGTCGTGTATCCTTCCTGGGTCAGCCCGTTTGCCGGTAAAGCGCAGCGTCCGTGGCGTGGATGAGCCATCGGCTGCCGGATCGTTCCGCATGTAGGCGACCGTTGGCGATCGCTTTACGGATTGCTCTGGGGGTGATGCCTATCACCGTGCTGGCTTGCGCGGTGGTGAGTTGACGATTCGATTGTGGCACATGTTCCGCGGGTTCCGCCGGGAAAGTTCCGTTTGGGGAACTAGGAGCTGCCCGGTAGGCGGCGGAGACTAAGCGGAGTACCGCGGTGGCCCGGTCGAGGTCCACGTCAGTACCGCGGTGGTGACGTTGGTAGGAATCCATGTCACGGAACCGGAGTAGCGCTATTGCCTCCGGTGCCCCGATCACGCCGATCGGGCCGTCCAAACCATGCACAAAATTCTCGACGTCCCGGCGGACTGGGGGCGCTAGATGGGCGGAGATGTTCCCGGGCGTGTGCGTACGCGGGAAATGGTTTCGTCGCCCGCTGGTCATGGAAGTAGGTCCTCTTTTTCGAGTAGGCCAATAGTTGTTTCGAGCGCTCGCCGTTGCGCTGGGGTGGCGTATGACAATTGGTGCCAGATGGCGGTGTATTCGGGGTGGCACCACGGGCATTTTCTCCAGTTTCCGTCGACGTAGATCATCCGCGCGGATGGTGGGTCGCCGGGTTGGGCGTCGCATTGGCCGCACTCGGCTGGCAGCGGTTCGGGGTCCGCGGTCCAGTGGTCAGATGCTTTCTTCCACCATTCCCAGTGGAGTCGGGCGTCTTTGCAGGCGGTGCAGGCGGGTGAGGTGTCGCAGTTGAGGTGATCACGGCAGCGGCGGTGCGGTTCGGGTCCTGGGTCAGTGGGCAGCTCTGCGGCGACGGTGGCGGTGGTGGTGGTGGCCTCGCGCGGGCGCGCGGGCGTATGCCCACCGCCACCACCTACCGCTTTTTTAGGTTCCTGTTTAGGTTCCTCTTTAGGTTTAAGGAAACGGCGGTCACTGGTGACCTCCTTTGAGGGTGAACGTGGCCGCCTTTGGGTGCCGGATTCGGCCGCCTTTGACTCGCTACAGGGGGCCATGGGTGTCCGCCTTTGGTGAGGGTCTAAGGGGGTCACTGGTGTCCGCCTTCGGAGATCCGGCAGGCGGTATCGCGACCGGTGGCCCTTGTTCGCGAACATGGGCCACCCGCGCTTGTCCACGCCGACCGCTACGCGGACGTCGCACCCGTGTGCTGCTAGGTCGGCCAGTGCCCGGCGGACGTGGCGTTCGCTTAGCCCAGTCCGGCGGGTGAGGGTTTCCATGCCGGGCCAGCACTCCCTGGTCGCGTCGTGAGCGGCTTCGGCGAGCACGATGAGCACCAGGCGCTCAGGAGAGGTCAGCTCTCCGGGTGCGTAGTCGAGTACCTCGGTCACCAGCCGGACGCTCACCAGGACGGCCGGTTACGTGGCGCCGCGGAGGTGGAGGTGACGTTAATCGACGTCATGCGTTGTTGGTAGGGTGGCGGCACTGGGTAGCTCCGATTGGTCGAGTGGTCCCCGCGCCTGGCCGGTTAGCGGGGGTTACTCATTTCTGGGCATGTTCTAGGGGCAGTCCGTTGAAATAAGACTTCGACCGGGTACCCGATACAGTTGGCACATTCGCACTGCTTGTACGTTCTCGATGGTGCTGGTTTCGAATCCGGCCGGTCAGGGTCAGGCTGGCCAGTTCGGCGTTGGAGATCGCCACACCGTCGAGCGCGTCGAGCAGCATGGCCAGCCGCGCGGCCTGCCCCGGTGAGGTGGTGGGTAGGGCGTTGTTCATGGATCAGCACCCGCTGTTGCTGGCTTGGCTTTGCGGCGCCGCGGTGCGGGCACTATCGGCTCAGCGGGCGCCGCTAGGCGTAGCACCGCGGCGACCCGTTCCAGGGTGGCCGGGTCGGTGATCACCGGGGGTAGTCCTTGGGCGGTGCGGGTGCGGGCCACTTTGGCGTCGATGTCATCGAGGTGCACTGATGGTCGCTTCGCCGGCCAGCGCGCCGCTGTCCGAGGGGCTCGGTGTCGAGGGAGCCGGGCAGCGGCTGGCTGATGGGAGGGTGTCGTTGGGCTGGTCGGCCATCGCTTCGAGCCAGGCGTCCAGGTCAGAGCGGCGCACCCGGAGTCGGCCGCCGAGGACGTAGGCCCGTGGCCCCTCACCACGGTGGCGGCGGTTGTACAACGTGCTCAGTGCGAGATCGAGTTCCTCGGCGATCTGCTGGAAACTGAGCCATGGGGTGCTGGGGGTGGGGGTGGGGCAGGTGGACGATGTCATCACGACCCTCCGGTCTCCGGTGAGCACCTTGCAGTGAGCATGTGCTGACCGAACGTTACCATGAGTGGGTCGGTGTTGACTGAACATACCCACTGTGTCAGGGTCAGCCGCGTGAAGGTGAGGACGGAGCCGGTCGGCTCAGCGCGGGACTGGGTCCGGGTAAGCGAAGACCTGCTGGTGCCCACGATGACCACAGTCACCGCCACCGGGGAGCCCGCAACGGGGGATCCACCGCTGGACGTGGAGATCGACGTGGTACCCGAGGATGGCCGGCTCGTCGCCCAGGAGGTGCGGGTGCGCCGCCAGCCCCACGGCCCACCGGTCACCGGGGAGGCACTGCGC
Source organism: uncultured Actinomycetota bacterium (assembly GCA_963823755.1). GTDB lineage: Bacteria > Actinomycetota > Actinomycetes > Mycobacteriales > Pseudonocardiaceae. The sequence continues at coordinate 56,541 of CAWGMP010000014.1, forward strand.
TCTGTACCCGTGGCCGCTCTCACCCAATGGGCAGCCAGGGAGGTGCTGCGCATCGTCGGCATCGCCGACAACGACGAGATGCGCCTTGTCCCCGCCGGTGTCCCCGAAGACCAGGCCCAATACGTCCGAGACCACGGGCTGACCGACAAGACGATCGAGATCGTGGCGCACACCTACCGGCTGGCCCTGCTGATGGGCAACACACCCACCAAAATGGTCGAGGAATGGCTCGACGCCCCCCGGTCGACCGCCGGCCGCTGGATCGCCACAGCGCGAGAACGCGGGTTGCTCGGCAAGACCGAGGGTCGCGGCAAAGCGGGTGCCTAACTTAAGTAGTCGAATTGAAATAAGTAATCCATCTGAGGGCATCGTTGAGCCCGTGACCTGCGACGATGGAAATCATGGTGAATTTGTTACATCATTCCACCTGCTAAGTGTTGCTTAAACCCCCCCGCCACACCGGATCGAGACGATCGGAATCGACCCGGTTGCGGCCGAGCACCGTCGCGGAGCGCACGATCACCTTATCCAGGACGGCGGTGACCACGGCGCGGCGCTGCGACACGTTGCTCGCCTCCCAACGGGGGAGCATCTCCTGATAGGTGCCGACGAACTCGTCCAGCACGGTGGTCTGGGTGCTGCTGGTCAGGCGTTCACGGGCGGCGGCCAGACGGGCCGCGACCGGCGCCCGGGCGGCCTTCCATTCCGCGCGGCTGATCTCACCGTTGCCGTGGTCGGCGGCCAGCGCCTCCAACTCGTCCTCGTCGGCCCGGATCCGGGCATGCAAATCCGGTTCGGGCTGGTCGAGGCGACGTAGCCGCTGGATTATCCCCTGCGAGTTGAGCGCTCTGAGCACCAGGTCGCGTACGTGCTCATCGGTGGCCTCACCGGTGATGGACAGTCCCCCGCAACCACCGGTGTCCCGATTGCAAACGTAGATCGGCTTACCGCGCTGCGAGCGACCGACCAGCGGTCGCTGACACCGCCCGCACACCAGGACCCCGCTAAGCAGACGCGTGCGGGCACCACCAGTGGTAATACACCGGTCCGGTCGGGTCAACAACGCCCGGATCCGATCGGAATCCGCCACGGTGATGACCGCAGGCCAGTCCGACGTGACGCTGACGATCTCACCGACCAGCGGTCGGGTGCCGATGTAGGACCCCGCCGGGAGGTACTCGCGGCGCCCGGAGATCCGCGCGCTGCACAGCATCCGCCGCAGCGTGGTCCGATTCCACCGATTACCAGCTGAGGTGAGCACCCCGCGCTGATTGAGATTGCGGGTAATCGACGCGATGGACTCACCAGCGAGCACCCGGCGGGCGCAGTCCTCCACAATCGGCCCCTCGACCGGATCGACACTCACACCGGTGATCCGGCGACGCTGCTTCTCCCCGTCACCGGAGACCACCTTGTAGGCCAAGGCGTAACCGTAGGGCCGGATCCCGCCCGCCATCTGCCCACCCGCCAGCGCCGACTGCTCGATCTTGGACCGCATCCGCTCGGACTTGACGCTGGACTCCATCGTGTCGAACGCTCCCAGCAGGTCCGCCATCGCTTGACCGTAGGCACTGGACAAATCGAAATCGGGGCCCTTGACCGACACGATCGACACGCGACGGGCCTTGAGTGTCTCGATGCCCTCGGCGCGTTCCCGCCGGTTACGCCACAACCGGGACAGATGATAGACGATGATCACATTGCCATTGCCACGTTCCACGGCCGCGAGTAGGTCAGCGTAGCCAGGCCGGTGCGCACCATTAGCCGCCGAAATGTTGTTGTCGGCGAACACCCCAGCCACCTCCCAGCCGCGGGCAGCGCACAGCTTCTGCCCGTCGGCCTGCTGACGCTGCACACCCAGCTCCTTACCCGCGGTGTCCAGCGAGATCCGACAGTAGATCAAGGCCCGTTTACCGAAGTCATCCATGACTACATAATGACACAGCTAAGACGCTAGATGACCACCGGGCCGAGCGCGGGGAATTTGTTCGGCAACTTCTCGAAGCCGCCGGCATCCAACCCGCGCACGGTGTTCAGGAGGGGCCCTATCGGTGGGAACGCCCCGCACCCGCAGACCCAGACGTGCCACCCCGGCCCGTCCTGTTGCTGCAGGCCGTCGCGGAACGACAGCGATGGAAAGCCGAATACACCGCCGCCCAACTCGCCACCGGCTCACCACCCGAAAACTGTTCGGCAACTGCCGATCAAGCCGCCTAAGGGAGCGATCAGTGGACCCGTCACAGAACGAGGACACCGCAGCCGAACTGTTGGGCGGCCGGTGGTACTCCACCGAGGAACTTGCCACACTGTTAGGCGTGGACGCCTCGTCACTCCGACGTTGGCGGACGTCCCGTCCCGCGCAGGGACCGCCGTTCGTCAAATTGTCCTCGCGAGTCACCGTCTACAACGCATTCGACGTCGAGCACTGGCTCCGCAGCCAACGCATCGACCCTGGTAGGGCGGCCTGATGACTGCCGCTACTCCCCCGGTCGGCGTGTCCTTATCAGCTGACATTGAGCACCGACCCGACCGCCGGGCGCCGTTCCGTGCTCGCGTCCGGTGGGTGGACCCGGTGACTAAGCGCCGGCAGTCCAAGTCGGAAGCCTTCGAGACCGAAAAAGCGGCAGTGGACTGGATCGCCGGCCTCCGGCGCGCTGCCCTCGGCGGCGTCGATCCGACTGCGGCCACGATGAAACTCGCCGACTACGGCAGGGCACACATGACGTTGGCGCTCCGCGGCTTGGAAGCCAAGACACTCGATCCGTACCTCTCTGGTTGGCGCAAACGGGTGGTACCCACACTCGGCCACCTCCCGGTACGCATGATCACCAACGGCGCCGTCGACCGGGCCGTACACGGCTGGATCGCTGACGAATGCAGCCGATCGACGGTGAAGAACAGCCTGGCGGTCCTCGTGCGCGTCATGGAGCAGGCGCTACGCGACGGGATCATCGACCGCAACCCGGCTCGGATCACCGGGTGGCAACGCGAGTATCAGCGGTTCGAAGACGAACTCGACGACCCGCGCTCGCTCGCCCTGCCACACTGGTCGGCGCTCGCGGAGCTTGCCGATGCGCTCGTTGCTCGTTCCGCAGACCAATTCCCCGGCTGGGGCCACGTCGTGATCTTCGCGGCGTGCACGGCGGCCCGCATCGGCGAGGTGTCCGGAGTCCGGATTGGCGACATCGACACGTCCTCCTGGACCTGGACCGTCCGCCGGCAGACCACACCATCACCGGGCGGCGTGATCGACAAGGGAACCAAGGGCAAGCGCGCCCGCGCCGTCCCGCTCATCGCCGAAGTGCGCGAGCTGGTGACCAACCGAATCGCGGCCGCCGGCCCAGACCCCACAGCCCGGCTGTTCACCGGTCCCCGTGGCGGCCGGATCACCACAGCCGTGCTACGCGATGCGACCCACTGGGACGAGGTGGTCACCAAGCTCGGATACGAGCATCTGCGCCGCCACGACTTGAGACACACGGGTCTGACGTGGATGGCGGATGCTGGGGTCCCGGTGCACGTCCTGCGGAAGATCGCAGGCCACGGCTCGCTCACCACGACGCAACGCTACCTGCATCCCGACACGACATCTATTGCAGCCGCTGGCGAGTCGCTATCCGCATTTCTGAGCACTATTCACTCCCCGACCACTCGTCAGCTCAGGGTCGTGCCCAACCTGGTAGCGGAAGCCGGGATCATGGAGGATCGTGGTTAAGCAGTCAGAGTTACAGGTCCTCGAAGAAGTCCTCGTCAACGCGCTTGATCACGTACGTAGCCTTGACCTGGACACCGATGTTGTGGGTCACCATCATATGAGCGAACTGCTGACCATCGATGAGGATGACCCGTGCGTGGACCCGCTCGGCGTAAGTTTGAGCCTCCGAGGTGAACCGGCTCGTTGTAATAAACACCCCTCGATCTGCCTGCGCGCCGTGCAGTGCTCCCACAAACTCCTGAATTTCGGGTCTGCCCACCGAGTGCTCAGCAGAGTAGCGCTTGGCCTGCACGTAAATCCGGTCAAGGCCCAGCGCGTCCTGTCGGATAACACCGTCGAGGCCCTGGTCGCCAGTGCGTCCCAGGTGCTGGGCGGCCCCGTTCACACCGCCATACCCCAAGGCGGTCAGAACCTTGAGCACCAGTTGCTCAAGGAATATCGGATCACGGTCACGAATTTTGACGAGCAACTCATTAGTGAGAGCCGCGTTCACGAGCTGGACAGCATCACTGATCCTCTCGTCCGGAGGAACCGAATCCGGTTCAGCGTGCAGGATTTGAGGCGACGCACCCTCTGCTGACTGTTCTTGTTCCCGCGCTCGATGCTTAAAGTCCAGGAACTCTTGGAAACTGCTCAACACACCGTTGTCAACACGCTCAGGATTCTTGGAGAGAACCTCGCTCCCGCGCTCCGTGATCTGGACAATCCCTCGCCGAGGACGATGAACAAGACCCGCCTGTGCCATGTAGGTGACCGCCCAATGGACCCGACCGTCAAACCGCCGGGCCCCGCTCGAAATCGTTGCCTGCCGGTCATCGTCGGCCAACCCGATGGCACCCGCTACGGCATCGCGTACCTGCGAGGCGGTGCGGGCGTTCCCGTCCTGGAGCACCCTCAGGCACGGCGCCATGAGGCTCTGATAGTCCGGTACAGCCATGCGCGCTCCAGGGACTCGCAGGTACTGCTCGACTGCGCCCGATTTGTACCAGTGCTTCCCAGTGAGGCGCACACCGAGGCCATGGTGGCGGGCCTGGTTACGTCCGGACGAGACCCCGACCGAGCCAGCAACGGTCCACCCCCAGCCCAGCGAGAACCCGCTCAACCCAACTACGTTTGGTCCCCATATGGTCCCCAGCTTCGGGAGACTCTCCAGCCTGCAAGATCGAACCTTAACATGAAGAAAACCCGCTGACGTGCTGTTTCGTCCAACGTCAGCGGGCCTCGTGTTGGTCGGGACGACAGGATTCGAACCTGCGACCCCTTGACCCCCAGTCAAGTGCGCTACCAAGCTGCGCCACGTCCCGGCCACGCCTTCTCAGGCGCCCGCACATTCTAGCGCAGTCCGCGGACGCTACCGGAGTGCCACCGCACTGTTGAGGAGCCGGTGCAGAGCCTCGGCAGAGGGCACGCCCTCCACGCGTCGGCCGTCGACGAGGAACGTGGGCGCTGTGGTGATCTCCAGCTCGCGAGCTCGGCGCAGCGCCCGCTGGTGCGTCTCGACGTAGCGACCGGTGTCCAGTCCCGCGCGGAAGTCGTCCCCGTCCAACCCCAACTCCGCGGCGACGTCCGTCAGGACCTCAGGGCGTCCGATGTCGCGCTGCTTGACGAAGAACGCCCGGAATATCTGCTCGGTGTAACGCTGCCCGAGGCCGCGCTCTGCGGCGTAAGCGAAGCCTTCAAAAGCAAGCCGGCTGTAGGGCTGCGGCGACACCCGGGGCAGCACGATCGGGACGCCCATGCGCTCGGCCATCGGATAGACCACCTGCTGCCAGGTCGACTGCATGTAGTCGCCCTCGGGCCGCAGCGTCGGTGTAGGTTCCGGTCGCAGCTCGAAAGGTTGCCAGGCGATCTGCACGTCAGTGCCGTCGACGGCGTCCGCGAGCGGTTGCTCAGCGAGGTAACAGAACGGGCAGACGAAGTCGGAGAACACTTCGATCGTGGTGGGCACACCGCGCCTTTCGGTCGTGTCGTGATTGCGCCTCCCACTGTGCCCCCTGTCCGCGCACCGGTCCAAAGGTCGTGACCGACGTCTCTGTATCACGAGCGCACCGCGAGCCTCGGGAGCAAGGCGCGAGCGACGCCGGACACGTCAGCGTGAGCGCCGCTCCCGGACCCGGACGGAGATGCGCACCGGGCTGCCGGTGAAACCGAACGTCTCGCGGAGCCGCCGCTCCAGGAATCGGCGATACCCGGCTTCGAGGAACCCGGTGGTGAACAGCACGAAGGTGGGCGGTCGGGTGCAGGCCTGGGTGGCGAAGAGCACCTTGGGCGCCCGACCTCCACGCACCGGTGGCGGCGTCGCCGCGATGACCTCTGACAACCACGCATTGAGCCGCCCGGTGGGCACTCGCCGATCCCACGATCCCAGGGCGGTGCGCAGGAACGGTGCGAGCTTGCCGACCGATCGTCCGGTGTGCGCCGAGATGTTCACCCGCTCCGCCCACGGCAACCGCGCCAGATCGCGGTCCAGCTCCCGGGTCAACTCGCGGCGCCGGTCGTCGTTGACGAGATCCCACTTGTTGAACGCCAGTACCAGCGCTCGCCCGGATTCCATCACTGAGGTGATCACCCGCTGGTCCTGCTCAGTGATCGGTTCGCTGGCGTCGATGAGGACCACCACCACCTCAGCAGCCTCGATCGCCGCTCGGGTGCGCAACGACGCGAAGTACTCGGTGCCACTCGCGGTCCGTACCCGCTTGCGCAGGCCCGCGGTGTCCACGAACCGCCACGTCTCGCCGTCGAGCACCACCAACGAGTCCACCGGGTCCACTGTGGTACCGGCGACCTCGTGCACGACCGACCGCGGCTCGCCCACCAACCGATTGAGCAGGCTGGATTTGCCCACGTTGGGCTTACCGACCAGCGCGACCCGGCGTGGCCCCCCGGCGCGACCAGCGACGTCCCGCGGCGCGGACGGCAACACCTCCAGCACAGCGTCGAGCAGATCACCGGTGCCGCGACCGTGCAGCCCGCTCACCGGGTACGGCTCGCCCAATCCCAACGACCACAGCGCCGCGGTGTCGGCGACCGCCCGTTCGTCGTCCACCTTGGTCGCAGCCAGCACCACCGGAGTGGACGCGCGGCGCAGCACCCTGGCTACCGCCTCCTCCGCCGCAGTAGCCCCCACGGTGGCGTCGACCACCAGCAGAACCGCATCCGCGGTGCGCATCGCGAGCTCCGCCTGCCCGGCCACCGCCGCCTGCAGACCGCGTGCGTCGGGCTGCCACCCTCCGGTGTCCACCACCGTGAATCGGCGCCCGTTCCACAGCGCGTCGTAGGCCACCCGATCCCTGGTCACCCCCGGCACGTCCTGCACCACCGCCTCGCGACGCCCCAGGATCCGATTGACCAGCGTCGACTTGCCGACGTTAGGGCGGCCCACCACGGCGAGCACCGGCTGCTCGAGGGCCACGTCCGCCTCGGCATCAACTCCCTCGGCACCATCCAGCGCCGCCCACTCGGCTTCATCGGACCAGATCCCGTCGCCAGGAGCCAGACTGCTCATCACGCTCCCTCCAGTCGCGCCGCACCTGGCCGGTCCAGGCAGCGGATCCCGTCCAGCTCAGTGACCAGCGCGGTCACCCGGTCGGCCTCGGTTCGTGGCGGTGGTCATCGCCGCTGGCCCCTTGCCCGGGGGTGCCGCGAAGGGCTCACCGATAAGGACATCGACGCTCGGTCGGAGCCGCCGCTTGCTGCCGGGAGGTCGGCGGGTTCCGCGAATCGCCACCGGCAGCATCTCGCCCCTCTGGTCCGGGCCAGCCACGCGGCGTCCTGCTGCGGCTGCAACCACAGCCAGGTGCCCTGCGATGGCAGCCCAGATGTCACGTCCGTCCCCGAACTGCCAGGACTACCAGGCCGCGCGCAACAGCCAGTTCGCGCAGCCTACCCAGTACGGTGTCGACGTCCAACGTGGTGGTGTCCAGCTCAACAGCGTCGTCGGCGGCGCACATCGGCGACGCTGCCCGGCGGGAGTCGAGCCAATCGCGGCGCTCGACGGCGTGACGGACCTCTACCACGTCGTCGATACCATCTTGGGCCGCTCGGCGCAGTGCCCGCTGCGCCGCGGTCGCAGTGAGAAAGACCTTGAGCGCGGCGTCGGGTGCCACCACGGTCCCGATATCGCGTCCTTCCACCACAATCCCGCCGCCGTCAGCGGTGGCGTCGCGGATGATCCGGCGCTGCTGGACGACGAGCAGCTCGCGCACCCGGGGCACCGCGGAGACCGGGCTGACCGCGGTGGTCACGGCCGGGCCACGGATCTCCCGGGAGACGTCCTCACCGTCGAGGAGCACGCACGAGGTACCAGGCTCAGTGCCCACCTCGATGTGCTGTCGCACCACGACCTCAGACACCGCGGTGGGCTCAACGGGATCCACACCAGCGCGCAGGACGGCGAGAGCGGCGGCTCGATACATCGCACCGGTGTCGAGGTAGCCGGCGCACAGTGACGCCGCCAGCCGGCGGGCCACCGTGGACTTCCCGGTACCGGCAGGTCCATCCACCGCCACTACGCCGCGCAATCCGTAGCCCTGCTGCACCCGGCCGACCTCCCGACTCGCTGACGTGCCCATTCTGCCCGTCACAGCTGTCAGGGCCCAGCCGTGGTCCGGACAGGCCGAAAACTCCGCGCTTTCTGTCGGTGTTCCCGGATACCGTCCCACCCAGAGAGCGTTCCCATTGAGGAGGCGGTATGTCCACGCTGGCGGTCGAGGTCGAGGGCCTGGTGAAGACCTTCGGGTCCACCCGCGCACTCGACGGCATCGACCTACAGATCCCGCAGGGCACCGTCCTGGGTCTGCTGGGTCCCAACGGCGCAGGCAAGACGACCGCCGTCCGCATCCTGAGCACGCTGCTCCGCCCGGACTCCGGTCAGGCGCGGGTGGCCGGCGTAGACGTGCTGGCCGATCCGCAGGGGGTACGCCGCAAGATCGGGCTGTCCGGGCAGTACGCCGCGGTCGACCAGAACCTCACCGGGTTCGAGAACCTGTACATGATCAGCCGGCTGTACGGGATGCCCAGGCAAGCGGCCCGCGCCCGGGCCCGGGCGCTCATCACCCGGTTCCGCCTCGACGATGCGGCCGAACGACCCGCGAAAACCTACTCCGGAGGTATGCGTCGGCGGCTCGACCTGGCCGGTGCGCTGGTCGCCAGCCCGGATGTAGTGATGCTCGACGAGCCCACCACCGGGCTGGACCCCCGTGGCCGGCTGGACACCTGGGAGGTGATCGGTGAGCTGGTCGCCGACGGTGCCAGCGTGCTGCTGACCACGCAGTACCTCGAGGAGGCCGACAAGCTGGCAGACGCCATCGCGGTGATCGACCGTGGCCGGGTGATCGCTGGCGGGACCGCCGACCAGCTCAAGACACAGGTCGGCGGTGAGCGCCTGGAGATGGTGCTCGACCACGCTGCGGACCTGCCCGAGGTGGTCGTGGTACTCACCGAGATCGGCATCGGAGAGCCGACGGTCGACACCCACGCCCGCCGGATCAGCGTCGTCGTCGACGGCGGCGCGAAGTCGCTGATCGAGGCGCTGCGGCGGCTGGACCTGCAGAGCATCCCGGTACAGGACGTGGGCCTGCACAGACCCACGCTGGACGACGTATTCCTGCAGCTGACCGGCCATGCCGCCGAGACCCCCTCGACCGAAACGGGAGCCACACCGTGACCGCTATGACGACCTCGGTCCTGCGCGACAGCAGCATCATCACGTGGCGCAACCTGCTGAACATCCGCCGAGTCCCGGACCTGCTGCTAGGCGCCACCGTACAGCCGATCATGTTCGTGTTGCTGTTCGCCTACGTGTTCGCGGGCAGCCTGGGCGGGGGCGCCTACCGTGAGTTCCTCATCGGTGGGATCTTCGCCCAAACCGTCGCGTTCAACGCCGCATTCACCACGATGGGTCTGGCCAACGACCTGCACAAGGGCATCATCGACAGACTCCGGTCGCTGCCGATATCACGACTTGCGGTGATCTTAGGGAGAACCACGTCCGACCTCGGGGTCAACGCGATCACTCTGATCGTGATGAGTGTGACCGGTCTGGTAGTCGGTTGGCGGATCCACGGCGGATTCTCCGCCGCCGTGACCGGCTACGGGGTGCTGCTGCTGTTCGGCTTCGCGATGTCCTGGGTCGGAGCGCTGGTCGGGCTGGTGTGCCGCACCGTGGAGGTGGCCCAGAGTGCCGGGATACTCTGGCTTTTCCCGCTCAGCTTCATCTCGTCGGCCTACGTACCCACAGGGAACATGCCTGGGGCGCTCAAGGTGGCCGCGGAGTGGAACCCGGTGACTGCGGCGGCTGAAGCAAGCCGCGACCTGTTCGCCAACACAGTGCCGCCGACGTTCCCCCCACCCGGGGGCTGGCCTGGCGGACATCCGGTGCTCTACGCGGTGGTATCCTCAATCGTGATCATCGCGGTGTTCGCACCGCTGACCGTGGTGCGCTACCGCCGGGTGGCCAGTCGGTAGGAGTCCCGGCGGTTTACCGGCCGACTGCGCGGTTGAGAGCGCCCACCTCGGGGCGGGACAGCACTCGGACGGTGCCGGGGCGTTGCTCTCCGAGGCGGACGTCGGCGATCGCGGTACGCACCAACCGCAGCACCGGGTGCCCGACCTCAGCGAGCAACCGGCGCACGATGTGCTTGCGCCCCTCGTGCAGCACTATCTCAACCAGCGCCTTACCAGGCAGGGCCTGCACAACCCGGAACCCGTCGACTGCCACCGGACCGTCGTCGAACTCCACGCCAGCGCGCAAGATGCGGCCCAGTGACCGGGGTACCGGACCGGGTACCTCGGCCAGGTAGGTCTTGAGCACCCGGTAGGAGGGGTGCATCAGCCGGTGCGCAAGCTCCCCGTCATTGGTGAGCAGCAGCAGACCCTCGGTGTCCGCGTCGAGACGACCGACGTGGAACAGGCGCTGCGCCCGGTCGGCCACGAAGTCGCCGACACAGGGCCGGCCGCGGTCGTCAGACATCGTGGAGTGCACGCCACGGGGCTTGTTCAAAGCCAGGTGCTCGACGTCGGAACGCAGTTCCAACCGCATGCCATCGACGTGGATGACCGTGTGCTCAGGGTCGACCCGTACCCCCATCTCGCGCACCACAACCCCGTCCACCTGCACCCGGCCGCGGGCGATCATCTCCTCAGCGGCACGCCGGGATGCCACCCCCGCCTGGGCGAGCACCTTGTGCAGCCTGGGCAGTCCACAACTCGGCTCAGGCTTCCCCATCGCCATGGATTGGGTAATCGTCTTAGTTCGGGACATCGTCGATAGTGTCGATGTCGGGTAACAGCGGGGCGATCGGAGGTAGCTCCTCCAACGACGACAGCCCGAGCCGCTCCAGGAACAGCTCCGTCGTGCAGTACAGCACACCGCGGGTCTCCTGGTCGGTCCCGAACTCCTCGATCAGACCGCGAGCCAGCAGCGTACGCATCACCCCGTCGACGTTCACCCCACGCACTGCGGCCACCCGCGAGCGAGTGACCGGCTGACGGTAGGCCACCACGGCCAGCGTCTCCAGGGCAGCCCGGGTAAGCCTGGCACGCTGCCCGTCGAGCAACAACCGCTCTACGAACGGCGCGTACCGATCGCGGGTGTGCAACCGCCACCCCTGTCCCACCTGGCGCAGGTCGATGCCGCGTCCAGCCCCGGCATAGCCGTCCCGCAAACGGTGCAGGGCCTCGGCCACCCGCGTCACCGGTTGGCCCAGCGCGCTGGCCAGCGCGTCCTCCCCGGCCGGGGAGTCCACTACCAGTAGCAGCGCTTCCAGGGCGGCGTCGAGCTCATCGTCACCGGACAACGCAGGCAGCGTGTCGATCCCAGCGGATGCATCCACAAGCGCGGTCTCGTTCACCGGTAATCCTCGCCATCTTCCCCGTCGTTGCCCGGCGCGGCTACAGCGGCGGTCTGCTCAGAACCACCCGTCCATCGAACGCACAGTTCGCCCAGGGGATCGATCTGGTCGAAGACCACCATCCCGGCACGGTACAGATCCAGCAACGCCAGGAAGCGGGCAACCACCTCTCTGGTGTGTCCACAGTCTGCGACCAGACTGCGAAAACTGGCCTGACCATCCCGGGCCAGCCGGCTACGCAGCAAAGCGGCGTGCTCGTGCACCGA
>CAWGMP010000015.1:0-31131 GCA_963823755.1 uncultured Actinomycetota bacterium
GTCTGACCGGAGTCAACACTGCACCTGACGGGCCCGCCGCAAGAGATCTGGATTCACCACAGGCATCGACTGTGTCCTTCGGTCCATCGATGGAGGCTCTGCCTGGGTGGCCAGGCCACCGCGGGAGAGCCCTGCCGGCACCGAGTTCCCGAGCCCGGCCAAGTCCAGCAAGGCCGTGCGAGCCGCGTCGTTGGGTCGCAACGCGATGAACTTGGTGCCCAGCGCCAGATCGACCACTGCGTCTGGACGAACGTCACGAACCAGTTCGGCGCACGGCAACGCCAAGCTCAACGTCCGGGCAGCGGCTTGCCCGGCGGCGCCGAAGCGGATCTCCCCGTAGCAGCGCAGGTCCAAGGCGGGGTTCAGTGGATCGTTCGCCGGTCTGGTGGTGGGGGCAAACCCCAGTCGGGCCAGCGCGCCGTCGACGACCGTCGCCTCGCCGACGACGCCGTTGGCGTTGAGCACTTGTACTCGGGTGAATTGGGGCGGCGCAGGTGCTACCGCATCGAGACCGTCGGCCGGGAGCCGCTCGGTGGAGGTGACCTGGGCAGCAGCGGCAGATTCGGCACTCTGGCAGCCGTTCTCGGTCTGATGGAGCGCACTGAACCAGACTAGTCCAGCCGTGGTGGCGAGAATCACAGCCAGTATGACGGCGCGCATCGGTCTGCGGGTGCGGTACACGTTTGCCCGCGTGCCAGACGAGCCCACCGCGATCACGGTCCCCGCCTCCCTGGCTCATCACCTGGCCAGTCTCACACCTGGCGACCTTGCGCCTGACGAGATAGTTCTCGAGATTCGAGCGTAGGAGCGGGGCGAGTGCAGCGCAGCCGGCTACGGCGTGTCCGACGTCGGGTTCCCCCACTTGGCCGTCACCGTGGCTCGCCGGTGAAGCGCCGATGGCAAGACACGCCGGGGAGATCCACGGGCAGCGCCGGTTGGTGAGCTAATTCTCGCAGCTCTGGCGCCGCCGAGGGGCTCTGGTAGGAGCCAGGGCTGTACCGCAGCGTGGAAGTACTCCGTCTCTGACGTCTCGGGCACAAAACACCGTGCCTGTGCGTTTGTGCTGCGGCACGACCCGTACGACTCAGGGGTGGAAATCATGGCGACCGACTACGACGCTCCCCGGCGGAGCGAGGCGGATGAGCTTGTCGAGGACTCGTCTGGACGAGCTCAAGGCGAGACGCAATGAGGCGCAGTCAGGTGCGGTCGACGTCGATGAGTCGGAGTCCGCGGAGAACTTCGAGTTGCCCGGCGCCGACCTGTCCGGCGAAGAGCTGATGGTTGGAGTGCTGCCCAAGCAGGCCGATGAGTTCACCTGCGCGAGCTGCTTCCTCGTCCATCATCGCAGCAGGCTCGCCGACCAACGGAATGGGCGGATCGTCTTGCCGAGACTGCGCGGCATGAAGCAGGGCAGGATATCGGTTTTCCGTACCGGCGGGGTAAGCGCGGCTTGGCGCTGTTGTGTGATACCTCGCCGGTGTTGGCTTGCAGCAGCGCGGCGAGTTCCTCGGCCCGGCGGACACTGAAGATCCAGTAAGGTGTCGGGTCCGCTGGGTCGGTAACTGTGATTTGCAACACAGGTCCGACCCATCCGGCATGCAGGACGAACGCCGCTGGGTCCAAACCTGGCCCCAGCGCGCGTCGCTTGGTGTCCGAGGTGATCATCTGGATCTCTCCCAGATGGCGGACTGGTATGTGCGCCGGCCCCACCCGCAGTTCACCGCCGCGCAGCTGAATCCGATTGCGGCCCATCCGCAGGAGCACCACGCTGGCCATCGGCACCGTCAGCAGGTAGGGCAGCCAGGCGCGCACCCCCGGATACCCCATGTGTACCTCGGCCGCCAGCAACGTGGCCACCCCGAAACCCAGCGGCCACCACCACAACGGCACCGCGAGACGCTCATCGAACAGCGGTGCGGTGTCAGGGGGACGCCGGCCTGGGGCTTGACGATCGGACATCGGACCGAGGGTAGTCTCGCCGGCCGTGTGCCCGGTCGAGATGCTCCTACCCCTTGAGGTCCTGCTGATCCGGCTGGATCCTGAGGTGCCGGTGCCCGGATACTCCCACGCCGATGACGCCGGAGCTGATCTGGTCACCACGCGGGATCTGGTGCTGGCACCGGGAGAACGAGCTGTAGTCGGTACCGGCATCGCGATTGCGCTGCCCGGTGGTTACGCGGCGTTCGTCCACCCTCGTTCCGGGTTGGCGGCGCAGGCGGGGCTGGGGGTGGTCAACGCGCCCGGCACGATCGACGCCGGCTACCGCGGTGAGCTCAGGGTCTGCCTGGTCAACCACGACCTGCGCGAGCCTGTGGTGCTGCACAGGTTGGATCGCATCGCACAACTGGTCGTGCAACGGGTGGAACATGCTGCGTTTCGTGAGGTGACCGCGTTACCGGACTCGTCCCGCGGGACGAGCGGTCACGGCTCGACCGGGATCGACCATCGGATGGGATAGAACAGTTGGGGCAGGGGACCCTGAACAGCGGGATGGAACACAACAGCAGGGAGAGTGTCAACAGTGTTCGGACGTCGCCACAGGACCCGGGTCGGGCCTCAGCCGCAGAGTCGCGATCAGGACGCCGGGGTTCCCGGCGATATCCCTGAAACCGACGGTGCCCCGGTGGGGGGCCCTTTCGACGTCGACACGGCGCCCGACGACGGCTGGACCAGGCTGGATCTCGGGTCACTGCGGCTGCCGGTGCCCGAAGGCGCACAACTTCAGGTCGAGGTGGACAGATCCGGTCCGGTGCGGGCAGTGCATCTGATAACCGATCTCGGCCAGTTCACGATCACTGCCTTCGCGGCTCCCCGCAGTGGCGGGTTGTGGCGCGAGGTCGCCCCGGAGCTCGTGACCAGGCTGCGAGCTGATGGTGCGCGGGTCGGGCAGGCGGCCGGTGAGTGGGGTGCGGAAATCGAGGCCGTGACCGAGCAGGGGGTGCTGCGGTTCCTGGCCGTCGACGGACCCCGTTGGATGCTGCGCGGTGTCGCTGCCGGACCTGCCGAACATGCTCAGGCGCGGACCGCGCTGCTGCGTGACGTCGTCCGGCAGAGCGTGGTGGTTCGTGGTCCAGAACCGCTGCCGGTCCGCAGCCCGTTGCCATTGCAGCTGCCCGGGCCGCTGGGAGAGCAGCTCAAACAGGCCACCGCAGAGCTGGTCAACGCCACAGCTGAGGGCGGCTGAGGCCACCACCGGGGTGGAGCCGAGCTCGCAGATCAACGATAGGGTTCTCAGCCGCGCTGGGATCCCGGCACTATCGGGTTACCCTGGTTGTGGGGCGGGTCCGTCGGGGCACCCGCGATCGCAGTCGGAGATCGACATGAGCGGTGCGGCTCCCGGCTACTGGCGGCGCCTGGTCCGCCACCTGACCACCGATGCCTCCGAACTGGATGCCGAGGATCTGTCCCGCCGAGCCGACCAGTCCGGCGCGCGGCGCGCCAGCGACTGCAGCTGCGGTGAGGCCGTGACCGTCCTGGGCCGGCTACGCAGTGTGGAGCACTGCCCCCGGGCGGCGGCGGCTACTCTGGAGGCCGAGCTGTTCGATGGCTCAGAGGCGATTATCCTGGTATGGCTGGGGCGGCGACGTATCCCCGGCATCGAACCTGGTCGCATCCTGAAGGCGTCAGGCCGGATCGCCGTCCGGGACGGCCGCAAGGTCCTCTACAACCCCTACTACGAGCTGCAGCGGAGTTCATGACTGAGTTCATCACGAGGCCCCCGGCAGATCACTCGGCCGAGCACTCGACGACAGAGGCGACCGCTGAGGCCTCGGCCCAGCCTGAACACCACACCCCCACCCTGTTGGAGCAGATGGGTGGCGTCGGGGGCCTGGTGTCCTCCGTCGTCCCGGCGGTGGTCTTCGTCGCAGTGAATCCGTGGGCCGGACTGCAACCGGCGATCTGGGCGTCGGTGGGCGTCGCGGTCGCGGTGGGGGTATGGCGGCTGGCCCGCAGCGAACCCCTCCAGCCGGCCGTGTCCGGGATCCTCGGAGTGGCCGTCTGCGCCTTCATCGCCTACCGGACCGGCGAGGCGCGGGGCTTTTTCCTGTACGGCATCTGGTACAGCCTGGTCGCTGGGTTGGCGTTGGCGTTGTCGGTGGCGGTGCGCCGCCCGCTGGTCGGGGTGCTCTGGTCGGTGCTCAACGGCTCTGGCTTCGGCTGGCGCACCCACCGTCGCGCCCGGTTCGGTTTCGACGTGGCGACCGTGGTCTGGGCGGTCTTCTTACTAGCCCGTTTCGGTGTGCAGCGCTACCTGTACGACGTGCAGCAGACGGACTGGCTCGGGGTGGCCCGGTTGGCAATGGGCCTGCCGCTGACTGCGGTCGCTGCGCTGGTCACCATCTGGGCGATCCGTCGCGCCGGGCAGGTAGCCGGCTAGGTCCCGCGACGGTGCAGCGCCGCCCGCACTTCGGGTTCCACCTCCGCAGCGGCGACGAAGAGCAGCTCGTCCCCACCTTCGAGAGGATCGTCGCCCTGCGGGACGATCACCCGACCGCCTCGCAGGATGGTCACCAGCGCGGCGTCGGCCGGCAACTGCAGTTGCCGCACCGGCCGTCCGGCCAGCGGGGTATCTGCGGGCAGCGTGACCTCGACCAGGTTCGCCTGCCCTTGCCGCAGGGTCATCAGGCGCACCAGATCGCCCACGGAGACCGCTTCCTCGACCATCGCGGCCAGCATCCGCGGGGTGGACACCGCGACGTCCACACCCCACGCCTCGGTGAACAGCCACTCATTTCGTGGGTCGTTGACCCGCGCCACCACCCGACGTACCGCGAACTCGGTCTTGGCCAGCAGCGACACCACCAGGTTGACCTTGTCGTCGCCGGTCGCCGCGATCACCACGTCGGAGTGCTCCAGCCCTGCCTCCTCCAGCGAGGCCAGCTCGCAGGCGTCGGCGAGGACCCATTCAGCGCCCTTGACCTCGTGCGGGTCGAGCTGATCGGGATCTCGCTCGATGAGCATCAACTGGTGGCCGAACTCGAGCAGTTCGGCCGCGATGGACCGGCCCACCGCGCCCGCTCCGGCGATGGTCACGCGCATGGCGGCTCCCAGGTCGGTGGAGTGGAGTGGCTCACTCCTGGAGTTCGGTTATTCGGGATGTCAGTCGGGTGGAGGAGCAGTGGATGCCGCGGTGGTGACGTCGGTGACGGTTCCGGAGACGGCGGCTGCGTACACCTGGTCGTCTGCCTGCACCACAGTGTCGTAATGGGGCAACACTCCAGTCCCGAATCGGACGACGAAGGCGATCCGCGCGCCGATGTGTTCCTCCAGATCGCCTACGGTGTGCCCAGCCCACCCCTCGTGGAGCGGCAGCTGCAACACCGCCACCGTGCCCGACGGGTCGCGCCATGCCGCTGCGACCCCGTCGGGCAGCAGCATCCGCAGGAAGCGGTCGGTGGTCCAGGGCACTGTGGCCACGGTCGGGATGCCCAGTCGCTCGTAGACGGCGGCCCGTTTGGGGTCGTAGATCCGGGCGACGACGTGTGCCACCCCGAAGGTCTCTCGGGCCACACGGGCCGCGATGATGTTCGAATTGTCGCCGTTGGACACGGCGGCGAATGCCCCTGCCTGCTCGATCCCCGCCTCGATGAGCACCTGGCGGTCGAAGCCGGAGCCGCGGACCTGCTGGCCATGAAACTCGGCACCGAGCCTCCGAAAGGCTTGCAGCTTCTGGTCGATCACCGCCACGTCGTGGCCGAGCCGTTCCAGCGCCAGGGCCAAACCGGAACCCACCCGGCCACAGCCCATGATCACGACATGCACGCGGTCACTCCCGGGTCGACGGTCGCCAGATGAACCGTATCGCCGACGCCACCGCTGTACCACGCCGGGCCGTCGCGCGGCCGTACGCTTTCTGCGTGCCGAAGTTCGCTACCGCGGTCAAACGGATCCTTGTCGGCAGGCCGTTTCGCAGCGAACGGTTGAGCCACACGCTGCTGCCCAAGCGCATCGCACTGCCGGTTTTCGCCTCGGATGCGCTGTCCTCGGTAGCCTACGCCCCCGAAGAGCTCTTCCTCGTGCTCTCGGTCGCGGGGATCTCGGCGTATTCGTTCGCCTCGTGGATCGGGCTCACGGTTGCTGCGGTGATGCTGGTCGTGGTCGCAAGCTACCGGCAGAACGTGCGGGCCTACCCCTCAGGCGGTGGGGACTACGAGGTCGCCACGGTGAACCTGGGCGATTCCGCAGGGCTCGTGGTAGCCAGCGCCTTGCTGGTCGACTATGTCCTCACGGTCGCGGTGTCGATCTCTTCGGCGGCGTCGAACATCGGCTCAGCGCTGCCTTTCGTCGCCTCGCACAAGGTGACGTTCGCGGTGGTCGCGATCATCCTGCTCACGGCGGCCAACCTGCGCGGGATCCGGGAGTCCGGGACGGCGTTCGCCATCCCCACTTACGCGTTCATGATCGGTATCGTGACGATGCTCGTCTGGGGGTTGATCCGGGTGTTGCTGCTCGGTGAGCACCTCCGCGCCGAGTCGGCGGGTTTCGGGTTGCGGGGTGAGGGCACCCACCTCGTCGGCGTCGCGCTGGTGTTCCTGGTCCTGCGGGCGTTCTCCTCCGGCTGTGCCGCGCTCACGGGTGTGGAGGCGATCAGCAACGGGGTGCCGGCCTTCCAGAAGCCGAAGTCCCGCAACGCCGCCACCACTTTGCTGTTACTCGGGACCATTTCGGTGACCATGCTGATGGGTCTGATCGTGCTAGCCCAGCTCACCGGGGCGAAAATTGCCGATGACCCGGTGCGGCAGCTGATCGGCGCGCCGCAGCGCTACGAGCAGAAGACGCTGGTGGCGCAGATCGCGCAGGTGGTGTTCGATAGCTTCCCGGTGGCGTTCTACTTCATCACCGCGGTCACTGCGCTGATCCTGGTGTTGGCGGCGAACACCGCGTTCAACGGCTTCCCGGTGTTGGGCTCGATCCTGGCGCTGGACCGCTACCTGCCTCGCCAACTGCACACTCGTGGTGATCGGTTGGCCTTCTCCAACGGCATCGTCTTCCTGGCCGGCGGGGCGACTGTCCTGGTGATCGCGTTCGGGGCGGAGGTCACCCGGCTGATCCAGCTCTACATCGTCGGGGTGTTCGTCTCGTTCACCTTGAGCCAGACCGGCATGGTGCGGCACTGGAACCGGCTGCTGGCTCGCGAAACCGACCGGGCACAGCGTCGCCGGATGCGGCGGTCCCAAGCGATCAACCTGCTCGGGCTGGGGATGACTGGCTCGGTACTGGTTGTCGTGCTGGTCACCAAGTTCGCTCAGGGTGCCTGGATCGCGATCGCAGCCATGGTTGCGATCTTCGTCGTGATGCGGGCGGTCCGAAAACACTATGATCGGGTGTCGGCCGAATTGGTGCCCCGAGAGGTCGACACTGTGCTGCCCTCACGCAATCACGCGATCGTGCTGGTGGGGACCCTGCACCTGCCGACTCTGCGGGCACTGGCCTACGCTCGCGCTACTCGTCCCGACGTGCTCGAGGCGGTCACCGTCAACGTTGACGATGCGGGCACCCGGGATCTGGTGGCACAGTGGGAGGCGCGCGGGCTCCCGGTGCCGCTCAAGGTGGTCGAGTCGCCGTACCGGGAGATCACCAGACCGGTGATCGCCTACGTCAGGCGGGCGCGCTCGGACAATCCTCGTAATGTCGTGACGGTGTTCATCCCGGAGTACGTCGTGGGCCATTGGTGGGAGCAGATCCTGCACAACCAGAGCGCCCTGCGCATCAAGGGACGCCTGCTGTTCGAACCGGGTGTGATGGTGACCAGCGTGCCCTGGCAGGCACGTTCCTCCGACCGGTTGGCACAACGCGAGCAACCTG
This sequence comes from uncultured Actinomycetota bacterium, assembly GCA_963823755.1. Taxonomy (GTDB): domain Bacteria; phylum Actinomycetota; class Actinomycetes; order Mycobacteriales; family Pseudonocardiaceae. The sequence goes on from CAWGMP010000015.1 coordinate 7,807, forward strand.
CCCCGAGCGCAGTGCGCTGGGGCATGAAACCCGGCCCCGCCGCCGGCTCAACCGAAAGCACCCCAGGCATCGGCTTCCCGACGACCCAGCACAACGGCGCCCCAGCGGAGACCACCGCGGTCAGTCCCCCGCCACGCCGGGTCGACCGACCATGAGCGTGGACGATCCCACGGGGGTACTGGAGCTCACCGTCGGCCCGGTGGGTCATGGCGGGTTCTGCGTGGCCCGGCATGAGGGTCGGGTTGTGTTCGTCCGGCATGCGTTGCCAGGGGAGCGGGTCCAGGCGGTGGTGACCGAGGACCGCGGCGGGTCCTACTGCCGGGCTGACGCAGTGGCGGTGCTCGAACCCGCTTCCGGTCGGGTGCCGCCGCCGTGTCCGGCATCGGGGCCCGGCGGATGTGGCGGCTGCGATTTCCAACATGTCGACCCACGGGTGCAGCGGGAGCTCAAGGCCCAGGTGGTGGCCGAGCAACTACGCAGGATCGCCGGGCTGGACGTCGCGGTGACCGTGCAGGAGCTGCCAGGTGGATCATTGGGTTGGCGGACTCGGACCCGGCTCGCGGTGGATCCGACGGGCCTGCCCGGTTTCCGGCAGCACCGCAGCCATACGGTGCTGCCGGTTCCGGCCTGCCCGCTGGCGGTGCCCGGCTCCCTGGACCCGGTGATCTCCCGCCGTTGGCGGCCGGACGGAGAGTTGGAGGTCGTCGCCGACGACTCCGGCGAGGTGCACGTGGCGCAGCTGCGTGCTGGCCGGCCGCCCACACAGCTTCGCGGCACCGGGCGCGTGGTACGGCACGCCGCCGGTCGGCGCTGGGAGCTGTCCGCGCCCGGCTTCTGGCAGATCCACCCCGCCGCGGCCGACGCGCTGGCCGCGCTGGTCGGGGAGTGGGCGGCCGCGCCGCTCGGTGGCATGGCGTGGGACCTCTATGGCGGAGTGGGGTTGTTTGCTTCGGTGCTGGCCGGCCAGGTCGGGCCGACCGGTTCGGTGACCGTGGTGGAGGTGTCCCGGCGTGCGACGGCGGACGGCGCGGCGGCGCTGGCCGACCTTGCGCAGGTGTGCTTCGTCACCGGCCAGGTGGAACGGACGCTGGATCGGTTACCCGGAGTCCCGGACGTGGTGGTGCTCGACCCACCCCGGCGGGGGGCCGGCCGGGAGGTGGCTCTCGCGGTGGCTGACCGCGGGCCCGCCCGCATCGTCCACGTGGCCTGTGACCCGGCCGCGCTGGCTCGTGACATCGCGGCTTATCTCGAGGGCGGTTACCGGCTGCGGGAGATACGGGCGCTGGATGCGTTCCCGATGACCCACCACGTCGAATGCGTCACTCTACTGGCCCGCTGAGCGGTGATCACGCCGACGTCGACGCTCAGCCTCGGTGGCGACGGTGGCCTCGAACTCCTCCTAGACTAGGCGCCCGGTCGCCAGCGAGAGCGGTGGCCCGTCCTTCGAGGCTGCAACGAGCGAGGTGGGAGAGACGGTGACCGTGTTGCAATCGGTGCGTAGCCCGCAGGACATCAAGCGTCTCGATATGGCTGCCCTGATGCAGCTGGCCAGTGAGATCCGCCGATTTCTGGTCGCGAAGGTATCGCGCACCGGCGGTCACCTCGGTCCCAACCTCGGAGCGGTGGAGCTCACCCTCGCGGTGCACCGGGTGTTCGACTCCCCGCACGACCCAGTGATCTTCGACACCGGCCACCAGGCGTACGTACATAAGATCGTCACCGGCCGGGCCGCGGGGTTCGACCGGTTACGCAAGCGAGGTGGTTTGTCCGGCTACCCCTGCCGTGCGGAGAGCGAGCACGACTGGGTGGAGTCCAGCCACGCGTCAGCTGCGCTGTCCTACGCCGACGGGCTGGCCAAAGCGTTCGCCCATCGTGGATCGCAGCGGCACGTCGTCGTGGTGGTCGGTGACGGTGCGCTGACCGGTGGGATGTGCTGGGAAGCGTTGAACAACATCGCCGCTGGCCAGGATCGCTCGGTGATCATCGTGGTCAACGACAACGGCCGCTCCTACTCCGCGACCATCGGGGGATTCGCCGAGCACCTGTCCATGCTCCGGCTGCAGCCGGGCTACGAGCTGGTGTTGCGCACCGGCAAGCAGGCGCTGAAACGCACTCCGGTGGTGGGCCGGGCGCTCTATACCGGCCTGCACGCAGCCAAACGGGGCCTGAAGGACGCCCTGGCCCCGCAGGTCCTGTTCGAGGACTTGGGGCTGAAATACCTCGGCCCGGTTGATGGGCACGATCTGCGGGCCATGGAGGCCGCTCTGCGTCGAGCCAAAGACTTCGGCGGACCGGTGATCGTGCACGCGGTGACCCGCAAGGGCAACGGCTACCCGCCCGCGGAGAACGACGCCGCTGAGCTGATGCATCAGGTGAAGGTCATGGATCCGGCGACCGGTGTGCCCCTCGTGCCAGTCGGTATTTCCTGGACCAGTGTCTTCACCGAGGAGTTGATCAGGTTGGCCGGCGAGCGCGAGGACCTGGTCGCGATCACCGCGGCGATGCCCGGCCCGACCGGCTTGGCCGCCTTCGCCCAGCATTTCCCGGACCGTTGCTTCGACGTCGGCATCGCCGAGCAGCATGCGGTCACCTCCGCGGCGGGGCTGGCCCTGGGTGGGTTGCACCCGGTGGTATCGCTGTACTCCACGTTTCTCAACCGGGCGTTCGACCAGCTGTTGATGGACGTGGCGCTGCTGAGCGCCCCGGTGACCATCACCTTGGACCGGGCTGGGATCACCGGTGACGACGGTGCCAGCCACAACGGTATGTGGGACCTGTCGGTGCTGGGGATCGTGCCGGGGATCCGGGTGGCCGCGCCGCGCGACGCCGCCACCCTGCGTGAGGAATTGGCCGAGGCCGTCGCGGTGGACGACGGACCCACCGCGGTCCGATTCCCCAAGGGCCCGGTGATCGAGGCAGTGCCGGCGTTGGAGCGCGTCGAGGGGGTGGACGTGCTGGCCCGGCCTGTTCCGGCGGATGGCGACGACGTGCTGCTGGTGGGTGTGGGCGCATTCGCCGCGCTCGCCGTGGCGGCCGCCGGGCGGCTTGGTCACCAGGGCATCGGCGTTACCGTGGTCGATCCTCGCTGGGTGTCGCCGGTGCCCGAGGTACTGGTGCGGATGGCTGCGCGGCACCGACTGGTCGTCAGCGTGGAGGACGGTGGCCGCCACGGCGGTTTCGGTTGGTCGTTGGCTGCTGCCCTGCGCGACGCCGAGGTCGACGTGCCTTTTCGTGATCTCGGTATCCCGCAGCGCTTCCTCGCGCACGGTTCTCGCGACGAGGTGCTCGCGGATCTGGGTTTGACCGCACAAGATGTCGCCAGGGCTGTGACCGGTTGGGCGGCCGGGCTGATCAGGCCGGCCGCCCAACCCGCCGCGATGGAGGTTCCCGGCACCGCCTCATAGCGGCGTCCGAGCCGTTGCCGCCGCGGTAGCGGGGTGTGGCACCGTGGGGGGGTGCGCATTCTGATCGTCGAGGACGAGCAGCCACTGGCCGACGCGGTTGCTCGTGGTCTGCGACGCGAGGGCATGGCCGTGGACGTCGCCTACGACGGCGACAGCGGTCATGAGAAGGCGACCGTGACCCGGTATGACGTGGTGGTGCTCGACCGCGACCTGCCCGGGATGTCGGGTGACCGGTTGTGCGCCGAGATCACCGGATCCGGGGCGGTGACTCGAGTGCTGATGCTCACGGCCAGCGCCACCGTGTCCGACCGAGTGGATGGGCTGTCCTTGGGCGCCGATGACTACCTGTCCAAGCCGTTCGCGTTTCCCGAGCTGGTGGCCCGGCTGCGCGCGTTGGGTCGCCGCGCCACCCCCGCGATACCTCCGGTGCTCAGCGCCGGCGATGTGGTGCTCGATCCTTCTCGACGCACCGTCAGCCGATCCGGCATCCCGGTCGACCTCACTCGAAAGGAGTTCGGGGTGCTCGAGGTGCTGCTCGCCGCCGGGGGTGGTGTGGTCAGCAGTGAAGAGCTGTTGGAACGGGTATGGGACGAGAACGCGGACCCGTTCACCACCACGGTGCGGGTGACTGTGATGACGTTGCGCAAGAAGCTCGGTGAGCCGGGCATCATCGAGACCGTGGTCGGGTCCGGTTACCGAGTACCCAGCTCCGACTTTGCGCCCAGCTGAGCGGCCGGTGAGGCCTCGCCGCGGGCCGGGGCTGCGAGCCCGTCTCACACTGCTTGCCACCGGGTTGTCGGCAGCGGTGAGCGCGCTGCTGTTGTGGTTGGGCTGGCTGCTTGTCGGCGGGGTGGTGGCCGCTGTGCCGGATTTGCCACCGGGCAGTACCGTCGATGTCAATGGCGTACCGGTGGCCGCGCGCCAGCTCGGGGAGGCGCTGCAGCAGGCTGCCCGGCAGCGGGTACTGCAGGCCGGGTCGGTGGCCTTCCTGCTTGCGGTGACGGCCACTGCGCTGCTGGCTTGGGTGATCACCGGCCAGGTGCTGCGTCCGCTACACGACGTGACCGCCACCGCGCGCCGGCTCTCGGCTGAGTCGCTGGACGAGCGACTGCGGCTGCCTGGACCGCGAGACGAGGTGGCCGAGCTCGCCGACACCTTCGACGCGATGCTCGACCGGCTGCAAGCCGCCTTCCAGTCGCAGCGCCGATTCGTCGCGAACGCCAGCCATGAACTGCGGACCCCGTTGGCGGTGGTGCGCACCGAGGTGGATGTCACGCTGGCGGACCCGGCCGCGGATGAAGCGGAGCTGCGCCGGATGGCTGCGGTGATCCTGGATGCGATCTTGCGCGCCCAACAGCTGGTGGACGGTCTATTGGTGCTGGCCCGGACTGAAGGTGGCGCACTACGGGCCCGGGAGCCGGCCGACCTGGCCTGCCTGGCCGTGGCGGCGCTGCGGATCGTCGCGCCCGAGGCCCGCGGCCAGAGCCTGCGGGTGACCACGCGGATCACGCTGGCACCGACGGTGGGTGACCCCGCGCTGCTGGAACGGGTGGTGGGCAACCTGGTGGAGAACGCGGTGCGACACAACGTCGGTGGAGGCTGGGTGGAGGTCTGCACGGGTCTGGCGGGACCGCAGGCGATGCTTCGGGTCAGCAGTTCAGGTGAGGTGGTGAAGCCTGAGGCAGTGACCGCGCTGTTCGAGCCGTTCCACCGTGGCGGGGTGGCTCGGACCTCCCACGATGGGGCGGGCCTAGGCCTGTCGATCGTCCGCGCCGTGGTGGACGCGCACGGTGGCACGGTGCACGCTGAACCGGTTCTCGGTGGCGGTCTCGCGGTGACGGTGTATTTACCCGCCGCTTAGCGTGCCTTTCCCGCCGTCGTCAGTTCTGAGGGCCGTGACGAGGACGCGCGTGGTGAGATCGCACTGCCACCGCCGTGCTCCACCTGCGACGAGTTCCCGTTCTACCGCAGCGGCGTCGAGCGGTTCAGGTGGCTCCCAGCACAGCTGCCGGACCAAGTCGGGTGCCAGCAGGTTCTGCACCGGCAGCCGGTACTGTTCAGCGATCTCGACCAGTGCCGCACGCGCCGCAGTGAGCCTGACCGCTGCGGCCGGGTCGCGGTCCGACCAGCGGTTCACGGGGGGCGGGTTGCTGCTCTGGGCACGAAGCGGGGGCAGGTCCTCGGCCGGCAAGACCCTCGCAGTCTCCAGCGCGGCAAGCCAGATTCCGGCGTGCCGGCGCTGTGCCCGGCCACTGAAAACCGGCCGAGCCAGCAGCGCGGACTCGTCCGGCGGATCCGCCACCGCTGCGTCGATGATCGCGCCATCGGGTAGGACCCGACCTGGGGCGATATCACGGTGCCGGGCCAGCTGGTCGCGGGCGTACCACAGCTCGCGCACTGCGGCCAGTTCGCGGGTCTTGTGGATGCGATGCATCCCCGAGGTCCGCCGCCAGGGGTCGACACGGGGGACGGGCGGCCCAGCGGTGCGCACCGCCTCGAACTCCTCCGCAGCCCAGTCCGACTTGCCCTGGGTGTCCAGTTCGGCGGCGATCGCTGCCCGAAGCGGCAGTAGCAGCTCGACATCGAGCGCGGCGTAGGTCAGCCACTCTGCGGGTAGTGGCCGACGGGACCAGTCGGCGGCACCGTGCCCCTTCAACAGATGGTAACCCAGCAGGTCTTCGACCAGTGCCGCCAAGCCGACCCGCTCGAATCCGGCCAGCCGAGCAGCCAGCTCGGTGTCGAATACCGCGGCGGGCACCAGCCCCAGTTCAGCCAGGCATGGCAGATCCTGGGAGGCGGCGTGGAGCACCCATTCCAGCGGGTTGAGCACATCAGCCAACCCGGACAGGTCATCGAGAGCGATGGGGTCGATGAGCACCGTACCCGCGCCCTCGCGCCGAAGCTGGACCAGATAGGCACGTTGCCAGTATCGATAGCCCGATGCGCGCTCGGTATCCACGGCTACCGAGCCGGTGCCCGTGCCGAGTACCGCGACCGCGGTGTCCAAGGCTGCCGTCGAGGCGACGACCGGTGGCACCCCGGCGGCCGGCACCAGCAACGGAACCGGAGTGGTTTCAGTCAGCGGATGACCCCCGCACGCATTGCCAGGGCGACCATCTGCGCCCGGTCGCCGGTGCCGAGCTTACGCCCGATCCGAGACAGGTGGCTCTTGACGGTGAGCGCAGACAGGTTCAGCGCCTCACCGATCTCCTTGTTGGACTGGCCGTCGGCGACCAGTTGGAGCACCTCCACCTCCCTGCCAGACAGTTCGCGTGGGGTGTTGTCGGTCCCTGCTACCCGCGTGCCGGACGCCAGGATCGGTGCCACCGACGGGTCTGCGTAGACCCCGCCGTCAAGTACCCGGCGCACTCCGTCGGTGACTACCGAAGGAGACGCCGATTTGAGTAGGTAGGCCTGCGCACCAGTCTGAAACGCCGTACGCACGGCGTGCGGGTCGTCAGACGAGGCGAGCACGACGATGCGAGTCCAGCCCCAGCCGCGCAACTCTGCGATCAGGTCCAGCCCGCTGCCGTCAGGCAGGGTCAGATCGAGTATTGCGAGATCGCATGGCCCCGAAGCCAAGGCGCGCGTCCTCGCCTCGGCTACCGATGCGGCCTCATGCACTGTGACGGCGCCCATCGTCACTAAACGTGAGGCGATAGCTTCACGCAGTAACGGATGGTCGTCGACGACCAGCACTGTGAACAGTTCTTCCCGCGGATGCGGGACTAATGACGCCGGCACGGCGCCGGATGGAGCGGACCGGACGGTCGCACCGTATCCGACAGCAGCCACGTCGCTACCTCCCTGGAGTCGGTCGTGCCCCCGACCGCACCGGGACCTCGTCTGAGTAATCGCGCCGATACTCGGGCGAGGAGGGTGTCGTACGGGTGAGACTAGCTGCCCGAGCGGCCTAACGGGGGGCCATGAGTGAACCTTCTTGTCGACCTGTCCGCAAAGCCGCGATCGGCGGTCCCCCGATCAGGCGAGCTGAGCAGACTGCGTTAACACTAGTGCGATGCTGAACGATCCATCCTCATCGACGCGATAACGGCCAGGGTGCAGTCAGGTGAGCGCAGCGGGATACGTCAATCGAGCCGCCTGCCGATGGCCACCACACCGACAGGCGGGATCCCGGCGGCCACTGCCATCAGCTCACAGAAAGCCGCGGCATGCGCCGCAAGACCGTCGCCGACCGGGGTCCACGACGCGCGCAGCTCGATGTCGTTGGTTCGTTCGGGTCCGGCGATGGCGCCGAACCGGGCCGAGGAGGTCTGGGTGACGGTGCCCCCCAGGGCGGTGTGCTCAGCGCCCGAGCTGTCCAGTGCCTCGACGAGCCAGGACCAGCTCACCGCGGGGAGCAGCGGGTCATCTGCGAACTCGACGTCCAGCTCGGCGCGGACGAAGCCGACCAACCGCAGGGTGCCTTCCCAGCCGTCTTGCCCCTGCGGGTCGTGCAGCAGCACAAGCCGGCCAGTAGCCGACGCGTGGCCGGCGTCGGGAAGCTCAAGGCCCCAGGCGTAGGTCCACGGCGCCAGCCGACGCGGGGCCGGGATCGGCTCGAACTGCACCTCGGGTCGAGGCCGCACTGCGCTGAGCGAGGTCACGGCATTGCGGAAGAGCTCCGGGGCGTCCGCCAGATCGGGCACACCCGGAACTGTAGGAGGACCATCGCCGACAGTCTCGCCGAAACGCCGCTGCCCAGGGTGCCGGACGGCGGAAAAGTCCAGCCGTGGGACGATACTGGCCGAGATGACCAAGACCACCGCCCCGGCCACCGCCCGCCGGCTGCTCCCCGATGCACCGCTGCTGGTCGCGGCCCGGGGTGAGCGCCCGGATCGCCTGCCGGTGTGGTTCATGAGACAAGCCGGGCGGTCGTTGCCCGAGTACCGCAAGTGCCGAGCCGACCAGCCGATGCTCCAGGCCTGCATGACTCCTGAGCTGGTCTGCGAGATCACATTGCAGCCCGTGCGCCGCCATAAGGTGGACGCCGCGATCTTGTTCAGCGACATCATGGTGCCGCTGCACGCCGCAGGCGTCAGGTTGGACATCGTGCCGGGCACCGGGCCGGTAGTGGACAGCCCGGTGCGTAGCGCCTCCGATGTCATGGCATTGCCGGTACTGGAACCCGAGGCCGTCGAACCGGTTACCGCCGCGGTGCGGCTACTGGTCGCCGAGCTGGGTCAGACCCCACTGATCGGTTTCGCCGGCGCTCCCTTCACTCTTGCTTCCTACCTCGTCGAAGGTGGGCCGAGCCGTCACCATGAGCGCACCAAGGCGCTCATGCACTCCGAGCCCGACGTCTGGCACGCGCTGCTGGACCGCCTCGCCGAGCTCACCCTGACATTCCTCCGGGCCCAGGCAGCCGCCGGGGTGGACGTGGTCCAGCTGTTCGACTCCTGGGCCGGCGCGCTGTCACAACGGGACTACCGGCAGTTCGTACTCCCGCATTCGGCTCGGGTGCTGGCAGGTCTGGCCGACACCGGTTTGCCGCGGATCCATTTCGGGGTGGGCACCGGGGAACTGCTCGGGGCGATGACCCAAGCCGGCGCGGATGTCGTCGGGGTGGATTGGCGGATCCCTCTGGATGTGGCTGCGCAGCGAGTGCGGGCCGCCCGATCGCACGGCCCGATCGTGCTCCAGGGCAACCTCGACCCGGCAGTGCTGCTGGCCGGGTGGCCGGTTGTCGAGGCAGAAGTGCGCCGCGTGATCGCCGAGGGGCATGCGGCCGACGCGCACGTGCTCAACCTCGGCCATGGCGTCCTACCGGAAACCGACCCGGACGTGCTGACCCGCATCGTGGAGTTGGCGCACTCGCAGTGAGCAGCGCTGAACCCGTACGGGTGGCCCCCACCCGGATTGTCGTGGTCGGTGGGGGCATCTCCGGGTCAGCCGCGGCGTACCGTTTGCGCAGGTTGCTCGGCCCGACCGCCGAGATCATCCTGGTCGAAGGTTCGCGACGGCTCGGTGGGGCGTTGCGCACCGTCGAGCTGGGCGGTGTAGCACTCGATGTGGGTGCGGAGGCCTTCCTGATGCGCCGGCCCGAGGCCGTCGGGCTGGTCGAGGAACTCGGTCTGGACGGGCAGCTCGTGTACCCCACCTCGGCGACCCCCACCGTCCGGGCCGCCGGGCGGACGCTGCCGCTGCCTACCCCCACCATGCTGGGCCTACCGGGCGCGGCGGCAGACGTCGCGGGCCTGCTGTCCGACCAGGGGTTGGCGCGGGTGGCGGCGGAACCCACGGTACCGCTGCGCTGGGAACCCGGGCAGGAAGCCGTGGTGGGGGCGCTGGTGCGCGAGCGCGCCGGTGACGAGTTGGTCGACCGGCTGGTCGACCCGCTGCTGGGTGGGGTGTACGCCGGGCGCGCCGACGCGTTGGGGCTGCGGGCCACGTTGCCCGCGGTGGCCACCGCCCTGGACCGGGGTGCCGGATCGCTGCTCGCCGCCGCCAGTGCTGTGCTGCCCCCCCGCCGGCTGCAGACCGGCGCCCGGTCTCCGGTGTTCGGCACCCTGCGTGGTGGGCTCGGCGGCCTGGTCGACTCGCTGATGAGCGCTGCGGCGGTGCGTCCCCGGCTCGGGCTACCGGTACGCGGGCTGGTCCGCGTACCGGGCGGCTGGCGACTGGAGCTGGGCAGTCGTCTTCTCGGGGCTAGCGAGCCCGAGTACCTCGACGCGGACGCTGTGGTGCTCGCGGTCCCAGCCCCCGCCTTGCGGCGGCTGCTGGCCGATCCGTTGCCCGCTGCCTCGGCTGCCGCAGGCCGGGTCGAGGCAGCCTCGTGCGCGGTGGTCGGGCTCGCGCTGCCGCTGGATGCCGCGCAGGCGCTGCCGGAGTCGTCCGGTGTACTGGTGGCCGCCAGTGAGCCGTTCGCGGTCAAGGCGTTCACCTTCTCCGGGCGCAAATGGGAGCACGCTTCGTCGCACCAGGTGTTGCTGGTTCGAGCCTCGCTGGGCCGCCACGGCGAGGCCGGGGTGTTGCAACGGGACGATGCAGCCCTGGTCGACGCGGTGCGCGCCGACCTCGCCGCGCTCACCGGGATCACCGCCATGCCGGTGGCCACCGTGGTGGCCCGCTGGGGTGGCGGCCTGCCGCAGTACGCGCCCGGGCACCTGGACGCTGTCGCTGCCCTCGAACGGGAGGTGGCTGGGGCGGCCGGCCTGGCGGTTGCCGGCGCTACCCTGCACGGAGTCGGCGTGCCCGCCTGCATCGCTACGGCCGACGCCGCGGCCCGCCGCATTGCTGGGTACCTGAATAGCGTGGCGGCAGCACCAGCGACGGCGCGTGGTGAGACGATGGGGTCATGACCCGCCTGGACTACGCCGCGTTGAACTCCGCCATTCGCTACACCATGTGGTCGGTATTCAAGGTTGAGCCCGGACGGCTGCCAGCCGACCGCGCCGAGCCTGCCCGCGAGGCGCAGCACTACCTCGAGACGCTGGAGGGCAAGGGCGTGGCGGTGCGTGGAGTCTACGACCTCGCCGGTCTGCGCGCCGACGCGGACTGGATGATCTGGTGGCATGCCGAGGAGATCGAAGCGCTGCAGGCCGGTTACGCCGACCTCCGCCGGGCCACTGCGCTGGGCCGAGCCAGCCTGCCGGTGTGGTCGGCGGTGGCGCTGCACCGCCCCGCGGAGTTCAACAAGAGCCACGTGCCGGCATTCCTGGCCGGCGAGGAGCCTCACCGGTACGTCTGCGTCTACCCGTTCGTGCGCTCCTACGAGTGGTACCTGCTGCCCGACGCGGAGCGCCGCGAGATGCTTGCCGAGCACGGTATGCAGGCGCGCGACTATCCCGATGTGCGGGCCAATACGGTCGCCTCGTTCGCGCTGGGCGACTACGAGTGGATCCTCGCATTCGAGGCGGACGAGCTGCACCGCATCGTCGACCTGATGCGCGCGCTGCGGGCCAGCAGGGCCCGGCGGCACGTCCGCGAGGAGGTGCCGTTCTTCACCGGTCCCCGGGTACCGATCGCCGAACTGGTGGCGGGACTGCCCTAGACGGTGGGCTGGCCGTCGCTGGGCTGGCCGTCGGCACCAGCCGCAGCGAGATCGCGTTGATGCAGTAGCGCTGATCGGTGGGTGTGTCGTAGCCCTCACCCTCGAAGACGTGCCCGAGATGGCTGTGGCAGGTGGCGCACAGCACCTCGACGCGCTGGGAGAACAGGCTGCTGTCCTCGCGTAGCAGCACCGCGTCGCCGGCCAGCGGAGTGAAGAACGACGGCCACCCGCAGTGTGACTCGAACTTGTGGTCGCTGCGGAACAGCTCCGCTCCGCAGGCCCGGCACTCGTACACGCCCCGGGTCTTGGTGTGTTCGTACTCGCCGGTCCCCGGCGGTTCGGTGCCTGCTTGACGCAACACGGCGTACTCCTGCGGGGTGAGCTGCTCGCGCCACTCCGCGTCGGACTTGACGACCTTGGGCGTCACGCCCTTCACCGGATCCATGGCCGACACGCTACGCGAGCGGCGATGGCCGGTGTCAGCTCAGCAGGGAGGTGGCGATGAACGTCGTCGCTTCCCACAGCGTGACGGCCGCCCCGAGCAGGATCAGTCCTACTACCAGGACGGCTGCGACCCGCCGCGGGCCCTGCGCGCGATTGGCCGACTCGGCGAAGTCGCTGACACCGGACAGGTAGCCCTCGACGGTGAATCCAGGACGCTGCCGGTGGGTGCGGTCCAGGTGCTCGGAGAAAGCCTGCACCTCGGGATCGTCGCGGTCCAGCCCGATCAGGTCGTCGTGCAACCGACGTCGTTCCTGGGCGTCTGGCCGCCACCCATCTCCATACCCACCACCCGGCCAGCCGGGCTGCGGTTCGCTGCGCACCACAGCCCCAAAGTAGCCCCTCGAACGAGCCCTTGAACGGCATTGTGCGGTAACTTGCCGTCCGTGGCCCGCGGTGACGCGCTGGAACTCACGGTGCCTGGTCCGGAGGGCGAGCGCACCGTGCGGGTGTCCAACCCGGATAAGGTGTACTTCCCGGAGCGCGGCATCACCAAGCGGCAGATCGTGGAGTACTACCTTGCGGTGTCCGAACCGCTGCTGCGCGTAGTCGAGCAGCGCCCGGTCACGCTGAAACGTTTCGTGGACGGGGTGACCGGGGACGCCTTCTACGCCAAGCGGGTGCCCCGCGGCGCCCCGGACTGGGTGGATTCGGTGGAGATCACCTTCCCGTCCGGGCGTACCGCCCGCGAGGTGTGCCCCACCGAGCCCGCCGTGCTCGTCTGGGCAGCGAACCTGGGCACCTTCGACTTCCACCCGTGGCCGGTGCGCCGCCCCCGGGTGGACCACCCCGATGAGCTGCGGGTCGACCTCGACCCGCAGCCAGGGACCGGTTTCACCGACGTCGTGGCGGTGGCCGGGGTGCTGCGGGAGGTGCTGGCCACGGCGGGGCTGGTCGGTTACCCCAAGACCTCTGGCGGCCGAGGGATTCACGTCGCGGTTCGGATCCGTCCGGAGTGGACATTCGTGCAGGTCCGCCGAGCCGTGATCGCGCTGGCCCGGGAAGTGGTACGGCGGGTCCCGCAGCAGGCCACCGTGTCGTGGTGGAAGGAGGAACGCGGCCAGCGGGTGTTCCTGGACTTCAACCAGGCAGCCCGGGACCGCACGATCGCCTCGGCCTGGTCGGTCCGCGGCACTCCGCGCGCCACGGTCTCGATGCCGGTGCAGTGGGACGACTTGACAGATGTGCACCCCGACGATTTCGACGTGCTCACGGTGCCTGCGCTACTCGCGCAGCGGGGTGACCCGCACGCCGAGTTGGACGGCGAAGCCTTCAGCCTGGAGACGTTGTTGGACTGGGTAGGACGCGACGAGCGCGACCACGACCTCGGTGACCTGCCCTTTCCACCTGAGTACCCGAAAATGCCCGGCGAGCCCCTGCGGGTGCAACCGAGCCGCGCAAAGCGTCCCAGCAGCGAAGACGCGTCCGGTTAGCAAGCGGTCGAACAGGTAGGGAGACCGGAGGACCACGATCGGCCCTTTCTTCGAGATCTCACCAGTGATCTGCTCCGGTTACTCACCGGGCGTGGTCATGGGATGCTCCCGAGTCGAGGAGTTCGATGCCGATGGCCACGACACCGAGGGTTTCGCGCTCAGGCGGGTAGATTTGTCGGATGTTGCGCAGTTGGTCCTCTCTCGTGGCGGTCGGATTCACCGATTCGACCGGTTCATGGTCGAACATCTCCTCGAAGCTGGTGTAGTGGGCGACCCTAGTGACCCGGGTCAAGACCTCTTCATCTCGGCACTTGAACCGTACTAGTGATCCGGGTTTGATCTTACGACGGCTGGAGTCGTTCACCCGGATCTCGGTGGTTTTCTGGCCGGAGGCGATGAGGTCGAAGTAGCGCTTGTAGATGCCCATCTCGTGCGCACGGGGACGGGTGGCGAGGTCGGCAGGGCGTGCGTCCATAAGGCGTGCGAGCTCCTTGACGGTGAACGAGCGGAAGAAGTGTTTCGGGTCGGTCAGCAGTTCGCCGACCAACCAGACCAAGGTTCAGGTTGGGTGGGGGTTGCTGGTCCGTTCGAACCGGCGCAGTCGCAGGCTGTTGGACACGACGAACAGCGAGGACAATGTCATGGCGCCACCGGCGATCAGGGGGTTGAGCAGGCCGAATGCCGCTAGCGGGAGGGCGGCGATGTTGTAGCCGAACGCCCAGGTGAGGTTGCCGTGGATGGTGCGCAGGGTGCTGCGGGCGAGTGTGATCGCGCTGGGTACGACGGTCAGGTCGTTTCGCATCAGGATCAGGTCGGCGGCGCCGAGCGCGACGTCGGTGCCGGAGACGACCGCCAAGCCCAGGTTGGCGCGGGCCAGCGCGGGTGCGTCGTTGACGCCGTCTCCGACCATGGCCACTGATCGTCCCTGGGCCTGCAGTGTCTCGATCACGGCGGCCTTGTCGTGGGGGAGTACTTGCGCGATGACCTCGGTGATGCCGACCTGCGCGGCGACCGCCGCTGCGGTGGCGTCGTTGTCGCCGGTGAGCAGGACCGTGCGCAGCCCGAGCCGGTGCAGCTCGGCGACCGCCGCGGCCGCGGTGGGCCGCACCGTGTCGGTCAGCGCGAAGCCACCTTCCACCACGCCACCCGCGGCCACCAGGACGGTCGTGCAGCCCTGCCGCTCCCACTCAGTGCGCTGTTGCTCCAGCGCTGCGGGCACCGGGATGCCGCGCTGGGTCAGCAGCCGCGCTGATCCGACCAGTACCTCCTGCCCGTCGACCACGCCGCGGGCGCCGAGACCGGACAGGCTGGTGAACTCCGTCACCGGCGGGATCGCGCCCAACCCAGCGCGGGCCAACCCGCTGATCGCCGCTGCGACGACGTGCTCGGAGGCGTCTTCCACGGCGCCGGCGTGGTGCAGCAGCGTGTTCAGCTCGGTCCCTTCGCCGAGCACCACGTCGGCCACGGCCATCCGCCCGGTGGTGATGGTTCCGGTCTTGTCCAACACCACAGTGTCGATGGTCTTGGCTGATTCCAACGCCTGGTGACCCTTGATGAAAATGCCCAGCTCCGCCCCACGCCCGGACGCCACCATCAGCGCTGTCGGCGTGGCCAGACCCAGCGCGCACGGACAAGCGATGATCAGCACCGCCAGCGCCGAGCTGAACGCGTGCTCGACCGACCCGCTGCCGACCAGCCACCCGAGGAAGGTCAGCACCGCCAAGGCGAGCACGACCGGAACGAACACCCCGCAGATGCGGTCCGCGAGCCGCTGAACGCCGGCCTTGTCGTTCTGCGCCTGCTCGACCAGCCGCACCAGCTGGGCTAACTGGGTGTCTGTGCCCACCTTGGTGGCGCGGACGACGAGCCGGCCACTGCGGGCGATGGTGCCGCCGATCACCGGGTCGCCCTCGGACACCTCCACGGGGGCGGATTCGCCCGTCATCGCGCTGCTGTCCACCCCGCTGTGACCCAGCACCACCTCACCGTCGGTCGCGATGGTCTCGCCCGGGCGAACCACGAAGTGATCACCCACCTGCAGGTGCGCGACCGGGATGCGGTACTCCTGCCCATCGTCGCGCCGCACGGACACGTCCCGTGCGGCGATCTTGGCCAACCCGCTGAGTGCACTGCCGGCTTGCCGTTTGGCTCGTGCCTCGAACAACCGTCCACCGAGTAGGAAGATCGTCACGCCGACGGCCACGTCGAGGTAGATGGAGCCACTAGGCCGAAAGATCAGCCCCCAGCCACCGGCTGCGCCTTGGCTCGCACCGTTGTTGACGAACATCGTGTAGACCGACCAGCAGGTGGCGGCGGTGATCCCCAACGACACCAACGTGTCCATCGACGTCGAACCATGCCTCGCGGTGGCGACGGCCTTGCGGTGAAACGGCCAGGCACACCACGTCACCACCGGCAAGGTCATCGCCAACAGCACCCACTGCCACCCGGTGAACCGCGACGAGGGCAACAACACCACCGTCATGGACAGATCCCCCAGCGGCACCCCGAGCAGCAGTGCCACCACCAGCCGGCGTAACAGGAACCGAACCGGGGCATCGCCCGCTTCGTCGTCCGCGACGGCCTGGTCGGGCTCGATCGGCACGGCGCGATAACCGGCGCGCTCCACCAGCGCGACCAGCTCCGCGACCGCTACCTCCGGCGAGGCCGCCACGCTGGCCTTCTCCGTCGCATAGTTCACGCTGGCGTGCACGCCGTGAACCTTGTTCAGCTTGCGCTCCACCCGCACCGCGCAGGCCGCACACGTCATGCCCCCGATGGACAGCTCGATCGACCGCACCGCGGATGACGACTCATCGACCGACGACGTCAATGGCATGACCCGAACTCACCTCCCTGCGAACAGCTACGGCGGACACAGTGTGCCCTGCTTCGGTATCGAGGCATCCAGCAGGAAGCGGGTGACCAGGTCCACGATGCAGGGGCTGCGAGGGAGCGCCCCATGTTCTTGGCCCTGCCAGATCGCCAGTGTCGCCGAGGGCAGGGACTGTGCGGTGCGCCTAGCTCCTTCGGCCGGGGTCACCGGGTCAGCGCTGGTAGCCAGCACGAGCACCGGCGGCAGCGCCCGATCCCCGGAACCCACCGGTGGCGGTGAGGGCACCGGCCACGCGCTGCACCACAACAGCCGCGCCGCGAACAGCGGCCCGAACAGCGGGGAACGCTGTTGCCACTGATGCACCAGCTGCTGGGCTCGCTCGGGTGGCACTCGGGTCGGGGTGTCGTTGCAGTGTGTCGCCAGGGCGGGGTCGAACCGCGCGGCCAGCCCGCGGTCTTTGGTCAGTATCGGCGCCACGAACGCGGCCAGCTGCGACCCGTCCCCGCTTCGGGCGTTCGCCAGTGCACGGGACAGCTGTGGCCAGCGTTGGGTGTCACCGACCGCCTCGAGTACGGCTTGGTAAGCGATGCCCGCAGTGATCCGTTGCCAGCCGATCTGCAGCGGGGTCCGGCGCAACGCGTCGGTCAAGGCCACCAGGGCGCCGCGAGGATCAGACCCCAGCGGGCAGTTTCGGGCCACGCAGTCGGCGGCGAACGCGGTGTAACCGGCGTCTGCGGCCGCCAGCGCGGTTTCGGCCGCAGCCACGTCGTCGAGCGTGGGATCGACCGCACCGTCGAGGACTACCCTCCCGGCTGAGGTGGGATACCGGCGAAGGAAGTCAGTGACTGCCCGGGACGCCTCGCCGCGCGAGATCACGTTGAGCACCGGCGCGTTCAAGGCCACCCGGAGCTGCTCGAGGTCGTCGGCGGTGCCCGTGGAGTTGATCGTGGTGAGCACCTCGCCGAGATTCTGCACACAGGTCTGGATGGCGGCGCGGGTGATGTCGAGCAGCGAATCCAGCTGTCCGGGCCGACCGGGGTCGGGATCGATGCCGAGGATCTGATCCCGGGTGGTTTTCGGTATGCAGTCCAGCGGTTCGCTCGGGCCGGTGCCACGGCGAGCCAGCCCAATGAGGGTGAAACGGTCCAGCAGGGTGGGCGGCAGTTGCTGTGCCAGCCGGGCGGCGTGGACCGTTCCGGGCTCCCCGGACGCCTCGCCGAGCACCACCAGCGGGGCCGGACCGTTGCCGACCCTGGTGAGGTCCAGTTTGAGGGAGTTCCCGAACTCCGGTCTGGCAATCGTGGCGTCGACGCGCAGCTCGCTGCACTCCACCCGTTGTGGGCTGATCATGCCGAGCGCAGTGCCGATCGCGCCGGTGCAGTCTCGCCAGGGCAGCGAGGTGCGAACGTAATCGCCTGCCGGTGGTAGCGGCGGGCTGCTCGGTGGACTCAGCGGGGAGGGTTGCTGAGGCAGGTTGGTGTCCCGCACTGCCACCGCAGGTCGGTCTGAGGGCCCGGCGGTGCAGCCCCCCAGCAGGGCGAGCAACATCATCGGCACCCCCAGACCCCGCAGGATCCGGTGGCACACAGACTCTCCTAGCACTCGGATCGGGAGCGGCGTCGCGATCCTGACACCTGCTCGGTGAGCCCACCGTGAGCATGATCCCTGCGAGGGGACGGGCCGCGATCAGGGGGTGAGTACATCGGTGATGGCGTCTAGGGCGAGGTCCAGTTCGTCTCGGGTGATCACGAGTGGGGGAGCGATCCGCAATGTCGTGGTGTGGGTTTCCTTGCACAGCACGCCCCGGCCCATCAGCGCTTCCGCCGCCATGCGCCCGGTCGGCCCGCAGGGGGAGATGTGGACGCCGGCCCACAGCCCTCGGCCGGTGACCTGGGTGATCCCGTGGCCGACCAGCGTGCGCAGCCGGGTGTGCAGGTGCGCGCCCAGCTCGCGGGAGCGGGCTTGGAACTCGCCGCCCGCCAGCAGGGCGATCACCGCGCGGCCGACCGCGCAGGCCAGTGGGTTGCCGCCGAAGGTTGATCCGTGCTCTCCGGGGCGCAGCACACCCAGCACCGCGCGCTGTCCGACGACGGCTGAGACCGGCAGGATCCCTCCACCCAGCGCTTTGCCCAGGGTATACAGATCGGCTCGGACCCCGGCGTGGTCCAGTGCCAGCAGGTCTCCGGTGCGCGCCAGTCCGGATTGGATCTCGTCGGCGATCAGCAGTGCCCTCGCGTCGTCACAGGCTGCGCGGACTCCGGCCAGGTAACCGGGTGGCGGTACCAGCACTCCCGCCTCGCCCTGCACGGGTTCGATGAGCACTGCCGCGGTCCGGGACGTGATCGCGCCGCGTAGCGCGTCGAGGTCGCCGTAGGGCACCACGACGAAGCCAGGGGTGAACGGGCCGAAGCCGGCCCGGGCCACTTCGTCGGTGGAAAACGACACGAGGGTGGTGGTGCGGCCGTGGAAGTTCCCACCCGCTACCACGATCTCGGCGGTGCCGTCCGGGACACCCTTGACCCGGTGAGCCCACAGCCGGGCCACCTTGATCGCGGATTCGACGGCCTCGGCACCGGTGTTCATCGGAAGCACCATCTCGGTGCCGGTCAGCTGGGCGAGTTCCTGGCAGAACGCGCCCAGCAGGTTGTGGTGAAACGCCCGCGAGGTCAGCGTCATCCGCCCCAGCTGGTCCATTGCGGCGGCCACCAAGGCGGGATGCCGGTGCCCGAAGTTCAGCGCCGAGTAGCCGGCGAGGAAGTCGAGGTAACGCCGGCCGGCCACGTCGGTGACCCAGGCACCCTCACCGGAGGTGATCACCACCGGCAGCGGGTGGTAGTTGTGCGTACTCCACTGCTCGTCGGCGTCGATGAAGTCGGAGGTCGTGGAACCCGGTGTGTCGAGGACGGTCATGACTGCGAGATTATGGTGCCGATGCCAGACGGTTCAGCCGCGTGGTGTCTCTTCGTGATGTCCACGCATGGTGTCTCAGCGTGGTGTCTCAGCTGGGAGCGCGCGGCGATCGCCGGTTCTCGGCGCCGGCGTTGAGTCGGTAGACTGCTCCGCCCTCGGCATTTCGTTGGATCGGTACTGGGTGTGTGCGATCCGCGGGGTGCTCGTCCGTCGTCTTGTGTATCTGCCCGAGCGCCTCCGTCAAGAACTGATGCGTGGCGGCCACCGCGGCGGTGACGTCGGTGCGCAACGTCTCGAGCGCAGTGACCTCGCCGGCAACTTGAGCACGCAGTTCGTGCAGTGCCGATTCGTCGCGTTCGACTGCGCCGACACGTGCGGCCAGTTGCTCGCTGATCATCTGCAGGATGAGGTGCATGCGGGCGATGCTGCGCAACTCGCTGTCCCGGATCCGGGCGTCTGCCGTGGACTCACGGTGCGCTATCGCCTGCGCCGAGTCCTGCTCGGCGGCTTCCCGGCGCGCGGCGGAATCCGTCTCGAGTTGAGTGCATTGCCGTCGCGCATGCACGAGCAGTGATTTGGCCTCGCGGCTGACACGCGCGCGCAACCCCGTGATCTGGTCGTCGGCGCGGGCCCTCAGCTCGGCGATGTCCTGGTCGGCGCGGGCGATCCGCGCGGCGGCCTCGGCCTCGGCCTGGGCCTTGATCTCAGCTGCCTCTTGCTCGGCCAGCCGCATGATGCGCTGGATCCGGGCGTTGGCCTCGGCCATCGGGGTGGCCAGAATGTGCTCGACCTGAGACCTCGCGTTGTCGGCCTCGCGACGCAGATGCTCGAGCAGCTCGCTTTCCAAGCGGAGATGATTCAGCACCTTGCTGAGCTCGGCGACCTGCGTCAGGGCCGCATCCCGATCGGCTGCCACCATCGCGATGCGGCCATCGAGCGTGTCGAGATATTCCAGGACCTGCCGTCGATTGAATCCACGCAGCGCTCTCTCGAACGGCTGGTGCAGAGGGATCAAGTCGTCGTCATCACGGGATCCGCGCACGAATTTCGATCATAGTCCCGAACGGGTCACGATCAAACAGCAACTTCGTCGTCTTGGTGGCGCCTGACGGGCCACACCCGGCCGCTATGGTGGGCGATACTGGGATTGAACCAGTGACCTCTACCGTGTCAAGGTAGCGCTCTCCCACTGAGCTAATCGCCCGAGGCGGAGGCGGGAATCGAACCCGCGTACAGGGCTTTGCAGGCCCTTGCCTAAGCCACTCGGCCACTCCGCCGTGCCTCTCACCTCCGCAGCGCCTCACACAGCAGGAGGGTTCCCATGAGAGAGACGGCCTGACGTCGTTCCCCTGAAAGACCCACTGATGAAGACTGGCCCCTGGGGTGGACTCGACGTGGAGGGCTACCCAGAGCGGACGACGGGATTCGAACCCGCGACCCTCACCTTGGCAAGGTGATGCGCTACCAGCTGCGCTACGTCCGCCTGTTCGCGGCGGAGCCTGTCTGGCCCCACCGCCCTGCTGTGTGCCAGAACTGTAGCCGACCCGGCGAGTCAGGATCAACTGGCCCTGGTTCAAGGCAGGTCGTTGGAGATCAACTGGTCGAGCGCGTTGTCGACGTTCATCCACCGGGTCTCGTTCCCGGGTAGCACGATGTCGTAACTGGCGTCCAGAAACTCGGCGAGCCGCTGGGCACTGGCTTCGAAGACTGCGTGACCCGAGGGGGAGTCGAGCTCTACCACGACGATCTCGGGGTCACCTGAGCCCGGCCGGATGCGTACGTCGCCGTCTCCCGCGTCGGCGATCAGACCGTCGGCGAGGAGATCACGTGAGAACACCCACTCGACCCAGCCGGCCCGCCCGGTGCGGAAAGCGGCGACGATGGCGTATGGGTCACGTGTGTCGTAACGGAGCGCCACTTGAACAGGGACGGCGGGAGTGCGTGGCGCCAGTAGATCAAAGACCGCCGATGAACGGAGGGTCACATGGTCGTTACGCAACGTTGCCGCCCCTTTCTATGCCTTCGGCCCTGAAACGATTGACTTTGGCTGCTGTGACGCGGGAATGCCTTATCTACGCCCGGATGCCTAAGGCAGACCACCCGGACGGGGCAGAAACGCGCACCTGAGAGGCGGGGTCGTCGCTCGCCGTGCCGCCTGCCGCCATCTGTGGGGTTACCCTGAGGCAACTAACCTGAACCGGTAGGTGATGACCGGCGTAGGTACGACGTGAGGATCTCTCTGGTGGCCGATGAGGCTCAATCGAGCGCCCGGCGGCCCGGCCGATGGCAGGACACGTCGAAGCCAACGCCACCGGCTCCTGGTATCCCAGAGGGGCCTTCCGACGCCGAACTCGTACGGCGAGTCAGGGATGCCGACGGCTCGGCGCTGTCCCAGCTCTATCAACGTTTCGGCCGACCCTGTTACTCGCTGGCCCGCCGCATCTGTGTCGATGAGGGGCTGGCCGAAGATGTGGTGCAGGAGGTGTTCCTGACGCTGTGGCGTGATCCGACCCGGTTCGACCCCTCGCGGGAGGGTTCGCCACCTGGCTGCTCACCCTCATCCACCATAAGGCGGTGGACGCGGTGCGAAGAGAAAGCACCATCCGTCGGCGCATGGTGGCTGCGCCGGAGGCAGGCGAGGATTGGTCGCCCACCCCGGCACCGGGTGCCGACCAGGCGGCGATGGCCCGTGTCGCAGCTGGCCAGGTGCGTGCGGCACTGCATCGCCTGCCCGTCGAGCAGCGTCAGGTGCTCGCCTTGGCCTATTTCGGCGGACACACCCAGCGTGAGATTGCGGGTATGACCGGCGTCCCGCTGGGCACGGTGAAGTCCCGCATGTTTACCGCGGTGCAGCGGCTACGCGTGTTGCTGACCGATCAGTTGGGGCCGGACGCCCTGATCGCCGAGGCCTGCGCGGTGAGGGAGGTGAACCGATGAACGACCAGCAGTATCGTGTTTCCCACTGCCCGCACAGCGAACTGGCGGTCGGGTGGGCGTTGCACGCGCTGGAGCCTGCTGAGGAGTCCCTGGTCGCCGCACACCTGCCGGACTGCCCGGTATGCACCACGACCGCCGCGGAGACCGAGAAGGTCTGCGCCACGCTGGGCCTTTCCGTCCCGGAGGCGATCCCCAGCGCCGAGCTGGAACAGCGGATTCTCAGTGTTACGGGTGCCAGGTTGGAAGCGCCGGTCGTGGCGCTGGAACCGTCGACAGGGCTGGCACGGCGCATCTCAAGGCCGTCGTGGCTGCGCACCGGGGAGTTCGCCGCGGCTGCGGCGGTGATCTTGGTAGCCGCCGCAGTGGTACTCGGAGTCCGGGTGGTGCAGCTCAATGATGCGCTAAACCAGGCGTCAAGCCAAGTCACGGCAATGTCTGAGGCGATGCAACGAGCCGCGGACCCGGCGGCGATCCGGGTGCCCCTGGTCGCTAAGGACGGTCAGGCGGTGGGCATGGTGCTCGCGGGTGGTGACCGGTTAGCGGTGGTAGCGACCCGGTTACCCAGCAACCCGGCAGACCACACGTACGTTCTGTGGGGGCTTGCCGACGGAGTTCCCGTTGCGCTGACGGCGTTCGACGTAGCGCCAGAGACACCCGGGCTGCACGCCGTACCCCCGGCCACCGAACGGGAAAATTCGGGGGTTATGCGGTCTCCCTGGAACCCGGTCGGCGCAGTCCTGCAGTGCCGACTGATGTCCTGGCAAGCGGGAAGGTGACAAGCTGACGGGAGAGGAGAGGTTCGCCCAGCGATCCGAGAACCTCGTCAGGCCACGGTGGTACGCCCGGGTCCGGCAGCTCATCCGCAACCGGCCAGGTCTCGATCTTGCTTACCGGGTCCTGGTGGGTGTGGTGGGTACAGCGGTGCTCGTCGCGGGCATCGTCACCATTCCCTATCCCGGTCCGGGATGGCTGATCCTGTTCGCCGGTCTTGCGATCCTAGGAACCGAGTTCCGGTGGGCTCAGCGTGTACTCCGATGGGCTCGCAGCCGCTATAACGCCTGGACCGAGTGGGTACGCGAGCAACCGCTGCTCGTTCGGCTGACAGTGATCGCTCTCACCGGGGCCATCGTCCTGGTCACGCTGTGGTTGGTGAACGTCTTCGGCCTGGTCGCGGGGTGGGCCGGTCTGCGGTGGGATTGGGTCCGATCGCCGCTAGCCTGATCCTGTATGGTGATCCCCTGCCGCGGCAAGCAAGGGGCGATTAGCTCAGCGGGAGAGCGCTTCGTTCACACCGAAGAGGTCACTGGTTCG
>CAWGMP010000016.1:0-132195 GCA_963823755.1 uncultured Actinomycetota bacterium
GGTCCTGCGCGCGGTCGTGGCGGCACTCGTGGGCACCGCCGCGACGGTGTCGGTCGACAGCCGTGTCGGTTTGCCGTGGTGCACGGTGTAGAACACCGGCCGTCTCGCCGGCAGCGTGGCCGTGTTCGGGTGGAACTCGGCGAGGTAGACGTGGAGGTGCTCGATCGTCTTGCCGGTCAGTGGGACGACGCGGGTCTTGTCGCCTTTGCCGGTGAGCCTGATATGCCCGGGTGGGTCCAGGCAGAGGTCCTGCAGCGTCAGGCTGGTGATCTCGCCGACGCGGGCGGCGGTGTCGTAGAGCAGGATCAGCAGCATCCGGTTCCTGCGCGATTTCGCGGTGCGGCCGGTGAAGGCGGCGAGCACTGCTCGTGTCTCGGGTTCGGTGAGGTACTCGATCGGCTTTCTCGCGCTGGCTGGGGCTCGTAGGGCCTTGGCTGCCTGGCTGAGCGCGACGAGGGTGATGTCTTCGCCGGAGCAGTACGTCAGGAACGCTTTGACGGTGCTCAGCCGCAGCGCGATGGTCCTGGTCGCGTAGTGCCGCTGGTCGCTCATCCAGGCCAGCCAGCCTTTCAGGTGGTCCCGGTCGAAGTGGTCGAAGGTCACGTGGGCGCGTTCGATGTGCTGGTGATCGGCCAGGTAGTCGAGGAAGCATTCCAGGCTGATCCGGTAGGCCTCGATCGTTTTCGGTGAGCGTCGGGCCACCGTGGGCAGGTATGCGTGCAGGTAGTCCCTGGCGAAGGTGGAGAAGTCCGGGGCGCCGGTTTTCGGGTCGCGTTTCATTCGAACCCGACCTCCGGCAGCAGCGACTGGCTCTGGGCCGTGATGTGGGCGTAGGCGTGCATGAAGTCCGGCGAGGTATGGATGTAGTAGTAGCTCGACTCGATGCTCGCGTGCCCCATGTACCGCGCCAGGTAGGGCAGCATCGCGGTGACATCCTTGCCCTGTCTCATCCATCGTTCGACGTTGGCGTAGGCGAAGTGGTGCCGGAAGTCGTACGGGCGTGGCTGCTGGCCGCCTGCGGGCTGCGGGAGACCGGCCTGGTCCCAGATACGGTGGAAGATCTTCCCGACGGTCGCGGCGGTGACCTGGTTGCCGGTCGCGGAGACGAAGAATGTGCGCCGCGATGGGCCCAACCGCGTGGCCGATACCCGGTCGCAGTCGGCCAGGACCTCGGTGACGTCGCCGGTCAGCGGCAGCCGGCGACTGCGGTTGCCCTTGGAGGACACGATGTCGAGGTTGCGGTCACGTAGGTGTACGTGCTCGGGTCGCAGCAGGCGGGTTTCCCCGGTTCGCAGCCCGCAGGAGTGCATCAGCGTGAAGAACGCGACCGCCTGCCACCGCCACGGGGAGTGCGCGTTCAGTGTTGCCGCGGCAGCGAAGAACGCCTCGATCTCCTGGCTGCTCAGCAGGTAGGGGTGGGCGGGGACGACCTGGGCCTTCCACCGGTCCGACAGAACGTAGGCGTCACGGTACCCATGGACCTGCAGCCACCGGCCCACGTCGCGGATGTAGGACATCCACGACCGGTACCGGCCCGATCGGGCCAGCTGCTCGGTGACCCATCCTTCGACCGTGTCCCGGTCGAAGGCGGCCCGGTCGTGTGCGGTGCAGTAGGCGTCGAACCTTTTCAGATACCAGATCCGGGAGCTGGCCGTAGAAGCCCATCTTCTCCTTGAACGCGAGGTAGGCGTCCAGTTCCGGCGCGAACGCACTGGTGAAGCCGTGGGCGTTCATGACCGCACGTCCTCTGGTACGTCCAGCACGCATTCGAGCAGGCGGTCCCGGTCGGCGCTCATAGTACAGGTTGGTCGATTCCGGGCTCGCGTGGCCCAGCACGGCCGAGATCGTCGCCAACGGGACCGCCGCGCGCAGCAGCCGCGACGCGGCGTTATGGCGCAGGAGGCGACTGCCGCCCTTCACGTCGCTGAGGCCGGCCTTGCCGAACACGTCCGCGATCACCCGGTAGATCGAGGCGTGGTCGGCCAACCGCGCGTGTGGGGCCACCGAGCGCAGGAACACGTGATCGTCGTCCGAGCCAGGCCGTTGATCGAGGACGTAGTCGGCGAGCCTGCCTACCAGCAGATCGGTCAGCGGCACGGTCAGCGGGTTGTTCGTCTTCTGCTGCACGATCTCGGCGGTCTGCGCGCGCCAGTCGATGTCGGCCAGCCGCAGGCTGACGATGTCGCACGCTCGTAGGCCCGTCGTCAGTGCCAGCAAGGTGATCGCCGCATCCCGCGCGCTGACTGTCCCCGACGCGCATGCTTGCACGACAAGACGTTCATCGTCGTCGCAAAGAACCGGCAGGATCGCGTGGAAACGCTTGGCACCGGCCAGCCCGGCCGCGTCGACCAGATCGATGCGGCCGGTGAACTTCAAGAACGGGCGGAAGTTCGACACCACCCAGAACAAGGAGGACGTCGCCCACCTGCCGGACAGTGATTCGAGAAACGCCAACACGCTTGCCCCGTCGGCGTCATCAAGACATCGGATCTCGCGCGATTCCAGGAACACCAGGTAGCCGCGGGATACCCGACCATAGGCGTCACGGGTGGCCGGCGCCAGACCACGATCATCCATGTCGGCCTCCCACGCCGCAGCCAGCGCGGTGAACTCACTCGAGTCCGGACGCGCGCCACCACCCCCGCGTTTGCGGCACGAGAGATCCACCCGGCCGGTACTCACGTAAGAGTCGAACACGCTGACCAGCCGGCCGTAGTCGAACCTGCGCTGCGCACTGAATCGGCCAGTTCGCGGGCTGACCGTCATCGACGCGAACGCCACGCCGAGTGAGGGCGTGTAGGTGCCGCCGCGTTCCTCGACGAAACGCGTCAGAGCTTTGATCGTCTTCTCGTACTGGCCGATCGTCGACTCCATGTAGCCAGCCGCACGCAGCTCCTCGACAACAACCGACCCGATCCCTGTGACCGTCATATCCATGGCCGTCTCCTCTCCACAGGACGTAGGGACACAGCAGACGGTAGCCACGAACCAGCGGATCATTAAGCCGAGGAACCAGTCAGACAACCCCACCAACACAGGCCACGCCACGATTCCTCGGCTTAACGCAAGACTCGGCATAATCGGAATGATGAACGAGCTTGCATTCGGTGTCTTTTTCCCGGTAGTCTCTCCCGTGAAGCCCCCTCTCGATCGTGTCCAGGACGAGACCGGTCTCCTTGGACATGCTCGTTTTCCAGCCGACGATTCTCCGGGAGAACACATCGATGGCGAACGCGGTGTACACCGTGCCAGCCCACGTCGACACGTACGTGTTATGTGCAGCTGCACATAACGTTCATTAGGCTCAGTTCGCGGTTATGTGCAGTCCGGCGGCGTGAGCGTGTGCGCTGGCCTGGGCTGGCTGGGGTTTCCGGTTGACTGTCGGTCGCCGTAACTGCACATAATCGCGACGCTTTTGGTGTCCGATCGGGTCGGAAGACAAGGAGCCGCTGATGACATCACGTGAGCGAGTGACGCTGGAGGGAGCGCTCGCAGCCGTCGATGAGCATCTGCACCGCACCCGCAGCCTGTGTCCGAGGACACGGCGCAACTACGCCCGGTTCGTTCGGACGTTTCCGCAGGCGGGTACGGATCTGGCTGTCATCGCCGTGTGGCCCCGACATTCCAGCCCGACCGTCACGCACCGTACCTCAAAGACGACCTCACCACCACAAAGCAGTACGACAGCGACTGGCCGATCCCAGCCCCACACTGACACGATTCCACCCCGACGACCGACTCCTCACCTTCCTGCAAGACCTTTGATTATGTGCAGCTACCGCGATGCTTCTGGTGTCCGATCGGTTCGGAAGCCAAGGAGCAGCTGATGACATCCCGTGAGCGAGTGACGCTGGAGGAAGTGCTCGCAGCCGTCGATGAGCATCTGCGCCGCACCCGTGGCGTGCGTCCGGGGACTCGGCGTAACTACGCCGGGTTCGCTCAGGCGTTTCCGCAGGCGGGTACGGATCTGGCTGTCATTGCCTTGTGGCCCCGACATTCCAGCCCGGCCGTCACCCACCAGTACCTCGAAGCCGACCTCGCCGCCACAGAAGCAGTACTACAGCTGCTGGCCGACCCCAGCCCCACACCGACACGATTCCACCCCGGCGACCGACTCCTCGCCTTCCTGCAAGACCTCTGATTATGCGCAGCTACGGCGACCGCCAGCCCACCGGAAACCCCAGCCAGCGCTGGCCAGCGCCCACGCTCACGCCCCCGAACTGCACATAACCACGAGCTGAGCATAATACGTGAAATCAGCTACCCACAACCGATTCGGCGCGCCCGCGGTGAACTGGCGTTTCACCAGGTCCGGAGCACGAGCACCGTCCGGGTCGGACACGGTCGTGCGGACCTTCTTCCCCCGCACCGCGCCGATCAGGCCCAACGCCCGCATCAACCGTTCCACCCGACACCGACCCACCACGATCCCCTCCCGATTCAACGCCCACCACACCTTCTCCGCCCCATACACCGAATAGTTCTCCTCATACACCCGAACAATGTCTTTCTTGAGTTGCTCATCACGCACCGCACGCGCCGACGGCAGCCGAGCGATAGCGGCGTAATACGCGGACGGAGCGATCTGCACACCAACATCAGTCAACACGGCACAGATCGGCTCGACTCCGAACCGTTTCTTATTCTCTGTGATGAACGCTACGAGCGTGGCAGTCGAGGGTCGAGCTCCCCTCGCGAAGAAAGTCGTTATGCGGAATTCCGCATAACGACTTTTATGCCGACTCGGCGATTATGCCGACAACCCGTCGTGCTGGTGGGCGTCGCGGCTGGTCAGGTCGGGTGGCAGTCGGTGAGACGGTCGGCATAATCACAGGGCTTGGAGGAAGGCGAGGAGGTCGCCGGATGGCCGGTAGCGGCCCCCGAGGAGTCCGCGGTCGTGCTGACGCGGTGCGGGCTAGAGCGCGTTTCGATCACACCCAGCTGACGCAGAAAGGCCAGCAGCGGGTCCAGCGAGCGCGGCGTACGAAGGTTCGCCCTGCCCTGCGCCCAGCGGCGGAAAACTCCTCGGTGCTCACCGCGACCAGCTCACCAGTGGAGATGACCTCCCGCTCACGCCAGCGGCTCAGATCCGCCAGCAACTGCAGGTGCTTGTGGGCCGCCGAGGCCGAGTAACCAAGCTTGAACAGAGAGCGAGGAACACCTGGCCCGTGCTCGGCCAGCGACCCGCTCGGGCTGCTGGTTCGTCGCGTCGACGTGTCTGGTCTCTTCTCCCAGATCGGGAGTAAGGATCATCGACCACAACGCCGCGATTATGCCGACCGTCTCACCGACTAACACCCGACCTGACCAGCCGCAACGCCCACCAGCACGACGGGTTGTCGGCATAATCGCCAGATCGGCATAAAAGTCGCCGCTGCCTTCAGAATCTCATTCGCCCGCCGCAACTCACGATTCTCCCGCCGCAACTCACGCAACGCCTCGACATCACCAGACGTCGTCCCCGCCCGGTGACCAGCATCGACCTCGGCCTGACGAACCCACCGGCGTAACGACTCAGCCGACACGCCGACCTTCTGCGCGATCGACACGATCGCCTCCCACTGCGAGCCATAATCCGACTGGGTTTCCCACACCAGCGCCACCGCACGCTCACGCACCTCACGAGGGTGCCTCGAAGATCGGGCCATCTCTCCATCCTCCACTTAGGACAGAGCCTCCATCAGACCCGGGGTGGTTCAGTGGTCCGACGAGGGGGTGAGGCATGTGCCCTAGCGGAGCGGTAGTGCCTCACCGCCTGCCTCAGGTCGGATCGATGGGGAACCCGCCCTTGTTTCCGGGCGTCGAGCGCGATGGTGAGGTCGGCGGCCAGGTTGACGCGTCGAGCTGCCTTAGCCTTGATCACCCCGACCGACGACCGAAGGTTCGTCTACTATGGACTGAGCGGGCATGAGATTGGGCATGAACTGGAGTCCAACAGGGCGTCTCATGCCCATGAGTGAACACTCGTAGTCGACGTTTGCACAGGTAGTCGCCTCGTGCGGGCTGCTATGACGTCTGTGAATCCGTCGGCTGAGGCCTTCCAAGTTCGAATCCTTGACACGCCATGCGTTAGACACGCCCCTGACCTGGGATGACCGTCGGGGCCGTCGTCGAGGAGCGGCGATCGGTGTCCCCGTGGGCCCCGGCGTACTCCGTTGGTCACCGTTGCATTTGGCACGGATTCGGCAGGGCCGGTGGCTGGTGGGCTCGACCTGCTCCACTCCCGTTCCCTCACACCCGGCCGTGGTAGATGCATAGGTGCATGTACGGCAAGATGCTTCTCAGGGAGGTGGCATTACCCCGGACACGTTGTAGGCGGGGATGTGGTCGGCAACGTCTTTTTGCCGCTCCTGTCCACGCCGTCATGCTGTGCGCGCAGGCTGAGCAAAGTCTTCTTTTCAGCAGAATAGCTGCCGGCGGGGAGACAACACAGGTGGCCCAACGCCGCATCTATCAGGTCAACCCGCATCTTATGACTCATGTCCCCGCCCGTGCCCGCCACTGTTGGGGCCGTTGCCTCCCAATAGAACGCCAGGAACTCGCGCTCATGCATAAACTTGGGACCGAGGCCGGGGACTTTGGCTTTAAATTGCCGGACGTGTTTTATTTCATGGCCTACTTGCAAAACTTTGCGCGAAAAGTGAGCTTCTGTAGTGTTGTTAACGAAATCATCACCCACCTTCAGGTAAGGCTTCGGGTCCGAGGCTGGCGGATCCCAGCTTGTAGTCAGACCCGGATCTCCCGCAACATACTCTACCTTATTCACATTGCTCTTGTCGGCCGAATAGTATTTGTCAAGAATTTTCTGGACCGTGTTCTTAGCTCGCTCCTGAATTGGAATAGTGGCATCCTGGGCATAATCAACGATAGCCTGAGCATCCTTATCCAGTGATGACTTCTTCTTGTCGCGCTGCACCACAAAGACGCCAATTGGTACTCTCTGCACGGCCAGTGAAGATTCCGAGACGTGCACCATTTGCACGGACGATTCTTTATCTTCGTCTCGCCCCTGGCCTTGCGCCATTACGTCTGACACTGCCTGCCGGGCTTGCTCGTCCAGCTCCGGTTGCGCACCCTCCTTGAACTCTGCTTCCGCCTGACGGTCAGCATGGCGCTGGACAGGTACTAGAGTGGATGAACTGGATACCGGGGAGATAGCTGTTGCTTCGCGCT
Organism: uncultured Actinomycetota bacterium; assembly: GCA_963823755.1. Lineage (GTDB taxonomy): Bacteria > Actinomycetota > Actinomycetes > Mycobacteriales > Pseudonocardiaceae. The sequence continues at coordinate 7,174 of CAWGMP010000016.1, forward strand.
GAAAGAATTGTTGGACGGCTCGGTTGCCGTAGGCCTGCTGCATCTGCTGCATCAATGCTGCACGCAACGGCCTATTTCCCCTATACGGACTGGTGTTCGTCAGTAGGGACGTGGGACGCGAACGGGTAATCTCGGGCACTAACGCGTTTTCCAGCTCTACGGTAGGCTGCCCTGTTCGCTGCGCTCTTTTGTGTTCCTCGTGCGTATTCCTCTGGGATTTTGCCATAGCATGTTCCCCAATTCGGCACATAGTCACATAGTAGTGATTTGGGCAGGCTCACGCGCAGTGACACAAGCTTAGCACCGCAACGGCAGTTGCGGCTCAAGGTGATCGGTGGCCTCGACGGCGGTAATGGTGGCATGTCCGGGCTTGGTGCTGGCGGCGGCGCCAGCAGGAACAGCTGCGGGGGCGGGCGGCGCGGCTGTTCACCGAGTCGTGGGAGCATCATGACTCGGAGTGGGCGGATATCACGTCGGTCTGGGGTCGCGTTCGGGCTCCTGATCGGCTTCTTGGGCGGGTCGTAGACGGACTCGTGTCTGGGCTAAGGTGCTGGCTCCTGGGCACGCTGGTTTTTGGGCTCGGGGTTTCCCGCGCCTTGAATACCTCTCTGGCCTGGCTCCAACTTACAACGTTCCCGCCGTTGCACTGATGCCTTCTCGAAGACGCCAGGTCGGCGGCGTTCTGCGCACCGCCGGAGCCGTTTAACAGCTTCGGCACGCGGCCTTCCAAGATCAGCTAGTCGGGCAGAGCACCGCAAGTCCCTCGACATCCTCGGCGGCCTAGACTGTGTTCCTCAAGCCGAGCGGCACGCAACGTAGCAGACTGAGAGTCGACGGGAAAGGGTATCGATGCGCTGCGGCTCCGAGTTCTCCCTGCCGCCTTTGGCGCCACTCATGATCTCGCGCGCCGACGGCGGCCAGCGTCGCTGCCCCAGATGGTCCGCCGGGCCGGCCCGGCGGCCGGATGAGCTACGGACCGGATTTCCGCGCCGCCGCAGGCGGCGCTCTTGAAACCTATAAGAGGCGAATTCCGCAGGAGTGCAGCATTACAACCACGACTACCACGGATGAGTCCATAATGGACTCTCATGTCCATGGATCTGTCCATGAACTGGGGTCTGCGCATGCCTGCCGAGCCCTCCGGGTACGAACTTGTGCACGCTGATGCCCAGGTGGTGTCCTCCTGCGGGGTGAATTCGAAGTCTCATAATCCGTCAGGTCGTGGGTTCGACTCCCACCCGCCCCACTGGTTTCTACCAGCAGAAACAGTCCATATCCCGCTCCTGCCAGATGATCTCTGGGCATGGATTTGGGCATGAGTTATGCAGGGGGTATGCCCGCAGCCCGTGCCACGCGTGGCGCCGAGCGGCTCCAGGGCAACATCGAGACTCGCTGCGTATCCGCGTCTACGCCGGGCCCGACCCGGTGACCGGCGAGCTGGTGTATCTGCGGGAGACGGTGCGCGGCACCGACGACGCGGCCCGTCGCACGGCGCGGCGGACCCTCAACCGCCTCGTTGCCGAGGCGGAGAAGGCGCGCCGGCCGTCCTCGGTGGTCTCTTTGGGACAGGTCATCGATGAGTGGTTGAGGGTTGTCGAGCACGAGGACAGCACTCGCGAGACCTACCTCGGCTACATCGAGCGCACAATCAATCCTGCCCTCGGGTCTATGTCGATCGCCAAGCTGTCCGTCCGTCATCTCGAAACCCTCTACGCGGAGTTGCGGCGTTGCGCGTTCGGTGTGACCGGAAACCCTTTATTGAGCACAAGGCAGACGGCGAGCATGACTGCGCGGCGGCGAAGTGCAGGCCGCACGTGTGCAAGCCGATGGCGGCCTCCACGGTCCGACAGATTCACTCGATCATCAGCGGTGCTCTGTCGGCGGCGGTGCGGTGGGACTGGCTGGAGTCCAACCCTGCGCGGATGGCTCAGCGGCCGAAGCAGAAGCCGCCAGAGCCCGATCCGCCGTCGCCTGCCGAGGCGGCCCGGTTGGTCGATGAAGCGTTCCGGATGGACGACGACTGGGGGACCCTGGTGTGGCTGGTGATGACGACCGGCCTGCGCCGTGGTGAGGTGTGCATCCTGCGGTGGTCGCGGGTGGACCTGGACACCGGCGAGATCGAGATCCGCAGCAGTTACCGGCTGCGCAAGGGCGTGGGGACGGAGAAGGACACCAAGACCCACCAAATGCGCCGCATCGCGCTCGACACCGAGACCGTGGTACTGCTGCGGGAACGTAAGGAACGGTGGCGGTGGAGGCTGGCCGAGCTCGGGTTGGAGCTGACTGACGACATGTACGTCTTTCACCGGGTACCGGTAGACGGTGCCCACCGTGCCCTACTCACCGCACGGCGTGTCCAGCCGATACAAAGACATGGCCGACCGACTGGGCATCGACACCCACATTCACGCACTACGGCACTACTCGGCCACCGAGCTGCTCAGCGCCGGCATCGACCTACGCACCGTCGCCGGTCGCCTCGGCCACGGCGGGGGAGGAGCGACCACCCTGCGTGTCTACGCGCATGGGTCGCCGCCTCCGACCGCAAAGCAGCCGAGATCCTCGGCTCCCGCATGCCCAAGCGCCGCAGCACTGGCGGCAGCGACACGCCTTGGTGAGCTAATCGTGGCTCTCGGGCGCTTGATTGCCCGGTTTCGAATACTGAGCACTGCTCCCAACCAGGGCATCGATCCGCGATCTGAGCAGAATTCGACCTGGTCGGGCAGTATGGCAGGTGTGCGCGCGTACGTCGGAGTCACGGACTGGGACTGGTACCGGTTCCTGCAGGGGCGTGGCGCAACAGAGGTGAACTTCTGGCAGCCCAGCGGCGGGCGCCGGTTCGGGGCGATCCCTGAGGGCGCGCCATTCCTCTTCAAGTCTCACTATTCGTACGGCAACCGGATCGTGGGCGGCGGCTTCCTGAGTGGTTGGGCATCTCTGCCGATGACCCGCGCGTGGGAGTTTTTCGGCGAGGACAACGGCTGCGCGACGTTCGGGGAAATGCGTACCCAGATTCTCAAGTACCGGAGAAGGACGCTGGACGACGGTGGTGCCGACCCAGAGATCGGCTGCATCATGTTAAGAGACGTCCGGTTCTTCGACCCGGATGAGGCGCCGGAGGCCCCGCCAGGATGGTCGGGCAACATCGTGCGGGGGCGTAGTTATGACCTTTCCTCACCCGAGGGCAGTTACCTGGAGCAGGTGCTGGACGCTTTGTTGAGACAGCACTCGGGCCCGATTGCCGCCAACGTGGCCGGCCAAGGCGACAGCGACTCTCCTCGCGCCGTTTCTGGCGAGGTCTTCGGACAACCCCGACTTGCCCGTTCCAGGGTGGGCCAAGCGGCCTTCAAAGCACTCGTCCAGGAGGCTTACGGTCGGCGTTGCGCGGTGACAGGCAACAAGATCGTTCCCGTGCTGCAAGCGGCGCACATCCGTCCTGTGACCGATCACGGCGAGAACCGAGTCGACAACGGCTTGCTGCTCCGCTCCGACGTCCACGCCCTGTTCGACCGCGGTTACCTGGGGGTTCACCCACGGAAGAAGACGTTGCTGGTCAGCCCGAGGCTGCGGGCGGACTGGAGTAATGGCGAGGAGTTTTATCAACGTGCGATGTCCGGCGAAACAATCGGCATGCCTCGACGGCGCCTCGATCGACCGAACGCGGACTTCCTCACCTGGCACGCCGATACAGTCTTCCGCGCCTCGTAACGGGGAACTGTGACCAGTTCGATGCATCCGCTTTCGATGTGGCCTGCGGGTTCAGGGGTGGTAATGCCGTGGCGGCGACCGATCGCCTCGAATTGTTTGGCAAGGCGTGGCCGGTCCCACCCGAGTTCCTCACGCAGGCGGATGAGGACGGTGTTCGGGACAAGACGCTTGTCCGTCGATGTCCGGATGTCCATGGACATTGCCGCTGTCCTTGTCTGTCGACCGCTGTCGTCTACCGAAAAAACGGGATAACGACGATTTTATACATATGCACCTGACCGTCACTCACCTGAACCCGGTCCCTCTATCCGCGGCAACTCCTCTCCCGGACTCGTCATTACTGGCCGAGCGATCCTCGACGGGCTCACCAGCGAGTATCAGATCGCAGCATGACCCACCCAGGCACCGAAAACCCGCAAGTCACGCCCACAATTCAATATTCGAGCCCCACAGGTTCAGCAGCCACAGGACGATCAAGTAAAGGGAGACGCAACGATCCGGCTCACGATCATGCCCTGGCGGCCGAGTACACCGACCACCTAGCCTAGCTCAGAGACACAAGCCGACTTCTGGATCCTGCAGGTAGCGATATGCAGCAGGAGTTCGTCACCACGGCCAGCGGGGATGATCCGCGGTGTCCCTCGCTACCAGGCGCAGGAGCGAAACAGGAGCCGCGACTGTTCTGGGACCTACCCGGACTGCTGTCAACTGCCGCAGACGGACTCGTCACGTGCAGGATTCTCTATTTCCGCAGGTCAGCACATTGTGTAGATAACCCTGAGGGAGAAGTGGCGTCTTTTCGTCAGGTCAAGGGGTTGCAGTTCCTTACTCCGGGCCGCTGTGATCACAGCTTTGGTAACCCAGTCTACTGGCATGAGGGTGGCGGTGGGGCCCCACCCGGGTTTTCGGGTGAGCTTCGGGTTCAGGTTGGTGGGGATGGGAGTGTCGCTGCTGGGTGATCATGAGGGGGAATCTCGCCCTCACTGGCCTCGGACTCTCCTGCTGAACACCGTCACGTTGCTAGCGGTCGGGCTTGAGCCTGTCGCTTGATCTTCATGGATGGTCAACGTCTGACATGAATGTCAAGGTCAGCACATGTGACGGACTTTTGGCACCTTACACGTCTTCTTCGATGACGTCCTGAACGCCAGCCTCGCCAGCACGCTCACCTTCTCAGTGAGCGCACCGACCTGGCCTTCCAACTCAGCAACCCGGGTCTACAACACGAGGTTGCCCCTCATCAGGCGTTCCACCTCGGCACGCCAAAACTCGATGTCGCTCCCACCACAGAGATCACCGTTGCCCATGACCGGAACACAAGATCACCACCAACGGCCGACTTCCAGCACCCCGGCCCCGCCGGCGTGTCACTGGACCAGCCAAGCGCTTTCCCCAGCTACGGGATCACCGAATGCTGATTTACAGTACGACGTGTCTACCCCTTTCGCGGATCACTGTGCAGGTAGCTGTTCAGCTACCCATGGAAAGATTTGCGCAAGTTGGCGGCCTCCAAGGCCTTGGGGCGCAATTACCACTGGGCGGTTCAGGCCGGCACGTCGTAGGACACCCCGGCGGAGGCGGCCATCTCGGACAATTCCAGGTTGGTGGTCTCGGCGATGATCACGTACAGCGGATTGCGTTTCAACTCGACCGACCGAATGGGCCGATCAGCCAGTTTCCTGGAGCGTTCTCGTCGTCACTGAGATAGAACTCGCAGATGGCGGTCCTGAATTCCTCGTGGCTGATGGCACCGTCGCTGTCACGGTCGAGGCGGCCGAAGGCATCGCTGGCATACTCGGGGGGAATCCTCAGCGTGCTGTACATCCGGGCGTATTCCTGCGAGTCCACTAAGCCGTCTTTGTTGGTGTCGAGCGCGGACATCAGTGCATCAGCGATAGCCAATACGGCGCCTTCGAAGTTCCCCGGGGATGTGACGCTGGACTTCATGACCTCGACGAATTCCGGCCGGGCCAGCCTCCCGTCCGCGTCGGTGTCCCCGGAGGCGAGCAGTAGCCCCCACCAATTCTCGACGGCATCTCTCATCGCAGTCGCGTTCGTCTGGTCTTCCTTCTGCGCCACGGCGGCGAACAGCTCGGCCATCTGCTGAAAGTCCTCGTGCGTGAGATAGCCATCCTTGTTCTGATCGAACCAACCAAAGAGAGTGGTGAATTTCCCGTCCTTCACGGCCTCCGACATAGCTGCTCCCGACGTTTCCCCGGCGCATGGCACACGCTGCACCACTGCGATCTGCAATGACGTTAGAAGCACCGGGAGCAGAGTGTCAACCAGGGTTGCAGTCAACTTGGTGGGGCTTGTGGGGGCGGTGTTGCATTAGCAGAGTGCGAGCACGCTGATCCGGGGTGGATATCCGTGATCAGATGGCGAGGGCGAGTTGGGCGAAGGCCGCCGAGAGCCGATGCCTCGGTTCGGCATACGGAGTTCGTAGTGCCGCGACGGAGGTTGAGAAGATGGGAGATAGGGAGGGAGCGTTTAGTTGGTGGGGCAGCGCGTTGAAGAGTGATCTGTGATGGTTATTGTCTGCTGACGACGTGGCACGCAGCGGGCAGCATGTGAGACGCGCGGGTAAGCCGGTGCGGTGGTGCTACTGGTGGGCGGGAACGTGCGCAGGGCGCGGGTGAAAAACCGGCGAGTGCTCGATGGACATCAGGTGGCTCATGGTGACCTCGATGAGCTGGACGCGTCGAAGACGATTCAGTGCGCCGCGCGCGGGATAGTATGCGCAGGTACGCGGCTATGACGTGCGGTGACGTGGGTACACGGCAGGATCAGCGCAGGCCGCCTGTCGAGCTCGCACACGAACACCGACGCGCGCGGATCGCCACGGATGGTCCCCATGGTGTAGCGCAGGGTGCTGCCGTCGTCGCGCAGGTCTCGAACTGGCGCAGCGGCACGAGGTGACGAGCGCCGTCACCGGTCGGGCGAGGGCGGGCGCCCACGGTCGCGCCAGGCGATGTCGCCCAGGCCGGACAGGATGACGTTGACAGCACCGAAAGCTCGCCCGGCCGCGCCTCGCAGATCGCGGTGAGATGGGGCGGCCTGCCGAGGATGACGAGGTCGACCAGATTCGGTCCCGCGCTGACGACGGCGACGACGGCTGGTCTTCGAGGCGGGCGAGGGCGATGTCGTCGGCGGCGTCGAAGGTGAACTGTTGCGGAGCCGGAAGCGAGCGGGCGATGCAGAAGACGTGGGTTTTGCCGCGGAAGTCGGAGAGCAGCCGACGGTCGGGCGGTCCTCGATGCGGTGTAGCCGGGCCGGGCGCGGAGCGTCGCGCACGACCAGCCGTTCGCGGGACCAGATCTCGTAGGACTCCAGCGCCGGTGAGTCGTTGTGCAGCGCTGCCCGCAACACGCCCTGCGCCTCGGGCACGAGCTGCTCGACGTGGCTGATCGCGTCGGCGGCGAGCGTCTGGTGGTCGTCGTAGCCGAGGGTTGTCGCGCCGTGTCGGCGGAGCAGGGCGGCGAGCTCGGCGTACACGGCCTCACCCACGGTGGCACACGTCGGCGCGATCTCGGCGGAGTAGGTGAGTTCCAGCGCTGTCGGGTCGGTGTCGGCGGCGAGCAGCGTCTCCCACCCCGGCAGCGCGCTCGCGACCTCGGCGCAGCGGCCCCATGTCCGCGTCCAGAAGGCCGCGTCGGCCGACTCGTGGATCCAGCCGAAGCGCACGTCTGGTCGGTCGGGCCGCTTCACCTCGGGGTTGGGCCGGTCGAAGCCCGCGGCGAGGAGATCGTGCAGTGCAGCGGACTGCATGCACACCCGAGCCGCCTCGTCGAGCGCGAGCTGCGTGCGGCGGGCACCCGGGGGCAGGGGGAGGAGATCGGCCGCGTCGCGGTACCACGCGAGGTAGTCGACGCGGCCGCCGAGCAGTGACAAGTGGCCTGCGGACACCGTCCACAGGCTCGTGAACGTCGCGTAGGCCTCGTGGACGGTCGGCACATCCGACGAGGCGGGTGAGCGCCATGTCGCCGCCGCGGAAGCGGGCCACCACACCTCGTTGCGGCCAGCCCGATCCCGAACGCCGTGCAGTCGTTTAGCGTGGCGTGGAATGCCTCGTGAACCGTGACGAGCCGGTCGGCCGTGGAGTCAGCCTCACCATCGTCGCGCAGCGCCGTCCACCAGGCGTCGACCGCGTTATAGCCGCCTTCGCCGCCCCGCGACCCGCCGCGGAGCAGGGTAACGCGGTGGTCGTCGGGAGGAACGGCCGGTGCCCGGCCCGCCTTATCCGGCCCCCACACGGCATGCACTCTTCACCCGGCCTGACTTGTGCCGCTCTGGACTACCGGGAACCCCGTCGGCGACCGTCGCGTGCTGCCCGGTCTTGCCGGTGCTCGTGTTCTAGGAGGACCTGGATCGCGGCCTTGTCGCGGGTGGGGAAGGTTCGCCCACCGAGAATGGACACGCCGTTGATCAGGGCGGTCCATCGTTTGGCGCGGGCACTGATCTAGGTGGGTTGGACGCTGTCGACTGGCACGCCCTCGACGGTGACTAACCATGCGCCGCTGATTGGGTAGTCGCTGGCGTGGATCAGGTCGTGCCGATCGTCGGCGCGCCACATGCCGCCAGCGGAGACGGCCGTGCGTGGCGGTTCAAGCTGGCTTGAGCTGGCGTTGCGGGGAACGCCGGGAGGGTTCGTCAACACCGTCGTTGACGGTCGGAGCGCTCATCTCCGCGTGTCGCGCGGGTTGGGGTGGTGGCTCGCTCACGGTGTGACCGTCGTTGGTGAGGTTCGCGCGCCGGATTAGGCGCTGGTAGCGCTGGTGGGCGGCTCGCCTGCTGACGGGCGGGTCTTGGGCGGCCCCGATCGTGGTCCACGATGCGCCAGCAGCATACCGAATGTCGACACACGAGTTGCCACTCATTTTCTGGGCGCACCCTGGCCACTGGCAGCGCTGACCTGCGGTCGATTTCTGATGTGGCGAAGCGCACTGAATCTGGTGACGAGCCGAAGTGGAAAGCGCCGCGGAGGAGGATGCCGTCAACCGGTCCGTCGATCGGTCGCCCATCCGCGGTGACGGTCGCCAAGGCCAGCAGGCGCATAACGGGCAGACGGTCGACGACCTGGCCGGCACTCAGACGACGCTCCGGAGTGATGAAGCTGAGAAGGTGCGGCCCGGAGCTCGTGTAGCTGCGGTCGGGAAGGTCTTGCAAGCGCGGTCAGAGCAGCCGGCGTCTTATGCACATCAGCATCGAACCAGCGGAACTACCGCTCGCGGCCGCTGGCGTCTGGATGGCGGACCGCTTCACCGCGCAAACCCATCCATGCCCGCCCTGCCTTCATCCAGTATCGCTCACGCTCAAACTGACCACAGTGTGGATTCCGCTCATCAGGTGGTTTCTTTCGTATTTCCTCACAGCTGGTATCTACGCGCAGCCGTGCGGCTCTTGTCCTGTGACGGCGGTCGCCGATGCGTTCGTCCACTGTGGTTGGTGAGACGGCGAAATGGGTGGGATCGCTGACGGGGTGGAGCAGCGCGCGATCATCTTCGGTCGCCCTGACACCTCGTCGCCGCCAGGTTGAAAAAGGGGTGCCAACGTGACCAGCTCAACGGCTGAACTCGCTCATCCTGAGCGTAAGGAGATCGCCCGCTACCTGCTGTCCCGTGGTCTGGACCCGATGGAGTTGGCCCCGGCGCCGGCGCGGGTCGCTCGACTGCTGGCGGCGGCCGCGTCGCCTATCGGGTTCCCCGACGGCCTGGCGCCGCGGCCAGCGCCCCTGGACCCAACCCCGTCACCGGATGACGCGCTTCCTCCGGCGGATGTGGTGGTCATCACCTGGACGGTCGACGAGCTGGCCGCGCTGGTGCACGTGCTCACGCCGGGGGTCACTCCGCAGCGATGGCACCGGTACACCCGCCATTTCGCCGACTACCAGGACAAGATCAGACCTCATGCGCCGGCGGCCACCTCCCGGCGGCTGGGCAGCTACTTTCCCACCCGAATCGGCAATACCAGAGTCTTGTGCATCAAATCTGAGCTGCACCTCAACCAAGACGGGATCAAGACAGGTCGGGCACGGCCACCCTGCCGGTCAAGGACTTCTTCAAGCAGATCATCGCGGAGGTGCGTCCCTCGGTGTTTCTCACCATCGGCACAGCCGGAAGTGTGTTCGATGACTTCCAGCTCGGTGATGTCGTCATCACCCGGGCGGCCAAGTTCCGGCTGGGGGATGAGTTCCGCAACGAGCCGTTCAACGGCCAGACCTTCCGCAGTGACTGGGCGCTGCCCACCAAGCATCTGGCCGAGGCGCGGGAGCTGATGGCACATTTCGCGGCTGAACTGGCGGAGCCACCGTTTGGGCCACCACACCCGGGCTTTGTCTTCCCCGGACCACTGATCGAGGCATCGCACAATGATCCGGACATCAAACTGGAGCTGACAGGTCGGGACATGCCCGAGTTCCACCCGATCCTGACCACCGACTTCTTCGAGTACGGCACCACCACCAACCGGCTCGACCGGGAGGGTGCCGCCGTGGAGATGGGCGATGCGGCACTCGGGTTGGCCTGCTCGGAGTTCACCGACCCACCCCGATTCGCCGTGGTCCGGAACATGTCCGACCCCGTGATCAACGGTGATCTGCCGGCCAAGCAGTTCCACCTCAACGAGCAGACTACCTGGGCGGTCGGTTACTACACCGCCTACGGCCGCTGGACTAGCACGACAGGAGCCATCGCGGCATGGGGAGTGATCGCCGGCCTGTGAGATGCCGGGATCGAGTACATCCGGCGTCAGGTGAGTGAGCGAGCGAGGTCGAGCACGGCAGCGATCAGGACGTTGCCTTCCAGTAGTGCGGCGTCGTTGTGGTCCGCCCCGACCACTGGGACCTCCCGTACCGGGCCGCCTGTCGCGGCCGCCACTGCTGCGCTCTGCTCCGGCGGCACGATCGTGTCGGCGGAACCGTAGACGACCGTGGTCGGGACCCGGACCTGGCCGATCAGCTCGGTCACCGGGAACCGGTCCCGGAGCAGCAGCCGGACCGGCAACAGCGGGTAGTGCCGGGAGCCCACGGCGGCGAGGCTGGTGAACGGCGAGCGCAGCACGAGCCCTCCGGGCGGCTGTTCGGTGGCGAGCCGGGTCGCCACCGCTGCCCCGAGGCTCTCCCCGAAGTAGATCAGGCGTTGCGCTGGTACACCGTGCTCGACGAGATAGGCGCGCGCGGCGCGCGCGTCGGTGATCAGACCGTTCTCCGAGGGACTGCCGGGATTGCCGCCGTACCCGCGGTAATCGAGGAGCAGCACCGCGAAGCCCACTGCGGCCAGCCGATGGGCCAGCGGCACCCGCAGCGCGCGGGAGCCGGCATTGCCCGGTGTGACCAGCACGGTGATACCGCGGTCGGCGCCGGTGGGGGCGAGGTGCCAGGCGCCGAGCGCCAACCCGTCCTCGGTCCGTAACGTGATCTCCTGGGCCCCGGGTAGCACGCTGCCGGCGGGCGGGACAGCGGTGTCCGGAAAGTAGATCAGGCGGCGCTGCAGCAACCACACCGCCGCGAGCAGCGCGACCAAAACGACCAGCAGGACCAACCCGGCACCCAGCACCCTTTCCATAGGGGGCAACAGTGCCCGGCCTGTCCCCACCGCTGGTGGCCGTCGCCCGACTGGGCCGCGTTAGGGTGCTTTCGCTCTGGGGTCGCATTTCCGAGGCCGCTGCCGAGCTTGACCTGGTCGTCCCCCGCGTCGTGTACCAGGCCGTTAACCCAGTTCGACCGGGCGCGGAGCCGCGACTCGCGGCCAGGAAGCAGTGAAGATCCGCGGCCGAGGATCGCCATGAGTGGTGGATGGTATGTCACAGGTCGGCCACGGTCGGCTCGTTGACCCGCGCTGGCTGCCTTGACCACACCGCTCGATGGCCAGGAGGGCAGATACTGGTGTTACTGACCAGCTGGCGGGGAGTGATGATGACCGACGCTGAGGATCGAGGCGAGGTTGGCCCCGGGCGCGGCGAGGACGGTGCGGGGCGAGGCGCCAACGGTGCCAGCAGCGACGGCAACACCGGCGACAACATTCAGCAGGATCACCTGCGTGCGCTGAGCGCGCTCAGTGCCGAGCTGACCCGTTTGGAGGAGGCGCTGCGCGCCGGGCGCCACCCGGTGTCGGATGCCACTACCCGAGTGGCCCGCGCGGTCGCCACCGGCACGGCAATGACCCGTGACACCGCGCACCAGCTGCATATCCCAGCGTGGTTGCGGGTCACCCGGGGGGAGAACCGGTGGCCGGTCGCCGCCGCGATCGTGGTGGCCATCGGATTGCAGCTCGCGCTGCCTGACAGGTTGGCTCTGCAGTCTCGGTGGCTGCTACCCGGCCTGGAGTTCGCCGTGCTGATCGGGTTGATCATCGCCAGTCCGGCCCGGTTCAACCGGGAATCCACCACGCTGCGGGTTGCCAGCCTGACTCTGACGGGACTGCTCAGCCTGGCCAACGCGTGGTCGGCGACCCTGCTGATCATGGGTCTGGTTCGCGGCACCGAAGGTGAAGACGCAGGTGCCCTGTTGTCCACCGGGGTGGCGATCTGGCTGACCAATATCATCGCCTTCGCCGTGTGGTATTGGCAGTTTGACCGGGGTGGACCGGCCGCTCGCGCTCACGCTCGGCGTGATCTGCCCGACTTCCAGTTCGTGCAGATGCAAAACCCCGACCTCGCCCACCCCGAGTGGGAACCGCAGTTCGTCGACTACCTCTACCTCTCGTTCACCAATGCCACCGCCTTTAGCCCCACCGACGTCATGCCGCTGTCCCGGTGGGCCAAGCTGACCATGCTCGGGCAGTCCCTGGTCTCGCTGGTCACCCTGGCTCTGGTCATTGCCCGTGCGGTCAACATCCTCAAATGACAGGCTCCGGACAGCTTTCCGGTCAGGACAGCCTGCCCACCTTAGCCGAGGAAATGGGTGATCAGGACACAGGTGATGAAGTACGCCAGGAGCAGGACGTTGGCCAGTCCGACGCCAGCTAGCAGGCGCACAGTACCGCTGAGGCGAAGGCCCACGGTCTGGGTGCCGCAGAAGATGTAGGGAACGGTACCTCGCACCTGGGTGTCATGGCGGATCACCACGGCCGCCGTGGAGATAAACAGGGTGACAGCGGCGAAATATAGCAGCGGCAGGATGGACCAGTGGCTGTGGAACAGGGTGAGGGTGGTCGGCGAAGCGGCGTAGTTGTAGAAGCCGGTGTTCATCCAGATCGCTTCGATCAGGACGTCCACGGTGAGGCCTACGAGCAGGCACGCCGGGAGCAACCGGCTCCAGGTCCAGTCGGGGAAACGTCGGGCGATTCGGCCGGTGAGCCACGCCTGGATCCACACCCACATCATCAGGAGGACGAACCCGGCGCCGCTGAGTCCCAGCAGGGTCTCCGGCTGGTCCTGCGGGCGGGGGCTGTCCCATCCCGGAATGTAGGGACCCCAGCTCGTCACGTTGACGCTGTGGCGGTTCACCACCAGTGCGACCTTCTCGTAGTTGAACAACGGCGACTGCCAGAAGCTGAGGAAATACCCCAGCAGCAGGGCCGCGTCGAAGGTAATGTGCCCGTCGCGGCGGCACTGGCACACGACGATCCCGGTAAACACGACAGCGAGCAGGAGTACCACCGCTTGCAGCATCCACGTGACCACCGCCGAAATGTTGTCGGGCGTTGACGAGACGGGGTGGGCCTGGCCGTCCGCGGCCCAGCGAATGAAGATCCACAGTTGGAAGGCCACGAACGTCACGCCCAGCGCGGCGAAGACCGCCGCAGGGGGAACGCGGCGGCGGACTTCGATGTCGGCTCGTACGTTCATGTCAGGTCCTACCGGAGGGCACGGGTGAGATCAGAACCGAACAGGGTGCAAGCGTCGAGAACGTCCTGGGGCCATGGTGCGGGGGTGAAGACGGACCCGGCGCGGTGGGCGCTGGCCCAGGTCTGCTCGCCGCGAGCGACCAGCTCCTCCGTACCGTCACGCAGGCGGTAGAAGGCGAACTCGCCCTTCATGAAATGCAGCCGCACCCAGGGAATGGACAGCCGCACGGAGATCAGGTCGCCTACCCAGATCTCTCCGAGATACTCGCAGGATGCCGTGCAGGTGAGCATCGTGAGCTCCCCGGTGAGGCCACGCATGTACCGCATGTACTGCGGGCAGTGCTCGTAACCGAAGCGTTCCCGGCACTCGCCCTGCCACTTGATGAGGTGGGAGAAGTACACGAAGCCGACCCCGCTGGTCTCCCCGAAGGTGACGACGTGCGGTATCTCGTACCAGCGCAACGGTATGGCGGCGGAGTGTGGCTGGGTCGAATCCGTGGTCATGACGACCCCGCCGGTGTCGCGCGCTGGGGCCCCGGGTAGGGGGATGACGTCAAGTGTGGCGAGGTTGTGGCGGTGCAGCCCACTTATCCGGGCAATGACCATGCCGTCGGGGGCCACGGCCGTATACCGGTCCCGCGCCGGCTCTCCGTACAGGCTGATCCCGGTGGGATAGCGGGTAGCCAGTTCATTGTCCGGGAGTGGAAAGTAGACGTCGATGCGGTCGATGCCGGTCGGGGCGTGCACCGTGACCTTGCCGGGTGGGGTGACAGGGAAGCAACAGGTGCGGCCCAGCGCGTCTAGCAGCAGTACCGGCAGGGCGGCGTGGCTGAAGGCGTCCGTGGGGGCGAGCTGCGGCTGGAAGCGGGCCTGAGCCCGGTCGCGGTCCGCGATGATGTCCACTGTGTTGCGGAAGACACCGGACAGGTGGATCGGTGAGTCCGATCGGCAGCATGGATCGACCTGGCGGAGGCCCGCGGCCAGCGGCGGATCATCCCAATGCGGAGGCGGATCCGACGGGCCGAGTACCACGTCGAGCACGGCGTGGCAGCGGTCATGGCGTAGCACACGGCCGTTCACGGCGACCGCGTCGGAGAGCACCCGGACCCGGACGGTCTCGCCGGGGGCGACGGTGTCGGCGACGACGCGGTACTTGGTGGTTCCTGGCTCGCGTGGATCCGCCCACACGAACTGCTCGAACCGGATGTCGCGCAGGCACCGGACCGGCGAGCCGGGATGCAGCCGCGTTGCTGCTTCCGCGGCCAGGGCCACCATGGCCATGCCTGGCAGCACGGGTCGGCCGTCGATGAGGTGTTCCAGCAGGTAGCGGTCCCGCTCGGGCTGCACGGCCCAGTTCCAGCGCGCGTGGCCCTGGGATGTCTCGGCAGGTTCACCGAGCAGGCCGTCCGAGGCTGGTGTTCGGGACTCGGTGACCATGCCGGGAAACTGCGCTACGGCAATCTTTCGGTCGTGTCCGGTGAGGTACATCGGTGCGGGCTCCGCGGAGCGTGCCGCGGCGAGTTCGGCACGGAAGCAGGCACTGCCTTCGGCGTCACTCACCCCGGCGCGCACACCGATACTTGCCAGACGCAGGCGGGTCTGCTCGTCCGCGGCCGTGCCACTGCCCTCCCACAGGCCCCAGTTGACGGTGACCGTGGTACCGCCCAGAAGCCGGGTCTCGTAACGGGCCGCGGCTGCCAGGTACTCGCTGCCTGCCGTGTAGTCGGTCTCGCCCGGCAGCCCGAACAGCACGATCGAGGAGCCGAAGTTGCACCACAGCCTCGGTGGCGCCGCGGTGAACGCTGCCTTGAGGTTGCGGTATCCGGCGACCTTGGTGCCGGTCACTCGGCGGAAGTCCAGCAGATTCTTGCTGGTGTACAGCGTGGACTCCTGGCAGAACGCCGAGTTCAACAGCAGGTCGACACGCGGATGCCGGGCGCAGATGGTCTTGACCGCGCGCGCCACTGCTGCGTGGTCGGTGACGTCGCACTGTAGATAGTGAACCCGGTCCTGACCGCAGAGCGAGCGAAGTTGACGTAGGTTCGCGTCGGATGCCCGGGCTCGCCAGTGCCGGTCGAAGGTGCGGTTGAGTTCGCCGATCGCCGGCCTGGGCTCGCGTGCGGCGCCGCGCGCGATGAACGCGGCCCGCAGCCGTGCTTCGTCACCGTCCGCCGCGACGATGATCTCTGATGGTACGGAGCCGGGGTCGCTGCGGCCCAGGAGCCACAGCACCGGGCGGTGTCGGCGGGCCAGGTCGGTCAGCGCGGTGACGGCAATGCCGCGGGCTCCACCGACGGCGACGATCACCGGTTCGGGACCGAGGGCCGCCACCGATTCCCCGTCATCAGCCTTCGGCAGCGGGGCCGGGCAGATCAACTCGGTGTGGCGCAGTCCGCCGCGGTAGTAGGCCACCGGGGCGTCTCGGTGGGCACTGGTCTCGCGGGCGAGTTCGTCGAGTGCACGGGCCAGAGATGCGTCGGTGACCAGGGCGCGCACCCGTTCCCGGGGAATCTCACAGCCGAGGCTGCGGGCGAATCCGGTGAACTGTGCCGAGTCGGGGTGCACCTGGAAGTCGGTGAGCGGATCGAGCACGGTGACTGCGAAACTTCCCCGTGCCAGCCGGTCGCCGCATCGTTGGCTGGTGAGGAGGGCGAGTTCCAGCAGTCGGTCCAGGTCGGGGTTCGGGTGGCACCAGTGCTCGATCGGGCGGTGGACGTCGGCGAAGATCCGGACATGGTGGTGCTGATCACTGATGCATGCCAGCAAGGATGCCGCGCTCGTCTTGTCGGTGAGATTGTTTACCACAATGGCGGGCTTGGGCCGGGTGGCCGGGTCGGTGCTGACCAGGAGCCCGCCCGCCGCCACGACCTGGCCGGTGAGATCCGCGGCCAGGGTAGCGGAGTTGACCAGAACCACAGAGGATCGGGGGATGGCGGGGCCGGGGGCCCCGTTGGGACGGAGGTCCGCACGGCGTAGCGCGGTCGCCCACCGACTTGTCCGCGACAGCTCCTCGGCAGGTGGCTCGAAAGCGGCCGGCGCTCCGGCCTCGGCGGGGGTGATGCTGACCCGGATGGGGGGTGATGTGGCGACCAGGTCGGCGCTTTCCTGGCGGACCACTCGGCGTAGCAGCTCCACGACGCCCTGCGCGCCCAGGTAGTCGTGGAGACCGGCGGACTCGGCCACGTCCGACGACTCCGCGGAGATCACGGTGCTGATCCGGGCCAGCGCTGGCCAGTCCTGGGCACGGGCGGTGGTGGCTCGGGTGAACGCGAGCAGGAAGGCGCCCTCGGCCAGCCGAGTGTGCTCATGCTCGGTGAAGTCAGCCGCTTCCGACGTGCGCGACTCGCTGAGTGCCAGCACCAAGGCCAGGTCCAAACGTTCCTGCCGCAGGTAGCGCAGGGCGGCGTGGATGGCGGTCAGCGCCGAGGTCGTGCCGGTGTCGAACGACATGGTGGGGCCGTGCAGGTCCCAGCGGTTGGCGATGCGGTACACGGCCAGGCTGGGCACGCTGCCGGTGAGCGTCTCGTCGGTGATGCGCTGCCTGGCTCGCACATCCGCAAGCACACCGTCGAACGCGGCCCGCTCGTCGTCGGTCCACGGCATGGTTTCCAGGTCGCCGGAAGCGGCGCGGAGGGTGACGTCGATCCAGCTTCGGGTCGGCCCGCAGTGTGCGCCCAGGACACCGGTCCCGTCTCGCAGGCCGTTCCACAGCTCGCCGTGCTCGCTGACGAACCGGTACGCGACGTCGAGCGCCATGAGGTGACTGCGGTCGATGACCTCGGTCACGATGGGTGGTAACCGGGTTGCGGTGAAAGACGGTGGCGGATAGCGGTCACCGAAGCCGTGCTGGGGCGGGCTTTCGCCGGTGACCAGCCAGTGGTGTACCTCAGCGGGTTCGGGTGCGCCGGGCAGCCAGGCGCTCCATGCGGTGAGCACCATCGCGTCGTCGGCCGGTTTGGTCGGAGGTTGTCGTGCGGATGGTTCCGGGATCCGGTCACGGATGATGAGGTGGGCGTTGACGCCACCGACTCCCATCCCGTTGACGCCGACCACCCGGGGCTGAGTGCCCGCCGGCCAGTGAAGCGACTCGCTGGGCACCCGCACCGCTGTACCCAGAAGTGCCGGGTGCGGGGTGGTGAACCGGCGCTGGGCGGGAATCAGGCCGTGTTCCAGAGCTTTCACCGCGTGGATGACTGACAGGCCACCCGCCGCCCATGCAGTGTGCCCGAACAGGGATTTGTTCGAGGTGCACAGCAGCTCGCCGTCGCCAACCGCCGCCGCGAAGGTGTCGATCTCCACCTGGTCGCCCGCGAGCGTGCCGGTGCCGTGCGCGATCACCCAGGAGACGTCGTCGGCGGTGGCTGCACCGTCCGCCCACGCCCGGACGAGGACGCGGCGGACCCCTGCTGGATTGGGTGCGGAGATCGCCTTGCCCCGGCCGTCCGTGCTCAAGGCGCTACCGCTGATCACCGCGAGCACTCGGTCCCCATCTGTGACCGCCTGGTCGTACCTCTTGATCGCAACCATCGTGGACGCTTCGGAGAACAGCGTTCCGTCGGCGTCGGCGTCGAAGGCCCTTACCTCGCCGCGCACCGACAGACCCTGAAACTTCGCCGCGGACACGGACATCAGCCGTCCCATGCCGTTGACCGAACCGCAGTAGGCGATATCGCAGTCACCGGCCAGCAGGCTCGCAATGCCCAGGTCGATGGCGTACAGCGAAGACGCGCAGGCCGCGCTCACCGTCAACCAGTCACTGTTCTCGGGAAGCAGCCCGGTCATGGCGCGGCGCGTCAGCATGTCCGGTAGTACCAGGTGCGGGTGGGTGTTCGCGTGGCGGTAACGACCGCGGAGCAGGGTGCGCAGCCGATGTTCCTGTACGGTCCGGGCGGCCTGGCTCTGGGCGAGCCGACGTGACATGTGACGGGCCAGGTAGGCGGCGAGGACGGTGTCCTCGGCGGCAAGGGAGGCGCCTGTCCAGGTGGACACGTAGCAGCCCGCCCGCTGGCCGGGGCGCGGGACAGCACTGTCCAGCGCTTGTAGCAGAGTGTGCCGCAACCACAGCTCCTCGGAGTTGGCTGCATCCCACTCACCGCGTTCGATCTCGGTGGCCAGGGCGGGGTGGGGCGTGAATCCGTCGATGTACCCGGCGGTGAGGCCGAAGGTCCGGTCCTCGGCTTGAGGATCCGGAGCGTGGATCGGGCCGGAATTGAACCGGACTGGGGCGCGGAACTGATGCTCGTCCCTACAGATCACTTGCCACACCTCGTCCGGACTGTTCGCACCGGGAGCGACGGCACCGAGTCCCACGATCGCCACCGACCGGTCTGCGGTTTCGCTACACCGCGGCATGACTGCCCTTTTGCCCAGCGAGCTGCTGAAGCAACCCGGCGATCTGACCAACGGTGCGATACGAGAAGACCCGTATCTCGGCCCCCGGTGTGGGAAGACTGAAAAGGTCCAGGAGCTTGACGAACGCCTGAGTGTGTTTGAGCGAGGAAACCCCGAGATCGGCCTCCAGCTCGGCGCCCTCCTCGATCACTTCGACTGGGTATTGCAGGACGTCGGCGTACACTTGCCGGATGCGCGCCACGAGTTCGTCTCTGGCAGGCAACACAGCGGTCTTCGTGGTTGGCACGGGTGGCTGAGCTGTGGTCGGCACTGGCACCAGAGTCGGCCTGATCTCTCGGCTGTGTAGGTCGGCGGCGGGAGCGTTCGGCAGCAGCGATGCGACACGCTCACGTACCTGAAGGGCCGCTGCTCGATCGGGCAGCAGGGACACCGCGCGAGCGCCAGCTGGCAGCGCTTCGGCCACCAGGTCACTCAGCACGGTGCGGGCCCCACACTCGGTGAATGTCTCGGTGCCTTCGTCGTACAGGTTCATCAGGGCCTCCCGGAAACCGACCGGGAGCACGAGCAACCCGTCCAGCAACTCCCGGATGTCCGTGCGGGTCCGCAGGTAGCGGCCCAGTTGTGGGGAGTAGACCGGTGTTGTCGGCTGCCGCAGCGGGATATCCGCGGTCGCCTGGGCGAACCGGTCGGCCGCCGCGCCGAACATCGGATTGTGATAGGCCCCGGGGATATTGAGCAGGGTTGCTGGTACGCTGATGGCCTTCGCCAGCCGCCGTAACAGGTCGATGGCGTCCGTGCGCCCGGACACCACTACCTGGCGCGGACCGTTATCCACGGCAACAGCCAGTGACCTATCGCCCACCGCGCCACACATGTGCCGCACGCGGCGGACGTTGGCGTTGACGGCGAGCATTGACCCCGGAGGTGCGTCGGCCTCACCGACGGCCTTCATCCGTTGGCACAACAGGCGCGCACCGTCGGGGACGCTGAGTGCGCCCGCCGTGACCAGGGCCGTCACCTCGCCGCTGCTGTGTCCGAGGCAGACGTCGGCGCGGACGCCGGCGTCCGTGAGAGTGCGGGCCAGCACCAAGGACGTGGCGTAGAAGCCGAGCCACAGGTGTTCGGGGCGTTCACCAGCGCCCTCGTCGGTGAGCAACAACGGGGAGACCGGGTCCCAACCGAAATCGCCGCATACGTCATCCACTTCTTGTAAAAGCGCGCGGTGCTCCGCATTCCCGTCGACTAGTGACCGAAGTGCGCCCGCCAGGTGCGCCCCGGGGCTCGTGAACATCCATGCGCAGGGTGCCATCCTGAATCCTCCTCCGGGCGCTGAACGAGACTAAGGCTGCGACCGCTCCGCAATGTTTCGTGGAAGTAGCGCGTGATTTCCTCGGCTCCGGAGTTGGCTGCAGACAGAGTGAGGTTGCCATGGGAGACAAAGGGCGCGCATGCCCGGCTTGGCCGCGATGGAACCAAGCCGGACCTGACTACCCACGGTGGACCATGACACCGGACACTTCCACGACGTGAGTTGCCTCACTAGGAAGACCACCCGGGCCCTGGTGCCGCTCCGGACACCCTTCGAACGGCATTCGGATCAACGCAGCAGGTCATACCAAGATCAAAAATTTGCAAGGCTTACATGTCAAATGTGTCTTACGTGCCGCTGAGCAGATGAGCGCCCTTCATCGACTCGTCGATGGCGGTGAACATACCACGCACGTTGGCCGATAATTCAGCTTTGTCGATCTGTCCGTCGTTGTTGACGTCCATGGCCTGGAAAGCGGCCCTGGCGACCTGCCTGTCGGCAACGCCGCCTGCGCGATAGATGCTGGCCAGCGCGTCTTCATCGATGTAGCCGTCAGCGTCGCGGTCCGCCACATCGAAGCACCGGTCAGCGGCTACCTGCCATTTATCCAGTAGTTCTCCTGCGGACAGACGCTGCGTCGAATGAGCCTCCTCGAACTCGACCTTGGCTACCAAGCCGTCTTTGTCGAGATCCGCAGCCTCGCGAATGTAATCCCACACATTCTTGTATGCCGCCAACAGCCCTTGGACCTCTACCGACTCCGTTTCGAGGTCAAATTCCTTGGCAATGCCATAGGTTAACACCCCGAAGTCATCCCAGCCGATTCTACCGTTTCCGTTCAGGTCGAGCATTGCGAACACCCGGTCGATGTTTTCGATCTGCATTTGGGTCAACATTGATAAATTCCTTCCTTGGTGTCGATGCATTGATTGCATCCCTGAGGAAACCTTACAGGCGAGGGATGTCGAGCGGTATCGGGAGTTCGGGTTCCATATCTCACCCAGAAAGGCTAGAGCCTGACTTCTGATGACAACGGCAAGTATCTGCCGCCATCAGAATGCACTCGTAAGTGTCAGCTGGGTACCCACATTGACTAGAGATATCAAATGGCTGTGGTTGTGGATGATCGGGTAATTCATTCTTATTGTGAAATATGCCGGTGGTGGTAGGTTGACCGCTGCGTGGCGGGAGTGGGGGCGGTTTGAGGCGGCGAAGATGTTCGCTGCCGGGACTGATGATGCCGAGGTGGCTGTCCGGTCGCGGGCGCTGTCGGGATTGGTCGCTGTGGGCTGGGGCCAGCTTCCAGCGATGGGTTCACCCCTATTGATCCCGACGAGGCACGCCGACGTGAGGTGAGCGTGCGCGGTATCGACCAAGCTCAGCTCAGCGACGAGGACAGACGACGATTGACCCAGCGAGCGCTGCGGGAAGCCGCGGCGGGCCGGATCAGGCTGATTATCGGGCAGACATTCCCCCTTGAGAAAGCCGCCGAGGCGCACGCCGCGATCGAGGCCCGCGCCGTCGTCGGCAAGACCTTGCTAGTGGTCTGATGACAGCTGCAGCCCTACGACTGCAGTCGCCGCTGCCAGCTCCAGCCGAAGCGGTGGTGCGGGATCCGCGCGAGCAAGAGCCCATCGGCACGCAGGTCCATTGAGCTCTCCGCGAATCCGCTGGGCTGGCCCAGATGCTCCTGGCAGCGTGAAGACCGTGACCGATTTTCGATTCTCGTACAACATCTTCGGCATCCACTCGCGCGACGACTTCGTCGGGACCTGCCGCCGCGGCGAGCGCTTCGCTTGGGAGCCGCTCGGCGCCAGAGCCGAGCGGCTCAGGGCAACCATCGAGCAGTTGCATCGAGAGTTCACCAGGGATGGCTACGAGCAACAGGCGGCGTTGCGAGACGACTTCGGAATCCCAGTGCTGCGACCCGTCCACCGCCTCGGCTTCGGCGGCTACGGGTCACCGCTGATCGTGGGCGGCACCGGTGACCGCATCCTGCGACTCGCCGCGGAGCAAGCCGACATCATCAGCATCGCCGGGGCCTTCCAGACCAAGGGACAGCCGCCTTGGGACGATGCGGATCAGCACCGCCGCCGGGGCCGACGAGCGGGTGCGCTACACCCGCGAGTGCGCCGGCGAACGAGCCGACCACATCGAATGGCACGCACTGACCCAGGTGGTCGTGGAGACCGACGATCGCCGGGCCGCGGTGGGGAAGCTAGCGAAGCGCTTCGGACACCTGATGTCCCCGAAACGTTCGCCCCGGTCATCGAGCGTGTTCGCGCGATCAGCGACTGACTGCTGGCACTGTCGCCAGCAGCACCGCGTTCAACCCGACCTGAGGACCGGTCATGAACAGCACGGGCCCGGTTCCTCGATCGTGGTGTCCACATCGATGCGATCCACTGCAAGGCGGAAATACAGATCACTCGATCAGCGGAGCATGCCAGTATCGAGCCATTACACCAATGTCGACTCTAACGGCGTCTCGGTTCTTTGCCTCGGGGGTGACCTGTTGAGGGTTCGGCCAGTGGGGACGAAGGTCCCCCCGAACGTCGCCTTCGGCCCGATGCCCCGCATCCGGGGATCCGACATCGTCGGTTCTGTCCGCGAACCCGCACACGAAGGTGGCCAGCAATGATCGAAGTCTTCTCCGACATGCCCGAGGGCACGTACGGCTGCCGGATCGCGGGCACCCTGACCCGTGACGACTACGCGATCACCCTCCTTCCGATTCTGCGGAAGATGAGGGACAGCGGTCGGCCGCTGCGTGTCCTGGTGGTGCTGGAACCCGATTTTTGGGAGGAGCCGGGTGCGATGTGGGAGGGGCTCAAGGCCGACATCGAGTTCGGGATCTTCTGGCGGTCGGCATGGGAGCGCTTCGCGATCGTGACCGACCTCGCGTGGGTGGACAAAGCCGTGCACCTGCTGTTCTGGCTGATCCCCGGCGAGATGCGGGTGTTCCCCACCGCCGAGCTGGACGCAGCCAAGGTGTGGGTCGCCGGTTCGGCCCAGGCCTCACGCGACAGTTAGTCGCGCTCGGGGCCGAAGGCGAAACTGCTGGTACGGCCGACGCAGCAAAGGTAGGCGACGGGTCCAACGGTCCGGCAGCCAGGCGCGGACCGCGATGTCGGGTTGAGGACCGGACCGGCATTCCGTCGTTGCTTGCCGATTCATGTCCGGATCTGTGAGAAGTGCGTCCTCAAGGACCTGGCCGCGGTTCAGTGCCAGCGACGAGAGTGGGTCCAGCACACAACGTGTCCCTCTCGCCCCAACTCGTCAAGGAGAAAACCGATGACCAAGCGCATCGCCGGCATCGAGATCCCGGACAGTCGCCTCGCCATTGAAGCGACCGAACTGGTCCGAGCGGCAGCACCACCACTGCTGTTCGACCACTCGCGCCGCGTGTATCTGTTCGGCATGTTGCAAGGCCGTCGGCGAGCCCTGTCGCCAGATCCCGAGCTGCTCTACGTCGGCGCGATGTTCCATGACCTCGGCCTGACCCAGCGGTACCGCACCTCGAGCCAGCGTTTCGAGGTTGACGGCGCCAACGAGGCTCGCCGCTTCCTGAGCTCGCACGGGATCGCCCAGGACGCCGTGCGCCGAGTGTGGCCGCGGTCGCCCTGCACACCACCCCGGGCATCCCCGAGTTCATGAAGCCGGAAATCGCCCTGCTCACCGCTGGTGTCGAGACCGATGTTCTCGGTATCGGCTACCGGGACCTCGACCCTGCAGCGATCAAGGAGGTGACCGCCGCCCATCCTCGTCCGGACTTCAAGCGGCAGATTCTGGCTGCATTTACCAACGGGTTCAAAGACCGCCCCGACACCACTTTCGGCACCGTCAACGCTGATGTCTTGGCCCATTGTGTACCCGGGTTCACCCGCGTCGACTTCGTTGAAATGATTCAAACCAATGCCTGGCCCGAATAATAACTATGGTGACGTTCACCCCGGTCGGCCTGGCATCATCAGCTTAAACTCACAGAAATCGGCTCCGGTGAATTTCGTGACGTACCCGCGTGATCTGACATCGACAGGCCTGGGTTCATGAGACCGGTCTACAGAAGGCAATCACGACCTACTGTACCTTGTCTCGACCGGACAGGGCCAATCGTGCTGACTGTGTACAGACCTCCAACGTCGACCGGCCGGTGGACGAGGTGTCCGCGTACCTGAGTGACGTCACCAATACCGAGCACGGGGACTCCCGAGACGGTGAGCCGCTATCCCCACCGCCAATAATCTCGATCACCCAGGTCGCGGCATGTGAGCGTGTTCTGGCCGCGTCCGGTCGCGAACTCGATCGGGTCTACCCAGAGGTGGGGCACAGCTTCACCGACCGCCTGCCCGCTCAGCCTCTGATGCGGATCATCGGCTTCTGCTACGACGAGGACGCGTGGCGTCGGATATTCGAGTTCTTCGTCGAGCACCTGGCTCCAGAGCCAGCACCGCCAGGGGAGATCACCGGGGTAAGACCGATGAAGCCGCACCAGGGGTCGGCGGATGTCATCTCCGGGTTCGCCGGGCTGGATCTGTCGCGAATACGGGCGAGGGTAATGCGATGGTCACCGACTCCCGTCCTCGCCCCGGGCACCGGCCCGGGTGCGGGCCGGATCGACGTCCCGTTCGGGGTGGCGCCGGAGGTATTCCTCCTCGAGGAGCGCGGTGCGGCTACTGTGTTCACGCAGCGCATCAGGTGCGCCGTGCAGGAAAGTACCGTGGCGGGTCGTGTGGAGATGCTCCAGCTCACGAAGCAGATCTGTCTCGGCAAGATTCTCGGGGGGCACACCTGGCATGTCGTCCTCCTGTGACCGGATAGTGCGAGACATACCGGGCCGCCCCCAGCGATGCAAGCTCGGATGCGTCGACGGGGGACTGTTGCGGTGGCAGATGGCAGCCTCAAACAGGCCGAACTGATGCGTTGTCGCCGCCGTCGAGGACCTGCGCCGTCGCCCCGCGGCCTCGGATCGGAGTCCTTAACCGTTGATCATGCCTGCCTCAGCACTGCCACAGCACCGCATTGAAGATCAGCTCACCCCCGGCGGCCCACCGCCCGGCCGAGGAAGAACCCCGACAGCCCACCAGCGAGCAGGCCGACCGCAAAGACGACAGCGAGGAAGGCCACCACAGCCCGACGCAGGGTCTGGAGAAATCCCGCCGCCATGAGGTGGTCGGTAGCGATCAGCAACAACTGATGGGCCAGCATGCGGACAGCATGGCAGGCGGCACAGTAACCATCAGCGGCCGGGTTCCGACCTTTTAGAGGTTTTCAGCGTCGGGATAAGACGAGCCGGGGCTCTGCGTATCGAGCACGAGGCCCATGGTGACCACGTCCCAGAGTTCCCCGTTGGCCCGACGGAACTGGCGACGGCGCCGGCCCTCGACGGTGAAACCGCGGGAATGGTAGAGGGCTATCGCCGCAGCGTTGTGGGGCCACACCCCAAGGCCCACCTTGTGCAGACCGGACTCGACTGCCCAGCGCAAGCTCTCGTCCAACAGTCGACCGCCGATGCCCTGCCCACGGTATCGTTTGGCGACCATCATGCTGAGTGCGCCCACGGCCTGGCGATGTGGCACTTGGATGCCGAGCTTCCCCACAACGACGTCTCCGACGGCTGCAACCAGCATGCAGCTTGCAGCCTCTTCGATTGATCTGAGGATGCTGGACTGGTGTTCGGCGACGTCGAAGCCGGGCTCAGCGCCGATGCTGTCACGTTCCTCCGCGACAGTGGTGAACAGTGTGATGATGCCTGGCACATCGGCTGGGCGAGCTGGACGGATGAGAACGCCCGCATGCATGAGCGACAGTATGACGTCCACGCCCGAGGGCGCCTCTATATCCGAAACGGCAGCTGGACCGGGGCAGATGCTCACGAAGACACCCCACACCGACCCCGACGCATCCGTAGCTGGGAGCGCGTAGCCACCACCCAGTGGACACGGTGATCGGGATTGTGGAGCTGGCGCAGGCCGAGGCGGACCTGATTGCGGACCGGCTGGCGTGTCCGGGGTGCTGCGGTGGTGGTGGTTATGGGCAAGCCCGTTAGGTCCGTGATCACGGGTCGGCGACGTTGACTGGGTGACCGGGTCAGGCCCGGTGCCGGGACTGCGGGGACCACCCCGGCATTGCTGCCGTGCGTGGTGTTCGGGCGCCGGGCCGATACGACCGGGGTGATCGGCGCCGCGCTACTGGTTAGTGGCGCGGGCAATGCCAATGGTCAAGCTGCCGCGCTCTGCAGCTGCTCGTCGGCACACCTGGCTGGCCCCGCCGCGCGCTGCTGGCCGCGCGAGGTCGCTGGGCTTAGCTCAGCCGCCCATCACCTCCTTCATCCGCTTGTCCATCTCCTCCGGCGACACGTCTTCGACGTGGCTGGCGATGTGCCAGCGGTGCCCGAAGGGGTCGGTGAAAGCGGCGGACCGGTCACCGTAGAACTGGTTCGCTGGCTTCATGAACGATTCGGCGCCTGCGTCGATCGCCGCGGCATAGGTGGCGTCGACGTCGAGGACGTAGACCATCAGGGTCACCGGGCTGCCGCCGATCTCGCGGGGACTGGGACCGCCCTGCGGTGAGGCGTCGGCGAGCATCAGGACCGAGTCGCCGATCGCGAGCTCCGCGTGGCCGATCTTGTCGTCGAGTCCGGGCATGCGCATCCGCTCCGTCGCGCCAAGAACCGAGACGTAGAACGCAATAGCGTTGGCCGCGCCGTCGACCGAGAGGTAGGGGATGACGCGCGGGTAGCCGTCCGGGATGGGGTTGATCGTCATGCGAACCGCTCCTTCATCGCTGGGCCTGAGACGGGGCCAACGTACATCCCGGGCCCGACAGCCGGCTTGCGCGACGGTTGCAGACGCGCGTTTATGCTCCGCGATGGGCGGCGCTGCGGTGGTCCTGCTGGAGTTCGCTGTCCTTGCCCTGGGCGCGATGTTCGTCTGGTGGGCGTGGCGGTCGGCGCAGTTCGGGGGAAGCGATGATTCCGCCGCTCGCGCCGGGTCTACCAGCTGACCAGCCAGCGAGCCGACCATCTATAAGGAGCAGTCATGCAGATCATCCTCAGCGACTTCATGAGCCTGGACGGTGTGGTGCAGGCGCCCGGCGGCCGCGAGGAGGACACCGATGGCGGGTTCGCCCATGGCGGCTGGTCGATGCCGTACTTCGACCCGGAGGCCATGGGCTCGGTGATTGAGGAGGTCATGGCGACAACCGAGGCACTGCTGTTCGGCCGGCGCACCTGGCAGACGATGGCCGCGGCCTGGCCCGGCCGCGTGGGCGACCCGTTCGCCGACCACATGAACGAGATCCCCAAGTACGTGGCATCCCGCACGCTCACCCAGGACGACCTTATCTGGTCTGGCTCGAGCCTGCTGCCCGCCGACGACGCGATCGGCGCGGTGCACGAGCTGCGAGCACGCAATGGCAAGGGGTTGCAGGTCATGGGCAGCGTCTCGCTCGCTGCGCAGCTGGTCGCCCACGACCTCGTCGACGAGTACCGGCTGATGATCGAGCCGATCCTGCTCGGCGGCGGTAAGCGGGTGTTTCCCGACGACGGTCAGGCCCGCCCGCTCGAGCTGGTCTCGACCACGACAACCGCGACCGGCGTCCTGATCTGCACCTACCGGCCGACGCGCCGTTGATCCTGCCCCGCTTGCCCGGTCAGCTAGCGTGGCAGAGCACGGACAGCGCCCGCACCCGCGGCGGTGAACGCCACGGCACGGCAGCAGCCGTCGCTGGACCCAGGCCGACTGCCGTCAGGCGGCAAGAACCTGCTCGACGCCGCCGAGAAGCCGTGCACCGAATGCGGGTACGACTGTCCCACTCGCCGATCCGGTTACAGGCATGAGGATCTGGCGTGCTCCCGGAGGTCGAGACCTCGTCAGGGGTGAAACATCGAATACTAGTTGGTGCAGAACATGAGGAGGGCTGCGACGCCGGCACCGTCCTTGCTCGGCATCAGGTCGAATCCGAGACCTCGCAGGACGCCCAAGGCGGCTCGGTTGCCGGTCGTGGTCTCCGCTCGCACACCCTGGGCGTTGAGTGTGGCTGCTGTCTGCAGGACACCAGCCATCGCGAGTCGGCCCACCCCTTGGCCGCGTGTACGCCGAGTCAGCCAGATGCCCGTTTCCAGGATCTCCGGCATCGCTGTCCGTTTGAGTCGAACAGAGCCCACCACCTGGTCGCTGGCGAGGATGGCCCAGGTGGCCTCACCGACAGGCCCGTTGAGCCCGGTGCGCCGATCGCGGTGGAAGTCCTTCAACCATGCGATCCGGGCGGGCGACCATTCGTCTCCCGTGGTGACCGGTGGAGTCACCTCATCGGCCGCCGCATCGGTGATCGCCGCGTTGACAAGCCGATCCAGGATCAGCTCGTCGACATCGACGAGAGTCACCCCGGGATCGTCGGCTGCGCTCACCGCGCAAAGCTAGCAACGCGGACGCAGGGGCACAACCAGCGGATTCCCGCCGGCTCATCACGACCACCCGACCGTCTCGCTGGCCGATCCTCAACTGGCACCCGCAGCGGCTCAGGCGGTGTCGACCCGCGCGAAGTGTTCAACGGTGGGCAGCGGATCGTAGAAGTGGTGCAGCAGCCGGCGCCACTCCTGATACTGCGGCGAGCCGCGGAATCCCTCGATGTGGTCCTCCAACCGACGCCACTCGACCAACAGCAGACAGCTGCCTGGCTGCTCCACGCATCTGGACAGGGTCAACCGACCGAAGCCCGCCATCCCGGTGATGATCTCCTTGGCCTGAGCAAACGCTGCCTCGAACGCGCGCTCTCGTCGACACATCCAGGGACGTTCGGGCCACTGATGACAGCGTGATCGCGGCTGTACCGAGCGCCAGCGGATCGATCCAGCACCGTCCTCAGCCTCAGTGCGGACGAATGCGACGATGCTTTAGACCCGACACCCACTGCCCACGGCGTCGATGGCGTGCTACGGAGGTTCCGCACGATACTGCTGAACTCGGCTATGCGCTGTCGGTAGCGCACGACCTGAGCGACTTGGTCAACGCCGTGATGCTGATGTGCGGGGGTCGGGGAAACCGAGGCTGGTGTAGCCTGGCGCGCGCTTGGCCAAGGACGAGGCAAGCACCCCGGTGTCGATGTCGTGATAGTCGTGTACTTCCACGGTGGTCTTTCCCGAATGTGGGCGCAGGACTCGCCCCACGTACTGCACGAGACGCCCCTTGAAAGCGATCGGCGACGCGAGGAACAGGGTATCCAGGACCGGGCAGTCGAATCCTTCGCCCACAAATGGTCCCGTAGCCACGACCAGCAACGGTGACCCGCCCGTGGGTGGTTGCAGACGGGCCAGAGCGATGCGCCGGGCTTTGGTGCTCATCCCACCGCGCAGTACGACCGGATCGAGCCCACGTCGCTGGAATTCCTCGGCGAATCGCTCGATGTGTGCTGTCCACTGGGTGAGCACAAGGCAATGCCTGCCGCGTTCCAGCGCGGCCGCCACGTCGCTGATCACCTGAGTGGTACGGGCATCGTCGGCGACGAGGTCTCGGTAAATGGCGGCCATCCCACCTGGCACCGACGGGTCGGCCGCACCGGTGTAGCGGAACCCGGTGTCGTGCACATGCAGCACGGGCGTTGGTCGCGGTGCCAGACCTGGCTGGACGAACTCCAGCTGCGGTGACCGGTCATCGGCCGCCGGAGTGCCTTGTGAGGAATATGTGATGGTGTGCCGGATCGGACCGAGTTGGAGCGCGATCAGGCCGTCGAGCTTGTCACGGCGGTAGGGCGTGGCGGTCAGCCCGAGCCACCGACGTGCCGGGATCTGTTTGACGGCATGCTCGAAGCCCGCCGCAGGGATGTGGTGGCATTCATCCGCGACCACCAGTCCATAGCCGCTGGTGAGGAACTCGATGTCGTCCTTGCGGGCCAAGCTTTGTAACATCGCGACATCGACCACGCCGCGGGTTTTCGTGCGTCCGCCTCCGAGTTGCCCAGCCTTGATCTCCAGCAGCTCGCTGATTCGTGTCCGCCACTGGTCGGCGAGGGCCTTACGATCGACGAGCACGAGCGTCGACGTCGCGTGATGTGCGATCAATGCGCACGCGATCACGGTCTTGCCTGCGCCAGGAGGAGCGACCAACACGCCCAAGTCGTGACTGCGCAAGCTGTCCACAGCGTCGCGTTGTTGCCCGGTCAGTGTGGCCGTGAATGTGAACTCCTGAGGGTTGCCAGACGCCCGTTCATCGGTCAGTTCAAGGCGACTGCCGGCCTGCTCGACCAGCGAGGTGACCGTATCGACCAGGCCGCGTGGCAGGACAAGGCCGCCATCGACGGTTTCGTCGTAGCTGCGCAGAAAGCGCGGTGTGTTCCAAGTGGACATACGCAGCCGCTGGCGCTCGTAAAAGACCGGGTTCGGCATCGACGCCGCGTGTTTCAACGTCGCGTGCAAGGCCGGGGTCAGCTCGCCCGACTCCACTCGGATCCCGGCATCAAGACGGGCGTGCAGGATGGGTGGCGGTGTGGCGCGGATCCGGGTCGAGACCGGTGTGCTGAGTCGGTTCACCCCGGCACCCACGACCACTTGTCCGGTCCGGCGTGCGATCCGGCTGACCTCGGCAGGGCTCATCCGGCCCAGCGAGGACAAATGCGCCCACTGGTCGTCGTACGGCTCCATCGTGGCCAGGTCGAGGAACACCGTCACCCCGTCGCGACGAGCCTTACCGTGCAGCGGCGCGGCGATCAGGTTCCCCACCCCACCCGTCGGCAGCACATCCTGCGACGGGAATAGCCGGTCGTAGCTGGCCAGGTCCATGTGCCCGCGCACCGCCATCGCCTCCCGCAGCAATGCGGTGCCGAGCCGGCGGGCGGTCTCCGCTGGTACGGGGGCGGCGAAGAACACCCACGCGTGCGCGCCGACCCCCGACCGCGACACTTCCAACGCTGCCGGGACCGACCACGTCCGGGCGGCCTTCAGGTACGCCAGCGCGTCCAGCATGGCCGCCTGCCCGTCGAAGTCGGCCGCCAGCCAGCTGCATAGATCACCATCCAGCAGGGGGTAGAACCCGATATGCGTCTCGCCGGACAGGTGGGTGCGAAGAACCTCCTTGGTGAGCGGCAGGTAATCCCGGTCTTCGTGTCGCGCGCCTGTGCGCCATCCGCCACGCACGGCGGGTAGCCAACCGGCCTTGCCTGTCCGTGCGTTCTCCCACCGAAGGGCGTGGATGTCTGTGCGGGCGGCGAACAACTGTCCGAAGAAGTCGACCTTCACCTCCGGTGGTGACTGCCGGTCCACCGGACCGGGGCGGGGCTTCGAAGAAACCCGTCTGCACCGGGCCGGGTGGGGCCGCCTGCTTCGGTGTCAACTCCAACAGGCGCAACAACCGCGCATTCTCGGCCTGCAACCGCGCGCTCAGCGTCCGAAGGCTCGCCACCTCCTCCGCAAGCCCGGCCGCCGCCGCCGACCGAAGATCGTTGTCCACACCACACACCGTAGAACCCGACCCGCGAGCGGAATCACCTGATCAGACCGTGGGTGAGTCGATGTCGATTCGCCCACGGGATTGTCGCTCCCGATCTGCGATCAAGTAGGGTCGGCATGACCACAGAGGCGGCAGGGGACGCTGCGACCTAGCTGGGACGCCCGCTGTGCTTGGCCACCGTCATCAGTGCATCCGCCACAGTCTGAACCTTCGCTTCGGCTGCGGACTGCGTGAGTTGCGCGACGGGCAGGTTGATGCCGTCGATCCGTAACGATTCCGGGCTTGTCAGAGCAGATTGCAGGGCTGCCGTGATCCGATCAATCCCCAGGTCACCGGCCGCGACGCCTTTGCTTATGGCGGCACCAGCCGCGAGTCCCTCGACTCGGCCCTCGTCAGCGCCGTTTTCTCGGGCTTGTTGCAGCTTGACTTCGACGTCACCGATCTTGATGTTCGCTGGAACGACGCCCGCCAGCGCGAAGGTGGCGAACAGGAAACCGATGGCGAAGGCGGCCGCGGTGACAACGCCGTTTGCGTTGGTGCGCCAGCCGAGCACCGAGGCGTATCCGAGTGCGCTTACCGCGCCCAATGCCGAGAGAGTGCGAAGGTACCCCTGCAGCTGCACAGTGACGCGGTTCCCGGGCAGCGACCCGTGAGGGGTGGACTGTGTCGTCATGATCGCTCCTGTCCCTCCGACTTTCCCTTGGACGGTAGTAGGAGAGCCGAGCGACCCGCCGAAATACGTGCGTCCGGAGTAATCCTGCGCTGTGCCCACGATGCTCTTTCGGGGCGGGCGGCACGGGCGGCCAGGATTGCGTCGCCGAGTGCGGCACGAACGGCACTGATGATCAGGCTCGGTAACGGTCATGAATGCGACGGTGCCGACCCTGTGGCGGTTGTGACTTCCGGTTTCAGGGCACCGACACCTCAAAGCGCGACGACCGGCCCGCTGGGGTTTGAACGGTCCGCCTGGTCCGACCCGGCAGAGACGGGCCGTCGAACCGTTCCGCGCCGTGCTCTACCCGCCGGCCGCGATGGTGTTGCTTGCGCACGAGGTGGTCGAACTCGACTCGCCGGGCGACTCTGCGGATACCTCCCGACCTACCCGCTGTGCCGGTGTGGGGGTGTGGGGGTGTGGCGTAGCGGAGGAGATCACTTCACCGGGACCGCTGCCGGAGAGCCCCGCCCACCAGCAGGTGAACATGCAGTGGGGTAGTCTGGCGCCGATGACGCCCTCACCCTGGCGCCGGCTGAGCGCTTCGCCGAGCCACTGGGCCTCACCGGGCTGACTGTGGGCAGCGTCTCTTCACCTGATCGACTCTGCGCAGGCGTCGCTCGGTACCGGCGACCGTCAGGCGGTGTTTGTGGCGGCCCGCAGAGGTGTTGCATCGCCATAGCAAGAACAGGATTTTTGTCATCAGAGGTATTCGAGACGTAACATCGCACGCTCTACGGCGTGTGGCGGGGACATCAGCGGTAGATGCGGGCGTCGGCGAAGGTCGGTTTGGTCGAGGCAGTCACGGAACGACGGCAGGTGTGACTGTAAGCACGCACCGAACGGGCCCTCGTCAACCCGACTGTGGACGGGCAAGTGAAGGAGAAACCTCCCGAGGGTCGGTCCTCCCGGCTTGGCAGGAGGTATCTGCGCATAATTCAGCACTGGAGGTATCTGCGTATGATCCAGCAGAGACACCCAGCGATGCCGCGTGTTGCTAAGCGGCTCGACTGGCTGGTTGCAGCTGGCCCGAAGGCTCGGTACTTGCTGGCTGGTATCCGCATCGTCAACGGCATCATCGCGCTCGTTGCTCCGTGGATCATCGTCAAGCGTTTCGGTGAGATCCCCGAGCGGAGCGCTGCCGCGACCTACGGGCTGCGGCTGTTCGGCGTACGGAGCGTGCTTATCGGGGCCGATCTGGTGACCCAGTGCGGACAACCGCTCCTGCACACCACGAGTCAGGCGGTCGTGATTCATGCGAGTGACACGATGACCGCCGCGGGGTTGGGTATCTCCGGCCGGTTGCGGCCTCGAATGGCCATACAGCTGACGTTGATCTCTGCCCTCAATACCGTGCTCGCGACCATCTCGTGGCTCGCGAGCAAACGGCAGGAGCGATGACGCCCACCGAGGCGGGTTGGCTGGCCGCTGCCGCCGAGGAGCCGTACGACTACGTCGTCCCGGACGGGGATGGCATCGCCGCGTTGACGGGCGACGAGTCCCGGCGCTCGGCGCCATGCGGGACGACGTCGAATGGCTCGAGGCCTGCAACTACCGCATACACCCATAGCGGTGCCCCGCCAACCGGTGGCTCGCAGCCCGAGTCCTCGCCGCCGTTGTCGAGGGCGTGCGGATCTCATAGGGTGGGCGACCAGGCCTGGGGCACCACGTCTCCTGCACGTGCCAGATGGGACCCGCCGGGGACAGCAGCGGTCGTCGACAGCCGGTTGCGCCTGCCGGGTGTTCAACGGCTGCGCATCGTCGACGCGTCGGTGTTTCCGCGTATCCCGGGATACTTCATCGTCACATCGATCTATATGATCGCCGAGAAGGCCAGCGATGTCCTGCTCGAAGACGCGGACATTCAGGAGCCATCCGTCAGGAAGGTGGGAGATAATGCCCGGTGCACAGTCACGCCGTGATGATGCCGGCTACAGGGAAACGCCTTTTTGGCGCGCCTATGATGGGCTGGCTCAGGCGATAGACCACAGGATTGGATGGGCCCGCCTGCCCAAGCCGCTCGGCCTGCTCGTGCTGGTCGGGCTGCGCAACATCCTGCGCCGGCGCAACCTCCACGACACGACCAGTCTGCCGAGCACCGGCGGTGCTCAGGCGGGACCACTCACGCCCGAGGTGCTGACCGGGCGTACGCAAGACGGTTCGTACAACGACCTCGACCACCCCACGATGGGCATGGCGGGCACGCGCTTCGGGCGCAACGTGCCCCTTGAAGCGGGATACCAAGAATCACCCGCAGACCTACTGTCACCGAACCCGCGGGTAGTGAGCCGAGAGTTGCTGACCCGCAAGGAGTTCGTGCCGGCGACCAGCCTCAACATCCTGGCCGCCGCATGGATCCAGTTCATGGTCAAGGACTGGTTGAGTCACGGCGAGGGCGATTCTGAGCACGTCTACGAACTGCCGTTGGCCGCCGACGACCCGTGGCCGCAGAAGCCGCTGACCGTGCTCAAGACTCTGACCGACCCAACCCGTCCAGCCGGCAGCGCGGGCCCGCAGACTTACCTCAACCACCAGACGCAGTGGTGGGATGCCTCTCAGATCTATGGTGGCAGCAGCGAGCCGGTCGACAAGTTTCCTCGCCGCTCCGGTGTCGACGGCAAGCTGCGGATCGGCGATGACGGCAAGCTCGCACTGCCCGATGACCCCAAGGTCAACCCGGAGCGCGTACCGGGCTGGTGGCTCGGGCTCGACATGATGGGAACTGTGTTCGTGCGCGAGCACAATGCCATCTGCGACGCGCTCAAGCGCGCATACCCACGCTGGACCGACGAAGAACTCTACCAGCGAGCGCGGCTGGTCACCGCGTCGCTGATCGCGAAGATTCACACGGCGGAATGGACGCCGGCCATCATCGCGCACCCCACCACGATCGCCGCGCTGCACGCGAACTGGTGGGGGCTCGCTGGCGAGCGCGTACGCCGGATTTTCGGCCGGGTCAGCAACAGCGAGGTCATCAGCGGCATCCCGGGAACCGAGACCGAACACTACGGAGTGCCCTACTCGCTGACAGAAGAGTTCTCGATCGTCTACCGGATGCACCCGCTGATTCCCGACGACTACATTTTCAGGTCGGTTGCCGACGACAGCGTGATCGAGCGGCGGACGTTCCGCGATATCGCCGGGCCTCATACACACGAAGTCACTGACAAGATTTCACATGCCGACCTGTTCTACAGCTTCGGTATCGCGCACCCCGGTGCGTTGGTGATCAACAACTACCCGCGGTTCTTGCAAGAGTTCGAACGGCCCGACAGCGACCGGTTGATGGACCTCGCGGCGACCGATATCCTGCGCACGCGGGAGCTGGGAGTGCCACGCTACAACGAGTTCCGCCGGTTATTGCATCTCAAACCGGCCCGTACGTTCGAGGAGCTCACAGACAATCCCGAGGTCAGACGTAAACTCCGCGATATCTATGGAGACGTCGAGCGCGTCGACACTATAGTGGGAATGTTCGCCGAGAAACGGCCAGAGGGTTTCGGGTTCTCCGACACTGCATTCCGGGTGTTCATCCTCATGGCGTCACGGCGACTCAACAGCGACCGATACCTCACCAAAGACTTCACGCCGGCGATATACACCCCGGAGGGATTGGCGTGGGTGCAGAATACGACGATGATCGATGTCCTGCTGCGCCACTACCCGGAACTGCGGCCGTCGCTGCGAGGAATGACTAACGCCTTCCAGCCGTGGTCGCAGGTGAGCTCGCTGAGCGCGCGCCGGGTGACCACGACACGAGTGAGCGCATAGGCAGCACTGTCTCCGCAGAGGATGATGCCTATCACCGAGATGTCTGGCGATCCCCGTTCCTCGAGGCAGCGCATGCTCGCTGGTGCTACCAGTACGACGACGGTGCGCGGATCTTCGTGGACTGGTGCGCTGGTGCCTGCTGATGTCGGGCGCATCACCACGGCGATGACGTCAGCTCGGCCCGAACAGGCAGCTGCCGGCGACCCACGGTGCACCCGGGGGCGAGCGGATAGAGGGAGGCGGCTGAGCGCACCGCAGCGGCGAGCGCGCCAGGCTGGAGGTGTTAGGCGCTGCGCTCGTCGATGTCGCGCAAGTGGCTGATCAGCCACTGTACGACCTCCCGCACGAAGACCACGCGGTTGCTGGTGCCCAGAATCTCGTGCCCCTCATCGGCCAGCACCAGATAACCGGGTGACACGCCGCGGTCGCGTAGTGCCGCGACGAGTTGCTCGGCCTGGGTGGAGGGGACGTTGCTGTCATGGCCGCCGTGCACCACCAGCAGCGGTGCACGCAGCTGCTCGATGCGGTGGATCGGCGACAGCTCACGCAGCAGCTCTGTGTCCCGCCGCGGGTCACCGTACCTGGTCACGGCCGCAGCT
The DNA here is from genome assembly GCA_963823755.1 of uncultured Actinomycetota bacterium. Lineage (GTDB taxonomy): Bacteria > Actinomycetota > Actinomycetes > Mycobacteriales > Pseudonocardiaceae. Next base: position 43,854 of record CAWGMP010000016.1, read on the forward strand.
GCGATCCATGGCTCCGTGTGGGCGAAGAACGTCTCGAAATCGGTGATGCCGCAGACGTCGACACCGGCCCGGAACAGCGCGGGATAGTTCACCATCGCGGCGACGGTCAGGTAGCCGCCGTAGGAACGACCGCCGCAGCCTAGTGCGGTCGGGTCGGCGAGCCCGGCGTCGACCAGGTACCCGGCCACATCGGCGACGTCGTCGATGGCGGCGAACCGGCGGTGGCGGACATCCGCGTCCACGAACCGGTGCCCGAAGCCCGAGGAGCCGCGCACGTTCGGTGCGAACACCGCGACTCCGTAGCTCAGCAATGCCTGGTAGAGCGGGTTGAACGTGGGGCGTTCCTGTGCCTCAGGGCCGCCGTGCAACCAGACCAGCGTGGGCACCGCGCCGAACGCGCCGGCCGGCCGGTAGAGCCAGCCGCTCAGGGTGAGGCCGTCCCGGACCCGCCATCGGTGCAACTCCGGCCGGGCCGGCGCGTCTCGCGGCCACGGCGGTGGGAGTGTGGGAGCCAGCCGCGCTGGTTCGGTCGGTGCGAGCGGGTAGTGCAGGACGTGCGGCGGCTCGGCGCAGGATTCCACGGCGAGTATCAATGCACCACCGTCCCGGGTGAAAGCGCACCCTGTCACTACCTCCACGGGTGACGCCGGCAGCGCATGACGCCGGCCGCCGGCCAGGTCGACGAGCTCGAGCTCGCTGTGTCCCTCGATGTTCCACACCGCGACGACCTTGCGGCCCGTCGGATCGAGCGCGAACCTGTCGAGCTCAGCACCGTCGCGCCCCGCGATGAGCTCGGCGGACTCTGGATAGCCGGCGGCCACCCTTGGCAGCGCGAGCAAGGCGGCGAACTCGCGGTCGGCGTCGGTATGCAGGTAAATGGTTCGATCATCGGGGGCGAAGCAGGCGTCGGCGACGGTCGCGTCAGCACCGAGCAGCTCAGCGCTGCTGTTGGTCCGGGTGTCGACGAGCAGCAGGCGGCGTGCGCCGCGGGCGCCGCGGCGCACCACGGCGTAGCGCCCGTCATGGCTTAATGCGCACACTGCCGCCGCGGGTCCGCTCGCCAGCCGACGGCGGCGCCCGGTGCACACGTCCACCGCATACGCGGTGAGCCTGGCGGGGTCGGTGGCGCTACTCTCAGCGAGACCCACGACGTGCCCGCCGGGCTGCCAGCGGCCGATCGACGCCACCCCGGTTGGTGTGCCGGCGACGACCCGGGCATCGGAACCGTCCGGTCGTAGCGCACGAACCACGGTGCGTTCGCCGCCGAAGGGCGCCGTCGTCAGGCATAGCCACTCGCCGTCGGGCGACCAGCTGACCATCCGCACGTAGTCCTCGCCGGTGTCCAGCGGCACCGCTGAGCCCACCAGTGCCGTCGGGCTGGCTTGGGTCAGCGGGCTCAGCCAGACCCGGGGCGTGCCGTCGCGGTCGGAGACCACGGCCAGGGTGCTGCTATCCGGGGATAGTGCGGGTGAGGTACAGGTCTCCGCAGCGAGCCAGTCGAGGCCGGGGAACTCGGCGGCTTGCCGGGCCTGCTGGAGCCGCGCGAAACCGCTTGTCTCGTCTGAACTCGCCGTCACCTAGATCCCCCTCGCCTGCAACCACATCTCCAACAGAGCAACCTGCCATAGAGCGTTGGACCCCAGGGAGGTGCGCCCGGTATTCGGATCAGCAAGCATGCGCTGTAGCCAGTCCGGGCGAAAGAGCCCGCGGTCTTTGGCCACCGGATCGGTCACAGCATCGTGCACGCGGTCGAGGAAGGAACCGGACAGGTGCCGGATCGCCGGCACCGGGAAGTAACCCTTGGGCCGGTCGATGATCGTGTCCGGGACGACGCCGCGACTGGCGGCCTTGAGCACTCCCTTCCCGCCCGCGGCGAGCTTCAGCTCGGGTGGGCAGGTACCGGCGAGTTCGACCAGCTCGTGGTCCAGGAACGGCACCCGCGCCTCCAGCCCCCACGCCATCGTCATGTTGTCCACCCTCTTGACCGGGTCGTCGACCAGCATCACCGTGGTATCGAGGCGCAACGCCGCGTCAACCGCCGTGTCGGCGCCGGGAGCACCGAAGTGCATGTCGACGAATGCCCTGCTGTGGTCGGAGTCAACCACCCACTCCGGCTCCAGCAGGTCGGCCAGCTCGGCGTGTGGGCGGTCGACGAACACCTTCGCATAGGCCCCCGCGGCGAGGTCCCGCGGGACGCCGGCAAGCGGCGGGTACCAGTCGTAGCCGGCGAACACCTCATCCGCACCCTGCCCGGACTGCACCACGGTCACCGAGCGGGTGACCTCCTCGGAGAGTAGGTAGAACGCGACACAGTCGTGGCTGACCATCGGTTCGCTCATCGCGTCGATGGCCGCGTCCACCGCCGGGAGTAACCGGTCCGACTTGACCATGATCTTCTGGTGGTCAGTGTCGAAGTGTGCTGCCATCTGGTCGGAGTAGACGAACTCGTCCCCGGACTCCCCGCCGGCGGCCTCGAACCCGACGCTGAATGTGCGCAGCCGCTGTGGACCACTTTCGGCCAGCAACGCCACCACCAGGCTGGAGTCGATGCCGCCGGAGAGCAGGATGCCCACCGGAACGTCGGCGACCATCCGCCGCTGCACGGCGAGCCGCAGCGCATCCAGCACAGCGCCCGGCCAGTCCGCGGTATCCAGGCCGGGGTCGCTTCGGGAGAACGCCGGCCGCCAGTACTCCCGGTCCGCGTGCCGGCCGTCGGGGTGCACGGTGCGTACCGTGGCCGGTGGAAGCTTCTGCACCCCGGCCAGGATGGTGTGGGGAGCCGGTACGACGGAATGAAAGCTCAGGTAGTGGTGCAGCCCCACCGGGTCGATCGTGGTGTCCACCTCGCCCGCGGCGAGCAGCGCCGGCAGCGTAGAGGCAAAGCGCAGCCGTTCCGGAGTCTGTGAGAGGTACAGCGGTTTGATCCCGAGCCGGTCGCGGCCGAGCACCAGGCGCCCGCTGTCGCGCTCGAGCACGGCGAAGGCGAACATGCCCAGAAAATGGTCGACGCAGCTGGTGCCCCACCGGTGGTAGGCCTTGAGCAGCACCTCACTGTCGGAGTCAGAGAAGAACCGGTAACCGGCGGCGCCCAGCTCGCCGCGCAGCTCGCGGTAGTTGTAGATGCAGCCGTTGAACACGGTGGCCAGGCCCAGCTCGGGATCGATCATGGGTTGCGCGGCCCGCTTCGACAGGTCGATGATCTTCAATCGGCGGTGCCCGAGCGCGGTGCGGTCGCCCGCGTGGATGCCCCAGCCGTCGGGGCCGCGACGGTGCAGCGCGGCGGTCATGGTGGTGACCGCGCCGATGTCGGCCGGAGTTTCGTCGAATCTGATCTCGCCTGCGATGCCGCACATCAGCAAGCTCCCCTCAACGCAAGATCCAGGTGTCCTTCGCGCCGCCGCCGCGCGACGAGTTGACGATCATGCTTCCGCTGGATGCCACCCTGGTCAGAGCGGCTGGGACCACCTCAGCCCGTTCGCCGTGCAGCACGAATGCGCGCAGGTCGATCGCCCGCGGCTCCAGCCGGGTGTCGGCGAAGGTGGGGTGAGTGGACAGCGACACCAGGTCCTGGGCCACCCAGTCCTCGGGGTGTGCCTGGATGGTGGCGGCGAGCTCGACCAGTTCGGACCGGCTGGCATCCGGTCCGATCACGACGCCGTGACCGCCGTAGCCGTCCACCGGTTTGAGCACCAGCTCGTCGAGCCGGTCCAGCACCTCGGCCAGGTGGTGCGGATCAACGCACGGGTAGGTGGGTACGTTGTCGAGCAGCCCCTTCTCACCCAGATAGTAGCTGATCATGGCGGGTACGTAGGCGTAAACCCGTTTGTCGTCGGCCACCCCGTTGCCCAGCGCATTGAGCAGGCTCACCCGCCCGTCAGCCGCGGCCGCGCAGATCGCCGGGCCGACAGGCCAGGCGTCAGCACCGGTCGCGTCGAGCAGGGTCTGCTCGTCGAGCCGCCGGTAGAGCACACCGAGGCGCCGGCCGTGCGCGTACACCCCACTGTCGGTGACCGTGAGCTTCTCCCGGGGTGACCAGCGGCAGAGCCATCTGCTCGGCCAGCAGCCGATGTTCGTAGAACGCGGCGTCGATGGGTCCGGCGCTCAGCAGCGCGACCGTGTCGTCGCCCTCGCCGTCTGGAACCGAGGCCAGCAATGTCTTGCGTAGCAGCTCGGGAACACCTTCCAGGGGCACCACGCCGGCAGGCGGCTCCAGGTCGGGCAACACGCTGCGGACCAGCCGCCGGCTGATCATCGCGTACCCGATGCCAGAGGGCACTCGCAGGTTGTCCTCGAGTACGTACCAGCCCTCGGCGTTGTCTCGCACCAGGTCGATCCCGCTGACCGCGGCTCGCACGGTGTGTTGCCTGCACAGCGCTCCGAAACGGCTCCAGCCAGGCGAATCGGTGACCACCGACGCCGGCATGACGCCATCCCTGATGATCTCCTGCTGGCCGTAGGCGTCGTGCAGAAACGCCTCCAGCGCGCGCACCCGCTGGATCAGCCCTGGCGTCAGGGTCGCCCAGTCCTCGGCTGTGATGATGCGCGGTACCAGGTCCAGCGGGAAAAGCCGGTCCGGCTCGTTGTCGAACACCCGGAACGTCACACCCCGCGCCTGCTGCTCGGTTCGCAGCGCAGATACCGCCGCTCGCATGCCGCGGGCTCCCAACCGGTCGAGCATCCGGAACATCCAGCCGTAGTGCGGCAGGACTGCGCCATTAGGCCCCACCGCCTCGTCGTAGTGACCACCGTGGTTGCCGGCACCGAGGTAGTCGGCGAGCAGGGCCGGTGTCGTCGGCACCGCGGTCGGTGCTTGGCGCTGCAGTGGCTCGCCGCGGGTCTGCGCGAGCAGGCCGTCAACCACGTCGGTGAGCTCGCCGCGCCGACCGAACATCCGGCGTTGGCGGGCCGCGGAGCTACCTGCGGCAACGGCTCGTTGGGAAAGCTCGAGCACCTGTTTCCAGTCACCGAACGCCTCCAGCTCCGGGCGCACGTCGCTGACCAGGCGTTCCACGAGCACAGACGGCGCCACCAGGGTCGGTCCGGACGGATTGGCAAGGTCGACGAGGTCACCCTCCAACCCCGATCGGGCCGCGCGCCAGGTCGCCGCCCGCAGCAGCTCGTGGCGGGTCTGGGGGAACGGTTTGTCCTCTTCGACCCACCTGCGGGCCCGCTGCACCAGCGCGCGGAACAGGCCGGCGATGAGCACGACGTCGTCCACTGCGGGGCAGGCATCGCAGATCCGCAGTTCCACGGTGGGCAGGTGCGCTGATGGGCGGATATCGAAATACACCATGCCGGGGTCGCTGATCGTTCCCGAGGCGACCAGGTCGGCCACCAGAGCCTCGTAGTCGGCGGCGGTCCGCATCGGCCCTGGCGGGCCAGCGGTCGGCCAGCGCTGCCAGACCATGCAGCGGTAGCTGGCGTAACCGCTGTCGGCCCCTCGCCAGTACGGCGAACTGGCCGACAGCGCGAGGAAGATCGGCAGGTACAGCGCCACATGCTGCACGACTCCCACCGCGACGTCCCGATCAGGCACGTCGACGTGCACCTGGGCACCGCAGATGTGCTGCTCGCGAACCAGCAGCTGGTATTCATGCTGCATCCGGTCATAGCGCGCGCCCGCCGAGATGTCCGTGCCGAGCAGGTCGACCAGCGGGACCGTTCCGGCTGCCACGACCCCTAGCCCGAGCGGATCGGCGACCTCGTTCAACCGGCGGCGCAGCCGGCAGAGTTCCTCGCGCAGCTCGTCGAGGCTGTCGCAGGGCGACGTGTTGGCCTCGACCAGGGAGCGTTGCAGTTCGGGTGCAAACGAGTCGCCGTCCAAATGGGCGAGCATGGCGTCGACCGCCGGCGCCGCTCTCCCCGTCAGCAGGTCGACGAGATGGAATTCCTCTTCGACGCCGATCCGCGAATCCGCTGTGTCGCCCATGGGAGTGACGCTAGGCGATGGTTGTTACCGTTGCTTTGCCGGGAAGCCGGTGGGGCCCTCGGGTTCGGTGAACGTGGACACGGTGCACCGAGGATGATGCAGACGTGAACCTGACCCACCTGCCCACCAGTGAACTGACCCGACACCGCGATGACCTGCGCCGCGAGTACGAGGCGCTGCAGGCGCGGGGTCTTGCCCTCGACCTGACCAGGGGCAAGCCGTCGACCGAGCAGCTGGACCTGTCCGAGCCGCTGCTGGAGCTGCCAGGAGCGGGCAAGCATCTGGCCGGCGACGGCACCGACACCCGCAACTACGGAGGCCTGCGGGGGCTGGCTGAGCTGCGTGAGATTTTCAGCGGACTGCTCCACGTGCCTGCTGACCAGCTGGTCGCGTTCGGTAATTCCAGCTTGGAGCTGATGCACGAGTGCCTGGTGCATGCCGTGCTGTTCGGGGTGCCCGGCTCGGCGCAGCCGTGGGGGCTGGGCACTGGGACGGCGTTGCTGTGCCCGGTACCCGGCTACGACCGGCACTTCGCGCTGTGCGAGAAGCTGGGCCTCGAGATGATCGCGGTGCCGATGAACGTGGCCGGTCCGGACATGGACGAGGTCGAGCGGCTCAGCGCAGCCGACGCCAGGATCAAGGGGATCTGGTGCGTACCCAAGTACAGCAACCCCTCCGGAATCCGGTACTCCGACCAGACCGTCGATCGGTTGGCCCGGATGCGCACTGCCGCGCCCGACTTCCGGATCCTCTGGGACAACGCCTACGCAGTACACCACCTCACCGAGGTCCGGCACGAGGTCGCCGACATCCTGCAGCTGGCCAACGCCGCGGGTCAGGCTGACCGCCCGTTCGTGTTCGGCTCCACGTCGAAGATCACGCTGGCGGGTAGCGGGGTGGCCTTTTTCGGTGCGTCCCCGGCCAACGTGGATTGGCTGACCGGGCACCTGGCCAAGCGCACGATCGGCCCGGACAAGGTCAACCAGCTGCGGCACGTGCTGTTCTTGCAGACCGCGAGCGGCGTGCACGCCCACATGGACCGGCACCGCGCACTGCTCAAGCCGAAGTTCGATCTCGTCCAGCGCACCCTGGGCGGGCGGCTCGGCGACAGCGGCGTGGCGACCTGGACTGTGCCCGAAGGGGGCTACTTCGTCACCCTCGACGTACTGGACGGCTGCGCCAGCCGGGTCGTCGACCTCGCCGCTGGTGCCGGCATCGCGCTGACCGCCGCCGGCGCGCCGTTCCCGTACGGCAAGGACCCCGACGACCGGGTGATCCGGCTCGCACCCACCTACCCGCCGCTCGCGGAACTGGCTGAGGCGTTGGACGGGCTGGTGGTGTGCATCAAGCTCGCTGCCATCGAACGCCTACTTGCTGCACCGATCACGATGTGATCAGCGAGCGCACCTCGTGCTCAGCCAACCGGTGCTGCCCTGCAGTGGCGAAGCCCGTGCGCAGACGATACAAAGGCAGCGCCGAGCGGCGGCGTGACGCCGAGGGAACAGCGTGGATCTGCGGAGGTTGCGTGCACATCTGGCCTGGTTCGCCCTACCCGCTGGGCGCGACTTATGACGGTGGCGGCACCAACTTCTCCATTTTCTCCGAGGCTGCGCACCGGATCGAGCTGTGTTTGTTCAATGATGCGGGTCGTGAGACTCGGATCGCGCTGCCCGAACGCGACGGCCTGGTCTGGCACGGCTACCTGCCGCGGGTCAGTCCCGGCCAGCGCTATGGCTACCGGGTGTACGGCCCCTACGACCCGGCGATGGGTCTGCGGTGCAACCCGAGCAAGCTGCTGCTCGATCCGTATGCCAAGGCGATCGACGGCCGCATCAAATGGAACGAGGCGCTGTTCGCCTACCGGTTCGGCGACCCGGACTCCTACAACGACGCCGATTCCGCGCCGTATGCGATGACCTCGGTAGTGGTCAACCCGTTCTTCGACTGGTCTGACGATCGGCCGCCGCGGATTCCCTATCACGAGACGGTAATCTACGAGGCGCACGTCAAGGCCATGACGATGTGCCATCCTCGGATCCCTGATGACGTCCGCGGCAGCTACGCCGGCATCGCTCACCCGGTCATGATCAAGCACTTCCAAGACCTCGGAGTGACTGCGGTCGAGCTGATGCCTGTGCACCAGTTCGTGCACGATTCCACGCTCGTCGAGCGCGGGCTGTCCAACTACTGGGGTTACAACACCATCGGTTTTTTCGCCCCGCACAACGACTATGTCTGTTTCGGTACCCGTGGCCAGCAGGTACAGGAATTCAAGGCCATGGTCCGCGCCCTGCACCGGGCGGGCATCGAGGTGATTCTCGATGTGGTGTACAACCACACGGCTGAGGGTAACCATCTCGGACCGACGCTGTCATTTCGGGGTATCGACAACCCGGCCTACTACCGGCTCGTCGAAGGCGATGAGAAACACTATTACGACACCACCGGCACGGGAAACAGCCTCAACGTCCGCCACCATGAATCGCTGCGGCTCATCATGGACTCACTGCGGTACTGGGTGACTGATATGCATGTCGACGGGTTCCGCTTCGATCTTGCGGCGACTCTGGCCCGGGAGTTCCATGAGGTCGACCGGCTGTCGGCGTTCTTCGACCTGGTCAACCAGGATCCGGTGGTCAGCCAGGTCAAGCTGATCGCTGAACCGTGGGACGTCGGTGAGGGCGGTTACCAGGTGGGCGGCTTCCCGCCGTTGTGGACGGAGTGGAACGGCAAGTACCGGGACACCGTGCGGGACTTCTGGCGCGGCGAACCGGCCACGCTGGCCGAGTTCGCCTCCCGGTTCACCGGCTCGTCGGACCTCTACGAGGCCGATGGTCGCCGTCCCATCGCCTCGATCAACTTCGTGACCGCACACGACGGGTTCACCTTAAACGACCTGGTGTCCTACAACCACAAACACAACGAGGACAATGGCGAGGGTAACCGCGACGGTGAAAGTCACAACCGTTCGTGGAACTGCGGCACCGAGGGTCCCACCGAGGACGGCAAGATAATCGCGCTGCGGGAACGTCAGAAACGCAACCTGCTCACCACCCTGCTGCTCTCCCAAGGCGTTCCGATGGTCGCGCACGGAGACGAGCTGGGCCGCACCCAGCACGGCAACAACAACGTCTACTGCCAGGACAGCAAGATCAGCTGGGTGGACTGGGACGATGCTCGGCAGCACTCGGTTCTCACCGAGTTCACCGCCCGGCTCACCCAGCTGCGCGCGGCCCACCCGGTGTTTCGCCGCCGCCGGTTCTTTCAGGGGCGCCCGATCCGTGGTTCTAATATCGAGGACATCGCATGGTTGCGCCCTGACGGGCAGCAGATGTGCGAGGAGGACTGGAACCTCGGATTCGCCAAGACCGTCGGGATCTTTCTCAACGGCCGGGGCATTCCCGAACACGACGATCTCGGCGAACGGATCGTCGATGACTCTTTCTTGCTCCTCTTCAACGCCCACCATCGGCCGCTCGCCTTCACCCTGCCCGACTCCGCGTACGGCCGGAGCTGGGAAATCGTCGTGGATACCGCGGACCCGCTATTGGCCAACGCCCGCCGCAAGCAGCGCGACGCCGTGGCGGGCGGCCGGTTGCGGGTGCAGGCGAGGGCAATGATCGTGCTCCGCTGCCAGTACTGAGTTCTGGCGGGGTCCGAACCCCCCTGCCCGGTGCGAGCCATGAGTGGTCCGGGAGCAGAATGACGGGCGTGAGCGCAAGATCCTTTGTCCCTAGATCATTTGCCGAGTACCTGTCGGGTTTGCGCGAGGCGTCGCTGACCGTGTTGCTCCAAGCTCGTCCGGACGTGCTGGTGCAGCCGGTTCCGCGCGGCTTCAGTCAACTCGCCCAGCGGCTGGGTGGGGCGGATTCGCTGGGTGCGGCATTGCGCACGGTGAACAAGGACATGGTCGTGGTAGGGCAGGCCGTCGTCGCGCTGGGTGCGTCGGCGACGGTGCCGGGCGTGGCGCGGCTGCTGGACGTCTCGGAGGAGTTGGTGCGTGCCGGAGTGGCCGAGCTGTGCGGGCGGGGGCTGGCCTGGGACAGCGGCGGTGTGCTGTACCTGCCGGAACGGCTGGAGGCGCACTGGCGGGCGGAGATCGGTGGCGGCCGGCTGGTGGCGAAGATCGCGGGATCGGTCCTCGCCGAGAACCTGCGCGTGGCGGTCGATGCGTTCGGCGTCGTGACGGATGGCTTGCGAAAGCCGGAGCTGACCGCGCAGCTGTCCAGGTGCCTGGCGGATCTACCGCTGCTGGCCAAGGTGATCGCGCAGCTGCCGGCACCGGCCAGGGAACGGCTCGGCGAGTTCCGGCGTGGTTATCACGGCTACTTCTACCCGGGATATGCCGGCTACGGTCACCCCCGCCCGCGCGGCGGAGGTGACCGTGATCCGACCGAGCTGCTGATCGCGGCCGGCTTGCTGCTGCTGGTCAACCACCAGCCTGAACTACCCAGGGAGGTGGCGGTCGCCGGTTGGCTGGCCGAACGCGAGCTCACGCTGACCGGTCGGCCGGAGCTCCCCCAGCCGGCGCTGACGAGGCAGCGGTACGCCGGGCCGCCCAGGCCGCCGCCCAGGAGGCACTTCGGGGGGTGACGACCCTGCTCGACGAGGCGTGCGCGACGCCCATCGTGGCACTGAAGAAAGGCGGGATCGGGCCCCGGGAACGGACCCGGCTGGCCAGGCGGCTGTCGATCCCCGACGAGGTCCTCGTGTTGTGGATCGACCTGGCGTACGCCGCAGGCCTGCTGGGTCGAGCCGACGCGGGGTACGCACCGACGCACTCCTACGCGGGATGGCGTGCCGCGGAACCTGGCCGGCAGTGGGCGGTGCTGGTCGACGGGTGGTTCTCCCTCGAGCACGCTCCGACCAGCCGGGAGGTCGATGGGGACAAGGAGCTTCCACCGCCCTTGCCGCTGGCGTCGGCAGCCGGGCTGCTGCGGCGCGCTCTGCTGTCGGCCGCCCGTTCGGGACTGTCCGTGCGTGCGGCAGCCGAGAAGATCGACTGGTTCTGCCCGTTGCACGGCTACCGCGCCGGGCAACGTGGTGAGAAAGTGGTCGCCGCCGTCCGCGAAGCCGAATTGCTCGGCGTGATCGCCACCGATGTGGTGTCCGAACTCGGAGAGCATCTACTGGCTGTGATCGGGTCCGCAGCGGAGGATGCGGTGGGGGAGCTGGCCCAGCGGTGCGCCGCTGCGCTCCCCGAAGCCCCGTGCAGCGTGATCCTGCAGTCAGACCTTACCGCCGTGGTCTCCGGTCAGCCGAGCGTGGCGGTGTCGCGGCTGCTGAAGGAGTCGGCCGTCGTCGAGACCCACGGGGCGGCCAGAACCTGGCGGTTCACCCCGGTCAGCATCCGGGCCGCGCTTGATGCCGGGTGGACTGCCCAGGACCTGCTCACCGAGCTAGCCACCATCTCAGATCACCCGGTTCCCCAGCCGCTGGAGTATCTGATCACCGATGCCGCCCGCAGGCACGGCCAGGTTCGAGTGCGCGGCATGCGCTCCTGCGTCGTCGCCGACGAAGCCTTGATCACCGAGATCTTGCACACCCGGGCGCTGAACAAGCTGCATTTCAGCCAACTCGCCCCCACCGTGCTAGCCAGCCCACGCGACCTTGACGAGGTCTTGGCCCGGTTGCGTGAGGTCGGCATGTCCCCGATGGCCGAGGATGCGCAGGGTACGGTGATCGTCGAAGCCCGTCACGACCACCAAGCGCCGGCCCACGATCGCGAGATCGTCACAAAGCCCCGGGCTGCGCTCCCGGCTACCGACCTGGCTCGCCAGCTGGCCGCTGATCCAGACGGTACGACCATGCAGGCCGCCGCGGACTCGGACACCTTCGAGCTGCTGGCGCAGTTCAACTGTCACCTCGATGATGCGGAGCTGGAGTTACTGTCCGACGCGGTGGATCACCACAACGACGTGCTCATCGTCTACCGGGACAAAAACGGCAGCCGCAGCACCCGGGAAATCCGACCACAACAGCTCTACGGCAAATGGCTCGACTCCTGGTGCCACCTCCGCAACGCCCAACGCGACTTCACCATCTCCAACATCGAGGCCGTCGCCCCCGCCCGGTGATCACGGTGACACTGTTAGCCGACCGCTTGCGTCAGGTTGGGTGCGGTGTGCGCGACCAGCAGGCCGATGTGTCGCAACTGTGCGGCCACTGTGCTCGTGGCAAGGTCGCCATCGCAACAAACGGGGACGTGTGGCCGTGCGTCTTCTCCCGCTGGATGCCAGTCGGCAACGTCCGGCAGCAGGCCCTCGCCGAGATCGTGACCGGACCCGCGATGAGTGACGCAGAGCAGCACATCGCTGTCGGGTCGAAGAACAAGCCCGGCTGTGATCCATTGTGCTGCCCGTCGACCATGTCTGATCCGCAGTGCTCGCCGTCTTGTAGCCCGTCATGTCGACCAGCCAACAATTGTCGCCCGACCGGCAACTGTGCCCCCAAATACTGAGGAATTCATTGTGCTTGTCCGGCGTGCGTACATCCCAGAGTCCTTGCGACCCACGGAATTCCGAGAATGGCCGTTCACTGTGCCGTGTGTCGCCGAGTTGGCCGAGCACGGCATGATGTTCGACAGACCGGTCACATTTCTCGTCGGTGAGAACGGCTCGGGCAAGTCCACCTTGGTCGAAGCCTTCGCGGAGGCATATGGGCTGGATGCGCGCGGCGGACGAGCGGGACGCAAGTATGGCAACGACCGCCCTAAGACAACGCTCGGTGAAGTAGTGCGCCTGGAATCAACCGCCGATGGTGCTCGCATTCGTCGAGCCCCCCGCCAGAAGCAGAAGGGCTACTTCCTGCGCGCCGAAACCGCCTTCGGCTTCATGGAGGCGGTCAGCGGCGTGCCCGGCTACTGGGACGACGACACCTCGCAGATGAGCCACGGCGAGGGGTTCCTCACGGTCTTCTCCGCAATGTTCCGGGAGCCCGGCCTGTACCTGATGGACGAGCCTGAGGCGGCGCTGTCCTTCACGTCGTGCTTACAACTTGTCGCGCTCATTCAGAAGCTCGGCCAGAGCGGCGCGCAGGTCGTGTGTGCGATGCATTCTCCGCTCCTCGCCTCGACCCCCGGCGCGGACATCATCGAGATCGGCGATGCAGGTTTGTGCCGGACGACGTGGGACAAGCTCGAACTTGTCGACCACTGGCGCCGCTACCTCCACGACCCGAATTTCTACCTGCGACACGTCACCGACTCATGAACACCGACGAAGCTGACGCCCATTTCGCCGGATCACCCAACGCATCCGTGACCGCTTCGGTGATGATGTCGACACTGCCGTAGACCGCTGGGAGACGGTGCACGGCGACCTGCACTGGTCCAATCTCGTACACCCACGATTCGGGCTGCTGGACTGGGAGCTCTGGGGCCGGGGTCCCGCCGGGACCGATGCTGCGACACTTTATTGTCACAGCTTGCTGGTACCAGCGACCGCCAAGACGATTCACTCGATGTTCGCCGATGCGCTCACCAGCCCCACCGGCCGGGCCGCGCAGCTCTACATCGTCGCGCGAATGCTCCGCCGCGTCGACCTCGGCGACTACCCGGACCTCGCCGAGCCACTCACCCGGCACGCCCGCGGTTTGCTGGCGTCCTCTCCAACCTGAGGCCCTCCGACCCTCAGCGATTCGTGAGCAGTGTGGTGATCTGTGCCATGCCGGTGACCAGGCTGGCGAGACCTTCGCGCATCTCCCGGCTCTGCTCGAGCTGTGTCTCACGCAGTTGGGTGGGCGCGCAGCGCAGCGCGAACCTCGATACGTCATGGTCGGAGTCGGCCGCCGGCACGCGGGCAGCGACAGCGTCAGAGCTGGTGAGAGCGAGCTGCTCGCGGAGCGCAGCGACATCGCTCAAAGATGGGCCAGGCAGGTCTCGATGCCGTCGTCGGCAGCCGACATGAGGGAGCGATCGTGCTGTCGCGTCGGGACGCTGGTGTTGGCGTTGCAGGGGGGTGGTGTGTGCTCCTCGCTCAGCCTAACTTGCAGTCACGGAGGGCGGTGGTGAAGGTGGTCCAGGCGTGCGGGGAGATGGCCAGCACCCCGCCGGTGGGTTGTTTGGAGTCGCGTATCGCGACGGTGCCGGTGGTGACGGCGACCTCGACGCAGTTAGCGACGTTGCTGCTGCGGCTGCTCTTGCGCCATCGGGCGCTGCTGAGATCCAGCGCAGGCATCCCGGGCTCCTCTCCAATGGTCGTGCAGCCCTGCGCGGTCCGCCGGTCAGCTGAACTCGGTGGCGATCTGAGCGATCAGTGCCGCCGTTGCAGCGGGTGCAAGGGCTGCATGCAGCATATTCCCAAGCGCCAGCCGATAAGCCGCCAGATCGACCTCCTCCTCCAGGAACAGCCCGGTCGCGTGGTTTTCCAAGAACACGAGCGCCGGTTCCTCGGCGAACTCTAGGATCACAAACGGTCCTCGCAACCCAGCGTGGGCCCCGGCCGCTAGTGGCACTATCCGCAGCGTTACGTGTGGTTGCTCCGTGGTGCTGAGTAGGTGTTGAAGTTGTCGGTGCATCACCCCGGGCTCGCCGATCGGGCGACGCAGTGCACCCTCATCGACCACCGCGAAGAACTGAGGCGCGTTGGCCCGCGCCAGTAGTGCTTGACGCGCCATCCGGGAAGCCACCAGGTTGTCCAGTTCAGCTTCAGAGATCGTCGGCTCGACGCCCTGGATGATCGCCCGCGCGTATTCGGCGGTCTGCAGCAGACCTGGCACGAAAAGCGCTTCGTAGTTCTGCACCCGGGTGGCCTTTGCCTCGAAGTCGATCAGGCTGCGCCACAGTTGGGGCAGTCCTGGCTGGCGGGTCCACCAGCCCCGTTCCTCCGAGCGGCGGACCAGGTCGAGCAGCTTGTCGCGGGTGGACGCGGGCACCTGGTACAGCCCCAACAAAGCCGCGACGTCCTCGATCTGCAGGCCGCTGTTGCCGGTCTCGATCCGGCTGATCTTGCTGGGTGACATGCCCATACGCTTGGCGACCTCGGCACCGGACAGCCCTGCCTGCTCGCGCAAGGTGCGCAGCTCGGCGGCGACCTGCCGGGACCGGACCGAGGTGTGGGGGTTGCCGGGCATAGCGCGCACTATGCACCTGCGAGGCACCCTATCCAATCACTCGATCGAGTTATTGCTTGCATCACTTGCAATGTCTGATGTTTCCGGTATGGACCCGATGAAGCGTGAGTGCAAGACCACGGGGCAGGTCGTGGTCGAGAAGACCTGGGAGATCCCAGCGAACGGCGGCAAGGGACCGGTCACCGTCGTCGTGCGGATGCCCAATATGTTGATCATCGACTCGCAGGGCAGGCACATCCTCGTCGCACCCGAGCAGGCCAACCTGGTGAGCACCAAGATGGGCGAGGTCGCCGACTGGATCCGCAACGCAGCCGCCGGCTGAGTCGTGGCGAACCGTGCGGCAGACTGGTCGAGCAACACCGCCGTCGAGAGGAGCAGCCCGTGACCCGTCCGCAGGCCGACGTGCTGGCCGTCGCCCGCGAGCAGGTTCTCGAACATGGGGTGCGACTGCAGGAACCACAGGTGCTCGCGGTGCTGCAGCTGCCTGATGACCGGCTGGAGGAGCTGCTCGCGCTGGCGCACGAGGTGCGGATGCGCTGGTGCGGCCCGGAGGTCGAAGTCGAGGGCATCGTCAGTGTCAAGACCGGTGGCTGCCCGGAGGACTGCCACTTCTGCTCGCAGTCCGGCCAGTTCAACTCGCCGGTGCGAGCGGTGTGGCTGGACATCCCCGGTCTGGTCGAGGCCGCCAAGCAGACCGCGGCCACCGGAGCGACCGAGTTCTGCATCGTGGCCGCCGTGCGCGGGCCGGACCGGCGGTTGATGTCCCAGGTCAAGACGGGCATCGACGCCATCCGTGCTGAGCCTCAGACCGAGCATCTCAACGTCGCCTGCTCGCTGGGCATGCTCACCCAAGACCAGGTGGACGAGCTGGCCGCCCTCGGGGTGCACCGCTACAACCACAACCTGGAGACCGCGCGCTCGTATTTCCCGACCATGGTGACCACGCACACCTGGGAGGAGCGCTTCCAAACCCTGCAGATGGTGCGCGACGCCGGGATGGAGGTCTGCTGCGGCGGCATCATCGGGATGGGGGAGTCGGTGGCGCAGCGTGCCGAGTTCGCCATCCAGCTCGCCTTGCTGGCGCCCCATGAGGTGCCGATGAACTTCCTGATCCCGCAGCCCGGCACGCCGTATGAGAGCTACGAGGTGATGGACGGTGCCGACGCGCTGCGGACAGTCGCGGCATTCCGGCTCGCACTGCCCCGCACGGTGTTGCGCTTCGCTGGTGGCCGGGAGCTCACGCTGGGGGATCTGGGTGCGGAGCGGGGCATGCTCGGCGGCATCAACGCGATCATCGTGGGCAACTACCTGACCAATCTGGGTCGTCCCGCGCAGGCCGACCTGGAGATGCTCGCCGAACTGCGGATGCCGATCAAGGCGTTGGGTCAGACGTTGTGAGCTTCTGTGACTCGTGTGGGCGCCCGGTTCAGGAGGGGGAGCATGCCCGCTGCGCCCGCCGCCGCGACCTGGAGCCACCCCGGTACTGCCCGGAATGCGCACGCCGGATGGTGGTGCAGGTGACGCCGACGGGCTGGTCGGCGCGGTGCAGCGCGCACGGCTTGCATCCGGGGCCGAGATGAGCTCCGTGCAAGTGCAGGTCGAGCCGGTTCCCGAGCCACCACCATCTCGGCGTCGTGCGATCGTCCGCGCCGACCTGCTGCCTGCGCTGGGCGTGCTGGGCGTGGTGGCCGTGCTGGGCCTGCCGCTGGGCGCCCTGTGGTCCTGGCTCGCGCCACCAGAGTTGGTCGTGCGCTCGCCCCGCGCTGCCACGCCGGGCGGCGTGTTGCCCTTCGTCGGGCAGACCGAGCACCGCTTCGACGACATGGCGATCTTCGTGCTGCTCGGGCTGGCCGCCGGGGTGCTCACGGGTGCGGCGCTGTGGCAGCTTCGGCGCCGTCGTGGCCCTCTGGTGGTGGTCGCCGCAGTGCTCGGCTCGCTGGCGGCGGGGTGGCTCGCGTTGCGTGCCGGACTGTGGTTGGGCCAGGCGCACTACCCCGATCTGGCCGGCACCGGCGCGCCGTTCCCACAACCTCCGGTGCTGGAGTCAGGCTGGGTGATCGTGGGGCAACCCTTCGGTGTGGCCGTCACCTACTGCATCACCACGGCCTGGAACCGCTCCGACGACCTGAACACCGGATCGTGAGATCAGTTGCGGCTGGTTTTCTCGGCGAACTGGCTCAGTGGTACCGGCACTGCCCGCAGCGTCCGCAGGAACGCCGCTTCGCGCACCAGCAGCGTTCGCACCAGGCGCAACCGATCTCCAGGATCGCGTTCTTCGAGTAAAGCTTGCCGGTCCTCCAGGGTCAGCAGGCAGTCCGCGGCCAGGAGATGTGCCAGCGCCGCGACGTCGACGTCATCCTTGGGCTCGTCCCAGTCCCCGTGCTGCCATGCCGCCCAGCAATACTGCTTGTGGGCTTCCCGAGCTGAGCGGGCCAGCATCGGCAGGACTAGTGACTGCTCTGCTGGTGGGTCGTCATCGGGCACCCACTCGATGCTGCCGACCAGGTAGGGCGCTGAGGTGTTGTCGATATCGAGCAGCCGGAACCGCTTCTCGCCACGGGTGACGATGTCGAAGCGACCGTCGGGAAGCCGTCGGGCCTCCTTGAGCACGGCGGTGCATCCGATGTCGTGGGTCTCCTCCGCAGAGTCCAGACTCTGCTTGACCGCGATCACCCCGAAGCTGCGGCCGGGCACGGCGCCGGTCACCAGGTCGACAGTCAACTGCCGGTAACGGGGCTCGAAGATATGCAGCGGAAGCGCTGCACCCGGTAGCAGCACAGTGCCCAGCGGGAACAACGGGACGGTCTCGGCCACCTGTCAACGTTACGACGCTGGGGGTGAATCTGCTAAGTGAAGGGCGGGTCCTGGACATGCCGGGGTTCTGGTGGTCGCAGCACGGCGAAGGGGTCGGTGACGCGCATACCGCGTTCGGCGAAGCAGTACAGCGCCGCCGGCCGGCCGCCGGACGGTCCCGGCGTGGTGGTGCCTCCGGTGGAGACCAGGACCCCACGCCGGGCCAGTACCCGCTGTAGGTTGGTCGCCGATACCCGGTGACCCAAGGCAGCGGAGTAGAGCTCGCGGAGCCCCGAAATGGTGAACTCGGGTGGCGCCAGGGCGAATCCGAGATTGGTGTAGGAGAGCTTGGCGCGCAGCCGGTCCCGGGCGCGACGCACGATCAGGCCGTGGTCGAACGCGGAGCACGGCGACCCTCGCAGGGCATCCGCCACCGGGTGCCACGCTGTGTCCTCGGGCAGCGAGGGATCGGCCCCGCAGGGCACCAGCCCGAGGAACGCGGTGGCCACGGTGCGCCGATGCGGCATCCGATCCGGCGTGCTGAACACCTCCAGCTGCTCCACGTGCGCTACCTCGCGGACGTCCACCTTCTCGGCGAGCTGGCGCAGCACTGAGGTCTGCACGTCCTCGCAGTCGCTGAGCCGCCCGCCCGGTAAAGCCCAGCGCCCGGCCTGGGGCTCGATACCGCGTTGCCACAACAGCACCTGCAACCGGCCATCACGAACCTGCAGCACCGCAGCGAGGACCTCGTGCATCGCGAGCCCAACGCTGTTATCATTCATGTTTTCGATTGTAAGGCGAAAACCAGGGCAGAGGCCAGCGTGGGGTGCTGGCGAGGGAGGCGATATGGCCGCTACCGCTGCGTCGGAGTGGACCCACGCTGGCCGGTCGAGGCCGGAGCTGGATCGACAGTGGCGCCAGGAGGTGCGCGACCTTGCCCGGCAGCGCGACGTGGTGCTGCTCGCACACAACTACCAGGTACCCGAAATCCAGGACGTCGCCGATCACGTGGGGGACTCGCTGGCCCTGTCCCGCATCGCGGCCGACTGCTCGGCGAGCACCATCGTGTTCTGCGGCGTGCACTTCATGGCCGAGACCGCGAAGATCCTCGCGCCGGACAAGACCGTGCTCATCCCGGACGCGCGGGCGGGCTGCTCGCTGGCCGACTCCATCGACGCCGAGCAGCTCCGGGCCTGGCGCAGCGAACACCCGGGCGCTGCGGTGGTGTCCTATGTGAACACCACCGCCGAGGTCAAGGCCGAGACCGACGTCTGCTGCACGTCGTCCAACGCAGTCCAGGTGGTCGACTCGATCCCGGCGGACCGTGAGGTGCTGTTCCTGCCCGATCAGTTTCTCGGCGCGCACGTGCAGCGGGTCACCGGCCGGCGCAACCTGCAGATCTGGGCCGGAGAATGCCATGTGCATGCTGGGATCAACGGCTCCCAACTGGCGGCGAAGGCCGCCGCAGCGCCCGATGCCGAGCTCTACATCCACCCGGAGTGTGGCTGCGCGACCAGTGCTCTGTACCTGGCGGGCGAGGGCGTGGTCGCTGCGGAGCGGGTGCGGATCCTGTCCACCGGCGGCATGCTGGATGCCGCCCGGGCCACCGGGGCCCGGGAAGTGCTGGTGGCCACCGAGATCGGCATGTTGCACCAGTTGCGGCGCGCGGCCCCCGAGGTCGACTTCCGCGCGGTGAACGACCGGGCCTCCTGCCGTTACATGAAGATGATCACTCCAGAGGCGCTGTTGCGCTCGTTGCGCGACGGCGTCGACGAGGTGACCGTTCCTGCCGAGGTCGCGCGGCGGGCCCGTGGCGCGGTGCAACGCATGATCGCTATCGGTCGGCCGGGCGGCGCCGAGTGACGGCCTGGGAGGTCGCCGCAGACCTCGCGGTGGTCGGCACCGGTGTCGCCGGGTTGGCCGCTGCGTTGCGTGCCGCCGAACTCGGCCTGCGGGTGGTGACCGTCACCAAGTCCACCGTCGAGGATGGCAACACACAATGGGCGCAGGGCGGCATCGCGGTGGCGATACCGGGTACCGGTGACAGTGTGGACGCTCACGTGGCCGACACGCTGGCGGCCGGCGCCGGACTGTGCGACGAGGTCGCTGTGCGGACGATCCTGGCTGCCGGCCCGGCCGCGGTCAGGTCGCTGCGAGCCCGCGGCGCCGTCTTCGACAGCACTCGAAACGGTGATCGTTGGGCGGACTTGCAGCGCACCCGGGAGGGCGGACATCTGGCTTTCCGGGTGATCCACGCGGGTGGTGACGCCACCGGAGCCGAGATCGAGCGGGTGCTGGCCGCAGCGGCCCGCAGCGGGCAGTTGCCGTTGCTGGAGGGACAGACGGTCACCGACGTACTGTGCGACGACACCGGCCGGGTGGCCGGGCTGGCGCTGCTCAGTG
The DNA here is from genome assembly GCA_963823755.1 of uncultured Actinomycetota bacterium. Lineage (GTDB taxonomy): Bacteria > Actinomycetota > Actinomycetes > Mycobacteriales > Pseudonocardiaceae. The sequence continues at coordinate 64,051 of CAWGMP010000016.1, forward strand.
ACTATCCCGGGGACGGTCCCGGCGCGGGTGTGCTGCGCGCTCGGGCCGTGCTGCTCGCCACCGGAGGGCTCGGCCAGCTCTACGCCGTCAGCACCAACGCCGATGTCGCTACCGGCGACGGGCTGGCGCTGGCGTTGCGGGCTGGGGCGATGACCGCCGATCTGGAGTTCGTGCAGTTCCACCCGACGGTGCTGCACCGGGGACCGGGTTCGCGGGGCCGACAGCCGCTGGTCACCGAGGCCATCCGGGGCGAGGGTGCGGTGCTGCTGGACACCACCGGTGCCCCGGTGATGACCGGCGTGCATCCCCTGGGTGCTCTCGCGCCGCGGGACGTGGTGGCCGCCGCGATCACCGACCGGATGGTCCGGACAGGTAGCGACCACGTCCTGCTCGACACCACCCACCTCGGCGGCGCGCAGCTGAGACGGCGCTTCCCGACGGTGTACGCGGCCTGCATGGCGGTCGGCGTGGACCCGGGCCGCGCGCCGATTCCGGTAGTCCCGGCCGCGCATTACCAGTGCGGCGGCGTGATCACTGACACCAGTGGCCGGAGCACCGTGCCCGGCCTTTACGCCGCCGGGGAGTTGGCCCGAACCGGTCTACACGGCGCGAACCGGTTGGCCTCCAACAGCCTGCTGGAGGGGCTGGTGATGGGGACTTGGACCGCGGAAGCGGTTGCCGCCGACCTCGCGGTGTCCCAGCGCCCCGGTCCACCGCTGCCGCCCTGCCAGGTCTATCCGGTGGCAGATCGCGACGCGGTGCAGCGGTCGATGAGTGCGCACGCCGGAATCGGGCGTGACGCCGCTGGGCTGGCCGCCGCCTCGGCGACCGTGCGGGCCACCACGCGGCGACGGCTACGGACCCCCCGTGACGCCGAGGACGCCGGGCTCACTCTGGCTGCGGCCGCAGTACTCACCGCCGCGACAGCGCGTACCGAGAGCCGTGGTTGCCACCTCCGCACAGATCACCCGCGCACCGCGGCGGGTTGGCGACGCAGTATCGCCGTGGTGCTCGACGTCACCGGCGTCCCGGTGCCGGGGGAACCGGCACTGGTGGGAGGGGTGGCGTGACGCCGGAGCTGGATGTCGATGAGGTCCACCGGGTCATCAGCACCGCATTAGAGGAGGACCTGCGCTACGGCCCGGATGCCACCACTATGGCCTGCGTGCCCCCTGGAGCTGTCACGACGGCGACCGTGTCACCTCGACAGCCCGGCACGCTAGCCGGCTTGCCGGTATTCCTGGCCATACTCGACGCGGTGCTCGGAGCCGGCGGATACGAGATCATCGCCCGGCGCCAGGACGCCGACCGTCTCGCCGTCGGCGATGTCGTACTCACCGTCTGCGCCCCGGTGGCCGGCCTGCTCACGGCTGAACGCACCGCGCTCAACCTGTTGTGTCACCTGTCCGGGGTGGCCACCGCCACCGCGGCGTGGGTGGATGCGGTGGCCGGCACCGGCGCGTCGATCCGGGACTCCCGCAAGACCCTCCCGGGGCTGCGGGCGCTGCAGAAATACGCGGTGCGCTGTGGCGGCGGCGTCAACCACCGGATGGGGCTCGGCGACGCGGTGCTGGTCAAGGACAATCACGTGACCGCCGCCGGTTCGGTGACCGCCGCCATCGCGGCCGTCCGGGCGCATGCCCCTGCGTTGCGCTATGAGGTGGAGGTCGACACGCTCGACGAGTTGGACGAAGCCCTGGCCGCGGGGGCGCCGCTGGTGCTCCTGGACAACATGACCATCGCACAGTGCGCCGAGGCGGTTCGCCGGGCTGCGGGTTCGGGCGCCGAGTTGGAGGCCTCCGGCGGACTGACGCTGGATGACGCGCGGGCCTACGCTGAAACCGGGGTGCGCTACCTCGCGGTGGGCGCTCTCACTCATTCTGCTCCGGCGTTGGATCTCGGCCTGGACTTCTGACCGGTACCTGCCCTACGCGCTGCGAAGGGTCTGCCTCTCCTCACGCGGCCGCGGACAGTGAGTCAACGGAAGATGGCAATGGGGAGCACGATCAGCCTGCGGTTGTCGGGGTCCCAGTGCTCGACACGGCCGAGGCAGTGGGCCTGGAACGTGCCGACGGGGACGTCGGTGCGGCGCAGGCCGGACGTCGTGCAGGTGAGGCGGACCGTAGGACCGTTGGCGGGGCCGGTGGGGTCGCCGTAGGGAGCCTCGAACGTCGTGATCGCCGAGGTGCTGCCCTCCGTCGCGCGGAACTCGCCGAAGATCGACACGAAGGTCTTCAGGTCGCGCAGGCTGACCGTGGCGGGTCGTTTGTCGTCGTCAGTGCGCAGTGCCCTGGCCAGGGCACTGCGGTTAGCGGTGACCTCCTCCTTGAGCAGGTCGACATCTACGATGTCGTGGACCCGGTCGAGGACGTCGATGACGATGCCGATGACCGTGATCGGCTCGTCCTCCTCGATGTAGCTGAATAGCTGCGATCCGGACTAGCTCTGCTCTACGGCACCGGCTAGTGCGCAGCGCAACGGGCTCCGATGATCCGTGGGACGCAGTCCGCGTAGCTCAGCAGCAGATCCACCGCCGCGTCGTTGCGGGCGGTCTCGCGGTCGATCACCTGTGCCGGTGGGTAGAAGCCGCCTTGGGTGAGGCTGGTCGGGTACATCTCGAGGGTGTAGGACCAGATGTGGTGCTGCGACCACATCCAGTCGCCGATCGAGCCGTCATTGACGTAGAGGTGGCTGGACTGTTCCGGGGTGTACCCATTGGTGGCGGCCATCGCCTCCCCCATCGAGCGGAAGGTCGCCGCGTCGGCATTGTTCAGCCCGGGGCCTGTGTCCGTGGCGGTGAAACCGTAGGGCCACAGCACCAGTTCGGAGAAGCTGTGGAAGTCGATGTGGGCGGTGATCTGTTGCACGCCGCCGACCACCCGGCTGTTCACCCAGTCCCGGAGCTGCGCGGTTTCCGGCGCGGAGAACGGGGCAGCGCCGTGATATGTGTCGCTGGCGGGATCGGAGCTCGACCCGCCGCAACAGGCCCATTCGTCACCCCAGTTACGGTTAAGGTCGACGCCGACTGCGGTGTTCTCCGGAATCGGCTGGCGATTCTTGCGCCACATCGCGAAAAGGCCGACGGAGATGTCGTATTCGGCGCCGTCCGGGTTTGCCATCGGCATCACCCAGATCTTCCGGGACTTCACCAGCCGGGTGATCGCAGGATCGGTTCCGTATCCTTGCGCCAGCCGCCGCACGATGTGCAAGCACATCTCGACGGTGATGTGTTCACGTCCGTGCTGAGCGCAGCTGAACAGCACTTCGGGCTCGTGCTTGTCGGTGCGCACCTCGTCGCTGATCTTCACAAGCAGCAGTGGGCGACCCTGAACCGATCGGCCGTAGCTGGATACCGCGACCAGGTCGGGGTGGGCGGCGGCCAACGAGTCGAGCTCGTCGGTGAGCCTGCGGTAGGTGTGGTAACCCCGGTATCCGATCGGGAACTCACCGGGAGCAGTCGGCACCAGCGTCGGTGGCTGCGCTGAGAGCGGGACCAGCCGCAGCCCGCTTCCGCGCAACCGCTCGGCCTGCGCGGGGGTGGCCTGGACCTCCAGGTAGTCCCGACCGCCGCCGAGGACCTCCACGCCCTGGCGGACCACGGCGCTGCGCGTGCCCGGGTCGCCCACCCCTGACACCCGGTAAGCCGACGTCGGCGCGGCCGGAGGCTGGGGCGAGGGTGGTTGCGCTGCGCCCGCGGAGAGCGGAACGGCCAGCGCCAGCATCACCAGTACCGCGATCACGACGATACGGCGGATGGGCATTTCGCGGAGCGTAATAGGGGCACCGCTGCGGCGCCGTTGCCGGGTGCGGCCCTTACCCTGGGAGGTAACGCGTGGCCCGAGAGGAGACCTGCATGCTCACCCGCATCGACCTGCGCGGTCGTCTGCCTGCTTTCGTGACACTGCGCGGCCTGCTGCCGCGGGCCGAGGTGGACGTCGACGCGGTCGCTCACCAGGTGGCGCCGGTGATCGACGCGGTGCGCCACCGGGGTGTCGAGGCAGTCCTGGAGTTTGCTGAACGCTTCGACAGGGTGCGCCCGGCTGGGATCCGAGTGCCGGCCGATGCGTTGCGCGCCGAGCTCGACCAGCTGGACCCGGCGGTGCGCGCCGCGTTGGAGGAGTGCATCGCCCGGGTCCGCCGCACGCATGCCGAGCAGCGGCGTACCGAGACGGTCACCCAGGTGGTGCACGGCGGCACTGTCACGCAACGGTGGTTGCCGGTGGCACGGGTCGGGCTCTACGCGCCGGGCGGGCTGGCGGTCTACCCGTCCACTGTGGTCATGAATGTGGTGCCGGCGCAGGTGGCCGGGGTGGCGTCGCTGGTCGTGTGCTCACCCCCGCAGGCCGCTCATGGTGGCCTGCCGCACCCCACCGTACTGGCCGCGGCCGCGCTGCTCGGGGTTGACGAGGTGTGGGCGGTCGGCGGAGCTCAGGCCGTCGCACTGCTCGCCTATGGCGGCACCGACACCGACGGCGCTGTACTGGACCCGGTGGACCTGATCACCGGCCCGGGCAACATCTACGTCACCGCGGCCAAGCGGGCGCTGCGCGGCATGATCGGCATCGATGCGGAGGCCGGCCCCACCGAGATCGCCATCCTCGCCGACGGCAGCGCCGACCCGGTGCATGTCGCCGCTGATCTGATCTCCCAGGCCGAGCATGACACCCTGGCCGCCAGCGTGCTGATCACCGACTCGGTGGTGCTGGCCGACGCCGTCGACGCCCAGCTGCACCAGCAGGTCGCGGCCACCAAGCACATCGAACGGATCCGCACTGCCCTGGCAGGCAGGCAGTCCGGCTGTGTCCTGGTGTCCGATACCGACGCCGGGCTGGCCGTGGTGGACGCCTACGCGGCGGAACACCTGGAGATCCAGACCGTCGACGCGGCGGCGGTGGCCCGCCGGGTGCGCAACGCAGGGGCGATCTTCGTCGGGCCCTACGCCCCGGTCTCGCTGGGGGACTACTGTGCCGGTTCCAACCACGTGCTGCCCACCGGGGGCTGCGCTCGGCACTCGTCGGGGCTGTCCGTGCAGACCTTCCTTCGTGGCGTCCAGCTCATCGAGTACGACTCCGACGCGCTGGGGAAGGTCGCCGACCACGTCGTCGCCCTGTCGGAGGCTGAGGACCTGCCCGCGCACGGCCAGGCCATCACCGCCCGGTTCCGCGGGTGACGGCAGCGATTCCTCCCGACATGGAGCCTTATCGGGGTAATAGCACCCTCGATTACCCCGATAAGGCTCCATGTCGGGAACGGCGTGGCGCGGTCGGCTACGCGGTGACGCTGGCTGAGCTGCCGTTGCGCGACGACCTGCGGGGGCGCAGTCCCTACGGCGCGCCGCAGCTCGAGGTGGCGGTGCGGCTGAACACCAATGAGAACCCCTACCCGCCGCCGCCCGCGCTGGTGGCCGATGTCACCGCCGCTGTCCAGCAGGCGGCTCGCGACCTGCACCGCTACCCCGACCGGGACGCCGTCGCGCTGCGCACCGACCTGGCGAGCTACCTCGCCGGATGCACCGGGGTGCCGCTGACCGCGGCGAACATGTGGGCGGGCAATGGGTCCAACGAGATCATCCAGCACCTGCTGCAGGCCTTCGGTGGCCCCGACCGCAAGGCGCTGGGTTTCGCTCCGTCCTACTCGATGCACCCGATCATCTCCGCAGGCACCCGCACGCAATGGATCCCCGCACCACGGCGGGCGGACTTCTCGCTGGACCCGGCAGGCGCGGTGGCGGCCATCCGGGCGCACCGACCCGATGTGCTGTTCGTCACCAGCCCCAACAACCCCACTGGGCAGTCAATACCGCCGGTGGACATCGCGACGGTGCTCGCTGCCGCGCCGGGCATCGTGGTGGTCGACGAAGCCTACGGGGAGTTCTGCAGCAGCCCGAGCGCGATCGGGCTGCTCGAGGAGTTCGCCGACCGGTTGGTGGTCTGCCGGACGATGAGCAAGGCATTCGCCTTCGCCGGCGGGCGGCTGGGCTACCTCGCCGCCGCGCCGGCCGTGGTGGATGCTCTGCTGCTGGTGCGACTGCCTTACCACCTCTCGGCGCTCACCCAGGCGGCCGCTCGCGCCGCGCTGCGACACCGATCGTCCACGCTGGAGTCGGTGGCCACCTTGGTCGCCGAACGTGAGCGGGTGGCCGCCACGCTGTGCGAGGTGGGTGCCCAGGTGGTGCCCTCCGACGCCAACTTCATCCTGTTCGGACACTTCGCCGATGCGTCGGCCGCGTGGCGGCGCTACCTCGAGCACGGTGTGCTGATCCGTGACGTGGGGATCGCGGGTCACCTACGGGTCACCGTGGGTACTCCCGCGGAGAACGACGCGTTCCTCGCCGCGAGCGCGGCGGTTCTCGCTGAGACCTGCTCGCGGGGTCGAACCCTATGACACAGCCGGGGAGGCACGGTGAGCCGCACAGCGCGGATCGAGCGGGTGACCAAGGAGTCCTCGGTGCTCGTCGAGCTCGATCTCGACGGTACCGGGGCCACCGAGGTGGACACCGGCGTCGCGTTCTTCGACCATATGCTCACCTCTCTGGGCAAGCACGCGGCGTTCGACCTGGTGGTGCGGGCCACCGGCGACGTCGACATCGACGCGCACCACACCGTCGAGGACGTCGCCATCGTGCTCGGTCAGGCGCTGCGCGAGGCACTGGGAGACAAATCCGGTATCCGGCGTTTCGGGGACGCCTGGGTGCCCATGGACGAGACGCTGGTGCACGTGGCGGTGGACGTGTCCGGGCGCCCGTACTGCGTGCACACCGGCGAGCCCGACGCGCTGGCCGGCTTCGTGGTGGGCGGCACCTACCCCACGGTGCTCAACCGGCACGTCTTCGAGACATTGGCCTTCCACGCGCAGCTGGCGGTGCACATCCGGGTATTGCACGGCCGCGATCCGCACCATGTCACAGAGGCGCAGTACAAGGCGCTGGCCCGGGCGTTGCGCGTCGCGGTCGAGGTCGACCCCCGGGTGTGTGGGGTGCCTTCCACCAAAGGTGTGCTATGACCTGGGTGGGCTTGGTCCTGCTCACCCTGGCCGGTTTCATGCTCGGCGGCGTGGTCTCCGCCTGGCGGAGGTCACAGCTGCTGGCCGGGGTGCTCGCGATCGGAGCCGCGCTGGCCACCGCCGGCGGGATCGCCTGGTTGCTGTGACCAGGCGGGTGGTGGTCGTCGGCGCCGACGCGACCGGGATGAGCGCGGCCTCGCAGGCCCTTCGGCGCGCAGGCCGGGATGCGCTGCAGGTGGTGGCCTTCGAGCGTGGCCGCCACGTGTCGTACTCGGCGTGCGGCATTCCGTACTGGGTGGCAGGTGACGTCGAGGGCGCGGACGCGTTGGTGGCGCGCAGCGCAGCCGCGCACCGAGCCAACGGGATCGATCTGCGGATCCGTACCGAGGTCACCGAGATCGACCTGGACCGCAACACCGTGACCGCCGTAGAGCTCGGCAGTGCAGTGACCTACCAGGTTCGTTTCGACGATCTGGTGCTCGCCACCGGTGCAGTGCCGGTGCGCCCTGACCTTCCTGGAGTGGACGCACCGGGCGTGTACGGCGTGCAGACCCTCGACGACGGCGCCGCTGTGCTGGCCGGCTTGGCTGGGCGGCCGCGTCGGGCGGTCGTCGTCGGCGGCGGCTATATCGGTATCGAGATGGCCGAGGCGTTGGTCCGCCGCGACTTGGCGGTCACGCTGGTGGACCGGGCTGCGGAGCCGATGATCACCCTCGACCCGGACATGGGCGCCCTGGTGCGCGTAGCGATGGAGGGGATGGGGATCACGGTGCTCACCGGCACCGCCGTGACCGGGTTCGAGACCGGTCCCGACGGCCGGGTATCCGCCGTGGTCACCGGGGGCGGGACGCTCTCGGCGGACCTCGTCGTGCTGGGGCTGGGCGTGCGGCCGGCCACCGAACTGGTTCGGGCAGCCGGGCTACCGCTGGGTGAGCACGGCGGGGTGCTGACCGATCTGCGGATGAGAGTGCCGGGCCACGACGGGGTGTGGGCCGGCGGCGACTGCGTCGAGGTGCTGCATCGCATCTCGCAGCGTCGCGTGCACGTGGCGTTGGGCACCCACGCCAACAAGCATGGTCGGGTGATCGGGACGAACGTCGGTGGTGGCTACGCGACCTTTCCCGGTGTCGTCGGCACCGCGGTCAGCAAGGTCTGCGACCTCGAGGTCGGCCGGACCGGACTGCTGGAGGCCGAGGCGTGGTCCGCGGGTTTCCAGCCGGTGAGCGTGACGGTGCGGTCCACCACCCGGGCCGGCTACTTCCCGGGTGCCGCCCCGATCACCGTCAAGATCATCGCCGAGCGCGGCACCGGGCGGCTGCTCGGGGCGCAGCTCGTCGGCCGGGAGGGCTCGGGCAAGCGGGTGGACGTGTGCGCGGTCGCGCTGTGGAACGAGATGACCGTCGAGGAGATGACCGGCCTGGACCTCGGCTACGCGCCACCGTTCTCGCCGGTCTGGGATCCCGTGCTCGTGGCTGCCCGCAAGGCCGCCGCCGCGGTCTGAACAGCTCGGTGCGTGCGAAGCTGGTGTCGTGATACGCGTCGTGGTGCTGGATTACGGGTCGGGGAATCTGCGCTCCGTGCAACGAGCGCTGCGGCGGACCGGCGTGGAAGTGGCGGTGAGCGCTGATGTCGATGCTGCGCTGAGCGCCGACGGGTTGGTGGTGCCCGGGGTCGGCGCCTTCGCCGCGTGCATGGCTGGGCTTCGTTCGGTGCGCGGTGACCGGATCATCGGCCGCCGGCTGGCCGGCGGCCGCCCGGTACTGGGCATCTGCGTGGGGATGCAGGTGTTGTTCAGCCGCGGTGTCGAGCACGGAGTGCAGACCGCTGGTTGCGACGAGTGGCCCGGGACCGTGGAGCGGTTGACGGCTGACGTGCTGCCGCACATGGGGTGGAACACCGTGGCACCGCCGGTGGGTTCGCAGCTGTTCGCCGGCCTCGATCCGGACGCCCGCTTCTATTTCGTGCACTCCTATGCTGCCCGCCGCTGGGAGCTGGACAACTCAGAGCCGCTGGCGCCCCCAGTGGTGACGTGGGCCGAGCACGGCGAGCCGTTCGTCGCCGCAGTGGAGAACGGATCGCTGTGGGCCACTCAGTTCCACCCGGAGAAGTCCGGTGACGCCGGTGCACGGTTGCTGCGCAACTGGATCGCGACGCTGTAGCCGACGCGCAGACCGCCTAGGCTGGGGCGGTGAGTTTCGTGCTGCTGCCCGCGGTGGATGTTGCCGGTGGCCGGACTGTCCGCCTCACCCAGGGCGAAGCCGGCACCGAGACGTGTTACGGCGACCCGGTTGAGTCCGCCCTGGCCTGGCAGGCCGACGGCGCCGAATGGGTTCACCTGGTCGACTTGGACGCGGCGTTCGGTCGCGGCTCCAATGCCGAGCTGCTCGCCGAGGTCGTCGGCAGGCTGGACATCGCGGTGGAGCTTTCCGGCGGTATCCGCGACGACGTGTCGCTGCAGCGGGCGCTGGCCACCGGCTGCGCCCGGGTGAACCTGGGCACCGCCGCGATAGAGGACCCGGACTGGTGCCGTGCAGTGATCGCTGAGCACGGCGAGCAGATCGCGGTGGGGCTCGACGTGCGGATCATCGACGGGCAGCACATCCTCGCCGCGCGGGGCTGGACCGCGTCTGGGGGCGATCTCTGGGAGGTGCTCGAGCGCCTGGACAGCGACGGCTGCCCGCGCTACGTGGTCACCGATGTCACCAAGGACGGCACGCTGCGCGGACCGAACCTGGACCTGCTGCGCGCGGTCTGTGCCCGGACGGAGGCTCCGGTGATCGCCTCGGGCGGGGTCTCGGGGGTAGGCGACGTGGCTGCCCTGGCTGCGCTGGCCGCCGACGGCGTGGAGGGCGCGATCATCGGCAAGGCGCTCTACACCGGGGCGCTCACCCTGCCGGACGCCTTGGCCGCCGCCCGCTGACCCCTTGACACTCCCGCGGGTCGGGCTGTCAGCAGGGTTGTGCCGGTATCCCGTGCCGGACGCCGTGCGGATCTCTGCGCATAGGCTGGATGGATGGCCGTTGCCGTACGCGTGATCCCGTGCCTGGACGTCGATGCAGGCCGGGTGGTCAAAGGGGTGAACTTCACCGCACTGCGAGACGCCGGCGATCCGGTTGAGCTCGCCACCGCCTATGACGCGCAGGGTGCTGACGAGCTGACGTTCCTGGACATCACGGCCTCCTCGACGGATCGGGAGACGACCTATGACGTCGTCCGCCGCACCGCGGAGTGCGTTTTCATCCCGCTCACCGTCGGCGGGGGGATCCGCGAAGTGGCCGATGTGGACCGCCTGCTGCGGGCCGGTGCGGACAAGGTGAGCATCAACACCGCCGCGGTGGCCCGACCCGAGCTGCTGCGCGAGGCCGGTCGCCGTTTCGGTGCGCAATGCATCGTGCTGTCGGTGGATGCCCGGCGGGTACCACCCGGGCATCCACCGACCCCCTCCGGCTTCGAGGTGACCACCCACGGAGGACGGCGCGGCACCGGGATCGACGCGGTGGCGTGGGCCGCCCGCGGCCAGCAGTTGGGTGTCGGGGAGATCCTGCTCAACTCGATGGACGCCGACGGCACCAAAACCGGCTTCGACATCGAGATGATCTCCGCTGTGCGGGCCGTCGTGACCGTCCCGGTGATCGCCAGTGGGGGAGCGGGCGAGGTGGGGCATTTCCCGCCCGCGGTGGTGGCCGGGGCCGACGCGGTGCTCGCCGCCAGCGTCTTCCACTTCGGACAGCTGCGGATCGGTGAGGTCAAGGACGGCCTGCGCCAGGCCGGGGTGACGGTGCGGTGAGCGGGCTGGAGCCGGCGATCGCTGAGCAGCTCACCCGCAACGCCGACGGGCTGGTGTGCGCCGTCGTGCAGCAGCGCGGCACGGGTGAGGTGCTGATGGTGGCCTGGATGGACGACGAGGCGCTGCACCGCACGCTGACCACAGGCAGGGCCACCTATTGGTCCCGCAGCAGGCAGGCCTATTGGGTCAAAGGCGAGACCTCCGGGCACACCCAGCATGTGCACGAGGTGCGGCTGGACTGCGATGGCGATGCTCTGTTGCTCGTCGTCGACCAGGTCGGCCCCGCCTGCCACGAGGGCACACCGACCTGTTTTAGCAGGTCAGTGCTCGTGAGTGGGTAACAGTGTTAGAACACTGTTACCCACTCACGAGTGGGCCGGTGAGGTACCGCTGCAGGTTCGGGGCGATGGCCGCGACGATCGTGTCGGGGTCGGCGGAAGCGAGTGGCTCGAGGCGGATCACATAGCGCACCATCGCCAGCCCCACGACCTGAGTGCCGCACAGCGCTGCGCGCAGCTCGACCTGGTCCGGAGCTAGCGCACCGACGACCCGACCGAAGATCACGCGCCCGACGAACTCGCGCATCATCCGAGCGGCTTGCTCATGGCTGGCCACGCTGCGCACCAGCGCGGTCAGCGCACCACCGCCATTGGTGTCCCAGACCGAGAGGAAGGTGCGCAGGATCCGTGCGGCGGCCTGCTCAGGATCCCCGGCGAGGACCCGGGAGACGACCTCCACAGGGTCGATCGGGATCTCCAATGCCGCGACGAACAGCCCGTCCTTGCCGCCGAACCAGTGGTTGACCATCGCGGCGTCCACCCCAGCTCGTTGGGCGATGGTGCGCACGGTGGCGCCGTCGAAGCCGCGCTCGGTGAACTCCACTCTGGCGGCGTCGAGCAGCGCGCCCCTGGTGTTCTCACCGGCAGGACGGCGCCCTCGGGGACGGGGCTGTCTGCTGTGCTCGTCCGCCACTCCCAACTCCTTATTTCAACAATGGATGAAAAAATATGCCCGAACCACACGAGGAGTCAACGGCGGGCACAATGGTTCCATGGTCAGCATCTCCGACACCGGTAGCGGACAATTGCAGCCAAGCAGGGAGAGGTTCCGGGCCCTGGCGACGGATCGCCGGGTGGTCCCGGTGACCCGGACGCTGCTCGCCGATGGTGAGACCCCGCTGGGGGTGTACCGCAAGCTGGCCCAAGGCAAGCCGGGAACCTTTCTTCTAGAGTCAGCGGAGAATAATTCGTCCTGGTCGCGCTGGTCCTTCGTGGTGGTCCACAGCGCTGCCACGCTCACCGAGTCCGACGGTCGCACGGTCTGGCACGGGAATCCGCCGGTGGGGCTTCCCGGGGTGGAGGGGTCGTGGGAGGGCACCCCGCTGGAGGCGTTGCGGCAGACCGTGGCGGCACTGCATACCGAGTCGCTGCCCGGCCTGCCCCCGCTCACCGGCGGGATGGTCGGCTACCTCGGTTACGACGCGGTCCGGCGATGGGAACGGCTGCCTGACCTGGCGGTCGACGACCTGCAGGTGCCTGAGCTGGTGATGCTGCTGGCCACCGACCTCGCCGCGCTGGACCACCACGAGGGCACTGTCACCCTGATTGCCAACGCGATCAACTGGGACGATTCCCCCGCCCGCGTCGACGAGGCCTACGACGACGCCGTGGCCCGGCTGGATGCGATGGTCGCGAAGCTGTGCACGCCGACGCCGGCCAGCGCAGCGGTATTCACCTGCCCGACCCCGGAGTTCGTGCGGCGGCGCAGCCCGCAGCAGCACCACGCTGCGGTCGAGGCTGCCAAGGAGGCGATCCGCGCCGGCGAGGCCTTCCAGGTGGTGGTGTCCCAGCGCTTCGAGATCGCCACCGACGCCGACCCGCTGGACATCTACCGGGTGCTGCGCACCACCAACCCCAGCCCGTACATGTACCTGCTCATCCTGGAGGACTTCAGCATCGTCGGCTGCAGCCCCGAGTCCCTGGTGACGGTGCGAGACGGGAAGGTCACCACCCACCCGATCGCCGGCACCCGTCCCCGCGGCGCCGACCCGGACGAGGACTGCTGGTTGGAGAAGGACCTGATGGTCGACGAGAAGGAGCGCGCTGAGCATCTCATGCTGGTCGACCTCGGTCGCAACGACGTCGGCCGGGTGTGCCGGCCCGGCTCAGTACATGTCACCGACTTCTTCCGGGTCGAGCGCTACAGCCACGTGATGCACCTGGTCTCCACGGTCACCGGTGAGCTGGCGCCGGGATGCACCGCATTCGACGCGGTGGCTGCCTGCTTCCCCGCCGGGACGCTGTCCGGGGCACCCAAGCCGCGAGCGATGGAGCTGATCGAGGAGCTCGAGCCCACTCGACGGGGGGTGTACGGGGGAGTGGTCGGCTACCTGGACTTTGCCGGAGACGCCGACACCGCGATCGCCATCCGCACCGCGATGGTCCGCAACGGGGTGGCCTACGTCCAAGCCGGTGGGGGGATCGTCGCAGACTCCGATCCGGTAGCCGAGGACACCGAATGCCTGAACAAGGCCGGCGTGGTGCTGGCCGCTATCGCCGCCGCGGGCACCTTGCGGCTGGCCACCGGAGAACCGGCCGGGTTGCTGCGTGCCTGAACGTGATCTGTCGCGCAGGGCCCTTGCCGCCACCATCGTGGCGCTGATCGCGGCCTCGGCGATGCTCGGCGGCGCAGCGATGCTCGGTTGGGCGCAGGTCGATGCCCAGGTGCCGCTGCGCGGGATCGTCCAGGTGCAGGTGGCCGGATCTGCGGTGCTGCCCGCACTGGGCCCGCTGGCGCTGCTCGCACTCGCCGCGGTAGCCGCAGTGCTGGCGACCGGGGGGTGGGCGCGAGGACTGCTCGGAGCATTGTTGCTGGTCGTGTCGGTGCTGCCGACTATCGGTGCGCTACGAGTGGCCGACGCGCGGTGGCTCACCACCGCAGCGATGTCCGCGGTGGAGCTGCCCGCACGGTCGGTCCCGGTCGACCCGGCTGGGGTGTTGTTCGTGGGGCCGGCGCTGGCTGCGGGAGGGGCGGCGCTGCTCGTCGCGGCCGGTGCCGTCCTGGTGTTGCGGGGTTACTGGATGCCGCGGCTGGGTAGCCGTTACCAGGCGCCGACGGGCCGCCCGAACAGTTCCTATCAGGTTACGCTGGACGGACGGCTTTGGGAGCAGATGGATGCCGGCGAGGACCCCACTGCATCGTGACACCCCCGGTGACGGGGCGCCGACCAGGCCGGAGCTAGCATCGGTATCTGGCTGTGCAGGGGGTTGGAAGGGGAGAGGCTTGAGTGTCCTGGAGGCGATCCTCGAAGGGGTCAGAGCTGACCTCGCGGCCCGTGAAGCCGCCGTCGAATTCACTGAGATCAAGCGGCGCGCCACCCGGGTGCCGGTCCCCCGAGATGCTGTGACGGCGTTGCGGGGCCCTGGGATCGGCGTCATCGCGGAGGTGAAGCGCCGCAGCCCGTCCCGTGGTCCGCTGGCCGATATCCCGGACCCGGCCGCGCTTGCCGCGGACTACGCCGCGGCCGGCGCGCGCATGATCAGTGTGTTGACTGAGGGCCGGAGGTTCGGCGGCTCGCTGGCCGACCTGGACGCGGTGCGTGCCGCGGTGGACCTCCCAGTGCTGCGCAAGGACTTCATCGTCAGTCCTTACCAGGTCCATGAGGCGCGGGCGCACGGCGCGGACGTGGTGCTGCTGATCGTCGCCGCGCTGGAGCAGAATGCGCTGGTGGCGTTGCTCGACCGGGTCGAGTCGCTGGGGATGGCCGCACTGGTCGAGGTGCACACCGCCGAGGAAGCCGACCGTGCGTTGGAGGCCGGCGCGACACTGATCGGCGTCAATGCCCGCGACCTGCATACCTTGGACGTGAACCCCGACGTCTTCAGCAAGATCGCGCCGGGGCTGCCGGGTGAGGTGCTGCGCGTCGCTGAGTCCGGGGTGCGCGGCCCAGCGGATCTGATGGCCTACGCCGGTGCGGGTGCCGACGCGGTGCTCGTCGGTGAGGGGCTGGTGACCAGTGGTGACCCCAAGGCCGCGGTCATCCAGCTGGTCACCGCCGGGTCACACCCAGCCTGCCCCAAGCCGGCCCGGTGAGTGGGATGGTCGGTATCCAGCCCGTTGAGTCCACTGGCGTGCCTGACGCTGCCCAGCCTGATTCCCGCGGTCACTTCGGCCGTTACGGCGGCCGGTTCGTGCCCGAAGCGCTCATCAAAGCTCTCGACGAGCTGCACTGCGTGCTATGCCGAGGCGCGGGTGGACCCGGAGTTCACCGCTCGGCTCAACGGCCTGCTCGCCGACTACACCGGCCGACCCTCGCCGATCACCGAGGTGCCCAGGCTGTCCGAGCACGCCGGTGGAGCGCGGATCGTGCTCAAGCGCGAGGATCTCAACCACACCGGATCCCACAAGATCAACAATGTGTTGGGTCAGGCGTTGCTCACGAAACGGATGGGCAAACCGCGGGTGATCGCGGAGACCGGAGCGGGCCAGCACGGTGTCGCCACCGCGACCGCGTGCGCGCTGCTCGGGCTGGACTGCGTGATCTACATGGGTGAAGTGGATACCCGACGCCAAGCGCTCAACGTCGCCCGGATGCGGCTGCTCGGTGCCGAGGTGGTGCCGGTGAAGACGGGATTCCGCACTCTCAAAGACGCCATCAACGAGGCGCTGCGGGACTGGGTGACCAACGTGGACACCACGCATTACCTGCTCGGCACGGTCGCCGGCCCACACCCGTTCCCAGTGATGGTGCGCGACTTCCACCGGGTCATCGGGCTGGAAGCCCGCGAGCAGATGCTCGCCCGCTACGGCAGGTTGCCCGATGTAGTGGCCGCCTGCGTCGGTGGTGGCTCCAACGCGATCGGCATCTTTCACCCGTTCATCGACGACCCGGCAGTGCGCCTGGTCGGCTTCGAGGCCGCCGGTGACGGGGTGGATTCCGGGCGGCACGCCGCGACGCTGTCCGCAGGTGAACCCGGGATGCTCCATGGGGCCCTGTCGTACCTGCTGCAGGACTCCGACGGGCAGACCGTGGAGACGCACTCGATCTCGGCGGGCCTGGACTATCCAGGAGTGGGACCCGAGCATTCCTGGCTCAAGGACACCGGGCGGGCCGAGTACCGGCCGATCACCGATACGCAGGCGATGGATGCCTTCCAGCTGCTGTCCCGCACCGAGGGGATCATTCCAGCGATCGAGTCGGCGCACGCGGTGGCCGGAGTCTTACGACTCGGGAAGGAGCTGGGGGAGAGCGCGTTGGTGCTGGTCAACCTGTCCGGCCGGGGTGACAAGGATGTGGACACCGCAGTGAAGTGGTTCGACCTGCTGGAGGGGGCTCAGTGACCGCTCGGCTCGCGCCGCTGTTCGAGATCTGTGGTGTTGAGCATCGGGCCGCGCTGATCGGCTACCTGCCTGCCGGCTACCCGACGGTGGATCGCTCGCGGGCGCTGCTGCGCGCGATGCTAGACGGTGGCTGCGACCTGGTCGAAGTCGGGATGCCCTACTCCGATCCGGTGCTTGACGGGCCGACCATCCAGGCCGCTTCCGAGACCGCTCTGCGCGCCGGGGTGCGGCTGAGCGACATGATCTCGGTGGTGGAGTCGATCTCTTGTGCCGGCGGGCGGGCAGTGGTGATGACCTACTGGAACCCGGTGCACCGTTACGGCGTGGACGCCTTCGCCCGGGATCTCGCTGCCGCCGGGGGACTTGGCGTCATCACTCCCGATCTGATCCCGGATGAGGCGCAGGAGTGGCTGGCCGCGGCACAGGCGCACGACCTGGATCGGATCTTCCTGGTGGCCCCGTCGTCCACTGATCAACGTCTGGCCTCGACCGCAGCGGTGACCCGGGGCTTCCTGTACGCGAGTTCAGTCATGGGTGTGACCGGCGCCCGCGACGTGGTGAGCAGCGCCGCGGGAACCTTGGTCAGCCGGGCCCGGGAACACGCCCCAGGACTGCCGGTGGGCGTCGGGCTCGGAGTGCGCAACGGTGCGCAGGCCGCCGAAGTAGCGGCATTCGCCGACGCCGTGATCGTCGGCTCCGCCTTCGTGACCGCCGCCGCGGACGGCGAACCCGGGATCCGCGCCCTGGCCGCAGACCTCGCCACCGGTGTTCGCCGACCTGCCCCACAACCCGCCTGACTTCGGGTCAAGCGCCGGTGCTGGCGTGCATGAGGAGGGCTGCAGCTGGGCAGTGGGGGTGGGAGATACCGTGTCGCCGTGCTCACTGAGATGTTCCTTGCCACCATTCCCAGCCCGGACCGGGGTGTCTGGCACTTGGGGCCGGTGCCGATCCGTGCCTACGCCCTGTGCATTATCGCCGCGATCGTCGTGGCCATCGTGTGGGGGGAACGTCGCTGGCAGGCCAGGGGTGGTCAGGCCGGCACGGTGACCGACATCGCGGTGCTCGCGGTGCCGTTCGGGCTGGTGGGAGGCCGGCTCTACCACGTCGCCACCGACTGGCAGAAATATTTCGGACCCAATGGCAGCCCCATCGCCGCAGTGAAGATCTGGCAGGGTGGCCTGGGTATCTGGGGGGCGGTCGCGCTCGGGGGCCTGGGAGCCTGGATCGGCTGCCGACGGCGGGGCATCCCGCTGCCAGCGCTGGCAGACGCAGTCGCTCCCGCCATCGTCGTCGCGCAGGCGATCGGCCGCCTGGGCAACTGGTTCAATCAGGAGCTCTACGGCGGCCCGACCTCGCTGCCCTGGGGACTGGAGATCCGCGACCGGGTAAACCCGGACACCGGCGCTCTCGATCCGCTCAACGGGATCGCGCAGGGTCCGGTCGTGGAGATCGTGCACCCCACGTTCCTCTACGAGATGCTGTGGAACCTGGGCGTCGCGGCACTCGTCGTGTGGGCTGACCGACGCTTCCGGTTGGGCCATGGGCGGGCCTTCGCGCTGTACGTCGCGGGCTACACCGCAGGCCGGTTCTGGATCGAGCTGATGCGCGCTGACCCGGCTACGATGATTTTCGGACTGCGAATCAACGTGGTCACGTCAGCGGTGGTGTTCCTCGGCGCGGTGCTCTACTTGACGCTGGCCCGCCGTGGCCGGGAGGAGCCGGAGACGCTGGTGGCACAGCAGCAGGCCGGGGTTGCCTCCTAACGCACAGCGTGCTGGGCGCTCATGCACGGCTTACGGGTACTGAGCCGTGGTCTGGTCACATGGCTGCCCGAGCACGTCACGTCGGGGCGGCCGGGCCGCGGGGTTGGCGCGATCGCAACCGACCCGACATCTGCTGGCCAACGGAGCTGTCTAGGCTGAGCGCCGTGAGTCGACGTGTGAAGATCGTTTGTACGATCGGGCCGATCACTGCGACCCCGGAGAAGATTCGGGAGTTGGTCGGGGCCGGGATGGATGTTGCTCGGTTGAATTTCAGTCATGGTACGCACGCTGATCATGCGCGGGTGTATTCGATGATTCGGGAGGCGGGTGACGAGTCGGGTCGGGCGGTGGGGATTCTGGGTGATCTGCAGGGGCCCAAGATCCGGTTGGGGCGGTTCGTGGCTGGTCGGGTGGAGTGGCGGACTGGTGATGAGGTGCGGGTGACCGTCGAGGATGTGCCCGGTACTCATGATCGGGTGTCGACCACGTATGCGGGGTTGGCTCAGGATGCTCGTGAGGGTGATCGGTTGCTGGTCGATGACGGCAAGGTCGCCTTGGTGGTCCGTAAGGTCGAAGACTGCGAGGTGGTGTGTGAGGTGGTGGAGGGGGGGACGGTCAGTGATCATAAGGGGTTGTCGTTGCCGGGGATGAATGTGTCGGTGCCGGCGATGTCGGCTAAGGACATCGCTGATCTGGAGTTCGCGCTGGGGTTGCGGGTGGATTGGGTGGCGTTGTCGTTCGTGCGGTCGCCGGCGGATATCGATGTGGTGCATCGGGTGATGGACCGGGTGCCGGGTGGGCGACTGCCGGTGATCGCGAAGTTGGAGAAGCCCGAGGCGGTGGATGATCTCGAGGCGATCGTGCTGGCTTTTGACGGGGTGATGGTGGCTCGGGGGGATCTGGGGGTGGAGTTGCCCCTGGAGAACGTGCCGCTGGTGCAGAAACGGGCCGTCCAGGTGGCCAGGGAGAACGCCAAGCCGATCATCGTGGCTACTCAGATGCTGGACTCGATGATCGGTCATGCTCGACCGACGCGGGCCGAGGCCTCGGATGTGGCCAATGCGGTGCTCGATGGTGCTGATGCGGTGATGCTGTCGGGGGAGACCAGTGTGGGTCGGTACCCGATCGAGTCGGTGCAGACGATGAGTCGCATCGTGAAGGCCGTGGAGGTCGGCTCGCCGACTGTCCCCCCGCTCAACCACGTGCCGCGAACCAAACGTGGGGTGTTGTCCTACGCGGCGCGTGATATCGGGGAGCTGCTGGAGGCCAAGGCGCTGGTGGCGTTCACCCAGTCCGGCGACACCGTCCGCAGGCTGGCCCGGCTGCACACCCACCTGCCGCTGCTGGCGTTCACCCCCGAGGCCCCGGTACGCAACCAGCTCACCCTGACCTGGGGCACCGAGACCTTCCTGGTCCCCCGCGTCGAGACCACCGATGCGATGGTCCGGCAGGTGGACCAGGCGATGCTGTCGATCGGGCGCTACCAGCCCGGCGACCTGGTGGTGATCGTGGCCGGATCTCCCCCGGCCACCGTCGGCTCCACCAACCTCATCCGGGTACACCGCCTGGGCGAGGAGGACCTCGGCTGACAAGGGCAGCCAACTAGCGGAGGCCGGCGGCGTCCATGCCGCGGAGCTCCTTCTTGAGGTCGGCGATTTCGTCACGAAGCCGGGCGGCCAGCTCGAACTGCAGCTCACGGGCCGCGCTCATCATCTGATCGGTGAGCTGTTGGACCAGATCCGCGAGCTCGGCGCGAGGCATCGATGCGGTGTCTCGACTCTCCAGCACACCGGAGCTGCCCCGGGCCCGCCCTGGCTCGCCGGTGGCGCGCTTACCTCGGGAGGCGTTGCGCCCGGATCCTCCGACCTGCACCGCCACGGTGTCAGAGGTGTCGTCGGCCTCGGCGTAGACCCGCTCCAGGATGTCGTTGATCTTCTTGCGCAACGGTTGCGGATCCACCCCGCGCTCGGTGTTGTAGGCGACCTGCTTGGCCCGTCGCCGGTTGGTCTCGTCGATGGCCCGACGCATCGAGGCGGTGACCGTGTCGGCGTACATGTGCACCTGACCGGACACGTTGCGAGCGGCCCGACCGATGGTCTGGATCAGCGAGGTCCCGCTGCGCAGGAACCCCTCCTTGTCGGCGTCCAGGATGGCCACCAGTGAGACCTCGGGCAGGTCCAGGCCCTCGCGGAGCAGGTTGATCCCCACCAGCACGTCGAACTCGCCCAGCCGCAACTGACGCAGCAGCTCCACCCGGCGCAGCGTGTCCACCTCGGAGTGCAGGTAGCGAACCCGGATGCCAAGCTCGAGCAGGTAGTCGGTGAGGTCCTCGGCCATCTTCTTGGTCAACGTGGTGACCAACACCCGTTCGTTACGTTCGGCGCGGAGCCGCACTTCGTGCACCAGATCGTCGATCTGACCCTTGGTGGGCTTCACCACCACCTCCGGATCCACCAGGCCGGTCGGGCGGATCACCTGCTCGACGAACTCGCCACCGGCCTGAGCCATCTCATACGGTCCCGGAGTAGCCGACAGGTACACCGTCTGGCCGATCCGATCCTGAAACTCCTCCCAGGTCAGCGGGCGATTGTCCAGCGCGGAGGGCAGCCGGAACCCGTGCTCCACCAGGGTGCGCTTACGGGAAGCGTCACCCTCGTACATCCCACCGATCTGCGGCACCGTGACATGCGACTCATCGATGATCAGCAGGAAGTCCTCGGGGAAGTAATCCAGCAGGGTAGCCGGTGCCGAGCCGGCGGCGCGCCCGTCGATATGCCGCGAGTAGTTCTCGATGCCGGAGCAGAATCCGACCTGGCGCATCATCTCCACGTCGTAGTGGGTCCGCATCCGCAACCGCTGGGCCTCCAGCAGCCTGCCCTGCTTCTCCAGCTCAGCCAGCCGGTCCCCCAGCTCGGACTCGATGCCCGCGATGGCGCGCTCCATCCGCTCCGTCCCAGCGACGTAGTGCGTGGCCGGGAATATTTTCAGCTCAGACGCCTCCCGTACCACCTCTCCGGTGAGCGGGTGCAGGAAGTAGAGTGCCTCGACCTCGTCACCGAAGAAGTCGATGCGGACCGCGAGTTCCTCGTAAGCCGGGATGACCTCCACGGTGTCACCCCGGACCCGGAAGGTTCCCCGGGCGAAGGCAAGATCGTTGCGGGTGTACTGGATGTCGACCAGAGACCGCAGCAGCGCGTCGCGACCGATCTCCCCACCGACTGGCACATGAATCGACTGGTTCAGATACTCCTGCGGGGTACCGAGCCCGAAGATGCAGGACACCGAGGCGACGACGACGACGTCGCGGCGGGTGAGCAGCGACATCGTGGCGGAATGCCGCAACCGCTCCACGTCGTCGTTGATCGAGGAGTCCTTCTCGATGTAAGTGTCGGTCTGGGGGACGTACGCCTCGGGCTGGTAGTAGTCGTAGTAGGAGACGAAATACTCCACCGCGCTGTTCGGAAAGTAATCCCGCAGCTCGTGAGCGAGCTGTGCGGCGAGGGTCTTGTTCGGTGCCATCACCAGAGTGGGGCGCTGCACCCGTTCGATCAGCCACGCAGCGGTGGCCGACTTACCCGTTCCGGTGGCGCCCAGCAACACGACGTCGCGCTCGCCGGTGGTGATCCGACGCTCCAGCTCATCGATAGCGGTCGGTTGGTCGCCCGCGGGCGCGTAGTCGCTGACCATCTCGAATCGCCCGGGCGCCCGGGGAGTCTCGGCGAGCGGCCGGAACTCCGAGTGCGGAAGCAGGTCGCGCTGAACGGCGGTGGCATCGGTCATGACAGTGAGGGTAAGCGGGGACCCTGACAGTCTGCCGTCGCGTAGGGTCGAGCGCTATGACGGCCCCGCACGGAGTGCGTGCGCACGCCCCGCAGCATATCCACCCTCCCAAGGTCGAGCTGTTCGACCTGGATGCAATGACCAACACCGACCCCAAGGGGATCGTGCGCACAGTGCGCGAATACCGCGTCGAGCCCTTCGGGCTCTACGTCGCCCGCGACGTCGTCGACCATCCGACCATCCGGGCGCTGGAGTCCTGGTTGCTGCCCGAGATGGGGCTGCGGATCACTGATTGGTTCTATCCTCCCGGGCACGAATGGGACGACCACCTCTACGTCGACGTGGTGCGCATCGACGTCGACGGCCGATGCTGGCGTACCGAGGATCACTACCTGGATCTCGTGGTGCGTACCGGGTACGGCGTCGAGGTGCTCGACACCGATGAGTTGCTGGACGCGGTCGCCGCCGGCTTGCTCGATCGATCTGCTGCGCAGGCGGCGTTGGCCACGACGTATCAGGCGCTGGACGGCTTGGCCCGGCACGATTACCGGTTGGACCGTTGGTTGTCGACGGTGGGAATGTGGCCGACCTGGAGCCGGCACTGAGCCGATCGCGGGCTTTCAGACCACCAGCCAACCGGTTCGCAGCGCCCACTGCTCGGCCCGATCCAGGGCGCTGAAGAGGAACGGAGTCTTCGCGGTGGCCTCAGCATCGATGCTGTCCGGCTGCTGTGCAGCGAGACGGTGCTTGAGCTCGGCATATTGGAGTACACCCGCCGGATGAGCCCGCAGCCAATCCCGCAGTAACACGGTTTCCCGCCAGGTCGGGGAGTCGACCGGCCGGATGTGGCAGTCGACGGCCCGGGCGGGATCGGCATTGGTCGCCATCGCTTTGTCCCAGGTGGTGCCGTCGCGGGCAGTGTCCCACCAGTGGCCGTGTCGCCTGATGAGTCCGGCGCCGATGAGATCGTCGGCGAGTTGCTCGGCCGTGACGAGGTCGGCGACCACCACCTGCACGTCCAGCACATCCTTGGCGTCGAGACCAGGGATCGCTGTCGAGCCGATGTGGTCGATCCGGTACGCGCGACCACCCGCCCCCTCGGCGATCCGGGCGATCACCCGTCGCGCCTGCTCCGGCCAGCTGTCGCACGGCGCCACCAGGGCTGGAGCTGCGGCGCGTGCTGCCGGGACGCGGTGTCGCAGGTTGCCCTCGAACGGTACCAACCGCTGGGTCCATAACCGGTCGACTGCAGCGACGGTGTCATCCCGGCGGTTGTTGTTGTTCAGCCACACGTCGGCGGCGGCGCGACGCTGCTCGTCGGTGGCCTGGGCAGCGATCCGCGCCGTCGCGGCAGACTCCGACATTCCACGCTGCTCGACCAGCCGGCGCAGCCGCACACCGGCATCCGCGTGCACGACGACGACCAGTGGGAACCTGGCCTCGTTTCCGGCTTCGATCAGCAGCGGGATGTCGTGCACCACGACCGCATCACGGGGCGCGGCCGCGATCAGCTCAGCGGAGCGGGCCGCGACCAGCGGGTGCACGATGGTGTTGAGCCGGCGCCGAGCGTCGGCATCGTCGAAGACCCGCTCCGCGAGCGCTGACCGGTCCAGCGTGCAGCCCTCGGCGAGGATCTCCTCGCCGAACTCGTCGACCACCGCGCGCAGCCCCGCGGTACCGGGCTCGACGACTTCGCGGGCGATCCGGTCCGAGTCGATGATCCACGCCCCGCGTTGCGCCAACCGGGCAGCGACCATCGACTTACCGGACCCGATCCCCCCCGTCAGCCCGACCCGCAGCATCGGGCCAGGGTGACGCTTGACGACACCTACACGCCGCCAGAGAGCTTCTCCCGCAAGGCTGCTAGCTGCTCGTCACTGGCCAGCGAGCCTGCGCCGGCGTTGCTGGGAGCTGGCGTCTCGGTGGTCGTCGAGGAATAGTTCTGATCCCCGGTAGCCTCTGACTCGGCCTCGGTCGCTTTGACGACCTGCTTGCGGTGCTGCTCGAAACGGACCTGGGCCTCGGCGTAGGCGCGCTCCCACTCCTGGCGCTGCTTGTCGTATCCCTCGAGCCAGTCGTTGGTCTCCGGGTCGAAGCCGTCGGGGTAGATGTAGTTGCCTTCGCTGTCGTACTCGGCGGTCATGCCGTACTGCGTCGGGTCGAACTCCATCTCCGGGGACAGCCCCTCATTGGCCTGCTTGAGGGACAGTGAGATCCGTCGGCGGTCCAGGTCGATGTCGATGACCTTGACCATCACGTCATCGCCGACCTGCACGACCTGCTCGGGGATCTCCACGTGCCGCTGCGACAGCTCGGAGATGTGCACCAATCCCTCGATGCCCTCTTCGACGCGGACGAACGAGCCGAAGGGCACCAGTTTGGTGACCTTACCGGGCACGATCTGCCCGATCTGGTGGGTGCGAGCGAACTGCCGCCACGGGTCTTCCTGGGTGGCCTTGAGTGACAACGACACCCGCTCGCGGTCCAGGTCGACGTCGAGCACTTCGACGGTGACCTCCTGGCCAACCTCGACAACCTCGCTGGGGTGGTCGATGTGTTTCCAGGACAGCTCGGACACGTGCACCAGACCGTCCACCCCACCGAGGTCGACGAAGGCGCCGAAGTTCACGATCGAGGAGACCTGACCCTTGCGGACCTGACCCTTGGCCAGCTGGTGGAGGAACTCGCTGCGCACCTCGGATTGAGTCTGCTCGAGCCACGCGCGCCGGGAGAGCACCACGTTATTGCGGTTCTTGTCCAGTTCGATGATCTTGGCTTCGAGCTCCCGGCCCACGTAGGGCTGAAGGTCACGGACCCGCCGCATCTCCACCAGCGAGGCGGGTAGGAAGCCGCGCAGCCCGATGTCGAGGATCAGTCCGCCCTTCACCACCTCGATGACAGTGCCGCGAACCGGCTCCTCGTTCTCCTTGAGAGTCTCGATATTCCCCCAGGCGCGCTCGTACTGGGCGCGCTTCTTGGACAGGATCAGCCGGCCTTCCTTGTCCTCCTTCTGGAGAACGAGGGCCTCCACCTCATCGCCGACCGCCACGACATCCGCCGGGTCGACGTCATGTTTGATGGACAGCTCCCGGGACGGGATCACGCCCTCGGTCTTGTAGCCGATGTCGAGCAGCACTTCGTCACGATCGACCTTGACGATGATGCCTTCGACGATATCGCCATCGTTGAAGTACTTGATGGTCTTGTCGATGGCGGCGAGGAAGTCCTCCTCCGTCCCGACGTCGTTGATCGCAACCTGCTGCAGGGTCGGGACTGTGGTGGTGTCGGTGGTCATGCGGTGGGGTGCTCCGAAGGGATAGGGTCGAGTGGTCAGGGGTGGTGTCACAGTTGTGTCGGTGCGTGGGATGTCTCCGTGCGCTGGCTCCCCACTGCGGCACATCACCCTCGCCGCTGAGCCAGCTTGACAACGTGCGTCGGCTTGACACTGGGCCAAACCTGACAACTGGGCCAATCTGACACTGAGCTGACTTGACAACCTGGGCAGCACGAAACTACAGCGCAGACTAATCGTACCCAGGCCGGTGCCGGACCAGCAAACTCGGCCCCCGGTGCTCGCCCGCTTCTTGGTGAGAGACTGCGCCAGTGACAGGCGCCCCGCAATCAGGGAAGGACGATGACGGGACGATCTCGCTGGGCAGTCACCGTCGCGCCGAGGCGGAGCTTGGCACTGCCGGTGCGGTGAACCGGCCTGTCGGCGTTGCCGAGACAGTGGCGGCGAACCGCCGATGGTGGGACATCGACGCCCAAGACTACCTCGCCGCACACAGCGACTTCCTGGGTCTGGCGGACTTCGTGTGGTGCCCGGAGAGGCTTCGCGAGTCAGACGTCGGCCTGCTCGGTGAGCTGGCCGGCCGCCGTGTGCTCGAGGTCGGTTGCGGATCGGCACCGTGCGCACGGTGGCTGGCCGTCCAGGGTGCGGCGGTCGTGGGCCTGGACCTGTCGGCGGAGATGCTGCGGCATGCGGTGAACACGGGGCGGGAAACCGGCATTTCGGTCCCCCTGGTGCAGGCCGACGCCGGTCGGTTGCCCTTCGCCGATGCCAGTTTCGACCTGGCCTGTTCGGCGTTCGGCGCGGTGCCGTTCGTCGCGGACTCGGCCGCGGTGATGCGAGAGGTCGCCCGGGTGCTACGGCCCGGCGGTCGGTGGGTCTTCGCGGTCACTCACCCGCTGCGCTGGATCTTCCCCGACGATCCGGGGGAGGCCGGCTTGACGGTGGTGCAGCCGTACTTCGACCGCACCCCGTACGTCGAGGTGGACCGCTTGGGTAACCCCACCTATGTGGAACACCACCGGACGATCGGTGACCGGGTCAGGGAGATCGTCGCCGCCGGGTTGATGCTGGAGGACCTGGTAGAACCGGAGTGGCCGCCCGACCTGCACAGGGAGTGGGGACAGTGGAGCCCGCTGCGTGGCGCCCTATTCCCGGGAACCGCGATCTTCTGCTGCCGTCGCCCCGGCTGATCGCGGCGCCGGTCAGTGCGCGGCGTCGTGCCAGCTGCGGCCTAGTCCTACCGATACCTCTAACGGGACGTCCAAGGCGTAGGCCGACGCCATCTCGCGACGTACCAGCGCTTCGAGCGCCAGCCGCTCGCCCTCGGCGACTTCCAACACCAGCTCATCGTGCACCTGCAGCAGCATCCGGGAACGCAGGTCCTCGACGCGCAGTGCACGCGCAACTCCTAGCATCGCGACCTTGATGATATCCGCGGCGCTGCCCTGAATCGGCGCGTTGAGGGCCATCCGCGCGGCCATCTCGCGGCGCTGCCGGTTGTCGCTGACCAGGTCGGGCAGGTAACGCCGGCGCCCCAGGATGGTGGCGGTGTAGCCGTCCATCCGGGCTTTCTCCACGATCGTGTGCAGGTAGTCGCGGATGCCGCCGAATCGTGCAAAGTATTCCTCCATCAGCTCGCGAGCCTCCTCGGCGGAGATCCGCAGCTGCGCGGACAGCCCGAAAGCGGACAGGCCGTAGGCCAGGCCGTAGTTCATCGCTTTGATCTTGGCGCGCTGCTCTCCGGTGACGGCGGTGGCGTCCACCGCGAATACCCGCGCGGCGGTGGCGGCGTGGAAGTCATGGCCCGAGGTGAACGCCGCGATCAGCGCGGTGTCCCCGGACAAGTGCGCCATGATCCGCATCTCGATCTGGCTGTAATCCGCCGTCATCAACTCCGAATAGCCTGGGCCGACCACGAAAGCCGTCCGGATCCGGCGCCCCGACTCGGTGCGGATGGGGATGTTCTGCAGGTTCGGCTCGGTGGAAGACAACCGACCGGTCGCGGCAATGGTCTGGTTGTAGGTGGTGTGGATCCGCCCGTCATCGGACACGGCTTTGAGCAGCCCGTCGACCGTGATCTTGAGCCGGGTCGCGTCGCGGTGCGCCAGTAGGTTCGCCAGAAACGGGTGCTCGGTGGACTGGTAGAGCGTCTGGAGTGCGTCGGCGTCGGTGGTGTAACCGGTCTTGGTCCGCTTGGTCTTGGGCATGCCCAACTCGTCGAACAGCACCACCTGCAGCTGTTTGGGCGAGCCCAGATTGACCTCACGGCCGATCACCCCGAAGCAGTCCTGCTCGGCTTGCTTCACCGCTGCGGAGAAGCCTGCTTCCAGCTCGGCCAGCACGTCACCGTCGACGGCGATGCCGGCTGCCTCCAGCTCGGCCAGCACGGCGAGCAGCGGCAGCTCCAGATCAGTGAGCAACGACCGCCCCGCTATCCGGTCCAACTCGTCGTCCAGTACGACGGCCAGCTCGGCCACGGCGCGGGCCCGCAGGATTTCGTCGGCCACCAGCGCGGCGGCGTCCTCGTCTTCGAACAAGCTCGGTTGGGCAACCTCCCCGGGTTCGACCCGCAGCTCCCTGCGCAGATAGCGCAACACCAGATCGGCGAGGTCGAACGACCGCTGGCCAGGCCGGACCAGGTAGGCGGCCAGGGCGGTGTCGCTGGTCAGCCCGGCCAGGGTCACGCCGCGCGCCCGCAACGCGTGCAGCAGCGGCTTGGCATCATGTGCGGCCTTGGGCGCGGCCGGGTCGGCCAGCCACTGCTTCACCGCCAGCTCGTCATCGGGAGTGAGCGCGCGCGGATCGAGATAGGCGCCCTCGCCGTCGGGGGCGGCCAGCGCGAGGCTTTCCAGATCCCCGGTGCCGCGGGCCCAGCTGCTGCGGAAGGCCAGTCCGGTCCGGCGCCCGTCCCGGGCGTGCTCGTCCAACCAGGCAGTGACGCCACCCGCCTCGATCATCTCACCGCGCACCGCGAAGCCCTCGTCGGCCTCCGGCTCGGCTGCGCGCAAGGTGGCGAAAAGCCGGTCCCGCAGCACCCGGAACTCCAGCTCGTCGAACAGCCGGTGCACCGCGTCGCGGTCCCACGGCTTGAGCACCAGGTCGGCGGGTTGCTCGGGTATCTCGACATTCCGGACCAACTCGGTGAGCTGGCGGTTGAGCAGCACCGAGGCGAGGTTGTCGCGCAGCGAGTCACCGGCCTTGCCCTTGACCTCGTCCACCCGGTCGACCAGAGCGTCCAGCGAGCCGAACTCCCGGATCCACTTCGCTGCGGTCTTGTCGCCCACACCCGGGATACCCGGCAGGTTGTCCGACGGGTCGCCGCGCAGCGCCGCGTAGTCCGGATACTGTTGTGGGGTCAGGCCGTAGCGCTCGGCGACCCCCTCGGGAGTGAAGCGGGTCAGGTCTGAGACTCCTTTGCGCGGGTACAGCACCGTCACCTGCTCAGTGACCAGCTGTAATGCGTCCCGATCACCGGTGCAGACCAGAACCTGAAAACCGTCCGGCTCGGCCCGGCTCACCAGCGTCGCGATGAGGTCGTCGGCTTCGTAGTTCTCCTTGGTGAGGACCGGGATACCCAGCGTGCCGAGCACGTCCTGGATCAGCGACACCTGGCCGCGGAACTCATCGGGTGTGGCGCTGCGATTGGCCTTGTACGGTGCGTAGGTCTCCGCGCGGAAGGTCTTGCGGGAGACGTCGAACGCCGCGGCGACGTGGCTGGGCTGCTCGTCGCGGAGCAGATTGATCAGCATCGAGGTGAAGCCGTACACCGCGTTGGTGGTCTGCCCAGTTGTGGTCCGGAAATTCTCGGCAGGCAGCGCGAAGAAGGCTCGGTAGGCCAGCGAGTGACCATCGAGTAGGAGGAGCCGCGGTGGGGAAACCGTCACGGCCCGCGAGTCTAGCGACGAGCAGCGGCACCCGATCTGCACGGCCCGGCTGACCCTCCTGCTGCGGGATCGCCGGGCAGCGTGACCTCTGTATCAGATCTCTTTACCGCACTTCGTGCATACGTATGTCACGAATCCCTTTTTCACGACGGTGTCACATTTGCAGTCGGTTCGCACCTGGTGGCGCTCTATCCACGTCTGCTCCAGCGGTCCAGCTTTCCGTGGTTTCGAGTCGCCGCCGCGCACTTCGTTCATTCCGATCTCCTCCGCTAGATTCCGGTGAGTTCCTGGGGTCCCGCCTACTTAATCCAGGATGTCGAATACTGTGCGGACAATCGTCATCTCACAGATTATCTTCCTCGTACCCCAGGTCATGTAGCCGGAAGATTTTCTACATCTGTGGGATGACACGGCCAAGCCGATACAGGAAAGCCGCCGGAGTTCGTGGATGTCGCGCTGTGGCCTCGTGCGCGGTAGGGACACGGCAGCAGGCATGCCCTGCTGACTAGGGTGCACTGCCGATAGCTCACTATGGGCACTTGGTCGGCCGACGGGGGTTGCGCCGAACCCGCCAGCCGCACTGTCGACCCTGTGGAGGAGGCGCCCACTCGTGCGATCAGCAGACCCGGTACGAGCACCGAACGGGGCAGGGTCGGAGGACGCCGGATCCATCCGCTGGACTTCCGGGCTGCTGCGCGCGCTGCTCGTCGCGGTGATCGCCCCCCTGATGGCGAGCGCTGCGCTGCTCGGGCTGTCGGCACCGGCGCTGGCCACCGAGCAACCACCTCCCGTCTCACCCACGCCGTCGTCGCCCACCTCACCCGAACAGCAAGGTCTGCCGGTCAGCGGCACCCTGCGCAACGTTGACGGCACGTTGTTGGTCGGTATCCGGGTGCAGGCGCTCGACGCCAGTGGGTCGCAGGCCGCTTCGACCACCTCGAACAACAGCGGTCGCTGGGAGCTGACCGTGCCCAGGCCCGGCCGGTACACCTTTCGGATCGACCAGCAGTCCCTGCCCCGGGGGGTCGACGTGCTGCAGGGGGAGGTGGTTCGCGATGTGACCCCGGGAACGTTGTCGCTGGTCGTATTCCGATTCGGCGTGCAGCGCGAAGGCCTGCAGATCTCGGCGAGCGCCGAGGCTCTGCGAGTGCTGGTCGACGGCATCCGATTCGGCTTGGTCATCGGCATCACCGGGATCGGTCTGTCGCTGATTTTCGGCATCACCGGGTTGACCAACTTCGCACACGGCGAGCTGGTCACGATTGGAGCCGTGCTGGCCTGGACGCTGAACGTCACCTTCGGGCTGCAGCTGATCTGGGCCACGGTGCTGGCGATCGTGGCCGGCGCCGCTGTCGGTGCAGCCAATGACCTGGGTATCTGGCGGCCGATGCGGCGCCGCCGCGCCGGTCTCGTCGCTCAGCTGGTGATCTCCATCGGCCTGGCCCTCGCGCTGCGCTATCTGGTGTTGATCTACTTCGGTGGACGGTCCGAGTCGTTCGCCGACTACACCCACCAGGTGGAGCGCAACTACGGGTTCATCAGTATTACCGACAAGGACCTCGCCACGATCGTGATCAGCCTGATAGTCCTGATCGGGATCGCGCTGCTGCTGCAGCGGACCCGGATCGGTAAGGCGATGCGAGCGGTATCCGACAATCGTGACCTGGCCGCTTCGTCAGGCATCGACGTCGAGCGGGTCGTGCTGTTCGTGTGGATGCTTGCCGGCGCGCTGGCGGCGCTGGGTGGCGTGCTGTTCGCCCTGTCCGAGCTGGGCGGGACGGTGCAGTACGAGATGGGCTTCAATCTCCTGTTGCTGATGTTCGCCGGGGTGATCCTGGGCGGGTTGGGCACCGCGTACGGGGCCCTGGTGGGTTGCCTGATCGTCGGAGTGCTGGTGCAGGCATCCGCCCAGATCATCCCGGTGGACCTCAAGTATCTGGGAGGACTCGCGGCCCTCATTGTCATCCTGGTGATCAGACCGCAGGGTTTGCTCGGCAGCCGCGCACGGATCGGATGACTTGATGATCGACGTTCCGAGCCTGCTCGCCAACGGCATCGCGGCGCTGGTAGGTCCCTCGGCGATCTTCTTCGCTTTACTCGCGATCGGGCTGAACATCCATTTCGGTTACACCGGCCTGCTCAACTTCGGTCAGATCTGCTTCGCGCTGGTCGGCGGGTACGGCATGGGCATCGCGGTGCTGTATTTCGACCTGCCGCTGTGGTTGGGAGTGCTGGTGGGGATGGTCGCGGGCGTGGTCCTCGCCCTGTTGCTCGGGATACCGACACTGCGATTGCGCGCGGACTACCTGGCGATCGTCACGATCGCGGCTGCGGAGATCCTGCGGTTAATCACCAGGTCGACCTCGATGACCAATCTCTCCGGTGGCACCCAAGGTCTCACCGGCTATGGCGGCAGTTTCCGCCGGCTTTCCCCGTTCGACAACGGCCGCTTCTACGACTTCTCCGGGGTGCGCTTCCTGGGTCAGGATCTGTGGTCGGTTTGCGTGGGTTGGACAGTGGTGATCCTGTCGCTGATCCTGGTGTTCCTGCTGGTGCGTAGTCCGTGGGGTCGGGTGCTCAAGGCGATCCGGGAGGACGAGGATGCCGTCAGGTCACTGGGCAAGAACGTTTTCGTCTACAAGATGCAGGCGTTGGTGCTGGGCGGGGTGTTCGGTGCGGTCGGAGGGATCGTCTTCGCGCTGACCACACAGTCGCTCACGCCGGACTTCTACTCGCCGCCACAGACCTTCTTCGCCTACGCGGCGCTCATCATCGGTGGTGCCGGCCGGGTGTTCGGTCCGGTCATCGGCTCGATGATCTTCTGGTTTCTGCTCTCGATCACCGACAACTTCCTGCGCCAGGTCACCGCGGGTAGTAACCCTCTGATCCCCTTCATCGACAATCAGGATGTCGGCGCCATCCGGTTCGTCCTGGTCGGGGTGGGCCTGGCGGTGCTGATGATGTTCCGACCGCAAGGCATTTTCGGTAAGCGAAGTGAGGTGCTGCTCGATGCGCGCTGAGGAGTCGTGCGGTGCCGGTGCGGCGGTGGCGCCAGGCCCGGTGCCACGCGAGAGGTTCGACGACGTTCCTGCCCAGCCAGGTGCCGGTAAGCCCGACCCGGTGCTGGTGATCGACTCGATCACTCGCTCGTTCGGCGGCCTGCGAGCCGTCGACGTGGCCCACTTGGAATTCCAGCGGGGCTGGATCACCGGGTTGATCGGCCCGAACGGGGCTGGGAAGACCACGCTGTTCAACCTGCTCACCGGGTTCGACCGGCCGGACACCGGCCGGTGGACCTTCGACGGGACTCCGCTGTCCCGGCTCGCTCCGCACCAGGTGGCCCGCCGCGGGGTGGTCCGCACCTTCCAACTCACCAAGGCGCTCGCCAAGCTCACCGTGCTGGACAACATGCGCCTGGCTGCCCCGAATCAAACCGGCGAGCGGTTCTTCGGCGCGCTGCTGTCCACCTGGGGACGGCAGGAGCAGGCCAACACTTGCAAGGCGATGGAGTTGCTCACCCGCTTCCAGTTGGACTCCAAGGCCCACGACCTCGCCGGCTGCCTGTCCGGCGGGCAGCGCAAACTGCTGGAGTTGGCCCGGGCCCTGATGCTGGACCCGACCGTCATGATGCTCGACGAGCCCATGGCCGGGGTGAACCCCGCGCTCACCGAGAATCTGTTGCAGCACGTCAAGTCGCTGCGCGAGGACGGCATGACCGTGGTGTTCGTCGAGCACGACATGGACGTGATCCGGGACATCAGCGACTGGGTGGTAGTGATGGCCCAGAGCCGGGTGATCGCCGAGGGCCGCCCCGAGGCGCTGTCGTCCAACAAGGTGGTCGTCGACGCTTACCTGGGCGCACACCACGATCAGGCGCTGGAGTTCGACGCCGAGGGCAACCCAGTGGGGCAGACGGCGGTGCTTGTCGCCGAGATCGAGAGCGAGCTCGAGGCGGCGATCGGGCGCGGCGAGGGCCTGTCAGCGTGACCGCCCCGATTGGTAACGGCTCAGCCGCTGATGAGTTGTTCCCCGCGGAGTTCGCTGCGAGCCGGCAGGGACACCGAGCGCTGGCTGCCGGCGCGCTGTTGCGGGCCGACGACCTGGTGGCTGGTTACCTGCCCGGCGTGAACATCCTGCAGGACTGCAATTTCTTCCTCCGTGACGGTGAG
Source organism: uncultured Actinomycetota bacterium (assembly GCA_963823755.1). Taxonomy (GTDB): domain Bacteria; phylum Actinomycetota; class Actinomycetes; order Mycobacteriales; family Pseudonocardiaceae. The sequence goes on from CAWGMP010000016.1 coordinate 97,068, forward strand.
ATCGTCGGCGTCATCGGGCCCAACGGAGCCGGCAAGTCGACGCTGCTCAAGGTGATGTTCGGGCTCATCCCGGTGCGTGGCGGCACCGTCACGCTGCGCGACGCAGACATCACGTCGGCCAAGGCTCACACCCTCGTCACCAAGGGCGTGGGCTACGTGCCGCAGAGCAACAACGTGTTCGGCTCGCTGACCATCGAGGAGAACCTGCAGATGGGCGCCTACCTGCGACCCCGCACATTCACCGCGAGGTTCGACGCGGTGTGCTCGCTGTTCCCGCTGCTGGGGGAGCGGCGCAAGACCAAGGCTGGGGCACTGTCGGGTGGCGAGCGGCAGATGGTCGCGATGGGCCGGGCGCTGATGATGGAACCATCGGTGCTGCTGCTCGACGAGCCCTCAGCCGGGTTGTCGCCGATGTTCGCAGACGAGGTATTCGTGCGCTGCAAGAAGATCAACGCAGCCGGTGTCTCCATCGTGATGGTCGAGCAGAACGCCCGGCGCTGCCTGCAGGTCTGCGACCGAGGCTACGTGCTGGACCAAGGACGCAACGCCTACACCGATACCGGACCGGCGCTGATGAACGATCCCAAGATCATCGAACTATACCTGGGCACCCTGACCGGATCGCACGACTCGCGTTAGTCCCCATCAGCGCGCCATGCTCCTCAGCGGCCCACAATGCGGTATTGGATGGCGGCTTCATCCAGCTTGTTCTGCGCGGTGAATTTCAGGATTCCGTAGGAGCCGACGGCACGCTCACCCGCGGCGGTGAAGTCCAGCGTGCCGGTGACACCGTCGTAGTCGGGATTACCGCCGCTGTCGATGATGTCTCGGCACTGGCGGAAGGTGGTGCATTTCTCACCGTCCTTGGTGATCCCGTTGATCTCCGAGGCGATATCCACCCCCTTGGTCGACTTCGCCCGCTCGGCAGCCAGCGCGACGATGATGACGGCGTCGTAGGCCTCACCGGCGTAGCCGATGTCGACCAGTCTGGGATCGTCGGTCTTGAGCCGCTGCTCGAAGGTGGCCGACAGTTTGGTCTCCGGTCTGGTGCCTTTCATGCCGTTGAGCAGACCTGGTGGCAGGCCTGCGCCCAGCGCATTGCCCATGTTGCCATCGGTGCCATAGACCAGCTTCTGACCGGGGCCGACCTTCACCTCGCTCATCCGGGTGAGGATCTTCTTCGACTCGTCGAAGCCGATCACTGCGATCGCGTCGGGATTGAACTGCCGGACATCGTCGATCTCGGTGTTGTAGGACGTGGCGTTCGGGTCATAGATGATCTTCTGGATCTGGTTCTGCGGGATGCCGGCATCCCGCAGGTTCGTCACGGTGTTGTTGGCCAGACCGCTGCCGTAGGGGTCGTTGCGAGCCAGGATGGAGATCCGTTGCGCACCGTCGCCGGCCATCAGCGCCGCCAGGGCTTGGGACTGCAATGAGTCCGGCGGGGCGGTCCGGAAATAGAGGCCCTTGTCGGGCCAGCAGGTGAACTCGTCGGAGGTGTTGGCCGGCGAGAACTCGACCACGCCTGCGCCGGTGATCTTGTCGATGACCAGCTTGGTCACGCCGGAGGCGGCAGCACCGATGATCACCTGAGCGCCCTGGTTGAGCTCCCGGTCCACGGTCTGGTTCGCCGTGTCGGTCTTGTCGTCACCAGAATCACCGCGGATGTTGACCACCGGGTTGCCCAGCACTCCACCGGCCGTGTTGATCTCCTTGATCGCGACGTCGACGGCGGCGAACTCGGGTGGGCCCAGGAAGCTCAGGCTACCGGTCTCGGGTAGCAATGTGCCGATCTTCAACGGAGCCGAGCTCGGCTGTCCGCTGGCTTTGGCCTGCGCGGGTTCACACTTCTTCGCCGCCTGAGCACCATTGGATGGTCCGGGGGCGGCTTTGGTGTTGCCACCGCCGCAGCCGGTCAACACGACCGACAGGGCCCCGAGAAGGGCCGCCGCGCGGACAACGGTGCGCTGCGCCATGCATGTCTCCTCAGAACAGACGCCTGCTGCGGGCAGCCGTGGTTGGTGTCCCGTGGTGCGATGGTCAGACCGTAGTGCCGCCGGTGCCAGGAGGGTACGGTCGGTTGCTGGCCGTGACGAAGATGTGATCCTCAGGCCAGGCTTGCCAAGACGGCCTCGGCTACCGCTTTCATGGTGGTCCGGCGGTCCATCGCGCCGCGCTGGATCCAGCGGAACGCCTCGGGTTCGGTGAGGCCGTGGCGAGCCATCAGCAGGCCCTTGGCGCGCTCGACCATCTTGCGGGTCTCCAGTCGATCAGTCAGCCCCGCTACCTCGTTCTCCAGGGCGACCAGCTCGCGAAAGCGCGACACGGCGAGCTCGACCGCAGGCATCAGGTCCTTGCGGCCGAACGGCTTGACCAGATAGGCCATCGCGCCGGCGTCGCGGGCCCTTTCCACCAGATCACGCTGGCTGAACGCGGTGAGGATCACCACCGGTGCGATCCGTCGCTCCGCGATGATCGACGCTGCGTCGATGCCGTCCATCTTCGGCATCTTCACGTCCATGATCACCAGGTCGGGCCGCAGTGTCTCGGCCTGCTCGACGGCCTGCTCGCCATCAACCGCCTCGCCGACCACGACGTAGCCCTCCTCGGACAGCATTTCCATGAGGTCTAGCCGGATCAGTGCCTCGTCCTCGGCGACGACCACCCGGTGCACGGTCGCCGACCGAACTGGTTCGGTGGATACCACACTCACGTCGGCCTGCGGATTCATCTTCAGAACCTCCGTCGGTCGCGGCTACCCTCGACCTCGAACGATAGCGATGCCGGGATCGGGCCGGGGCCAGGTTCCCACACCCCGTACAGTGATCCCGCCAACAAGGCGCCCCCGTAGCCCAACCGGCAGAGGCAACGGACTCAAAACCCGTCCAGTGTGGGTTCGACTCCCACCGGGGGCACCGCCTATCACCACCAGTTATGTTCTTATACAAGATCGATGATCTCGGTTCTGGCCATGACTTGGTCCATGAGTTCTCCTCTACGCTGGCGCCATGACCTCGCGAAACGTCGAGCCACGAAGGCGGGGGAGCGTCAAGGGCTAGGCAGTACCTACGTGAGGGGGTGAGGCATGTGCCTTAGAAAGGTGCTCGTGCCTCAGTATCTGCCTCATCCGGATCGGCCGGGGGACGGCCGGATTCGCATTCGGGCGGTGATGGCGGCGGCCGGCGCCAGGGCTGGAAACCGCCGCCTAGCAAGCGCCGACGCTGGTCGTCTGTTCCTGATGACAGCGGACACGCCATTCTCCTTGTAGGCGGACATCGCATCTCCCTCGCTGCGGACAGCTGATCTCCCTGGGGCTGGTCGGGCTGGCGGCGTGTTGGTCCGTCATGGGTGGTCCCTCCGACGGTGGACTCCGGGTTGTCGTTGGACCCGAGGCTCGTGGAGGGACCTGTGAAGAAGGATGACAGACATCCCAGGAGCTTGAATGTCAAGCGTTGACCGCCACTCACGGTGCAGAAGACGGCACCATCGACGGTGCCCGCGTCGCGGTTGCCTCCGTCGGCATTGTGGCCGCGCGGTCGTTAGCGTGCCGCTAACCCGCCGAGCACCCGTGCGGTCCGCAGACGGCCGGCAGGGCAGTGCTGCCGCGCCGCTTCCGTTCCTCGACGCTGCGCGCCTGCGGTGCGGGTCGGCTTGCCATCGGATACCTGGGGAGTCCGTGCAGCACGCGGCCCACAACGTCGTCACGGTGACGGCGCCGATCGAAAGCTCGGCGCCGGGAGTTATCCACAGCTCGTCGCCATGGTCAGCGACGCGAGAGCTGCAGAGATAGTGGCGCCAGACAGTCACGCTGCAGCGTTTTCGATGCGGTGTGGCCATGCGGTCGCTTCGTCGTAGCAGGTGCGGGTTTTGAGGCAGCCGTGCAGGATGCCGACGAGCCGGTTGGCGAGTTGGCGCAGGGCGGCGTTGTGTTCGCTGCCGTTGGCTTTGTGCTGGTCGTAGTAGGCGCGGGCGCCGGGGGAGGCGGTGGGTGCGCTGAAGGCCTGGGTCATGAGGGTGTCGATGAGCCGGTCATTGTGCACAAATCGGGCGAGCACGACTTTCTTCTTGCCCGAGGCGCGGGTGATGGGGCTGGTGCCGGCGTAGTTTCTCCGGGATTTCGCATCGGTGTAGCGGTCGGGGTCATCCCCGAACTCGGCGAGCACCCGGGCACCGAGGACCGGTCCCAGGCCGGGCTGGGACACGATGATCTTAGCGTCCGGGTGCTGACCAAAATACGCATCGACCTGCCCTTGCAGGACCTTGACCTGCTCATCAAGGGTCCGCAACACCGCCACCGCGGCGCGGGTCGTGGCCGCGTAGGCCTGGGTGACCACCTCGGGCTGGCCCAGGTGCTCGGCGCGCAGCACGGCCTGGATCCGCGCGGCCTTCTCCGCGACGTTGCGGCGGCGAGCTCGGGTGAGTGCGGCACTGATCTGGGCGATCGTCAACCTCGACGCCGAGGCCGGGTCCGGTGCCCTGGCCAGCAGTTCCAAGGTGTCGGCAGCATCGAGATCCTCGAACGCCTCCACCGCGGCCGGGAAGTAGTCCCGTAGCGCGTGGCGCAGTCGCTGGGTGTGGCGGGTACGTTCCCAGATCAACGTCTTGTGCGCCCGCGTCACCACCTTGACCGCCTCGGCCTGCGGTGTGTCCGCGGCCACCGGGCGCAGCTGGTGGGAATCGGTGCGCACCATGTCAGCCAGGGTGTGGCCATCGGCGGCGTCGCTCTTGGCCCCGGACACACTGTGCCGTTCCCGGTAACGGGCCACCTGCAACGGGTTGATCCCCTACACCGTGTACCCGGCAGCGACCAACGCGACCACCCACGGACCGCGGTCGGTCTCGATCCCGATCACCACCTCGGCCGCCTCAGCGTCCTCGCCGAGCTGCTCACCGATCATCGCATGCAGCCGCGCCATCCCCACCACCCCCTCGGGCAGCCGGGCCTTGGCCAACCGCTGCCCCGTGGCGTCCATCAACTCCACATCGTGGTGCGCCTCGGACCAGTCATCCCCCACGAACAACAACCTGTTCCCTCCTCATCATCGATCATCCAGAGCAGCCCGCGGGAGAACCATCAGCGACCTAATGAACCAGTGCTCACACCACACCACAGCGGGCACGACATCCCATCAGCGATCAACTCTCCCGACCCACCAGCAGGGGCACGATCTGTCATCAGGACTCCAGGCCCGGGGATACACAGTGCTCACCTGCCAGCGGCTTGGCGCGAGCCTGCCGGATGGCCGACCCGCTAGCTCTCATTAGGGAAGTGATGGAAATTCTTGAGGCGTTCGACTTGACCGGGTGCGCGCACTCGGCCGCGGAGTTGGCTGGGTGTGATCCCAAGACGGTGCGCCGCCATGTTGAGCGGCGGGATCGGGGTCTGCCGGTGGCGGGCCCGGTCCGGCGGGCGCGGTTGATCGACCCGTTTTTGGGCAAGGTCGAGGAGTGGGTGGACCGCTCCCGGGGGCATGTCCGCGCGGATGTGGTGCACGAGCGGTTGGTCGCGGTCGGGTTCGACGTGGATGAGCGCACCACCCGGCGCGCGGTCGCGGAGGCCAAGGCGCGGTGGCGGGCTGGGCATCGGCGGACGTATCGGCCGTGGATCACCGAGCCGGGGAGTGGTGTCAGTTCGACTGGGGTGTGGGCCCGATGGTGCCGTGGGCGGGCGGGGCGGCGCGGGCAACGGGGAATCTCAGTGGCCGGGTCGAGGGTGCGCAGGTAGGCGGCGAAGCCGCGTACTGCCTGCATCCGGAACCGCAGCCAGCCAGGGCTGGCGCCGGGCGGCAAGCTAACCCAGGCCAGCGCGTCAGTCACCGTGACCGTGGCCGAGCCGCGCTCGTGCAGGTAGGCGAGGAACTGCTCCAGCAGCTTGGCGTCGCGTTCCAGCGTGAACCCGAGGCTATGCCGCAGATCCAGGTAGCAGGCCAGCGCCTCGCGCAGCCCGCTCATGACGCACCCGGCCACGGACGCGACAGCGCGCGCAGCGCCTCAATATCGACCTTCGTGTAAGCCGCCGTGGTGGAGGGCCTCCGGTGCCGCAGCACCTGGCCGATCTCGGCCAAGCAGCCACCTTCGGCGAGTATGGACGTGGCGGCGCTGTGCCGCAGCCGGTGCGCGTAGATCACGCCCAACCCAGCCCGGCGCCCAGCGGCGGCTACCGCCTGGGTAACCCCGACCGGGCTTAGGCCCTGGTGTGGTGCCCGGATGCGGGTGAACACACTGCGGTCCAGCGCTGTGGCCGGCCGTCCCGCAGGTAGCTCGCGATGGCCTCGCCGACATCAGCGGGCAGCGGGAGCGTATCGAGGCGGTTTGGCTTCCCCCGGATCGTGATCTCACCACGCCGCCAGTTGATGTCGTCTAAACCCAGCCCGGCGACCTCGCCCGCCCGCAGACCCATCCTCGCCAGCAGCGTCAACATCGCCAAATCGCGACGCCCAGCGGCGGTGGCCACATCGCAGGACGCCAGCAGCGCCCCTACCTGGCTTGGTTGCAGCGGCTGGGGAAGCCCAGGCCGGCGATTGGCGACTTTGGGCACCGCCTGATCCAGCGGCCCGCCGATCAAGCCCTGCACATGCCACCACCGCAGCAGCGACCGCAGCGCACTCGCCAGCCGCTGCACGGTCTTGGGCGCCAGCCGCCGCGACTGGGCGATCATGAACGCCGTGACATCACCGGTGCCCAGCTCCCGCAGCCCGGCTTCCCCGCTGACCGCATGAGCAGCGACGAACGGACCGACCACATCGACGTAGCCACGGCACAGGTCACGCACTGCACACCGGCCCCTATCCACCAGATGTGAGCCGGCCCCACGCTGACGAGACGTCAACCACTGGTTCACTGTCGTTGCACCTTCTGGTCTTGCTTGCCGGACCCGGACCCCTCTGGCAGTACCGATCCGTCCCGTCGTTGTCGGGGCCGCTTGCCACCATCCCCGGCGTTCCCCGGATCCGGCTGACCCCAGCTTCTATCGGACCGCTGCGACGGACCGACGGCGAAGGTCTCCCACCTCCACTCGATTACCTGGCGCCTCGTGGCGCACGATGTGTTTCGTGAGGAACCGGTCCGGCTGGCTCACGGTGCACACACAGTCACGGGGATCCAATCAGGGAGACGGGGAGGCAGGCGAAGAGTTCTCCGGTCTGGGTCCCTGTCGTGCCTTCCGGTGCCATGCAGAACCGGCGCCGGAAGATTCGCCTTCCTCTTCCGACCAGACCGGAATCGTCGCCTCTGCCGACCAGTCCATGGTGCCTGGATCGGTCTCATCGGCCCCGATTAGCGCAGCAAGTACGTGCCTGCTAGCCGCCGCCCCCACCCCGCGCCGCCGCACAACTGACTATCACCCAGCTCACCACGCTGCTGCGCCACGCCGGCCGCCACCGCGGTTCCCCGACGAAAAAGCCGCCATGAAGCTCGTATTCGCCACCCTGATCCGCGCCGCCGACCGCTGGTGCCGTGTGTCGATCTGCGACCTGGAGCGTCACCAGCTCACACTGCTACGCGTCGAGCTGGGACTCGACCCACCCCCAGCCAATACCGATGACCACAAAACCAACCGATGCAACAGCGCCACCGTATGATCAGCAGGCCACCGATTTACAGGGCGCTCAGGACTTGACCCATCAGCCTGGATCGGCTTGGGCGCCCGGTTCACTGGCCCCAGGGATTTAACCGGGCGCTACCGCCTTAGGGCGGCGCGGCCGACACTTCTTCCGGCGTGAGAACCTGAGCAAACAGTGTCTTCACGGTAGGCGAGTGGGTCCGTTTGGGCACATATTCGGCATAGCGGTACGACGGGGGCTGAACATCCCCGCCGGCCGGCGCTTGGTCATAGGGTGATGAGGTCGTAGCGGGGTGCGCTCCAACTCCCGCTCCATTGACGGCGCTTCGTACATGTTGCGGGCAATCCGCGACATCGCACAGCTCGCCAACCAGGGTTGACCAGGCCGAGGTCCACCTTGCCGCCCACATGCGTCGCCAGCCAACCGTCGCCAGCCAACCGTCGCGATCTGATGGTGTACGGCCGGCGAGGCACCGCGGCGCGTAGTGTTCGTGCGTGACCGCCCCACAGGCTGGTGGCCTGGCGAGATCTTCGCCCCCGTGCTAGCACCGCGGCAGCCGGTCCGGCCCGCGCGAGCACGACCGCCAGGCCACGCGCAGCAAGCGGAGTCGGACCGGCAGCCAGGCGAGCAGCAAGGTACGCCAGCCACGTCCCGCGCCGCCAGCGGCGGCGCCTTGAAACTTACTTCAAGGTGTATTCGACAGGACTGCCGCTGGAGGACATCGCCGCGCGGCTGCGCCGCGGGACGAGTGCAGTGGCCAGCCACTGCACTTTCATGCTGCTGCCCGGGGTGCGACTGCCCAAAGAGTGCTTACTACCGGAGGCCCCTGATGGCAGGCTTCCGGCGTATCTGGGCGCTACCCCTTCAACGGCAGACCGGTCTGTGAGGGAGCCAGTGCTCCGGCGAGTGAGCACACAGCTGACGTGCCCAGGCTGCGACGACGTCGTTGCCGACGTGTGGTCTACCGGCCGTGGAGTGGCAGCCTCACCATCACCTGGACCGAGGGCCACCAGGTAACGGTGTCGACGAGCCGGTGGCTCCGTGATCAGGATCCGTCGCTCCCCGCGCCGCCTGCTCCCCCGGGCCCTCCAGCTCCTCCGCTGCCGCCGGGTTGACCGGGTTGACCCGGCCCGCCGGGCTGACCGGGTTGACCGGGGTGGCCGGGCTGGCCGGCCTGACCTGGTTGACCGGGGTGGCCGGGCTGGCCGGCCTGACCTGGTTGACCGGGGTGGCCGGTTTGGGGGGCCGGGTTTTGCTGTTGGCTCGGTGGGTGGGGGGATTGGGTTTGACACGCTGCGGACACCGCGATGGCTGCTAGGGCTGCGGTGATTGCTGTAGTGGCTGCCCCCTTGCGGCGCCCCTGCGGGAGTCCCTGCGGAGTGTGGTGGGTCGGGATGGTCGCGCTGTTGGCGGTTGGTGGCCTGCGCCTGCTCGGTTCCTTGACAAAAAATCGGTGGAGTGGACCGTTTGGTGGTGGTGTCGTTGTGGGCGTTTGTTTCGTGGTTTGCATGGTGACGTACCGTCCCCTGCGAGTCTGGCGGCGTTGAGTGCCTGTGCGGGGTGTGACAGCGTGGGGCACCGCCGTGGGTTTCCTCTTATTGATACACGTTGGTGATGTATCTGTGGCTACTCGTGTGGTGGGGGTGACCTAGGGGGAGCGGACCGTGTCCGGTCCGCTCCCCCTAGGTTTGTTTCTTCCCTCAGCCAGGATCCGATCTGAGGATGATTTCCGGGCACTCGTGAGATTGCCGGAGGGGGAACCATTTAGCTGCCCTTGCCGCCTGCTCCCCCGGTACCACCTGTACCACCTGTGCCGCCAGCGCCGCCAGCGCCCGGGTTACCACCGGAGCCGCCGGAGCCGCCGGCCTTGCCGGATGTGCCGGAACCTTTCGGGCCCGAGCCACCTGCGGCGCCGGTGCCGCCGGTGCCGCCGGTGCCACCGACGCCGCCGCAGGTGTCGCAGCCGGTGCCGGTACCGCCGGCGCCGCCCTGGCCGCCCTGGCCGCCGTTGCCGCCGTTGCCGCCGTTGCCGTAGGTGCTGTTGCCGCCGCCGCCGCCGTTGCCGCCGTTGCCGCCGTTGCCGCCGTTGCCGCCGATCGGCGCGGTGCCGCCGGTTGCCGCCGTTGCCGCCGTTGCCGCCGTTGCCACCGGCGCCGCCGTTGCCGAAGGTGCTGTTGCCACCGGTGCCACCCTGGGCGCCGTTGGCACCGTTACCGCCGGTGCCGCCGACGAACCCACCGGTGCCGCCGGTACCACCGGTACCACCAGCGCCGCCGTTGGCACCGGCCCCGCCTGTGTTGTAGACGCTGTTGCCACCATTGCCGCCCTGGGCGCTGGCACCGCCGTTACCGCCGGCGCCGCCGACGAACCCACCGGTGCCGCCGGCACCACCGGTACCACCGGCGCCGCCGTTGGCACCGGCCCCGCCTGTGTTGTAGACGCTGTTGCCCCCAGCGCCGCCCGTGTTGCCGGGGCCACCGGTGCCGCCGGCGCCGCCACGCAGGTCGCCGTTGCCACCGCTGCCGCCGTGACCACCCATTCCACCTATCCCGCCTGGGGCGCCGGGAAAGATCCTGCCGGAGCCGCCGTTGCCGCCGGGGCCGGCGGGGCCGCCGTCACCACCCCTGGCGCCGGTGCACAAGCTGGTGGTGCATGAGGAGCCGGCGGATCCAGGGCCGCCGTTGCCGCCGGCGCCGCCTGGGGTGGGCGGTGCAGCGAAGGCGGTACCCGCGGCGGCGAACACTAGACCGGTCGCCAGGACAGCGGAGGAGGCGAAAACGCCGAGCCGTCGTCGGGTGATGTTGCGATCCATGAAAACCTCCGTTAGTCATGCTGACGCGACATGGTTTGTCACATCGATCCGCAGGTCCAGGTCACGATCACCGATTTGACGGCGCTTCAACTGTTAGGACCCCTCATCGGGCGATTTAAGCCCGTCATGATGACAATCGCGCTACACGTTGCGATGTAACCAAACTGAAATTAAATTAGCCGAGTGGCCTAACGTGTTCCTGTTCGCATCACGGCTCACTAACTGTCGGTTCACCCGGTGACCTACGGTTACTCAACAAATGCGCGCCCGCGCGTGCGCGCCAAGCCGAAACTGCTGGCAATAATGTCAGTGCCGCGATGTGCGCGGACCACTGGCCCGAGATATATCTTCTCTCAGTGCCCAGGTTGTGACCTCGCACGACCGTCACCGGGTCTACCTCACCAACCAAGCCTGTTATCAATCTCAGGCGCGTTGCTTCTTTTGTGACGAGCAGTGGTGACGTGTTGGGGAGGGACGGGGTCCGGGCCCGTCCCTCCCCAACACGTTGTTGTGTCCTCAGTCCAGGAACCCGGTCTGAGGCCGGTGGTTGTTGGGTACCGTCATGATGATCTCGTTGCCTGTCCCGGCGCGGTCGTGGCTAAACGCTCACGGCCACACAGTGGCATCGGCGACGAGTTCGTGCAGCGGAATTTAGCTGCCGTTTCCACCCTGACCGCCAGCTCCCGCCGTGCCGCCTGTGCCACCAGCGCCACCATTGGGGTCGGCAACGCCGCCGGCGCCACCCGCGCCACCCGGCTTGCCGGGTGTGCCTGGGCCGTGGATGCTGCTGCCGCCGTTGCCGCCGGTGCCGCCGTGGCCGCCGGTGCCGCCGTTGCCGCCGCCGCCCTGAGTAGCCGACGCACCACCGGCGCCGCCGACGCCGCCGCTGCCGCCAGCACCACCGTTACCGCCGTGGCCGTTGCTGGTGCTGTTGCCGCCGTTGCCACCGTTGGCACCGGTGCCACCGTTGCCACCCTGGCCACCCTTGCCGCTGGTTGCGCTGCTGGCTGCGCCGCCCGCGCCGCCCGCGCCGCCGCTCCCGCCGACACCACCGCCACCGCCGTCGCCGCTGATGGTGTTGCCGCCGCTGCCACCGACGGCACCGTTGCCACCATTGCCACCCTGGCCGCCCTGGTTTATGCCGGTGCCGCCTGCGCCGCCGGCGCCCCCGGCCGCGCCAGCACCACCGTTACCGCCGTTGCCGGTGGTGGTGCTGCCACCGTTGCCACCCTTACTGGCGTTGCCGCCGCTGCCGCCCGCGCCACCCGCCACGCCGGAAATGGTAGAGGTGCCACCGGCACCACCGGCACCACCGGCACCACCGACACAACCGGCACCACCGTTACCGGTGACGTTGCCGCTGCCGTTGCCACCACCCTGGGGAGAATTGCCACCGGGCATGCCGGGGTTGCCGGTGCCGGCGCCGCCGGCGGCGCCGGCGGCGCCGGGCGTGCCGGGTGTGCAGGGGGCGGCGAAGGCGCTAACCCCGCCGGCGAGCACTAAACCAGTTGCCAAAGCGGCGGAGGTGGCGAAAACGCCGAGCCGCCGCCGCATGATGTTGCGATCCATCGAAAAGCCTTCCGTAGTGGTCACGTAACGTGAGCAATCTGCAGGCTCCAGGTTTCACACCGATCGTCGACGATCGTTCACAGAACGTCACCGTTCAAAAACACCTGCTCGATCGGGTGAATTAAGCCCGCCACACGGACCATCGCGACCACTGCCGGATATGCGACAGAAGAACGGTTAGTCAACCCATATGGCCCAGTATCGGCCTCAATGAGCAGATTGTCGGGTTATCACCGTTCGCCGTGAAGCTGGGAGATGAGTAGGCGACACGCGCGTCAAGGTGGCTTTTAGTTCGGGTGAGGTCTCACGATCTGTGACCGCCACCAAGAGATCACGGAGGATCGAGGACGAGTCAAACGGTGGGCGTCCGGTAACGTCGGCTACTCTATGAATGCAAGTCATCACACCCAGTGCACAGCCGCAGAGCACCGCGCACGGGGACCTGGTCTTGGACGCTAATCGGGTGAGAAGTGCCGGGTTGGTATTTGGTATCGGCACTCGGTTAGGTTTCGGAGCTGGATTCGCCGTCGACTCGGTCACGCCAACACCCAAACAGTTCAGCGCTACGCCGAGCAGACCGACGCCACCGCCGACACGGAGATCCGCTCCTGGCGCCGCGGCACCATCACCCAGCTCTCCACTAAATGATCTCCCCCAGATCCGAACTGTCTCTTGGTGTGGGGGTGCCGATAAGGAAGCGGCCAGGAGCCGCCATCGATTGGTTATCTCCTGGTCAGCGCTTCGCCGACACAGCGCTTCGGCACTCCAAACAGTGCCCAGCGCCGCAACCGATCAGTGCTGTGACCAGTAACAACAGCCGTGTTGGCGGCTCATGACGCCGTTCTCACCGACACCCCGTGTTGCGGTGATCGGGCCTGTGATGCTGGTGAGCTCTCGTAATCGACTGGCCTGAGTGCTTCGTCCTGGTGGCTGGCCTGAATAGGGCGAACACCTGTGGGGCTCGGAAACTCGATGCAGTGTCCTGACCTGCGCCCCTCGTGTGGTGCCTGGGCATGGATGATCGTCGGATGCTGCTGTTGTCGATCTTGTACCGGTTCGTGCGCTGTCTACTTGGCCTGACTACCGTGCTGATGCGGCGAGATCTGAGCAAGGACGCCGAACTGCTGGTGTTGCGGCACGAGAACGTCGTGTTGCGCCGCCAGGTTGCCCGGGTGCGCTACACGTCTGCCGACCGGGCGTGGCTGGCTGCCTTGTCCCGGCTGCTGCCGCGCCGTCGCTGGGCCGCAGTCTTCTCGGTCACTCCCGCCACGATCCTGGCCTGGCACCGCCGGGTGGTCACGCGGAAATGGGACTACACCGCACGCCGCCGACCTGGACGTCCGCCCACCGCGGCGGCGATCACAAGCTTGGTCATGCGGATGGCTGCCGAGAATCCCACCTGGGGACACCGGCGGGTGCAGGGTGAGTTGGTCCGGCTCGGTCATCGGATCGCCGCCTCCACGGTGTGGCAGATTCTGCGTGACGCCGGTATCGATCCTGCGCCTCGCCGGTCGGGTCCGACCTGGCGCCAGTTCCTCACCGCCCAAGCCAAGGCCGTCCTGACCGTGGATTTCGTGCACGTGGACACCGTGTTTCTCACCAGGATCTACGCGCTGATCGCGGTCGAGCACGGTTCCCGCCGGACATATCTGATTGGGGTGAGCGCGCATCCCACTGGGCGTGGACCACTCAAGCCGCTCGCAACCTGCTGATGGACCTCGGTGACCGTGTCGCCACCGTGAAGTTCCTGCTCCGCGACCGGGACTCCCGGTTCACTAGGGCGTTCGACGCGGTCTTCGCCGCGGATGGCATCCGGATCCTGACCAGTCCCCCGCGAGCGCCGCGAGCGAACGTGATCTGCGAACGAATGATCGGAACGCTGCGCCGCGAGCTGCTCGACAGGAGCCTGATCGTCAACGAACGCCACTTACGTCGGATCCTCACGGCCTACCTGCACCACTTCAACGCAGCGCGGCCACACCGAGCGCTGGCGCAACCCACACCGGCCCAAGCCGAAACCCCACCCCCACACGTGATCAACCTGGCCGGTCACCAGGTTCGCCGCAGACCGATCCTCGACGGACTCACCAGCGAGTACCACATCGCAGCATGATCGGACATGAGCACCCGTAAACCTGCTGGTCAAGCCCAGAATCCTATATTCGAGCCCCACAGGATCCAGCGTCGCCTCACCAGGTCCCGGTGCCAGCGCAACACCGTGGCGGGGGTGACGATCCGATTCAGGCGGCAGGCCTGGGACAGCAACCCGGCCAGCGCCGCGAACACCGCCCGATCCGCCCACGACAGTCGCGGCCCTCTGACCTGGCGCCGGAGCACGGCAACCTCATGCCAGAGCACCAGGATCTCCGCGTTCTTCGATCGTGTGCTCCGGGCCAGCAATCCAAACCAGCCCACCAGCCATCGGAAGATCAGATAGAGCAGTCGTGCCGTCGCGGCTTGCGATCATGCCTGACGGCCGTTGATTATTGATGCCGCAGGTCAGCACCGTGGATGACCTATTCGGCACCCACACCGTGCGTTAGACCGGAGTCATCCAGTGACGCCCGTGCTGCCGGATCCGTCTCTTGCCACTCTTCGAGCCGTTCGACAACTGCAGAGATCCTGGCCAGGACTGGACGATCACGAAACTTGCCGTTGGTGAATTCCGCCGTCAGTGCTTCCAAGGATGCCCCAACGACGGACGTGGTGTGCTGCAGTAGGTCGACCAGCAGCACGCCACGCAGCGTCATCGGCACGACGGTCTCCGCTACTCGTACAGGGACTGCGGAGGCCTGCCGCAATGGACTCCCCGGAAGAAGTAGTAGCCCCTCGTTCCGGGGATGGCCGCCCAGCACGCAGTGGTGGTGGCGGATTTAAGCGGTCAGCGCATCACATGAGATGATCTTATGTGATGAACGGAGACTTGAGTGCGCGGTAAAGTACTGACAGTCGAGGAAAGGGACGATATCCTCCGTGGGATATGCGAGAATCAGTCAGACCGGGTGATCGCCGTCCGGCTGGGACGGAACCAGTCGGTGGTCTCCCGGGAGATCACCCGAAACGGCGGCCGCAACGGCTACCGGGTGCACGCCGCGCAGCAACGGTACGAGACGCTGAAAATTCGACCGAAAGAGCGGAAACTGGAGAAGAACAAACGATTGCATGATGCGGTCGCGGAGAAACTGCGGGACGACTTCTCACCGGAACAGATCTCGGGCAGACTCAAAGCCGACCATCCCGACGACCCCGAGATGCGCGTGTCGCACGAGACGATCGTGCGCCACGAGGCGCCAGGTAATCGAGTGGAGGTGGGAGACCTTCGCCGTCGGTCCGTCGCAGCGGTCCGATAGAAGCTGGGGGCAGCCGGATCCGGGGAACGCCGGGGATGGTGGCAAGCGGCCCCGACAACGACGGGACGGATCGGTACTGCCAGAGGGGTCCGGGTCCGGCAAGCAAGACCAGAAGGTGCAACGAAAGTGAACCAGTGGTTGAAGTCTCGTAAGCGTGGGGCCGGCTCAAATCTGGTGGATAGGGGCCGGTGTGCAGTGCGTGACCTGTGCCGTGAGGTGAGGTCAACTCCGAAGCCGGTTGATTGTGTCGGTGGGGAGGCCACGGTGAAGGGCTGCGGCGTAGGCGTGGCGATGCTGCCGGGACAGAGCTGGGTCGCCTACCTGGTCGATCGATTCCTTGGTGAACGTGGGAACCATCTCTGGTTGCCCTGTCTTCTGGCCAGCCGGGTCGGAGGTGGGCAGGTTCGTTGCCAACTGTGGACTGGGAGATGGGGCGGAGGTCTCGTAGTAGTCCGGGCACGTGAAAGACGTGTACATGGCGAGGGGGACCAGCAAGTCGGCAGGGAGGATTCTGGAATGTCCGGAGATCGCTGGTGAATACCGGTGAGCTGGAGCTGACCCTGTATCGGGCCGAGCGAAGGGTACGGGAGATCCAAACCAAACTGCACCGCTGGGCAGGTGATGAACCTCATCGCAGGTTTGATGATCTGTATAATCTTGTCTATGATCCCGCGTTCTTGTTGGTGGCGTGGGATCGGGTGCGGGGCAACAAGGGTGCACGCACGGCCGGGGTGGACGGGCAAACCGCTCATTATATCGAGGCCGTGCGTGGTGTTGAGGGGTTCCTGGAGGAGCTACGGGGTGATGTGAAGTCCCGTAGTTTCCGGCCATTGCCCGTGCGGGAGCGGATGATCCCGAAGGCGAACGGTAAGCTACGTCGTTTAGGGATACCCGCGGTTCGGGATAGGGTGGTGCAGGCAGCTCTGAAGCTGGTTGTGGAGCCGATCTTCGAGGCGGATTTTCTTCCGTGTTCTTACGGGTTCCGTCCGAATCGTCGGACTCATGACGCGGTCGCTGAGGTGCGTTATCTCACGTCCCGCTCGTATGAGTGGATCGTGGAGGGAGATATCTCGGCCTGCTTCGACGAGATCTCGCATCCGGCCCTGCTGGACCGGGTTCGGCAACGCGTCGGGGATAAACGTGTCCTGGCTCTGGTGAAGGCGTTTCTCAAAGCGGGAATCCTCACGCAGGATGGTTCGCAGAGAGACACCACGACCGGTACCCCGCAAGGTGGGATACTGTCACCGCTGCTATCGAATGTGGCTCTCTCGGTGCTGGACGAGCATTTCGCCCACGCGCCGGGCGGGCCGGGCAGCAACGATACCGAACGGAGAAAACGCCGCCGCCATGGTCTACCCAACCACCGGCTGGTGCGGTACGCGGACGACTGGTGCCTGGTTATCTCGGGCACCCAGGAACACGCGGAGATCCTCCGCGGGCAAGCAGCGGAAGTCTTGTCCACGATGGGCCTACGCCTGTCACCGGACAAGACACTGATCACTCACATCGACAAGGGCCTCGATTTCCTCGGCTGGCGTATCCAGCGTCACCGAAAGCGAGGCGCCACGAAACACTACGTCTATACCTATCCAGCCAAGAAAGCACTGAGTGCGGTCATGGCCACGGTGAAGACAGTGTGTCGACAGAACACGAACCTGCCGTTGGAAGCCCTTTTACATCAGCTTAACCGGATGCTGCGGGGCTGGACCGCCCACTTCAAGCACGGCTGCTCGAGTGCGACCTTCGGCTACCTGCGGGCCTATCTATGGACACAGGTCATCAGGTGGGAAACGCGCAAGCACCGGAGGACCACGTGGAGACAACTGCGCTGTCGTTACGGTAGGTGGCCCGCTACGGGAAGCGTGGAACTGTTCGACCCGGCCAAAGTACGTACCGAATGGTACGTCTACCGGGGAGCGCGGATCCCGTCACCGTGGCCGAATACGGCATGAGAAACAGCGACAGACCAGCGGGGCTTGTGGAGAGCCCGGTGCTCAGTAATGGGCACGCCGGGTTCGGAAGGCGGACCGAGGAAACGGACCAGTCGAAAGACCGGCACCGCGCCTCGGTCCGACCTTACTACCAAACGCTGTTCCTGCAGGCACGAGGCGAGCTGCGGACACAGCTGAAGCTGGCCCTGCGAACCGACCGGGTCCAGCGAGTACCGCACGGGTCGACCCGCCCCAAGCAGGCCAGGATCGCCGGCATGGTCACCATCAGTGAGCGCCCGGCCGAGGCGACAGACCGGGCGGTGCCGGGCCACTGGGAGGGAGACTTGATCATCGGGAGAAGCGGGAGATCGCAGATCGCGACCTTGGTGGAACGACACAGCCGATTCGTGATGCTCGCACGTATCCCGTATGATCGATGCGCCGACCGGGTCGCGACAATCCTGTCCCAGCGGATCGGCGAACTCCCCGAGCAGCTACGGCGATCGTTGACCTGGGATCAGGGCGTGGAAATGGCCGGTCACGCCGCGTTCACGGTGGCCACGAATGTCCCCGTGTTCTTCTGCGATCCGCATTCACCATGGCAGCGCGGCAGCAACGAGAACACCAACGGATTACTCCGGCAGTATCTCCCCAAGGGAACCGATCTGTCGTGCTACACTCAGACCGAACTCGACGAGATCGCAGCAAAACTGAACCGGAGACCCCGAAAAACACTGGGATTCAAAACCCCAACAGAGACACTGGACAAGGCGCTAATAGAAGCAGCTGATGCACTGACCATTTGAGACCGCCGGTTATAGACCTCATCACTGCCTCCGACTGCCTCCCGAAGTTTCTTGGGCCGGAAGTCCGGGGCGTTCTTCATATCCTTACTGGAAGCGTTCAACCAGAACGCCGCCCGTTCGGGCTTCTGCGTGAAGTAGCCGAGCAGGTACCCGGACTCTAGGATCCCCCGCGCCAAGGTCGCTGCCGCGTAAAAGTGCCTACTCTCAAGCAGGTCAAGCGACCCGCGGATGAGGTCGCCGGTCATCTGCATCAGCGCGCCCACGACACGCACGTAGTCCTCCGCTGGCTCCAGCCGGGCTTCGAGACCAACCGCCACGAAGAAACCACCGGCCTCCGCGCAGAGTTCGCCCCGGTTGTCATCTGTCCACTCATGCTCCACCATCAGATCACAATGGCACGTCCACGAGCATCACAAGCGTTCAACATCGTGCGTTGCCGAATAAGCCTCTAATGGATCAAGACGCCGGCTGCGCCGGCGCCGACGTGGCTGAGTCGGTCCTCCGGCTCGCGTGCTCGCCGGGCCGGTCCCGCTTGCTGCGCGCGGCCTGGCGGCCGTGCTCGCGCGGGCCAGCCCGGCGAGCGTGTTGCTCCTGGATCTCAGCAGCCGCGGGGGATGTGAACCCCGGTGGTCAGACCATATCTGTCCGTCGGGACTTCCGTTCCGCACCAGCGCCCGTTCGATGTGGCGGGTGGTGCTGAAGGGCTCCATACGGCACGGGCGCTGGGCATGACGGGCTCGTGGGGCGGGTTGGTGGCGGCGAATCACGGGCAGGGTGGGAGATAGGGTATGTCCGATGAAAAGTACTGCTCCCAATTCGCGCGGGTGAGAGCGTTCGTGGTGATGGCGCAGATCCGCTGGATAGCTTGATCGGCGTTCATTTCCCAGAACCGCACCGTGTTGTCGTTGCCGCCGCTGGACAGGGTGTGCCCGTCCGGGCTGAACGCCACCGAGGCGACGGAGTCGGTGTGGCCGGTCAGGGGCTGGCCTAGTGGTATGGGGTGAGCTAGATCGGTCACGTTCCACAACCGCACCGTGGCGTCGTTGCTGCTGCTGGCCAGGGTGCGCCCGTCCGGACTGAACACCACCGACCAGATTCCCTCGGTGTGGCCGGTGAGGGGCTGGCCTAGCGCCCCTTGGACGTAAAGAAGTAGCGGGAGTGGCTGGCGCAGTAGCCGTACTCGGCCCAGCCGGCCAACTCGCTACGGCGCACGGCCTCACGCGAGCGGGCGCATTCCACCGGGGTGGAGTCGATGACCCAGATGTCATCGGTCCACAGGCTGGTGTCGCGGGCCAGCATCCCGATCAGCCAGCTGATCGTGGTGGCCAGGTTGCGCAGCCGTTTGTTGTAGCCCGGCTGTTGGGGCAGGTAGGGAAACAGATGCCGGAGGTGAGTGGTGGCAAAGCGCAGCCAGCGGGCCTCACTGGTGAACCCCAGCAGGGCCTGCATCACCGCCAGGGTCACCAGCTCTGCATCGGAGATCTGTGGGCTGAATCCGATCACCGGGCGCCACGGCGCGCGCTGCGGCGCCATCCGCAACAGGTCATCAGTCTTGACGTACAGTGCGGTCGCGAGGGTGTCCAGATCGGCGTCCACGAGAGCCTCCGGGGTTCGACGTTGGATGAGAACGCCGATCTTGGACACCCTTCGCGTATCAAGCGATCATGACACGCCAGATCTTCACCCCTTGGAATAGATCACTAGTAGAACCAGCGGGGTTACCGCCGGTCGACGCATGCTGACCGGCGCGGCCTTCAGAACTCTTGGCTCGCCACGGCTACAGCCAATTCGGAAGCCCGCTGAGTACCTGAAGTGCGTACCGGTCGGGTTCCTTCGCCGATCGCGAGCCCCGCACGATTACGATCGCCACGGTTACCGACAGGATCACCACTGCGAGCACGACCCCTGTACCGTGCCAAAACTCGATGCATGGCCGGGGACCAGGTGTTTTTCTGGCTGAGCTAGGCAGCTTGTCGGTATTCGTTGATCATGTCTCTGAGGAGTTGATGATGCCGGGTCGGGGTGTCGAGCAGGGTCGCCGTGGTGGGGTGGTGGGTGGTGTCGAGGTTTGTCGGCTAGTCGTGTGGAGGTGGGGAGGACGACGGTCGGGATATCGCCGGGAGCTGGTGCTCGGGGTGATCGTGCTGGTGTGATCCTGGTGTGGTTGTCTGAGCCAGGAGCAGGAGCGAAACAGGAGCAGCGACTGTTCCGGGACTTACCTGAACTGCTGTCAACTGCCGCCAACGGAACCCTCATTCGTAGGGTGTTCGCTATTTCCGCAGGTCAATAGATTGTGTAGATAACCCTGGGGGAGAAGTGGCAACTTCCTGTCAGGTCAAGGGGTCGCCGTCCCTGCTCCGAGCTGCTGCGATCACGCTCTGGTAGCCCAGTCTACTGGTATGGGGTGGCGGTGGGGTCTCACCCGGGTTTTCAGGTGAGCTTCGGGTTCCGGCTGGTGGGGATGTGGGGTGCCGCTGCTGGTGATCGCGAGGGGAATCTCGCCGTCACTGGCCTCGGACTCTGCTGCGGAACACCGTCACGTCGCTGGCGGTCGGGCTTGAGTGGATTTTCTGATCTTCATGGCTGGTCATCATCTGCCATGAATGTCCAGGTCAGGGCATGTGACGGACTTTTGGCACCCTACAGGCGTCCGCGACTGATTTGTGCGGCGCGCTTGGTCGTGGCGTGCTCTTGTAGCCGGTCGTCGACGTCTTGGGGTCGGCTACGATCTTCGCGTAACCGGCATGCCGGCCAGCTTAGTGAGAGGACAGTGCCAATGATTCCGATGGGAACGCCCCCGTGAGCGTCGACCGAGAGGGGCGATTGCAGGGTCCTGTAACTAGCGAGAACTACATTAGGTGGCCAGTCGTAGTCGGCGTGCGTACACGAGAGGGGTGCAATGTCCAGAGTATACCCAGCGCGAACGGTGCTGGCGCAGCGTATCCGGGAACGCAGACTTACTTTGGAAGAATTCTCTGAGCAGTTGGAAGTATTCGCCCGGCAAAACAACGAAGTTGGTACGGTGAGTATTCGACACGTGCAGAGGCTTGCCGCTGGCCAGTGTACATCAGACCAGTTGCGTCCCGCCACGGCACGCCTTTTGGAAAGGTATTTCGAATCGCCTATCGAGGAGTTATTGGTATCACCAGAAACTAAGGACGGGATCGATGAACTGCGGCAGATCGAGGACATCCCATCGGGAGTCCTCTGTGAAGCCCTGTCCCACCGCCTGGGCCGAACCGTCACCCTTGACGAGTTCGGGCGAACAGTTGAGTTCCTGTCCTCACGCGCTGCGTTGGACTGGCGCGCGGATACTCTGATCACCCTGACTGATCTGGGGAGAGTTGATCTCGATATGGAGCGTAGGCGTGTTCTTGCAGCCGCTGTTTACTGCGTGGCCGCGCTTGCAGTGCCTGATGAACCATGGTGGAGGCAGATGGCGGCGCGCGGCACCACCCGCGCTACCGCTAGCGGCCGGCGCGTCGGTCGCGGTGATCTTGAGAGCGTTCGCGAGATGGCATCTATCTTCTCGCGGGTTGACCAGCGGCGCGGAGGCGGGCACGCCCGCATGGCTCTGGTCCAGTATCTGACTTCGGATGTCGCGACTTACCTCGGGGGAAGCTATGCCGACGAGCGAGTGCGCAGGGATATGTTCTCCGTGGCCAGCGAACTCGCCTATCTTTCGGGTTGGATGGCCTTCGACAACGCGGAGCACTCCATTGCCCAGCATTACTTCTCGGTAGCGGTCAAGCTCGCGGCAGAGGCTGACGACCCGCCCATGGCGGGTCATGTCCTCCGGGCCATGGCCCATCAGGCTGTGGACTTAGGCCACTTTCGGCAGGGCTTGGATCTGGCCGCCGCGTCGATGGAGAGCACGCGGTACCGCGTGGCCAGCCCGCGTGAACGCGCATTGTTCGGCGTCGTCTATGCGCGGGCACTCGGCGGGGCAGGTCAGCGCTCGGCTGCCGCCCAGGCGCTGATCACAGCGGAAGACGACCTAGCCTCAGCGACCACCGGCGATGATGAGCCATCGCGGGTGTTCTTCTTCGGCGAGGCAAGCCTGGCGCACGAGACCGCGTGCACGCTGCGCGATACCGGAGACCTCTCCGGCGCCCTCACGCAGTTCCGCCGCAGCGCGCGCACCCGCAAGGCAACGACGTTCACCCGCACACACGTCGTGACCCTCGGATACCTCGGCGCCGTGCAGGCACGCCAAGGCGAGATCGACCAGGCATGCTCCACCTGGTCCACCGCGCTGGACGCCATGGACGGCATCAACTCAGCACGCGCCCGCCAGACCGTGGTTGACATGCGCGCCGCATTGTCGGCCTTCTGCCATCGGGGTGTCCCGGCGGCCGTCGAACTCGACGCACGCGCCTGCGCTTACCTGAACACTGGATCACTATGACGCCAGACACCCGCCACGACCCCGGGAAGGGAGATTCAGGAGATGGCAGGCCAGTCGTTTGAGGTCGAGCCCATCGCACAGGTGATCGGTGGGCGCATCGAACCGACCGATGATTACTGGGGCGGCACCCGCTCCATCATCCGAATCGACAGCGGCCGATTCAACGCCGACGCCACCGCGGGACTGGATGCCTTCTCCCACCTGGAAATCGTCTACCGCTTCCACCTCACCGACCAGACCGACCTCAACCTCGGCGCACGCCGCCCACGAGACAACCCGGACTGGCCCGAAGTCGGCATCTTCGGCCATCGCAACATGCGCCGCCTGAACTGGCTGGGCGTCTCCCGCTGCCGTCTGATCAAGGTCGACGCCCTCGACTTACACGTCGAGGAAGCTCGACGCCGTCCACGGCACCCCCATACTCGACATCAAACCCTGGTTCCAAGAGTTCGGGCCACGGGGCACCGTGCGGCAACCCGCATGGCCGACCGAGATGCTCACCGAGTATTTCGCCACACCACCACAAGATTCATAAACCACAGCGCACTTCGGGGGCGACCGAGATACCGCTGAAACGTCTAATGCTGGTTGGGGGTGTGGGTAGTGTTCGCGCCGTTGCGTTGGCGCGGATGGTGGGGAGTACCGGTGGTCGGGCAGCACGATCGAGTATCACCGGGCGCAGATCCGGGAGGCCGCAATACATTGGCAATCTTTGTCTCAAACCGAGGCCAAGCATCTTCGAAGATCTCGTCCACTTGCGCTTGGAGCAGAGGCTCATCCCGTAAGGCCATCATGTCATGGATGAGCTTGCGCACACCGCCTTGTTGAGATCGACACCCTGAAAGCTAGCCAGAGGTTCTTTGGTTCTTTCAATTGGGCGGGTTTTAGGCCGATACGCAGAGGCGCGACGCGACCGACGGCTAGTCGCTTGGCCAGCGCACCGGTCTCGAACATTAACCACCGTGCTCTTGATTTTCGGCAGTGACACACACGATGCCAAAGTCAGTTTCGTCGAGGGCTTTCACGATTTCTTCGCTCCAGCGTCTCCCGGTCTCGATCACTTCATCCGACACCCAGGTTCGGACATGCTGCGCGACGCCGCGTAGCCAGTTACCCAGTGCACGAGCGATCGACCGACTCGGCTCGCCACTCCAGGAGATGAAGACTTGCTCCACGTGCGTCCGCCTCTCGCCTGATCGGCGTTGAGGGTACCCGTCGTCGACGACGAGTCGACCATGATGGTGGTTTGAACCGTCGCGAGATCAACTTGACACACGGCATACCATGATGATCGAGAACGAGCTACGACCGCTTCGTGCTGACACCGAGTCCAGTAACGAAGGCCGCGTCCAAACTCATCGCGCCACGAACAGGGCCATATTAAGTCTCGATCTCGGCGTCGCTCGCGCGGCACACACGACCACGAAGTCTGTGGGGCTCGGCACAGGCAGGGCTTGTGGGGTGTGTCTGTGTCGACTTATGTGATCTTGGTTGTTGTCGCGGTTGCTCTTGTTCTTGCCAGTGGGATTCCGCTTGCTGTTGGTGCCGTTGCTCGGGCGCGTGCGTCCACGGATCGGGAGTGGCTAGATCTGTGCCGGTTCACCCTCAAAACCGGAACCGTTGATGATCTTAAGACGGTGGCTGAAGTCACCCGTCCTCGATACGGCAGACCGTGGATCATCCAAGTTAACGATCTTCCGCACACAGAACACCCGCCAAGATCTCGACCAACATCAACAGAACCGGACAGCTAACCTGTGGGTGCCGAACCGGTCATCCAGCTCATGCGACCTGGGTATATTCGTGGTGAGCTTGTCGGGGATGGCCTCGGTGAAGGCGTCCCAGTTGGCCAGGGCTTCGTCGGTGGTCTGCTCGTGGCGGATGGTGTCGCGGAGCAGCTTACCGAGCTGATCAGACATGTGCCGGGCCCAGTGCGGGTTGACATGGCGGTTGTGGGCGTCGTCGGAGTAGAACGCTTTGCGCAACCCGTGGGGCAGGTGCCACCAGCAGCGCTGGATCGGGGTGGTGGGCCACAGCTGCTGGGTCAGGGTGGTCAGCTCGGTCTCGCCGTCGAGCACGACCAGTGTTGGGGCGGGCAGCCCGGCCAGCTGCGCGGCCATCGCCGGCCAGTCCGCACCGACGGTCAGCCCCAGCAGGTGGGTATGCGCCCGGCACCGCCCGGCCGGCCCGGAGCGGCCGGTGATGCCCAGAGCCAGATGCACGCCCATCCCGTTCTTGTTCGTCCCGGCGCGGGCGCCGATGCCATCCAGCTGCACGATGTCCGGGACCGGATGCCCGGGCCCGAGCGTGCCCTCGGTGCCGGTCAGCAGCGCGGCGGTGTCGGCCAGGGAGTTGTGCGCCTGCCCGGGGCGTGGCGGTGGTCCCGGCCAGCTCACGAGACAACCCCGCGGCCCGGGCGAAGCTCATCTGGCTGGACAGCTCAGCCAGGTCCACCGTCAGCCGGTCGGTACGCCGTTTCCCGGACAGCCCGAGCATGATCAGCAGCGGGGCGAACACTGTCCCGCTCGAAAATAGGGTTTCGCGTTGTAGCCTGGGATTTTTCGGGGTTCAGGCGGCGTGCTGGTACTCGTTGATCAGGCTGCTGAGGAGGGGTGTGCGGCGGACGGGGTGGTTGGCGAGGCCCGCGATGGGTGGAGGATTGGCCTGGACATCGGGTGGGTGTTGTCCGCGTGATTGGTGCGGGCGGTGGCGGTTGTAGTGGCGCTGGTACTCGTCGAGGATCTTCATTAGATGGGTTTGGTTGCAGACCAGGAGCCGGTCGAGCAGCTCGCGGCGCAGGGTGCCGATTAATCTCTCGCAGATCGCGTTGGCCCGCGGGGCTTGCACTGGGCTGGTGATGATGTGTATGTCGTCGGCGGCGAATACGGCGTCGAACGCGGCGGTGAACTTGGTGTCGCGATCCCTTATCAGAAAGCGCGGCTCCTCGAGCCGCGCCCCCAGGTCGTAAGCCAGGTTCCGGGCGGCTTGGGTGACCCATGCCCCGGTGGGATTGGCGATCACGCCGGCCACGTGTCGTCGCCGGGTGCCGTGCTCGATAAAGATCAGCACGGAGAGCCGGTGCAGCGTGATGGTGTCGACGGTGAAGAAGTCGCAGGCGATGATGCCCTTGGCTTGGGCAGTGAGGAACTGTCGCCAGGTCGGGCCGGATCGGCGCGGGGCCGGATCGATGCCCGCAGCGGTAAGGATCTCCCACACCGTGGAGGCACCGATCCGGTGACCGAGCCTGACCAGCTCACCCTGGATGCGCCGATGCCCCCAGCCGGGGTTGTCCTGGGCCATACGCAGGATGAGGGTCTTGATCGGCGCCGGGGTCGGTCGAGGGCCCGGCCGGCGTCGGTCGCGGTAATCCCATGTGCGGGTTACCAGGCGGCGATGCCAGGCGAGCACGGTGGCAGGAGTGACCGTGAAGATCTCCCTCCAGCGGTGACGGGGGATTACGCGCGCCACGGCGGCCAACCAGATGCGGTCCGCGGCCGTGTAGCGCACGCGGCTGATCTGCCGGCGCAGGACCGCGTTCTCATGCCGCAACACCAGCAGCTCCGCATCCTTGGACGTCTCGCGACGGCAGAGAACGATCAAAGCACCAAGCAGGGCACGCGTCAGCTGGTACAGCGGGAACAAGAGCACCCAGTGATGATCTCAAAGCCTTGATCGACACCCGGAAGCCCCTGGCCAAGCCCACCAATCCTATTTTCGAGCGGGACAGGCATTGGTCCTCCACCCGTGTCGCCATCGCGGTGTGAGGATAGCCATGCCAAGGTCGATCGATGTGTCGGTGTTTGAATGGCGCTCGTGGCGGGCGTGGCGGTGGAGCGGGTACGTCGGTTGATCGACGGGCTGCGGCGCGATCGTCGGGCGCATCCGTATCGCGGGCGGGGTGAGTATTCCCAGTTGGCGAGGGAGGTCGCTGCCGCGTGCGAGGCGCTGATCGACAGCGAGCCTGCGTCTGTGCCAGCTCTCGCGCAGCGCGCGGTCGACCTTGTGACGACGGCGCTGATGTACGTGGACGATTCGTCCGGCATCGTGGGCGATGACCTCCATGCGCTGATGGCCGTGCACGCGCGTGCCTGCGCAGCGACGCCACCCGATCCGAAGCGGCTGGCGGCGTGGCTGGAGAAGGTGCGGCTCGACGGGCCGGGCTGGCCAGACTTCGAACTGCGCGACTACGCGGGTGCGCTGGGCGAGAGGGGCCGAGCCGAACTGGCCCGCGTCGTCGAAGATCGTGCCAAGACGATCGAGCTGGACCTGCTCGGCAGGACACCCTTAGAGCCTGTTGGCAAATGGTCACGCGGCTTGATGATCTTGTCCTTCAGGTGCCGATGTTACGGCGCGGAGTCCGCCCCATCGAGAAGGAAGCGGCTTGCTGGCTGTGGCTGGTTACTCCTCCAATACCAGGAGCCCCCTCTCACGCCCGGCACGACACGCCACCGTGACCAAATCGCCATCAGCTGTCACCCCGAGTGAACACCACCAACACTATTTGCCAACAGGCTCTGAGTGTGCGGTTGACGAGCTGCCCCCGGGTGCGACCGGATCGAGGGTGTCGAGCAGACCAGCTCCACACTCCGGGTAACCGCGTGGAAGTGCAGCACCTGCGGAATGTTCTGGGCGATCTCGCCGGTCAACCACGGGCAGCGGGCCGCTTATTTTGACCGCCTTGCCGCGACCGTTGAGCAGCTCGGCGTGACACGGTCGGTGCTGCGGGCGGTGGTCATGTTGGCCGACGATGCGCCCGCGATCACTGACCGGCAGCTGCGAGATCGGTTGGTGGCGCTGGTCGACAGTGTCAGGGCGCAGCGCCCCGTCGTTGAGGACTCCGGGGGCGTCACGGTGCCTCGGTAGAACTCCGGCCGGCCGCCGGTTGAGCGGAGTGCGCCCCGAGCACTCCCCGGGCTCCCGGCGGCCGGTCGGTTCCAGCGACATAGCTAGATGCTCCCGGCGGGCGGCTGGTTCCGAGAGCGGTGTCCACGATGCGGCCACGATGGAGCTGCCGACCCTGCGGAGACCGGATCGTGTGCTCCGGTCTCCGCAGGATGGGGTGCCGCGCGGTCGCGTGCCGTTCAGGGCCGAGGCGTCCAGATCGGTCACCACCGGCAGCAGACCGACATCCGCCCAGCGCGCTCGTGCAGGGCCGCCCGCGCAGTCGCTGCTCGCGCGGTGCAGACAGAACCTCTAGAACCTAGAGCCCGCTTCCCCTGCTGGCGCTTAGGGGAGGCCGGGGAGGCCGGCGACGGGGAGGATGCCGCGGACAGCGCCGCCTCCGATGCCCACAACGGAGTCGGCAGTACCGCCGGCGACGGGAACGGGGACGGCGGGAGCGGTTTTGGTGATGCTGGTGGGAGTGGGGATGGTTGCGGGTTGTATCGCCGCGCTGGCCAGTGGCTGGCTAGCCAGCATGAGTCCCCCGGCGACGGCGGTGATCAGCAGGCTTCGATGAACGGTTTTCACGGTCATGACAGGTACTCCTTACACACGAAACATACGAGGTGGGCGCACAATGGTGAGGTGCTGCCATCCGGGTGGTATTGCACATCATGTGATTGCGCGGCGGCACTGCTCAACTCAGTTAGGCTGCTTCAGCGCCGCCGACCATCCTGGTGCCGTTCCCCCAGTCAACGGCACCAGTATGTGATCAAGAGTTCGGTTCAGCCGGTTGGCTTAGCCACGGCCGCCGTTGGCGCTGCCACCGTTGCCGCCGGCGGCGTCACCGGCACTGGCGACCCCGGTACCCAGGATGCCGATGCCGCTGAGAAGATTGATGCCAAGGCCGCCCTGGGCGCTGCCACCGTTACCACCCGTCCCACCATCGCCCCCGCCTCCGCCGTGGCCACCGCAGCCGCAGCCGCCGGCGCTGAACAGGGACAAGACGGTGCGGGCAGGCAGCAGCTCCACGTGCTGACCGTCGATCTCAGCAAAGCTCAATGCGTCAGACATCCCAATCCTCCTCATCGAGGCCCCCATTGGGCCTGGAACAGAACACCTCATCGACACAATTGTCGACTTGGCTTTTACCATGCCAGGAGAAGACCGTCTGAGACCCTGTATCCGTCCCCTAAATTTTGGATACCATTACTGATGCTGTGAAGCCGATTTCCGGCGGCCTGGGCAGGGTCGAGCAGTTACGGATAGTTCAGAGATCGAGTACTGAGGTCGAACGTTTTGGCAAGGCTTGTCTTATGATCCCACCAGAGCCACGTTGCTGCTGGTAGGAGACCCGTTCAGAGGCGCTCACGGGCTGGATGCTGCCCCCGGCGCAGGGAGTGCCGGAGATGGCCGATCCCCTCGCAGGCGGTAGCTGACCAGCACATGCGCGGTCGGAGCAGGATCGATCAGGGGATCGCTACGTAGGCTCTCGGGCGTGACTACCTAGTGCCGAGACGGTCCAGCTACCTAGCTGTCACCAAAAAATCACCATCTGTAACCAAAGATCACCTGGGGCGATCGTATCGGGGCGTGCCTTCATGATTGTTCGGTTAGCGGTCTCCGCACACCCCGCTCACGGCCTGGGATGGGTGCACGTGCAGCCGGTCTTGGCAGGTGCGCTGGATCGCGGTAACTACCGGGGCCGGGGTGATCCGCTTTTCGGGTGACGAATGGCCCGGCCTCTTCGTAAGAGGGGCCGGGCCGTTCGTCGTTTTCTGCATGGCTCTCAGCAGGTGCTGAGATGGGTTAGCCGGTGCAGTTGGGTACCGCCGGGGCGCTGCCGACACAGCTGTTGGGGGTGTTGGCGGTGATGGGTGAGTTGGTGGTGGTCATGGTGCCGCCTTGGCGGTAAACGCCGCCGGCGGTGCCCAGGAGCCCACCCGCCTGGTTCACGGTCACGGCGGTCTGGGTGAGGGTGGTTGCGGTGGAGTTGACCGCGGCGATACCGCCACCATGCCCACCCAATAGCCCCAGTAGTGGGCCAGTGACGGTGTTGTGGGTGATGATCAGCGGGCTGCCGGAGACGCCGGTGGTCGTCAACGTGCCCCGGACGCCGTTGTAGATACCACCGCCGTTGAGCGTGGCGGTGTTGTTGGATACCGGACTGCGGGTGAACGTCGCGGCGGGCGCGGTGCCCGAAGGGGTATCGGGGTTGGCCAGGCCACCGCCGTTGCCGGTGGCGGTGTTGCCACTGAGGCTGCTGTTGGTGAGGGTCACCGCGCCGTGGTTCAAGATGGCGCCACCGTCACCGGTGGCGCTGCCGTTGGTGAGGTTGACTCCGGTGGTCAGGGTGAGGCTGCCGGTCGTGCTGACCTCGATGATCCGGAAGGACCCCGAGGCGCGGGTGATGGTCGCGGGGCCGATCATTTCGATCGGGGTGGTGATGGGCGGCAGCGCATCGGGGCCGTCGAGGAGGCTGCCGTGGCTGGAGGTCATGTTGTAAGTGCAGCCCGACGCCAGCACGAGGGTGTCCGCTGCTGAGGTGGTGTTGGCGAGGGTGACTGCCGCGACGAGAGCGTCCTGGCTGCACGCCACGGGGGTGTCGGCTTGTGCCGCGGGGGTGAGGGTGGCTAGGCCGCCGGCGATCACGGTGGCCCCGATCAGGGCCTGGATGGTGGTGTGGATACGTCGCATGACGCCCTTCTTTTCCTGGAACACAATTGGGTGGTGCGGTTCCCGCCCGGCGCGGCGCGCCAGGGGGGAGGGAATAGCGCAGATAAAAAGCGCACGCCCCGCTGTCCGGGGCTGTCTGCGTCCGATTCAGTCATCCACGCGAAAAGACCTCGGCTCGTTCGTCTGGCGTCCGCGCTGCTCGCGGATGCAATCACGTCACCGAGGTCTGGGGTAACAACAGGGAACGCTGCGCCCCGAAGGTAAACAGGAGAAGTCCAACAGTCGAACAGGGGACTGCGACAAACCCCACAAGGGACGGCTAAACGGTCCCCACGTGAAGGGGTGCCGGGGTACGCGGTACTACGCTATGTATGTGCCAGGACACTCATTCGGGCGGATCAGACTCGGCAAGCGACTGGAGTAGCTCCGCGAGGCCGCGGGGATCACCCGCCAGGTTGCGGTGGACGAGATCGAGAAGGCCAGCGAGGCCTCGATCCGCTTCTTCGAGACCGGCGAGCGGCTGATCCCCAAACTGGAACTCAAGGTGCTCGGATGGCTCTACGGACGGGTCCTTGCCGAACGGGGCCTGGGATCCACCGAGGCTGTCCTCGCCGAGCTGCTGGAATTACACGACTACGCCAGCAAGCCAGGGGATTTTGCCAGCTTCGGACTCCCGGAGCAGATGGTCACCTACCTCGAACTGGAACGCGCCGCGACCAAGATCTGCACCTTCCAGAACCTGATCATCCCCGGCATGTTGCAGGTCGAGCCCTACATGCGCCGACTTTTCCAGCTGGAAAAAGTTGAGGCCACTGTCATCGATCAGCAGGTGCGGGCACACTTGAAGCGACAGGAACGCTTGCGTCCGTCCAAGGATGCGCCGGACCCGGTGCAACTGACCGCGGTGATCGCCGAGGAGGCGCTACTTCGCTGCGCACGGGAACCCGACGTGGGGTCTGCTCAGCTCGCCCACTTGATTGAGGTCGCGGGCCAGGGGAACGTCGAGATCCATATTCTGGATCTTGATGCCAGGATGCACGCTGGCATGTTCGGTTCGTTCACGCACCTGATTTTCCGGGATCCGGTGGTAGGTGACTTTGTGTACCTGGAGACGGCCAGCGGAAACCAGCTCACCGATACTCCATTAACGGTGGCCCGGCTGGATTCGCTGTTCAACGAGCTGCGCAGCCAGGCTCTTGATCCGACCAAGAGCCTGGCTTTCATGGCGCAGCTCGCCAAACAAACTAAAGTAGGAGCGCAGCCCGGACTGCGTTGAGGTGGCCAAGCGCCTGCCTGGTAGCCGTTCGGGTGTGCGGAATAGCACCGCGGAGTACGCCGCAAAGTGTTGACCTTCCCCGCAGTGGGGTTCGCTGCATTCACGACCGCGGTCAAGAGCCCACGGTGCGCTGGCCTCGTGGGGATGGCGTAGCGTGAGTAACTTCTGAACGGCAGCAGTCCAGCCACGGGGGGCAATCCGCCTCCGAATGCAGCATCGGCATCCAACAGCGGCCGGGCCGCCCCCAGCGAGCCGACCGTCTGATTGTCAGCAGCTGCATCTCAGCGTCGTTGAGCGCACCGGAATTGACGAGAAATTGCGGCCTGACGCACCGCTTTAACCACGCCATCTCGACGTAGTATCGCCGGATCGTTTCATCGCTCAGGCTCGCCCCCCGACCGTAACCATTCCGCGCCCCCAGAACGTATTTCTCAGTTGCGGCGCCCGCATCGATGACCCATTCCGGTGCTGAGAGATCCTGCCATTGCTGGACGGTCCGGTTGAACGGCTCCACACCCGGTGGCAGCTCGATGACACGCCGCCTAGCCATCGCCTAGCACCTCGTGGAGCTGGTACCCGGTGCGGAACCCGCCACGGCGCTGTGGCCTGTTGTCCATCCGGTCGGGCAGTCTCAGCGTTGCTAGCAGTCGCCCCAGCGCCAGCCTTTGAAGGCGTGCCTCGATCACCGCTGGGTGTACCCGGTCACCGAGGAGGACACCATCACGAGCCACGATCTTATCCAACGCCTTAAGGTGATCGGCGACCAGCGCGACCTGTTCCAGCACCACGAATTCGTGAGCCTCCAAGTCGAAAGCAGCCACGACCGAGGCCCACGCTGCCCTACCGGCTGGACCTACGCCCCTGGGAGCTGCCCTCTGAGCCACCTGCTAAACCCCCATTCGGGCGTTGACCTGCGTGGAGACCCCCGGGAGGACCGAAAGTTCGAGGAATTCAGCTTGCACCGGGGGTCAGCCCCAAGTATTTCCCGGTGGCGCCGAGGGGGGTCAAGGGGGTTTACCGGGGGGTGCTTCGGTTGGCATGTGCAGCAGCTGACCGATCGTGCTGTGCTGGCCATGCCCATTGTATCTGGCATTACCGCAGACCATTCGAGCCACGTGCTGATTCTCATTTTCGGGCCACCGCTTCGTAGCTATTCAGCTGGTGTGAGTGCTGGGGGTAGCCAGGCGCCGGTGGTGAAGAGTTGGTGGAGGGCGTCGAGTTTGTCGAGTCCCCATTTGGTGGCGGTGTCAAGGTAGGATCCGACGATGGCGAAGTCGGTGAGGCCTTGCAGGGTGCGCCAGGCGCCGCCGGAGGTGCGTTGCTGGACCTTGACGAGCCTACATGATCTTTCTGCTTCGTTGTTGGTGAAGGGCACTGAGAGATCTGTTGCGAAGCGCAGGATCATGTCCTCGAATCGTCGGAACCGCGTGATGAGGGTGCGTGCCTTGTTCGCGAGTGTGGTGTGTTCGCCCTGGTTGTCGGTGTCGCCTCGGGCGAGTGCGCCCAGGTAGTGGTTGCGGATCTGGTTGAGCGTCGCCTCGTCGAGGCGGTCGGCTCCGCGTTCGCGGGCCTGGTGTGCGGCACGGTTGGCGTCGAGCAGCGTGGTGGCCATCGCGGTGGCCCAGAGCTGGCCCTTAGGGTCGGCGTCGGAGATCGAGCGCAGGTCCCGGAGTAGGTGCGCTCCACACCAAGCGTGCACCGCTTGGAGGTGCTGGTAGCCGGCGTAGCCCTCCCGCACCAGCACCCCGGTGAATTCTGCGAGGACGCCGCCGGCGTCGATGGTGGCGCCGGAGCGGTCGCCGACGTGCATGAGGGTGAGGTATTCGGTACACGCCACGTGCACATAGGACAGGGCACCGGCGGCGCGGCCGGGTGTCTCGTCGGCGTGCAGCACCGGCGCACCGACCAACAGGTTTTGCATGTGGCCGAGGAACTTCTTCTCCAACCGCCGCGCCGCGCGACCGCGGATCCCGGCGAGGAACCCGGTGGAGATATCGATCGCGGTCAACGCTTCCAGCAGGTCGCGGGCGCGCCCGATGGGCAGGTAGTGCGCGCAGGTGAGCAACGCGGCGCGAGCCACCGTCTCCGGGCCGATCCGCACCGGCGAGCCCGGCGCGGCCACGGTGTCGGCGTGCTCAATGGGCACCGCCTCGTCGTCCCAGCCCGGGGTGGTGACCGCCCCACAACACCGGCACACCCTCGAGATCCGCTGGTACTCGGTGACCTTCGGCGGCGGTGGCGGCCGCACATCGATCACCTGGCGCCGCTGACGCCCGCACTCCTGGGCCCCCGCAAGCGAGGCATCACAACGCCGGCAACGGTCCGGCTGGATCTCCAGCGTGTCGTCGGCGTCGTCGAGCAGGCTCCGCGACGACGACGAGGAGCCCGGCTGCTTGCCGGGCTTGCGCCCCGACATACTCCGCGACGAGCGCTTCCTCGCCGGCTTCTTCGACCACGGCGCATCCGATGACGGCGGCCGGGAGGAGTTCGACGAATCGGAAGCCAACTGCCGCTCCAATTCCGCCACCCGCTCCGTCAGCGCCGCCACCACGTGCGTCAACTCCTCGTGCCCAGCACGCAATGCGACGTTGTCGGTCCGCAACTCGACGTTCTCCGCACGCAACACAGCGTTCTCCACAGCGAGCTGCCCATCCGGCGCGAGGTCGAGCACGACGACACCCTTACCCGACCCCAGCAGAAGATCAACACGACACGCCGGAGATCACATCACACCAGCCCACCAGCCACAACGACACCAGCTGAATAGCTACACCGCTTCGGTTCCGGCTGTGTCGTAGTGGTGCTTGCAGTACGCGGTGATGCGCATCTGGTCACCGTTGCGATGGCGGTGGACGTGTGTTGCGATGTAACGGCATCGGCCTCCGAGTTCGTCGGGGTTGGAGGCCGTGCATTGCCAGCCGGCCTGGTCGATGACCCGGTTGTCACCGGGGAGTAGGTATCCGGCGTGATCAATTCGGGGCACGGTTCAGTTACCCGAGGATCGGAACTTGACATCGAAAGAGTTACTGGCCGCCCTGTTGGTGACGCCGGCGGTGGCGGCGGGGTCGTCGTTTTGTGTTGCCAGTGTTCTGATCATCGAGTCGCTGTACCGCGCTAAGTCGGGAGGTTTGGTGGGATTGTAGATAGCGCCGCGGCCGAGTATCGAAGTGCCGCTGTTTTTTCGGTGTCGATTCGGCGGAGTTCGGCGAGCGCGTCCCGTGCGGCTGGGCGGGTGGCCGCGTACTGGTCTAATACGTCAGACCATCCTTGTTCGACGGCGTGCGCGGCCACGGCCTTAGCTAAGGTTTCGTCGTGGGTCCGGGTGGTGCGGTCAAGTAATTTGAACGCATCCTTCGGTTGCGTGGACTGCTCAGCCCGGTCCTGTGCGTCCCGATAGTCGGCGGCGGCCATGGGGTTGCCTGAGCCGATCCCGAACAGCTCACCTTCGAGTTGGGCGCGGCGGGCGGCGATAGCGTCGGTCTCGGTCGCTTTGATCTCATCGAGGGTCGCCCGGCATTGAAGCCACGCAGCGGCCATCGCTTTCATTTTACCGAACTCACTGAGGTCAGGGTCGGCCCGGATGTCCGCGCACGTCTTGTCGAATGTCTGGCGCACTCGCATCGCGCGCTGCGTCTCGGTAGTCGGCCGGAAACCTATCAGTCCCGATGTCACCGTGTAACCTCCCTGGTCACCCTACGTGGTAGAGCGTGACGCTGGCGGCGTCGATCAGCCACCGCGAGCCAGACCGCTCGGCCGATAACCGGCCTTCGGTGATGGCTTTCGTCACCGCTCTCGGTGTCACACCCAGCAATGCGGCGACTTCCCTGCTGGTGAGTCGCTTCCCGGATGGTGGCACG